>NZ_SCFM01000099.1 GCF_004138295.1 Ectobacillus funiculus | reverse complement strand
AGGGGCGTTTTTTATTTGAAGATAGGTGAATACACGGTGTTGTACTCTTTTTCACTTTATTCTTCACACGAAAAAACATGCAGGATTTTATGCAATTTCGGAGCGGGAAATAAAATGGCAAATTTGCCACAATCCTTGCCATTTGGGCATTGCATAAAATCCTGCATACTCCATAATTTCGGAGATTGCGAGAAACCCAGTGCCCATGCGGATGCCCTGGGCATGGCTACTTCCGATAATGAGATGTTATGTTAACTTCACATGTATGGAATATACATTCAGTTCACACAACACATCACCTCTTCCGAATGGTACAATAAGGATTGAGCCTCTCTCTGAACGGGAGGGGTTTGTTCGTATCCGATTGAAATAGTCTAGGTGGGGAGCCTAGTTTCGAATGATGTTGATTGCAAGCTTATTATTCGTAAAAGGAAAAAGCTACCCATAATGAAATGGATAGCTTTACTGGAGTTTGTATATGCTCCTTGCCGGCACTTTTAGACTGACAGGAATGCATTCCTGTCAGTCTAAAAGTGCTAATTATAGTATGCTTCCACGGATTTGAAACTATTCACAAAAGAAAAAAACTATACACCATTAGATGTATAGTCTTTTCGAGAAAGTTGGGTTTTGTGTACTTCACTGTAACTTTACTTAAAACTAACCTAAACGCTTAACACTTCTACAATATAGGTGTCCTAAGCCTATGGAATTGTTGAGTGTACGCTTATTATGCTCCTTTTGCAAAGTATTATTCTAAAAGGCTATACATCATTAAATGTATAGCCTCCCTGGAGAACTTGAAAAATGAAATTTGCTATTGTCAATGCAGTCGTCGCCGAAGCTCTTATCAGAGCCTAATTTTAGTATGTGATTTGTATTACGGATTATTCCAAAAAGAAAAAACTATAATATCTTCTAAATACTTCCGCTTTCGGGGATTATGTCAACATTCATTCTTAAACAGGTGCAGCAAATAGGCCATATTTATCGTTTGAATTTATCAGCCAAAGGGAAAGATACTCATGTCATGATAACTTGGCAGAGGAGGTATGAAGAATGGATGTTCCATTAACATCAAAGGAAGTCATTACTCAGATCCAGAGGTTATGGAATGAAGGGCAATCTTTGCGTAAAAAACAGGTAAAAGAACTTTATCCTGATTTAATGCGAAGTGCTTTGTATTACTACCCAAGTTGGCAACATGCTATAGAAGAAAGCAACGTAAGTTAGAATATCTAATGTACATAAAGACGTGAAAATAACATAAACTCAGATACAAAAAGCCATCCTGTTTGGATGGCTTTTTGTGATTATTAAGGTTTTAACATTTCCCTTGCTTTTGGTCTGTCGGCTTGGCGAGGGATCCACAACAAGCCGAAAAAAATTGTGCAAGGACAACGGAGAAAAAGAAATGGCGATAGCCATTAGGCGACGATTAAGGAGCCGACTTTTTCTTTGTTGAGGGTGGAGATTTTTTGAGTGGTTTTCTCAAAAAATACTACCCGTTCCTTGTGGAATTTTTAGCTTACTGGGAGGGGGGGCAAGGGGAAAAGTTCCCCTTGCGGGTTTGGGCGGCGCCCAATGGTTTGCCATGCTCTGGCATGGCTCGGCGGAAGCCGAAAAAAAGCGTCGCAGACCCCACACTTTACGGAGTAAAGTATAGTGGGTTATACTTTACATGGAAGTTTTTGCCGAAATCTAGCCCCGAAATAGAGGGTGAAACGAGGGGGATTCCTGCATGAGTTTTGCGGTTTGCCGGATGCAAAAAATGAAATCTCACGACCTAAAAGGGATGCAGTTTCATAACCAGAGAGAACGTGAGAGTAAAACGAATCACGAGATTGATAAAAGCCTTCCCATTAATCAGGGAAAGGCTTTTTTATTTGTCCCTTTTTACGGCCACGATTTCATAACCAATAAGATCCGCAATTTTCACAAGGTCCCTTACTTTCAGAGCATTGTTATTTAATGCGGAACGTAATGTGGAAGCTGGCACTTCTAATTGCTCTGCTAGATCAGCCACGCTGGAAACATCCGCCTCAGCCATCATGATTTTTAGGGCTTTCTTTTATGATGACGAGGAATATCAAGAAGAAGAGGATGCAGCAATATATCAGCAGGAAGTCAAAATTACGTGGTGGAATGACTGGTATGATTAAACCTTGTAAGAACGAAGGGGTTGCTATTCTAGCACCTCCTTCCTATATTTTCATTGAACTAGATTGGAAAACAATGCTAAGATTGAGGAAATAAATAGTGCGGATAAATGGAAAAACGCCTTATTCTCTCCTCCGACCAAAGAATCGAGAATAAAGCGTCCCGTAAGAAGCTCAAAGGGCATAGTATACCCTTTTTTAAACATGTGTTATTAGCAACAGTTTAGCACATAGTTTTTTAGAAGGTCAATTCTATCCTTTCGAGACTTCTTACCATTTTTCGCAACTCCAAAAATGGAAAAGAGGTCTTTTTATTATGTCAAATGTTAAAACAATTAAAACTAGTAACTATGTACAACTACATAACAAAGCTGGATTGGATAAGGAATTAAGCGCAAAAGCAAAAGGAATCTTATTTACTGCAATGGCGCTTCCTCCAGAATACGAAATTAACAAAACAACCTTTCATAATTTTTTTAAGGACGGACGAGACAGCATTAAAGGTGGTATTGAGGAATTAGTAATGAAAGGCTACGGTTTCCACGAGCAAATAACAGGTGATGGAAAATTTGATGCTATTACTCTTATTTCAGATGTTAAGTTGACTATGTTAGCAAAGTTAGATGAGGATGAACTGGATACATTTGTTCCTGAGGTATCTGATGAGCTGCGCTATGCTTTGCAACGGATCCGCGAAACAGGTTTAACGTACATCGGCAAAACTCATAACGCGGCTGTAGTGGCGAAAAGAAAAGAGAAGAAACAAGAGGATACTTTCGTAACTGAAAATCAGTCGCGGACTACCGTAACTGAAAATCAGTCACGGGAAATCCGTCACGGGAAATCAGTTAGAAATAAAGAAGTTGAACTTAAAAAGGTATATAAAGATTTTGAAGAAGAAGATATTACTACCGTAATAACGGAATCTGATGTAATTAATCTTATGCATTCACAAATTAAAAAACATGAGATAACCAATGAAAAGACTATCAAAGCTATTTTGGACGTAGCAGAAGATTGTAGAGCAATCGGTACTACGAATACACAAGCAGCAAAAAGCTACGTTAAAAAGGTTGTAATAGATATGATGAGACAGCTAGGACAAAAACAGAAGGTTAAGCAGCCAAAACAACGTACTACACATAAAGAGCAACTTCCAGAATGGTTAGAGGAGCAAAAACAGCAGTCCCAGGAACCTAAAATTGAAGTTATAGACCTTGAAGAAGAACGTCGTCGTTTGGAGGAAGATCTCAAGATATACAAAAAAGCATAAAATACAGCTTTATTTTCCTTCTTGTGCGCTTTTTTAGCTAACGTCGAGTAAAACTACCTATCTACGAAAAATACGCTTATAAAGGACAATAGGAGCTTTAAAATGAATCTCTTTTGTACTCCCTACTTCCAATGCGATATGAGCCAACATAAAGGTGTAGACAATATCTATACACTATACCTATACATTATTGGCGCTTCAATTTATGTATGGATATAGTGCACACTTGAAATTGCGCTATACCGCCGCCCGAACGCCCCATTTCTATTCGAGTTCTCGTCTCCACACCTCATACCAACTTCGTCGGCATGAGGTGTGGAGAACATACAAATGGGGCGTTCGGGATAGATAGAGGGTAAATGTAAAGAGAAAGAAGAAAAGAAGAATAAGAGATAAGAATGAAAAAGGAATATACAAAGAGACAAAATGAGAGAAAAAATGAAATGAATCAGGAATATGAATAGATAATGATGCTGGGATGTGGGGTTATATGGATGTTAAGAACAACATATATGGTGAGAAAAGATAGAGAACAGCTACAAGAAGGAATGAAAGGAGTGATGAAAGTGATATGGAGAAAAGAGAAAAGAAAGAAAAATACATAGAAAAAGAGAATAAGAGGACAGCCCCTGCAGGAAAAACGAATTGAGAACAAGTTGCTGTGCAACTTCGCAAATGATAGATACGAAGTAACTGTATAATTGCGCTCTGTAATTTTTACAGGGAATCAGGATAACTAAAATCAGTTCAGAAAAATAAAAAAGGAGAGTAGTCAAAAACCACCCGTGATTACGGATGGTTTTTATTTGTTAGATCAACTAATTGTAATACCAGCACTTGCAAAACCTGTGACAGTGGAAACGAGGTTAAGACCTATTGGATCTATTGAGAAAACCATTAATAATTTATCACCAGGAGATACTGGTATTGCCGCTGGAGCGACAGCATTACGGTTTTCACCAATTCCAATGATTGGACCTAAGCTTGGGGTTAATAATACTGGGGCACCTACAGGACTGAAAATGCTACTATTTGGAGCTGCTAAATATAATTGTGCGCTAATAGTTACTGCTGCAGCGAGCCGAACTGTTACTGTAGTACTAAAAAAAGCCCCTATTGATGTGACTGTTCCAGCACGAGGAACTACAAACGCATAATCAAGGATTCCTCCGGTACCTAAATTTAGTGTGAATCCGGAGACGTTAACACTGTTTATAGAACTTCCAAATCCTAAGAGAGCACCGGTATTAGCTAGATTATTTAAAACAGTAGTTAGTACAACTGGGGTTCCTGAAGCAAAAGGGATAATAGCACCACCACCGCCTTGTGGTACCGAAATCGGAGGAAACGTAGCTGGAAACGCACAAGGAAACCAATAAGAATTAGATTTGCTATTTTTTGGGGACAAGAATAATCACTCTCCTTTCTCTATTAAAATTAAATATTTTTATATATTAATATATTAAATGAAAAATAAGCCCTTTTTTCTTGTGCGTTTATCCATGCTTGTCCAATAAAATTGATGATGAATACCCTATACATGTCAGGTAAACATAATCCGTGTTATCGGTAGTTAGTAGATCTAACACGATTTAAGTTGTTTCAATATTTCTTGTTGTTCAGTAAAATGTGGGCGGGACCCCTATATACAGAAATGTATCGGATTATATGCCTTTTAACCACAGCTACCGTTGCGTTGTTTTTGATTATTAAAACACATATAAATGTTGTAATAGGTCTCTGTCCCAAAGAGGTTGAAGCAAAAGGCGTACCAAGTGTATCTAACCCCGTTTTCACAACCTTCCAAGTAACAAAAAAATCCCCATCGGTATTCTCGGACCCATTTGAAATTGTAACACCATTTGGTTACGGTTTTTACTTTCTTACAGGGATATGGGAAAATCCACTTCCAACACACAGTCCAGTATGATTCAGTGGTAGTTATTTGCTCAGGCATAAAAGCACCTCTTTTCGTTTATGTGATACTAGTACTATATGAAAATGGATTCATTTTTCTTGTATGCTTGTCCAACATAATCCCTCATTATCGGAATAATAATATTTAATAGAGTTTATTTAATAGATTTATACAACTATCTATGGCGGGCTTGTTTGTATGACATATACTATAAGGAATTCATTAGAAAGGAGTGAAAATAATGCTACCTAAAGTAGCTGCAAATGTACATTTGGCCCTGATGAATACAAGACAAGCTATTTTCTTTGCCAAGAGTGCCTTAAGCATATTTCAGCAGCTTATACCACCTAATCCAGTTAAAATAGCACTATACGAAGCAGCCATTGATAGCCTCACAACTGCTTTTATTACCATCCAAACCTTCCTGACTGATCCTGATCTTTCCGACGATTCTATCATTCCCCTTAACCTTGTCTTTCCCCCTTTTGAAGATAACCAACTGATTATTAAAGTATCAGGAAACCAAACAGTACTGGCAATGGATAAAACCAACGATGCCATTAAATACATTGAAACAGCCCTATCATTACTTCGTGTTAGCGAAACTGATATTCCCCATTCTCTTGCTTTAGCTAGACTCGATTTAGTATCCACACGAGACGTACTGATTACAGTTTTAGAACCTTAAGAGTCAATACATGTACCAGCTTTTTTTATTAAGGGTTTAGAAAAGAAACATGCACGATTTGAGTATCTTTTATGTTGTACTACTACTTCGACAGTGGAAGAAAGAACAATGAATACCCTATACAAGAGGGGTTTACATAACTCGTCATTATCAGAATTCAATGTAGTTTTTCCTGCGTTTATTTTTGCATTAATAGATAATTTGTCCAGTCTAATAGACAAGCTATACATATACTAATATATCTTCCATATTACTTTCCATAAATCGGTAGTTTATAATGCAGTGAAATTAGTCGTTACATCAGGGGAAATTTTGGATTCCCTGATGTTTTTTATTCCATACATGTCAAATTAACATAAGATCTGAAAGAGTAAGTTAACAAAATCATCAGAAAGGATGTGTATTATCGTAGTGAGTGATCTTATTGCTACGCTCATCTCGTGGTCCTCAAGCACGGGTACGCTGACCTACAATGTTGAAGGCGTCGCACAGACAGCGAGAGTCGTGTCGACGACGAGAGTGCAGCGCGCACCGATCAATCAATATAGTTCTGGTGATCCAATCCTTCCCGTCATCCAGCGCTGGAACGCACTCATCACAGCGGGGAATAAGACCTTTGGTCCACTGTCGGACTCACCAAAAACTTTCAGTGGGATCATGACAAACCTCGTAGCCGCCAACACGGACATGCGTGTTCAGCTGAATACTAACAGTAATGTAGTGAAAGCCCTCTGCCCCGTTCCTTAGTCAGAACCTTCCTAACACTAACAGGTCGAATGCTTGTGTGTTCGGCTGTCGTGAAGGCGACGTGTCAGGAGTGGGGTCGATTCGGTAATGGGAGAAAGATTAATGAATATCCTATGCATGTCAGGTTAACATAACCACGCATTATCGGAAGTGGGAATCGCTAGGGATTCCCTGCCAAACTCTTGGGGCATCCCCATTCTTCTTACTTTCTGTCCAGTCCATGAAATTTCACGTTATGCATGTTTTTATACAATGTAGAAATGGCAAGGGTTGTAGCCGCCCTTCCGTTTTATTCCCCACTCTAATTTTGCATAAAATAGTGTGTATCCAAATCGTAGTGAAATTATCCATAGGGTGGTACACTATCCATATGTTACTATCCCTTTCTAAATTATATAGATCCAGTCGTACACCACGTCTGGAATCACCAAAAAACCGTGCTTACCATAAGCGCGGCTTTTTCTTTTTATCGGCTCCAAAAGTTCCACCACTTTTTTTGCTGTGTGGCTGCTGATTAAGTTTTCTCCTCTAACTTTCGTTTTCTACCCATTTGTGCGATAAATAATAAGTGAAGAACAACTTAAGAACAGGCAGGAGAACAAGAGAACAGCAAGAAATTGTTGTTATGACGCCTTTATTCTTCATTAGGAGAACACTAAGAGAATAGGAGGAGAACAGATGCCCGAACAGCATACCGAGAGGGCTTACTGGGGCAAAGACGTAGCAAAGCAATTAGGGATTGGCCGAAGCACTTTAACTAAATGGTGCCTTGCTTTGGAAAGTCAAGAGTATCCCTTTGTCAGAGGAGAGAACAACAGTAGAGCTTTCACAGAACAAGACATTTTTGTTTTAAAGCATATGAAAGAGCTTGTTCAAGTACGAAGTTTAACATTAGATACAGCCGTAAACGTTGTATTATCAAGGGTTGATCTTGATAAGAGAACAGGGGGTGTTCGCGAGGAGAACAGCTTGTCTCAAACTAAAAATAGCCATGCTCTTCAACCAAAAGAACAACTTGGAGAACAGGCGAACAAGGGAATGGCTCTCTTATTTCAACACATAGAAGCAATGGCAGCTGAATTTACAGCAATGAAACAAGAACTACAAGATATAAAAGCACAAAATGAATACTTGAAAGAAGCAATTCGTAATCAGGAAAAACAACAGGCTCAAATAGAATACGATCGTTCTAACAAAGAAAGCAGACGTGATGAGCAACTCATGTCACTTGTTCGTGATATGCAGGAAACAAAGAAAATGATTGCAGCAACAGAAGAAAAGAAAAGTTGGATTGCTAAATTATTTAGCAAATAAAAAACACCCCTCATCCGCCACTAGAGGGGCGTTTTTTATTTGAAGATAGGTGAATACACGGTGTTGTACTCTTTTTCACTTTATTCTTCACACGAAAAAACATGCAGGATTTTATGCAATTTCGGAGCGGGAAATAAAATGGCAAATTTGCCACAATCCTTGCCATTTGGGCATTGCATAAAATCCTGCATACTCCATAATTTCGGAGATTGCGAGAAACCCAGTGCCCATGCGGATGCCCTGGGCATGGCTACTTCCGATAATGAGATGTTATGTTA
>NZ_SCFM01000098.1 GCF_004138295.1 Ectobacillus funiculus | reverse complement strand
ATGGTCGAGATTGCAACAGCGATTTCCTATAATGCCGATTTAATTATTATGGACGAGCCAACTTCGGCCATTACAGATAAGGAAGTTGATCATCTGTTCAGCATTATTGATTCCTTGGTGAAAAAAGGTGTTTCCATTATCTATATTTCTCACAAAATGGATGAGATCTTTAAGATTTGCGACGATATTACAGTATTCCGTGATGGACAGTATGTAGGAGCAAAACCGGCAAGTGAATTGAATCAAGACACATTGATTCAAATGATGGTAGGGCGTGAGATTAAAGCAGTATTCCATAAAGAGCCATCCGAAATTACAGATGTTGTTCTAGCTGTAAAGAATCTATCCAGAGAAGGAAAATTCCAAAATGTTAACTTTGAGGTGCGCAAAGGCGAAATTCTAGGAGTCGCGGGATTGATGGGATCTGGAAGAACCGAGATTATGGAAAGCATTTTTGGAATTGATCCGCCAACCTCTGGTGAAATTTATATGCACGGCAAGCAGGTGAAAATCAATTCGCCGAAAGAAGCAATCCGTCATAAAATCGGCTTATTAACAGAGGACAGAAAGCTGACAGGTGCATTCCTGCCGTTGTCGATCCGGGAAAACATGATTATGTCCAATATTGATAATCTCTCAAAAATTGGCTATCTAAATAACAGCCTAGTGAAAAAAGTATGCAACGAGCAGGTAGAGAAATTAAGAGTAAAAACACCTCATTTAAACCAGCTTATTATGAACCTAAGCGGAGGGAACCAACAAAAGGTACTGATTGCCCGTTGGCTGCTCAATGATCCTGATGTATTGATCTTAGATGAACCAACACGCGGTGTAGACGTTGGAGCAAAGGCTGAGATACATAAGGTGATGTCGAAGCTGGCACAGGAGGGAAAAGCAATTATTATGATTTCCTCTGAATTGCCTGAGGTGTTAGGAATGAGTGATAGAGTCATTGTGATGCATGAAGGAATTCAAAAAGGCGAGCTAAGCAGAGAAGAAGCGAACCAGGAAAGAATTCTAGAAGTTGCATATCAATAAAGAAGACAAACATGCAGCTGCACGCATAGTTTGTTCTGACAATTTCCTGCTGCATAGAATCTATTCATGGCTGGAAATTTATAAATTCTGGAAAGAATACAACCCCTTGAAGGAGGAGTAGCAATGAAAACGCAAGAAAGTGCTGTAAGCAACCCGACGGTGCTTACAAATTCGGTTAACAGAAAGAAGCAAATCTCAGCAATCTTGAATAAGTACGGAATTGTATTCATCTTTATCGCAATGTGTATTTTAATGTCAATTCTATCACCGGCCTTTTTAAACGTAAATAACTTGATTAACGTTGTACGACAAATTTCTTTCATCGGTATTGTAGCAATGGGGATGACAATGGTCATCATTACAACAGGGATCGACTTATCTCCTGGTTCGGTTATTGCCCTTGTATCGGTAATCGCTGCAAGTTACGCACATCCTGGCGAATATCCATTATTCGTTCCACTTGCAATCGGTATGGCAATTGGAGCAGCAGCTGGATTTATTAACGGTGCGATTTCTGCAAAAGGAAAAATTCCTCCGTTCATCGCGACATTAGGAATGATGACAGCAGCGAGGGGTTTATCGCTTCTGTATTCAGATGGAAGACCAATCGGAAACTTATCAGAGTCCTTCATGTTTATCGGAAAAGGTACAATCGCTGGTATTCCTTTCCCAATCCTGATCTTCATCGTAATGGGTATTATTTCGCATATTATGTTAAGTCAAATGAGATTTGGTAAGTACACATACGCAATCGGCGGAAATGAACAAGCTGCACGTATTTGCGGAATTCCAGTAGATCGCTACAAAATTATGATTTTCACATACGCTGGTTTGTTATCAGCTATTGCAGGTTTGATGTTAACAGCACGTATTTCTGCGGGACAGCCAAGCCTTGGATTAATGTATGAATTGGATGCAATTGCCGCTGCGGTTATCGGCGGAACAAGCTTAAATGGCGGAATTGGTACGATTCCAGGAACAATGATTGGTGCTTTGATCATCGGGGTTCTAAACAATGGACTTGATTTAATGAACGTATCTTCTTACTGGCAGCAAATTTTAAAGGGAGCGATCATCGTAGCAGCAGTTCTTCTAGATTCCCGTAAAAATAAAAAGGCGTAGATAATCTTGGAGGAGCCTACTATTAATAAAATAAGGCAATTATAGAAACTAAAAAATAAAAGAGTAAGAGATGGAGATGGTGTGTTAGTTCAAAGGTATCACCCGTTGGTAATGATCAATTAAAAATGATTAGACTATCCAAGGGGTTCCTTGGATAGTCTATATTTCACTGTAAGAAAGGATAAATTCCCAGCTAGCGGTTAATTCGACGTAGCAGGGAATTTTAGGAACACAGTGTAATAAGAGAGGTGAGAAATGAGAACGACAATATATGATGTTGCTCAGAAAGCAGAAGTTTCTATGTCTACTGTTTCCATGGTAATGAATAATAAGGGTTCAATTAGTGATGCTACAAGGAAAAAAGTAATGAAGGTCTTGGAAGAATTACAATTCACGTCAAGTAGGTCATCTATTGTATTGAAAAAGAGGTCCGCTTATACGGTAGGATTGCTTATTCCAAATCTAGAAAATCCGTTATTTGTAGAGATCGCAAAAAATGTCTGTCAGCGTGGACATGAATTGGGATTATCTGTTGTTATATGCAATACAGAAAATGATGCAGAAAAGGAAGTACAGTATATTACCCGTTTAAAGGAGAAAAATCTCGATGGGCTTATTTTGGCAGGCGGGTTTGAAAATGATGCGATTTTGCAGGAAGTAGTGGGTGAAGGGCTGCCCATTGTCTTAATTGGCCAAAATATTCCTTCTCTTGGTGTAGATAGTGTCCATGTTGATGACTGTTTAGGCGGCTATCAGGTGACTGAACATTTTTTATCACTAGGACATCAAACCATCGCAGTTTTTACTGAGAACACAAGGAGTAGTAAAGAGCGCCTACACGGGTATCATCAGGCCATAAAGGATGCAGGCTTAGAATATAATGAGAGTTTGGTTTTTGTTTGTGATTCTACTGTAAGTAGTAAACAACTTGCCAAACAAATACTGGGTCTTATCAACCGTCCAACTGCCATTTTCGCCTGTAATGATTTGTTGGCAGTCGGTATCATGCAAGGGGCAAAGGAACGGGGGCTAAGGGTACCTCATGATTTATCCATTATTGGGTTCGATAATACGATTTTATCTAGAAGCATTGATCCTCCGCTTACCTCAGTAGATCAGCCTATTGAAGAGATGGGACGCCAGGGAATAGATTTACTAATTGAAAGAATCGAAGGACACGAAAAAACAAAGAGACAGGTTATATTATTTCCGAAAGTCATTTTTCGAAATTCAACGAAAACCCATCCAATTTAACTTTAGTATCTAATAGTATCATCAGGTGTGATCCTAAAAATGAACATGCCAAATAACCTTCCGTCGGGTAGATGGAAGGTTTTGGTTTTTGCGTGAATTTGTTCTTTATTCTCATGAAGACATTATTTCGCACGCAATCCGTCAGGGGCAAACAATGGATTCTCCTAGATTGCAGCGAAGAAGGAATTCTGTCCTAGAGTGAGTCAAGGACATGCTTTGGTGTAGAGCTCATTTTATTTCCTAGTTTTTTGGCCTCTCAATAATGTATTAAGTGCTAGATTTATGTTGAAATAGTTCTCAGAGTTAAGCCATTTGTCTGGAATGATTAGATGGGAGCAGTTGTCACTGTTTAAATAACTATAAATAATCTGCGCTTCATCGATTTCATCTCTGCTAACAGCAATCGCTGAATTTAGGTCATTACTTTTGAAATACGTTAAAATGTTTGTTTTTATTTCTTCACTGAGCTGTTCAATATAGCTGCTTTCTAGTGAATATTTGTGGCTAAAAAGTACATTGGTCCTCTTAATGAGAAAAAGTTTAATAGTAGAATTGGTTAAGGGATCGATGGTGACGATATTGTGGTTTCCTTCTGTGAATTCTATAATCTTTTCTTTAGATAATAGGGAGTTTACTGCATTTATATTATCTCTATATTTTGAGGCGGCTTCAAAATCATACTCCTCAGAAGCAGCTACCATCATTTGCTTCATTTCCTCGAGAATACTCATGTCAGTGCCTGTCAGCAAAGCGATCATTTTGTCTATTATCTCATTGTATTGTTTCACTGCAGAACCCCCAAGGCACATGCCGATGCACAAGCCTAAAGAATAATTCAAGCAGGCGGTATTCTTTCGAGAAGGATTATTGCAATGTATTTTAAAGCATTCTTTTACACCTTGAATTGCTCTTTCCACTGTGCTCTTGCTTGTAAATGGACCGAAATAAAGCTTGCCATCATTTTCAATGGGGCTATAAGTCATCTCAATGTCGCGATAATCCTCGTTCATGTTGATGGCGATATAGGTAAAGGATTGTGGGTTTTTCATCATCCTGTTATATGTGGGCTTTAATTCTTTGATTAATTTACATTCCAGCATAAAAGCCTCAAATTCTGTATCTGTAAGTATATAGTCAAAATCCTTTAAGTGATTTATAAGCTTTTTAACCTTTGGAGAATGGCTTTTTGAGTCTCGAAAATAAGACTGAACTCTATTCTTTAAATTTTTAGCCTTTCCCACATAAATGATCTGGCCAAGTGAGTCTTTCATAAGATAAACTCCAGGGGATAATGGCAGATTTTTTACCTTTTCTTGTAGATTAATGTTAGTTCATCCCTTTACTAAGATAATGTGTTATCTATTATTTTATCACGACATTGGATTAAGATACATCTCAATAGGGTTTTAGTTTGATAGGTATGGGGCGGAACCCTTACTTAGATCTCTAACCTAAAAGGAAGAGGGATGATCCTGGTTTCTTGTCTACATATTTTTGTATACTAGGTAGGGTGTTTTAACAGATTTTCTGAAAAGAAGTCCCCTTCCTCAAGAAATGAGAAGGGCGTAGCCCAATGAGTAGGGAGGGGATGAGTGTTCAGTAGGCGTAAGCCTATTTTTTTCTCTTCTTTGTAGTTGGTTATTGAGAGTCGAACACACATTCGTTATAATGGGATTACCAAGACATAGAAGATGGTGTTGAAAATAGCAAATAGGGAAGATGGAACTCATATAAAAGGAACAAAAAAATTTTTAACAGATGGTTGGACCACTTCTGGTTTTCGTTTCGCTATTGTTCCTACTGAAGAACAAGCAACACGTCTGGAACAAGCATTTGGTTGTGAAAGAAAGGTTTACAATGAATATATAGCTGGTTTGTATGAGTATTTGGAAGGACCTCCACTTCAAGACGCGCAGCGGATAAGTGGTGGGTAGTTCACGAGGTGTACAAAGATGACATACTTGAACCGAATAGGAGGGAATACACATGGCAGAACCACTTAAAGCTATGTATAATAAGGAATTTCTTTATCAATTTGGCAGGAAGGTTAGGGAGGCGTATGGGGCTTTCGATATTGAGGGATTTGTTGCGGCTGTTTTAGGTAATGATTGGGATGTTTTAGAATTGAAAGCCAGAATACGTCGGATAAGTGTATCTCTTGGAAAGTACCTGCCTCAGAAATACGAAGAGGCATTGAACGTTCTATTTAAAATTGATGAGGAATGTACAGGATTTCCTTACCTGTTCTTTCCTGATTTTGTGGAAGTGTACGGGCAAAATCAGGAACATTGGGAGCTTTCTATGAAAGCTTTGGAACGATTTACGCAGAGATCATCAGCTGAATTTGCTGTAAGGCCATTCCTCATCCGCGATCCAGAGAGAATGATGCGTCAGATGAATACTTGGGCGCAGCATCCTAATGAACATGTTCGAAGGCTTGCAAGTGAGGGATGTAGACCAAGTCTTCCTTGGGGGCAAGCATTGACGCAATTTAAGGAAGATCCCGCTCCAATTCTTCCTGTACTTGAGCAATTAAAGATGGATTCATCACTCTATGTTCGCAAAAGTGTTGCTAATAATCTAAATGACATCTCAAAAACACATCCGGAATTGGTTATCCAAATTGCCTTGGATTGGTATGGAAAGCATGAATATACGGACTGGATTGTAAAGCATGCCTGCCGTACTTTGTTGAAAAAAGGGGATAGGCGGGTGTTGTCTATTTTTGGTTACAAGGATGATGAATCCATTCAATTCCTGCATTTCACTTGTAGTCCTGATAGTATTTCAATTGGAGAAGAGATTTCCTTCTCATTTCAGGTCAAATCTGAAAAGCATACTAAAATAAGGATTGAATATGCAATTGACTATGTTAAATCTAAAGGACATAGGAGCAAAAAAGTATTTCAGATAACGGAAACGGAAATAAAAAGCGGGGAGACTAAATCTTATTCACGAAAACATTCCTTTAAAGATTTGACTACCAGGAAACATTACGAAGGGGTTCATTCACTATCCATTATTATGAATGGTGCAGTAAAAAACTCATTTGATTTTATGGTGAAGTAAGCAAATTTTTTTTACTTTTTAGCAGAGAATGTAGAAGTCGATTCATATGTATGATTATTATCTCAAAAGCCATTATTTATTTGTCGTGGAAAGCCGTCTTGGAGCTGACGGCAAAGCAGAAGAGGCTTAGATACTAGTACAATCATAAATGGATTAAGAAAAAAGGCATAAGTCCGGTTCAATACCGACTTATGCCCAGAAAGCTGCCTAGCCTTCATGTTTAATTTTTGGGTTTCAGTTCACCATAAGTAGCGGCTGTGATAGGTGGTGTACCAGAACTTCCTAACTCAGCCCGAGAGATGTTAAAGCGTTTACAATAGACTGTATCATCCAGTACCAAGTAGTTCCTATAAAGCTTTAAAATTATCCTCTATTTGTTCTAAGGACAATCCTCTTGTCTCAGGTAAGTATTTTGCTATAAAAATGATTCCTCCAATACCAAACGCAGCAAATAAGAAGAATGTTGCTGAAAGTCCGATTCCTTCTAGAAGAACTGGGAAGAATAATCCTACTAAGAAGTTGCAAATCCATAAACATAAAACAGCCGTACCCATACCCATACCACGTAAGCGTGCAGGGAATATTTCGGATAATGTCAGCCATGTCATGGGACCAATAGCTCCTTGAAAGAAAGCTAAATATAGGATTGTCATTGATAATACTATATATGGTAATATTGGAGATTCGGAAAGTGTTAGCGTAGCAATCCCGATCGCAATAAGCGCAATTGTTGCACCTATTAAACCTGTCAAAAACATTGTCCGTCTATTCACTTTGTGCATGATGGACATCCCAACAATAACTGCAATAACAGAAATTACTCCGTTTGCTACGTTTCCAATCAATGCTGTTTTTGTGCCAAAACCAGAATTTTGCAGAATTTGTGTTCCATAGTACATGATAGAGTTTATCCCTACTAATTGCGAGATAGCTCCAATTCCCGCACCGAGAATGACAATGCGTCGAATCCATGGTGTATTCAAATCCTTAAATTTTACTCTTGCTATTTTTTTCTCTTCTGAAATACGTGTTTTAATCGCTTTCAATTCTTGTTCAGCGATACTTTCGCTGCGAATCTGTTTAAGTACTTTCAGTGCTTCAGCCATTCTTCCTTTAGATGCTAACCAACGAGGACTTTCAGGCAGAATCAATACTCCAATCCAAAGCGCTACAGCCGGTAATGAGGCAATCACTAACATATAACGCCATACATGTCCTGCTTCTCCGAAAACATTTCCAATCACTGCATTACATACGTAAGCAAGAAACTGACCCGTAACGATCATTAATTCATTTTGAGTAACCAATCTACCACGCCGTTCTGAAGGTGACATTTCGGCAAGATAAGATGGAACGATTACAGAGGCACCACCGACAGCAAGTCCTAATAGAAAACGGAAAATAACCAATATATTTGTATTTGGTGCGATGGAGCAACCAAGTGCAGAAAGGAAAAATAAAATCGCCAGATACATAATAGCTTTTCGATGCCCTCTAGTATCCGATAAGCGCCCGCCGAATATGGAACCAAAAGCAGCACCTAATACTAAAGAACTTGCTACTAAACCTTCCGTGAAAGGGCTTAAATTTAATTGGTCAGGTCTAGCCATAAATGGAAGCGCACCGTTAATAACCCCTGTATCATACCCAAATAATAGCCCGCCAAAAGTGGATACAATGGTGATTAGTTTCAAAAATTTTCTAGGGTCCTTTTTCTTATCATATTCCAGTTCAACTGAATTATCAGTATTCCTGATACTTTCCATGTTAAATTACCCCTTTCTGTTAGTAATGCGTGTATTGTTACATTTAAAAGAATTTTACGAAATGAACGCTTTATCCAAAATATTTTTCCTGCTTATATTAGCTGCTTACTGAAGAATGTCCTCCAGATAAAATCCTTTGTAACATTCTAATTTCGCCATCTAATTTTCGGCACATTGTTAATTCTGGACTAGTGCTTTCTTTATTCATTGATACATCGTTTATATTCCGACGATATTCATGTATACTCTTTGTTAGATCTAGTGCTTTTTTCAATAGCATTGCCCTGAACACCTTTCTAGCATTTATGAAATTTATAAGGACTCTTTACCAAATAACACTATTTTTAATAGCCATCATTTTAGATTCAGAGTTGCTGAGAGCCTCTCGAACAGGCTCTCAGCAGTCTCTCAAACAGCAATGATCAATCCATGCCGATTCTTGTTAAATATTCTCTCGTTCTTTTCGCAATTGGGAATGGTTTCTC
>NZ_SCFM01000097.1 GCF_004138295.1 Ectobacillus funiculus | reverse complement strand
GCAATGCAGAAATTCACAACAATCAATGGAGAATTTTATTCCTTGATCATGGCTGCGGCTGTATCCGCGATTCTTCCGTTAGTGATTGTGTTTATCATTGGTCAAAAACAAGTTATTGAAGGAATTGCGTTAGGTGGGGTGAAAGGCTAAGACTTGATTTTAGAAAGCATTTCAGCGGAAAATCTGGCGCTATACCGGGATAACCAGTATAGCGCCCAATAGGTACTTCAATTTAAATGAGTAAGGGTGAAGAAGATGACAGATCAACTACAGTGGGTAGATGAAGCATGGCAGAACGTTGTTGAAAAAGTTGATAAGACAAGCAAAAGCATAGGTGCTAATTTTCCTCACGCGAGTGAAAACGGCAAGTATGTACTCGCAGAACCGTACTGGTGGACAGCTGGTTTTTGGCCTGGCTTGCTGTGGCATGTATATCGCGATACAAAGGATGCTCGTTTAAAAGAATTGGCAGAGGAATGTGAGGCAAAGCTGGATGTTGTTCAACAGGATTATTACCGGCTCGATCATGATATGGGCTTTATGTGGACGTTGACAAGTGTAGCTCAGTATAGGCTCTTAGGGAACGAGGTTTCCAAACGGCGTGCATTGTTGACAGCGAATCTTCTAATGGGGCGCTTTAACGTAAATGGAAATTTCATTCGTGCCTGGAACCCTTGGTTTGAGGGAGAAGACAATAGAGGAGTCGCAATTATCGACTGCATGATGAATCTGCCTCTCTTGTATTGGGCTTCTGAAGAAACTGGTGATCCTAGATTCAAAAATATTGCCCAAAAGCATGCCGAAACCGTGCTCAATCATTTTATCCGAAGCGATGGCGCTGTTCACCATGTTATTCGCTTCGATCCTGAAAGTGGAGAAATGATTGAGGCGCTTGGCGGTCAAGGCTATGCTCCTTACTCTGCTTGGTCAAGAGGAACCTCGTGGGCGATTTATGGTATGGCGTTATCCTACCACTATACAGGAGAAGCTAAATTTTTGGAGACAGCAAAACGAGTTGCTCATTTCTTCGTGTCCCATCTGCCAGATGATTTCGTTCCGCATTGGGATTTCCGCCTTCCTGCTGATGTGGATGCGCCAAGGGATTCTTCTGCAGGTGCAATCGCCGCGTGCGGTTTACTGTTATTGGGAGATACAGTTCCAGAAACGCAGTCTCGTATGTACAAAGTAGTTGGGGAGAAAATCCTGCACTCTTTATACAAGAATTATGGTGATTGGAGCGGTTCGGAAGAGGGGCTGATCCTGCATGGCACAAGCCACTTTCCAGAGGGAAAATATCTAGATAACCCGCTGATATATGGGGACTACTACTTTGTCGAAGGACTTGCAAGATTAAAAGGTTACAAGGAATTATTTTGGTAGAATCGAAAGCTGCTAATGTGACCATTATAAGGAGGAATCGTGTATGTTAAAGCTCGATTTACCTATACAGAAGAACCCTCTCAAATCGAGGGAGGATCTCATCGGGGCTGTACAACAAATCTTAAGTCCGTTAAAGCCTTATTACAGCGAGGGAAGAGCCCTTCTTGAAATAGGACAAACAGGTACCAGCTATCCTGATCCAATTGCCGGAATGGAGGGGTTCTCAAGAGTCCTTTGGGGTCTTGTCCCTCTTTTGGCGGCAGGAAAGGAATCTGATATATGGGATATTTGCTTGCAGGGAATAAAGAATGGCACAAATCCTTCTCATGAGGAATATTGGGGAGAAATCTCTGACTTTGATCAACGGGCAGTAGAAATGGCTGCATTTGGCTATGCTCTCGCACTTATACCCGAAAAAATCTGGCAACCGCTTACCGAACAAGAAAAAGAGAACCTATTCGCATGGCTCAACCAGATCAATCAAGTTAGTGTATATGATTGCAATTGGCTGTTTTTCCCTATATTAGTTAATCTCGGTTTTAAGAGTGTTGGATTACCTTATGATCGAAAAAAAATGGAGAGGAACCTTGATAGAATTGAGCAATTTTATTTAGAGGAAGGCTGGTACGCAGACGGTCCAGTTGCCCATTGTGATTATTACGGTCCGTTCGCCATCCATTTTTATAGCCTATTGTATGTAAAGTTAATGGGTGAAGAGGATCCAGTCAGAGCACAGCGGTATAAGAGCAGGGCTGAGGCTTTTGCTAAAGATTTCATGTATTGGTTTGCAGAGGATGGATCAGCCCTTCCATATGGAAGAAGCTTAAGCTACAGATTTTCACAAGCTGCCTTTTGGAGTGCACTCTTATACGCAGAGGTAGAGCCGTTTCCGCCGGGAGTGATAAAGGGCATCATCCTTAGACATCTGCGTTGGTGGTTCAAACAGCCTATATTCGATTCAAATGGCTTGCTGACGATTGGCTATCGTTATCCAAGTTTGGTTATGGCGGAAAATTATAACTCACCTGGTTCACCATATTGGGCACTTAAAACCTTTTTACTTCTGGCTCTGCCTGAGGATAGTCCTTTCTGGAAGACAGAAGAAAAGCCGCTTCCATCCCTGAAAGCGAAAGCAGTTCAACAGTCACCGCGCTTTATTATATGCAGGCAGAATACAAAAAGTCATATTGTTGCGTTTAACGCTGGCTATCAGCACACAAATGAACATTCCCATGTAGCAGCAAAATATGAAAAATTTGCATATTCCAACTTTTTTGGGTTTAGTGTCCAAAAAGCAGAGTGGGGTCTTGCACAAGGCGCATTTGACTCCATGCTGGCGGTAAGCGAGGGCGACAACATCTATCGAGCGAAAAGAAAGTGCGAGGAATATGAGGTTAACGGTAACGTGGTGTACACCAAATGGAAGCCATGGATGGATGTTGAAATCAAAACATGGCTTGTCGCTGGGGTTCCATGGCATATTCGTGTCCATCGTATTGAGACAAGCAGAGGCTTAGATTGTGCTGATGGCGGATTCGCACTTGGACTTGAACATAAGGAATATAAAGGTCAAACGGCTGAGGTCATTCTAAACGGGCAAGAAGGTTTGGTGAAGTTCCCTTGGGGAGCGAGTGGGATTAAAAGCTTGTATGGAAACGGACAAGCAGAGCTGGTTTATCCAAATGCAAACACAAATCTCATGAATACACGTACTGTTATCCCTACAGTCAAAGCTAGTGTTAAGCCAGGTACACACTGGCTCATAAATATAGTGTTTGGGGAACTGGGAAGTGAAAATATTGTAAATAGCTGGGATGCTGTTCCAAAGATTGAGATTGTGAACGGGGAGATCATCATTAGCGAGGGAAGCGAGAAAATCGTGATCCAAACAGATGAGCTCAATCCTTTACCTGTTCTTTAAACATAAAAATTCTTATCTGTTAATAGTTCAAGTATAAGCCTGGGCCCAATATTCAATAAAGCCCAGGTTATTTTATGCGTTCTAAACTCTATGTTTTATAAAGAAGTAAAAAAAGTTTCAAAAGTAGTCAAAAAAGTGATTATTCAAATGAAAGCATTTTCATTAAAATGTTTAAATAAGTGACAGTAAAAATAAATGAAGGAGAGGGATACAATAGTGGAAGCAACTGGATGGATGGGAAAGTTATATAGTATCTGCCAATGGATAACTCGATTGGCGTATATCAATCTCCTATGGCTGCTTTTTATTAGTCTTGGAGTATTCGTCTTTGGAATTGCGCCTTCTACAGCAGCGATGTTCTCAATTATTCGCAAATGGCTACAGGGTGAAGCTAATTTCCCAATCTTCACATTTTTTTGGGAAACCTATAAAAAAGAGTTTAAAAAGGCAAATATTCTAGGGTTAGTATTGTTTGGGATTATTATGGGTTTGTACTTGGTTTGGCGTGTAACAAGCTCTGTTCAAGGGGTTTTATATCCAATTCTAACAGGCTGTTTAATAGGTGCTGTGTTTCTGCTTCTGATTGTCATGCTGTATGTTTTTCCGGTGTTTGTTCATTACGAGTACAGAACCCTGCAATATATTAAAACAGCTTTTTTAATTAGTATATCGTACCCGTTATATACGATAGCTATGATTCTTGCCGTAACAAGTGTTTTTTTAGTGAGCCTTTTCTTCTCTGGAGTGGGACTGCTCTTTTTTGGAAGCGGTTTAAGTTTCGCCCTGATGTATATGTCAAATGTAGTGTTTCGTAAAATCAGTCAGCAGTTACATGTACAGGGTGCATAAGTCTTTAGATATCATCTTACTCTTAGCACTTATTATCTTTCAAAATTTGAAGTAGAGACAACAAAAAAATGATTCCCTTGTAATTGAATTTATGGAAAACGCTTTCTTTTTGGGTGTTAGTAAAAATAAGGTTTAATCAAATATTAGATATCTACTTGGCCCTAAATTAATAGGATACTGCTATTTGATAGGTTACATGAACTATTTTAGCGCTAGAACTCTGTAATGATAAAAAACTAGGTTATTTTTGTTAAAATTTACATTAGACTAGTGAAATTATTTTTTATACGCTAGGGTAACTAAATTTGGTAAAATCTCTTTTGTAAGTGTTTTCAATATAATGCCTAACAATTATAGGGGGAAGATGATGAAGAAAAAGTTATGGGCTCCATTGCTTTGTACTGTAATGTTTACTGTTATAATGGCAGGATGTACAGGAAACAACAGTGACGAAAAAGCATCATCAGATTCGAAACAAGCTGAAACGGTCACCATCAAATTCCATGCTTACGGCACTGAGTCATCTTACAATTGGACAAATACGATTGCTGCTTTTGAGAAAAAGTACCCGAACATTCACATTGATTTAGTGACTCTAAGTGAAAAGGGAGATACCCAGGAAGCCACAAAAAAGCTGGATCTTATAGCGGCATCTGGAGGGCAATTAGATGTTCTCATGTTCAGTGAACCAGCAGCATATGCACAACGAGTAAGCCTAGGAATGGTTGCACCAATTGATGAATTTATTAAGGAAGAAGGATATGAAGTTTCCGAGGAGTATAAGGTTGACACACAAATAGATGGAAAATATTATGCGTTGCCAGGTAAGTTCAACCCTTGGTATGTTCTCTTAAATAAAGATCATTTGGCCGCAGCTGGTCTTGAGGTTCCGAAAGACTGGACTTGGGATGAATTTATGACATACGCAAAAGCGATGACAAGAGACGGCCATTTTGGAACATACTTTCATGGACCGCAAAATGGAAGTTGGATGGAATATCTGAAGCTTGCACTTGCAAGTGAAGCTGACAATACGGAATTTATAACAGCAGACGGCAAATCAAACCTCGATAACCCATTGTTCAAGAAAACACTTGAAATGCGATTGAAAATGGAAAAAGAAGATAAATCGGCTGTTCCGTACACAGACATACTATCTCAGAAGATGCATTACCGTTATCAGTTCTTTAATCAGGAGGCGAGCTCTATCCTAATTGGGAGCTGGATGAATACCGAACTTGGAGGTACAGAGCAGTTCCCGTTAACCTTTAATGTTGCGGTTGCTCCATATCCGAAAAACGAAAAGGGCGATGAAGGTGGTTATACACCAGTAACAACAGATTATATGGCAGTTGCTGCAAATTCAAAGCACAAAAGGGAAGCATATACATTTATTCGCTGGTATACAACGGAAGGGCAAATCGTCCAAGGCAAAAATGTTCCATCATGGAATAAAGTAAGCGATAGCGACTTCAATAAAATTATTGATAAGATTCTTAGTGGAACTAAAAATCCTGAAAAGGTGGATAAGGAGTCTCTCATTAGCGTCTTAACAAACGCTAAATCATCCAAGATCATTCCGCCTGTTTCCTATCAGGCTGAAATCTATAAAGTGCTCAATGAAGAATACGAAAAGATGATTTTTGATAAGCAGGACGTTGATAAGACTATTGCGGTTTCGCAACAGAGAGTACAAGAAATTATCAACAATAGTAAATAGTAATTGAATCATAAAGAAGAGGGGTACAAGTCGTTATATACCTATCTTTTTATTAGGAGGATCCCTACATATGAAGAATAAGATACAGCATATGCTGGTGCCCCGTTCGTTTCGTTTTAAAGTTATTTTTATTTCAATCATTTGTCTGGTTATACCCGGAATCATTACTTTATTTATCTATAATTATTTGACAAAGGATACTGTGAAAGAACAGGCGCTTTCCAATGCAAATAGAGAGCTGACAATTGCAGATGAGTATGTAGAGAAGCTCCTGCAAGATATGATGTACATTACAAATTTTATTCAAGTTGATGCTGAAATGAATACAATTTTAAAAGCAAATGCAAATAGTACTACGGAACAAGATCCAGAACAGCGCTATCAGCAGTTTATGGACGAAAGAAAAGTGAATAAAACGATTGAAAATATTACGTTAGTTGGAGAAAAATCATACGTCACAATTCTTTTAAAAAACGGTAAGTCGTATACGAATTATCCTGTCTCAGACTTTACCCCGATTCAATTGTTTAACGAAGCTTGGTTTGCGCAAATGAGCAAGATAAAAGGATATGAATCAGTGTGGATTGACACCCAGCCTACAATGTTTGCATCAGAGAAAATGAACAATCCCTATCAAGTATCAGTAGCTAGAACGTTACGGGACGAGAATTTAAATATATACGGATATGTAATCGTAACCATCATGGAAAATAAAATTAACCAAATATTCGAAAATAAGAATTCGGATGAGGAAATGATGCTCTTAGATTCTTCAAACCGAATTCTTTCGCATAGGGATGATTCTAGGATTGGTGAGCTATTCCAATATAGATCTCATCTTAAGGAAGACAACTCGCCAAATATTTTTCAGATTTCCAAAAAGGACTATCTGATTGCCGAACATGAAATCTCTTTCACAGGCTGGAAGCTTGTCTCTTTAGTTCCCTATGAGAAAGCGACAAATAAAATCAATGCCATTTTTAATAAGGTATTTATTGTACAAATTATTTCCTTCACTATTTTCTTAATTCTTCTGACTTATTTTATGCAAACAGTGACGAAGCCATTGGTCCATTTAGGAAATGTTGTAGATAAGGTGCAGAGCGGTAATTTAAACATCCGGTCGAGGCTTCAAGGCCAGGATGAAATTGGCCGACTGTCCAAATCCTTCGATCAGATGCTGGACCGTATTAATGAAATGATTCGGGAAATTACCGATACACAGGAAAGAAAAAGAAAAGCAGAACTGGATATGCTCCAAGCACAAATCAATCCTCACTTTCTTTTTAATGTCCTTAATTCTATCCGTATGAAGGTTTTGGTGAAAGGAGACAAGGAAAGTGCAGGTATGCTCAGCTCCCTATCCAAATTATTACGTATGACAATAGGAAAAGACAAAGAAATCATTACACTTCATGAAGAAATTCAAATTGTCTTAGATTATATTGGCATCATGAATATGAGGCAAAAAGAAAAGTTAAATGTTGAAATATCGATACACGAAGAGGCATATTCAGTGAGGATTCCACGGTTTATCTTGCAGCCTATCATCGAAAATTCCATCATCCACGGCCTAAACCAAAGTGCAGGAACTATTGTGGTAAGCACCAAAATGCAAGAAGATAAAGTTGTTATCGTTATTGAAGACAATGGTCAAGGAATGGATGAGCAGGCATTGAGTTATTTACGAAGAAAGCTTGTCCAATCTAATAGTACAGAAAATAGTAGCAATAAAACTAACAAAGGCTTCTCGTCTATAGGCTTATCTAATGTGTATGAACGAATGTATATGACCTTTGGTCCAACATTCAAAATGGATATAAAAAGTGCACTGGGAAAGGGCACGCAAGTTATTCTGATCATTCCTGAAGGAGGAGGCAAATCTGATGTACAAAGTAATGTTAGTTGACGACGACTATCCAGTACTAGAGTTTTTATCTGAAGCGATCGAGTGGGAACAGCTAGGCGTAACGCTTCAAAGTACGCATGAAAACGGTATGAGTGCCTTTGAAAGAGCGATGCTCGAGATGCCTGATATATTAATTACTGATATCGGTATGCCTAAAATGAATGGGATAGAATTGACAAAACAATTAAAAGATAGAAATCCGAATTTACAGGTTGCCATTTTGTCATGCCACTCTGAGTTCGGATTTGCACAGCAGGCATTAAAGCTACAAGTACAGGAGTATCTTGTAAAGGATACCTTCGATCCCGAAGAGCTATGCAACGTAATCAAGAAGCTTAAGAAAAATCTTGATGATGCGCAGAATAAAACGCTAAAACAGCTGCATTTGCAGAGTATGCTTGATCGAAATAGAGAGAGTGTGAAAGAACGATTTATCAAAAAAACAATTAACTCGGCTAAAATGGATGAAAAAGAATGGCTCACAGAAGCAAAATTATTAGGGTTGCAGCTGGATCAAACGAGATATATTGCATCTAGAGCCATGATACATGATTTTAGCCTGGTGAAAGAAAAGTATTTTTCTGAGGATACTTTGGATTTTGCAATTAATAATGTCGTTACCGAGGCAATCGAGGCGCATTGTCCAAGTGCAGTGCATTTTAACCTTGGAGCTAGGGAGTTATTTGTGTTTTTCCCTTCTTCTTCAACTCTAAAATTTCAAGCAGTGTCTGCGGCGACTGAAGGTATGAAGAGGATTCAGCATGCATTGAAAAAATCATTAAACATATCGCTGTCTTTTCTAATAGGTGAACAGTGTACAAATTTGATAACCTTTAAACAGGAGTTAACGCTTCTGTTAAATAGTGAGCATCAGAGTTTTTATATGGAATCTGGTACTATTGTAGAAAAGAAAGCGGCCGAGGCGACAAACGAAGATTTATTTTCCAGATATGACGAAGCAGCAGCAGAAATGAGAGAGCTGGTAATGCTTAGAGACGAAGGTAGAATCACTACTTTTGTTGCTAAATGGAGTGCGTTTCTAGAGGAAAAACAATTCCCTCCTGAGATAGTAAAGGATTGGGTACTTAAGCTTGTATTAGATTTAAGAGTAAGATTGCAGGCGTTGCAGTTTTTTCGATCGGATTATACAGTTGAATGCCTGCATAATGAGATTCTCACGATTCGTTTTTTTAGTGAACTGAAGGTTTGGCTAATGGATTATTTTAAGTCTGTACTGTCTCGCGTTCATGAAGTATATGAGCAGACAAGACGCCGGGAAATTTTAGATGCATTCAGGTATGTTTCAATAAATTTAGAAAAGAAAATCAGTTTGGAAGAGGTTGCTAGCTATCTGTTTCTGAATCCAAGCTACTTCAGCCGATTGTTTAAGAAGGAGGTCGGGGAGACCTTTGTTGAATACGTAACAAAAATGAAGGTTTCCAGAGCAAAAGAATTGCTTGAACAAACGGCTGACTCTGTAGGGAAGATTTGTGAACGGCTCGGCTATGATAATCAAAGCTATTTTATTAAGATTTTTAAAAACTATGTAGGAGTTACGCCTATTGAGTATAGGGGCGGAAAGGCCTGAATCGCCAGCTTGTTGTCCTTATTTGCCCTAATAGAAAGAAGTAAAGGCCCCTCCATCAGTGATGGGCCTTTTGCATTCCCGTAAATTTCTCAATCGAATTATAGAAGTCAAATTTATAGAGTGATACATCAAAATACCGTTAAGGAGGAGATTCATGTCTATTTTATAATGAAACTATAATAAAAAATTGAGGTGAAACGGAATGAGTGTTAAAACAGAACTTTCGACACCTGCAAAGGTTGTCAAACCTGTCAAAAAGGAAAAAGCCTTCAAGGAGAAAAGTGAAAATGGAATCGGTTTATTGTTTGTGTCTCCGATGCTAATAGGAGTTTCTGTCCTGATGTTACTCCCTATTATTGCGACGTTCGTTCTGAGCTTTGCGGATTGGAGCTTTATCACGAATCTTTCACAGCTAAGGTGGGTCGGGTTTGATAACTTCAGCAAAATCCTAGGGGATAAAGTGTTTCTGAAGTCGCTCGGGAATAATGCTCTATTCATTCTGACTGTCCCGATTTGTATGCTGATCTCACTTTTGTT
>NZ_SCFM01000096.1 GCF_004138295.1 Ectobacillus funiculus | reverse complement strand
ACAGGGCTTAATTCCTGATGAATCATCGAAATCCCTTTGCTTAAGGCATCCTTAGGGCCATTAATTTGCACTTCCTGCCCTTTAAACTTAATGGTGCCTTTGTCTGGTGTATACACCCCGAAGATAATTTTCATAAGCGTCGATTTCCCAGCGCCATTCTCACCCATTAAAGCATGAACTGTTCCTTTTCGTACCTTCAGCTGGATATTATCCAAAGCTTTTACACCTGGAAATTCTTTTGTGATGTTACTTAGTTCTAGAATGTATTCCTGATCCACGCTATGCTCCCCCTAACCAGTAACGTAATAGGCATAAGGGACTCCTGTTTTACTTAACAACACGAGCAGCCCCTTATCAAGTATGAGTTATTTAATTTCCCGCACCTTCCCATTTCGCAATATACGTGTCAACATTGTCTTTTGTAATGACCTCAAATGGCACCCATACATATTTGTTGCCTAATTTCTCGCCATTCGCAGCTTTAATAGCTGTCTCGATTGCCTTACTTCCTTGCTCCATTGGGTTTTGGAAAGCGGAAGCTTTCAATTTTCCAGATTTAATGTACCCCAATGCATCTGGCGTACCATCAATACCAGCAACTAGTACATCATTTAATTTACCAGCAGCTTCTAATGCCATCATTGCACCAAGCGCCATTTCATCATTATTGGCTACAATAGCATCAAACTTCTGACCAGATTGAATCCAGTTTTCTGTTAATTTCATAGCCTCAGCACGTTGCCAGTTTGCTGTTCCTTCACGAACAACTTTCATTTCAGGGTTTTTGGAAATTACGTTTTTGTTGCCCTTTGTTCGATAGATTTCTGCCTCATCACCTAATTGACCATGAATGATTGCAACGTTCCCTTTGCCACCAAGCATTTCAGCAGCCTTTTCCATTTGCATTGTTCCAGCTTGGATAGACTCAGAGCCTACATATGCGTAAACCTGCTTAACGAGCTTTTCACTTGGCATACGATTCACGAGAACGAGTGGGATATTCGCATCCTTTGCCGCATCGACTACCGGTTGAATCGCACTTGGATCTGGAGCAGCAACTAGAAGAACATCTACCCCCTGTGTAATGAATGTTTCTACTTGAGCAAGCTGCTTACTAGAGTCATTTTTTGCGTCGACCATCTTTAGCTCAACATCTTTCTCCTTTGCAACCTTTTTCATAGAATCCTGTAGATAAGACATAAATTTATCATCAAATAGCGGCATAGCTGCACCAATAACAATTTTTTTCTTATCGCCATCAGAACCTGAAGCAGAGTTTGATGAAGAACAAGCAGTCATGAATGAAGCGAATACAACAATTAAAGAGACCAGAAGCATCAATTTGTTCTTAATTCCCATTATAAATCCCCCTTATAAATACCTTATAAATATCTAATGCCTGTTATGAAGCGCTTACATTAAAATCCTACCAAAATAGTATATAACTACTTCAACACCACCTCCCTTTCAGACAAGCAGAAATCTCATTTGAATATCTAACAACAGCTGTTTTTTCCCTTGGCAGTTTTAATGAAGTCTTCTAAATATCATCGCTTACATTTCTCTCGAAAAGGCTTAGCAGTAGCTGTATCATCGTATCCAACGTCCCTTAACATTAGGAAGAGTTTCTCCCGTAATAAGACCAAGCTTACTTATCCATCTTATTACGAGAGGTGGATTCCCGAACAACTAGCTTTGGGGATAAAACGATTCGCTGCTTAATCCCCTTCGGCCTTTCGATCCCGTCAACTAATAGTTCGACCACTCTCTTACCCATTTCCTGAATAGGTTGCGCTATTGTCGTTAATGGCGGGTCACAGACGGTAGCCAGGATCGTATCATCAAATCCAACAATTGAAAGATCTTCAGGAACATGTAGCCCCAGTTCCCGCGCACTTTTGACTGCTCCAATTGCCAAAAACTCAGTTGATGCAAAAATAGCTGTCGGCGGTTCAGATACATCTAGAAGTTCTTGTGTCGCGTGTTTCCCTGCGTCAAATGTACTATTATTCAGAAGAACCAAATTCTCATCATATTCTAATCCCGCTTCCTCAAGCGCCTGTCTATATCCCTGAACCCTCGCCCTAACTACCGACAAATTCATACTCTCAGTAACCATTGCGATTTTTCGGTGCCCTAAATCCATTAAGTACTGTGTAGCCTCATACCCTCCTAAAAAATCGTCTACTAATACCGTATCAATAGCAAGAGAGGGTATATCCCGCGAAAGTAAAACGACGGGAAGCTCAGCGTTCATTAACTCTCTTATTATCTTATGATTCTTAAGTCCCGTGGCAATGATAATACCATCTACATACTTTTGCTTAAGTATCGAAATATACTCAATCTCATTTTCTAAATTATTATCTGTACTGCAAACCATCAGACTGAAGCCAAATTTTTTCACATGATCCTCAATACTTCTTGCCACTTCTGCCATAAACGGATTCGCAATACTAGGTATGAGAAGCCCGATCGTTTGGATACGTTTTTTAACAGACGCTGCAACACTAGGCTGGTAGTTCAGATCTCTCATCGTTTCCCTAACCTTTTGTCTCGTTTTTTCCGCAATACTCCCTGTCTCATTCAATACCTTGGAAACTGTTGAAATCGATACACCAGCTTTCTCTGCTACATCATATATTGTTATCGTTGGTTTCATCTCTTCCCTCTCTCTTCCCTTAGCAACTAATACATCTCATTTTCTGATATCTAGTTATAGAAAGGTAACGTTATTAAGAAGAATCATTCTCCTACAAAACATCCTCCCTAATCTATTACTATGCAATCCACAAACGTGAGAGGGAATATCACTATGTTGCTATTTTAAGCTAATACAATTTTTTATTAGGTTTTAAGTGATGCTTAAGGGGCATATCATCTTTTCACACGCCCCTTACATTACTTTGCCCATCGTTTTTCGTGACCTATTACACTTCTACATTTGAATGATCCCATGCTTTTAGCTTTTCTAATGAAGTTTTGTAATAATTCGTAAGAACCTCAAGATAATCTTCTCCTTTCACTGCTGTAAAAGGATTTGGTCCTTCAGCCACCATCTCCATAATGATTGGACCCGTATAACCTATTTCGTGTAACGCCTCGATCTGGCCTTTTATATTTGAATGGCCATTTCCAACGGCTTGGCGATTGGAATCAGCTACATGATACACACCTAACTTACTTCCTACGTTTCTTAACGCCTCGATAGGATCCGTTTCTTCTATATTCATATGATATGCATCTAACAGAATAAGCAAATTCGGACTATTTACAGCATCGATTAGGCTTAAAGCCTCTTTACCTGTGACAATCTGATGATTCTCATAGCGATTTAACACTTCGAATACTACTTCGATATATAGAGCCTCCGCTTTCTCCATCACTGTTTTCGAACTCTCTACAAGAAGCTGCCAATCCTTCGCAAGATCCCCACACCCAGCTGTTTTACCTACATCTCCATGTAAACAGATTCTATTTGCACCTAAAGCGCTCGCCCAGCTTAATAAATCTAAAAAGTATTGTACTGCTTGTAATCTTGTATCTTCATTTGCACTAGAAATATCCACATTATCAGGTGTAACAGATAAGACCTTCAACTCATACTTGGACAATAAATTTGCTAATTCCCTCGGATCTTGTGTGAGGTCTCCTTGGACTTCTACACCGTCTACCCCAATCTCTTTCGCTATCTTACATTTTTCTTCAACAGAAATGTCTCCAAAAGACCATAAACATAGACCATACTCTCTACTCATTTTGCTTCCTCCTGATTCATTATTTTTCATTGTTAAGCCTGTGTTGTTTTACTTTATCATTCCATTTCGTAAGCATCGGGTTTTATAGCGCTTTCACAATCTCGCTCACTATTCTTCTATTCACCCATACTTTAACAAAAAGAAAGTAGTTTCCCTAAAAGAAGATTGATCTGAAATATACACTTGCGATAAATCCTTTAATATCAAACACTTAAGAAATTATCCCAAGTATAAATCATCATCCACTTTAAAATGTATCCGTTTTCTAAAGGAAAGTGCTTTCTTGTTTATGAGTTTATCCTCAAACATACTAATTGTCAATAACTTTTAAAAAATTACATAAATATATTTAAAACCTTTACAAATCTATATTTTGAAGACAATCAATCGTCTGGAATCCTTTAGAATACCATTGGATTCATTTGTTTATCTCTTTAATTTAACGACAAAAAAGAAAGAACTTTCCTTTTTTAGTTACGCATACCGATAAGCTCTCTACTCGTATACCAGTTATCAACCAGCATCTATACCTGTTTATCACTTGTTAGATCGTAATCTTCGATAGCAAAATCCCCTTATACACTAGTTATCAATACATAGTTTCTATTGTTGTATAGATTCTTTCTATAATTCATCCCTTAAAAAGGAACTTATAATTAAATCAATCAGTCAAAGCACTTTTACTGAAGTACTAGGAACTTTATTAGGATTTGGCTTTCAAAATATGTTTAAAAGTGGTGAACAAAATGCAAAAAGTGGTTGGAATTATTGGTGGCATGGGACCTTTGGCAACTGTTGATTTAATGAATAAAATTATTTCTTATACACCTGCAATGAAGGATCAAGATCATATCCATATCATTGCAGACAACTATTCTCAAATACCTGATCGGACAACGGCTATTTTGGGAAAAGGAATAGATCCGACCCCATACATTGTCCAATCAGCGCAGCGATTGCAAAACGCTGGTGCAGATTTTCTTGTTATTGCGTGTAATACCGCTCATTTTTTCTATGAAGCAGCGAAAAGATCTGTTAATACTCCGATCTTGCATATGCCTTTAGAAACGGCTCGCTTTGTGCAAGAAAATAATTTTAGAAAAGTAGGTTTGTTAGCGACGGATGGGACAATTAAGACGCAGCTCTACCAAAACAGTTGTCAAAGTTACAAGATTGATGTCATTGAGCCTGATAAAGAAATGCAAGAAAAAGTGATGGAAGGAATATATGCCATTAAAGGTGGAAATTTAGAAACAGGATGTTTATATCTTTCAACGGTTGCTGATAAATTGAAAGAGAGCGGAGCAGAGGCTATTATAGCAGGTTGCACAGAGGTTCCTCTTGTATTGAAATCATCCGAAAATATTTGCATTATTGATCCAACAGAAATTGTAGCTAAAATGGTGATTAAAATAGCTAATGGAACAGAAAAAGAAGTAATAAGTGTGTAATGTAGAAGTTGGGAATGCGGCAGAGTTGTCGCACCCTCACTTTACCAATTTTTGATGCATACGATCTACGTGTACATGTTATAGTAAATGATAATAGAGAGTTAAAGTAAGGAGCGTTTAGACATGAATATTGAAAATATTGAAGCTTTTATATATGTTTGTCAACTTGGTAGTTTCAATAAAGCCGCCGAAGCTCTTTATTTAACCCAACCTTCTGTAACAGCACGTATCCAATCACTTGAACGTGAAATTAATATAAAGCTTTTTCATCGAAATGGTAATAAGATTTCCTTAACTGAAAAAGGAGAGTATTTTTTTCCACATGCACAAAAAATTTTGCAAGCTTATCAGGAAGCAAGGTATGGGTTGCAGCAAGCAGCAATCCCATATGACTTGGTAATTGGCAGTGCCTTATCAATATCTAATAATATCCTTCCTGAAATTTTACCTGATTTCAAATCTGAATTTAAGGATGTTAAAATAAAAATTGTAACGGGTCATTCACAAGACATCTTACAGAAGGTTATTAATAAAGAGGTTGACTTTGGCATCGTACGAACAGAAACACATCCTCAAGTAGAATCAATTCGTCTTTATAATGACCCTATTGGCCTTTTTGTGCCTCGAAATCATATATTGTTAAAAGAAGAAAACGTGACAATAGAACATGTAAGTAAACAATCCCTTATCTTTTTTGATTATGGATCAATGGATTGGCTCATGATTCATCGGCTATTTTCAAGTAATGATGTCAGTCCGACTATATCTTTAGAAGTAGATAATATGGAAACAGCAAAAAATTTGGTGATACAAGGGATGGGCATTAGCTTCTTGCCTGAACATTGTGTCAAACAAGAATTAGAAAATGGAGAATTGATCCGAGTTGAAATGGCACCTCCAGTGAAAATCAATATTAGTATTGATTTTATCTATTTAAAAGGCAGACCAAAATCTGTTTTTATTGACTTTCTAAAAGAGAAGATGTGTAGGTAAAACAAACTGATTGATATATCAATCGGTTTGTTTTTGTTCCACTGTAGGAAAGTATACATTTCCAGCTGGAAATCAATTCAACGTAGTCGGAAATTTTAGGAATACAGTATAAGTAGGGCCACGCCTCTGTCTTTGCCCAAAGGCAGGGCTCGCCAATCAACGAGTTTTCTTTACATAGTTAGAGTAGGTATGGGGTTCTGATACATGCCTATCAAGCTAAGAAAACAGGTCACTCTCCAAGAAGACGGATTATATCAACTTGACGTATATAAGTATAGATTTTACATCCCTTATCTCCTAAAAGTATTCAAAATAGGAAAGTAGGGCAGGATAAATGATTAGATGAACCATACAAGGATACGGATCAAACGATAGAATCGGTAAGAGGTGAAGGCTCTAGGCGATGGAGAAAGCTAAAATAAGCGTTATTCAACTATTTGCCATGATGTTTATGTTCGAACTTGGAAGTGCACTGGTTGTAAGCTATGGGGTAACGCCGCCTGTCGGCACAATAGGCGCTTGTGGAACTGGGGCCATAATCGACGCTACATACTTGGGACTACCACTTCAGCTGGGAATAGCTTCACAATGTCTGCTCCGGCCTCTAAAGTCTCGATTACTTCCTTTGGCGTAAAAGCCCCGCTAATAGTAATCGCTTGGTAGCGGTTGGCAACCTTAATCATATCTGCATTAAGCTGCGGACTGACTAATAGTTCCGCACCAGCTAGAATAGCAGCCCTAGCCGTCTCTCCGTCCAATACCGTACCAGCTCCAACCAAAATCCCTTTGTTACTATATTGATTTGCTAGAGTTTGAATTACATTTAAAGCGTTGGGTACGCTCATCGTAATCTCTAAAGCTTTAATTCCGCCTTGAATGGCAGCTTCGGCAACAACCAAGGCTTCCTCTTCGCTTTCAGAGCGAATAATAAGCACAACACCGCTTTCATAAATCGTTTTTAAATTTTCTAGCTTTCTCGTCAATGGAATACCTCCCTATTTTGTTATGGATTCTTTTTAGAATCTCAATTAGTTACAACATACAATCTTTTCGCAGTATATCCCAGTTGGTTAGATAACTTCAAAGCCGCTTCAATGACTCCTTTATATTTATAATTCACATATGCGAACTACATTCGATATAACGAATTTATGCCTGAAGTATAGTTTCATCAAAAAATAAATTCAATAGTTCCACGTGGACTGCTAAATGGGATTCAAACTCCCTCTCCTATGGCGGGAGCCAAATTTGTTCTGTTCTTAACATTTGAAGAAGATACCTCATTCATGAACGACGCACTCATTATCGAGGATACCGGTTGAAAGAATTTTTAATTAGTACATAAAAGGAGAATTCTATATTTTTGTATGTTTTTTATTAATTAAAAATTTAAATACGGTGATTGAAATTATAACAATTCACATGTCGCACCTAGCTAAAAAGTTTTTTTGCCTTTTTGTGAAATCTGTTCAATATATATAGCCGTGGCATTTTCTTTATTTTCCATGGCTTGTATGATTCTACACTTACAGATCAATGTTTTCCATTTCAAAAAGACCTTCTAAATGAACTACTACATTAATAGAATTATTTTTAAAATTAACAGACCTGAAGCCCCTACCCCAATACTGCTTAACTTACTTTTTGTTCAAATCCATTCGTTCAACTTTTAATAAACCGATTTCACAATGTCTCTTTTATCTGCATCTATCTTTCAGCGGGTTCTAGTGCAAAAAGCGCTAGATAATTAGCTCAATATGCGTTAATGTGAAGACACAAAGCCCCTTCAAGCGAAAGCACGATCAGCCTGATATCGTTTTGATATCAGGTAAATAATACCAATCGAATAGACCACATTTTCGTAGTAATTTGGTAGAAATGATGGTAGTGTGAGTAATAGACGGACATTGCTTACACTACCATCATGCGTTAGTACATGGATATAGACCTAGTCATCAACTTTTTGGCATTCTACTCTAAAGCGAATTCAACCAAGAATTCCTTCCCTTCTCCTCATATCCTCAAAAATTAGTGGGAATTTTCTAGGATTGAGATAGGAAAATGATATTATCACAAAAGATGACGTTTGCCATTCCTTCTTAACAAATAAGAATGCCTCGTTATCAACAATTACTAAAACTAAGCGAAGTCTGCCCAAATAACTTAACAGGTAGGGGAAATAAAAGATGAAAATAGCATTGATTGCACATGATAAAAAGAAAAATGATATGGTTCATTTCACAATCGCTTACCAACACATTTTGGTAAACCATGAGCTTTATGCAACAGGAACTACGGGGATAAAAATTATGGAGGGAACAGGATTAGAGGTTCATCGTTTTCAATCAGGTCCGCTAGGTGGTGACCAAGAAATTGGAGCATTAATAGCGCAAAATAAAATGGATATGGTTATTTTCTTTCGCGACCCCCTAACTGCGCAACCCCACGAACCAGATATTTCAGCTTTAATTCGTCTCTGTGATGTATATGCTATTCCACTTGCAACAAACATGGGAACAGCAGAAATTTTAATTCACGGCTTAGATCGTGGTGATTTAAAATGGCGTTCTATTATTCATGAACAGCAAGGGAATTGAACTCCCTCTATTTAAGTGTCCTGGAGAGCATTGCTTGTTTATACTGTAGGAAAGTATAATGTTTTGGCTCGGCTCCATCTTAATTCTCAGTGGTGTTTTATGCGTTATCAACGAGAAAAAATAGGATATAAAAGCCCCTTTAGACGGCTAAAAGGGGTTTTTATATACAAATAAATCTTCTACTATTTAGGACAATTCTTTTTATAAAAATTGCCTTTCTCCACAATCTGTAAAAAAGTAACTTCTGACCTTTCGTTTAGCAAAGATTAGAGGTTATTTTTTAACTAAGAGTAATGTTAAAAGCTTATTTTCAATGTAATATTTTTTTTAGAAAATCTAATCTCTCTTTCGCATTATCGTGCGTTATGATTTCAATACCACTATCAACTCTCTTTCCAATGGTGTCCCCCTTAATTGCTTTATATGCTTGTTCCACACTCAGATAGCCCATATCATAAGGATTATGTGCTACTGTAGCACTTAATTCTCCCGTTTTAACGGATTCTACCATGTCCGTAAGGCCATCTGTTCCGACGATCGAGATCTTTAACTCTTTTTCCTCTACTGCTTTTAACGCCTCTAGGGCTAGTCTATCACTAGTAGCAACTACACCTTTAAGATTTGGATAATCTTGCAAAACATTTTCCAGTACCGGTTTTGGATTCCCTAACCTGTCATACCCTACTGGTTCTGCGACAACCGTTATGCCGGCATCCTCTAAAATTTTCTTTGCACCATTTTTTTGATCGATCATGGCTTGATCATCGATTTTCCCAAGAAGGATAGCTACTTGATCCCCTGGTTGTAGCATAGAGCCTAATAATTCTCCCGCCGTCTTACCCAATGTAAAGTTATCCGTTCCAATATACGAGGCTTGGTATTCCCACTCAACATCTGTGGCTGTAAGAAATACGGGAATGTGTTGTTTTTTGTATTCCATCAATACAGGATTGGCAACCTGGATATGAGTGGGAGCTACAATTAGTGCATCTGGATGTTGTTTTAGAACTTTTTTTAATAGATTAGCTTGATTGGTAATGGGGTATATAGAAGCTGGAGCAGTTACTGTACCATCTATATCAAAATCACGAAACGCTTTTTTAGCTCCTGCCTCAAAAGCTTTCCAATACTCTATATCTAGTCTTTTTAAAACAATTATAACTTTAGGCTTATCGTTTCCTTTAAGAAACTGAGCTACTAAGCTTATCATGGCTATTAGAATAACTGTGAAAACTAATGGAACAATCCAGCTTTTTTTCAATATCCCTTCACTCCTATACTCCCACTAAGCTATTTTCGTACCAGAATCCTCATGTTAATGAAGTATCTATACACTTTATTCACAGCCTTTAAAGAGCAATAGACTAGTCCCCATCTTGCATCGCGGACAGCCTGAGTACATATAAAATGTAACCTGGACCACACCGTCCGCGATATAGCAGCTTTTGGCCCGATATCTCCAAGACCGAGCACGGCTATCCCATTAGAGACAACTGCAAAGAGCTTCCCCTGCATGGGATAATCGTACACTTTGTTTTCATCCCCTTATTTAAATACAGGTTCTTTAAACTGTGCCAATCTTTCTAAAGATGTTTTATCCACATCCGCATGAAGGCTATTGCCGTGGGAGTCCATTGTTACAACTGCTTTAAAGCCTTCTACACGCAAATG
>NZ_SCFM01000095.1 GCF_004138295.1 Ectobacillus funiculus | reverse complement strand
TGGAAAGCTATGTAAAATCAATGGACGCATACGGAAACGCTCTAATTCGTCGTAATAAATAAACTTCTTCACTTAAGACATCAAAAATGAGGAGTAAATCATAATGACTTCTTTCTATCATAAGATTCACTAGCCGATTCATGAAAATAAAAACGTGAGTCGGTTTTTTTATGTAAAAATACTTCTGTATAGAAATGGACTTTTCGGATTCTCTACTGATCCAGTTTTATTTAACAGATTTTCAGGAAAGAAGCCTCCCCCCTCAACGTGTTAATGTTTAAGTGGTGGGTAGTTGACCTCCGTCCATTACAAAAATAAAAAAGCCTATCCGTAATCATTGTTCCAAAATAAAAAGAGAAGGTAATACCCTTCCCTTTCATTCCAATTATTTTTTTCTTACATTAGTAGCTTGAGGTCCACGATTGCCTTGCTCAACATCAAATGTAACTTCTTGACCTTCCTCTAATGACTTGTACCCTTCACCTTGAATAGCTGAGAAGTGAACGAATACGTCTTCTCCACCTTCACGCTCGATAAATCCAAAACCTTTTTCGCTGTTAAACCATTTTACTTTACCGTTTTCCATGAAAAAAATCCTCCTACCATGTACCTTTATGTACATATCCATTTTCGACCATTTTACAAGTAATAAAAAGAGCTAAAAAAACTGCAACCTCTGAGAGTTTTAACCTTGCTCCCCCCTGAAGTTACAGCTTATTTAAATCTCTATGATATTAACAGTAAAATGGTTTAACTTCACTATAGCACTCTACCAACAGAAAAGCAAAAATCATTTTGTTATTACGTTTTATCCATCGTTTCCATAACGAGCGAAAGCAGAAATAAAAGTAGTAGCTATATATTTTCTGTTTTACTGAATTTCTTTTACAACCTGTACCTCAGTTCGTTTAACTAATTTTACATCCCAATTTCTATCCTTGTTTTTTATTTCAATCATACCATTTTTGTAATCGTGAATGACTGTGTATATATCTCCTTGAAAGCTAACTCTTTCCTTAAACAATTAGGTATCCCCCAATTTTGTATTTTCTATCTGAAGAAGATTATAACAGAGACAGAAGATAAGGACTGCGTTTTTTATGAAATGCAGGAAATCAAAGAAATAGTCACCTTATTAAGTGACTATTTTTTTGATACGTATGTACCTTCTGTCCAGTCTATGAATTTTCACGTTATGCATGATTTTATACAGTGTAGAAATGGCAAAGGTTGTGGCAAATTTGCCATTTTATTTCCCTCCCTGAAATTGTATAAAATCCTGTATATTTTGTGATCTGAAGAATACAGTGAAAAAGAGTACAACACCGTGTATTCACCTATCTTCAAATAAAAACTCCCCTCTGAATCGGCGGAATGAGGGGGGTTTTTATTTGATTATGAGCTCATTGTTTTTTCCAAAACTCCCGCCATTTTTTGTTGGGTGGCTGCTATCATTATTAGTTTATGTATATTGCATAACCAATCTGGTCATTTTAAAAGTTATAAATCATATTAGGAGTGGTAATAGTGAAAAAGGTTAAGTATTTAGTAATGGCTTTTTTACCAATTCTCTTACTGTTTGGTTGTGCAGCAAACCAAAAAAACGAAGCGATGGACAATCGCGATAACAATAAAATCCGAAATGTTCAATACAGGCAGAATGATGTCAATATAAACAAAAACAATGATTTTGATCGTAATAACGAAACTCGAATGGAAATAGCTGATGAAGCTGCTGATCGGATAACAGAACTAGACGAAGTAAAGACAGCAAACGTTATTGTTACAAACCGAAATGCCTATGCTGCAGTTGTTTTACGCGATAGTGCAAAAGGCGAAGTAACCGATCGTCTCAAAAATAAGATTGCAGATAAAGTAAGGGCTACAGATCCGAATATTCGGAACGTATATGTATCATCAAACCCTGATTTTGTTAAACGAATGAAGGATTACGGAAAAAGAATTAAGCAAGGTGATCCGATAAAAGGTTTATTTGAAGAATTCAGTGAAACAGTTCGAAGAGTATTTCCTAATGCACGTTAAAAAAGTGTGATTGAGCTATCAGGATATGGATGAGGCACACAGATTACATTTCTGTGTGCCTCATTTTTACTGCCACCACTTTTTTTGCTGTGTGGCCGCTATCAGTTTTTTGGTCTCCTGAGTTTCACGGATCATAGTCATTAGATTTTGGTCACGTTCATCTATTTTTTGGAGTAATACTCTTTGAAATTCTTGTTGCTGTCTTTGCTGTTCAGTTAGCCATTCCTTTAAGCTTTCCTCGTGTTTTTTAAGTTGTTCAGCTACCCTTTCAGCAACCAACTCCTGAACAGTCATCTGAACACAAGGAATGGCAAGGGCGGGGCTCAAACTTCCAATTAGGTAATGGCTTGAGGATCTTTAAAATTTTTGTGTGATATGGGGCAATCCCTAAGGAATACCTATAGCATAAGGACGGAATACCCTACCATTCTAGTCTGCCCTTAGTCTCTAAATATGTCTATAAAAGTGAAAAAATTGGTGACGAAACCATAACAGAAAATATGCAGGATTTTATGCAAAAAGTAGGGAGGATTGTCAAAAGATCAGGAGGTCAAAAGCCGCGCCGCTAGGGCATTGCATAAAATCCTGCATACTTGATAATGTTTGAGATTGCGAGAAACCCAGTGTTGGCGCGGATGCCCGAGGGAATCCCTCGCCATTTTACTTCCGATAATGAGGGATTATGTTAACCTGACATGAATGCAGTATGCATCTTTGTTTTTTACGAGAGGGGTAGCATCAGAAAAATGCGGATTTACAACGTTAAGGAATTTTCCTTCTAAGCAACGATTTTGGATTGAATGACAGATATGAGATTATACGGGGCGTAGAAAAACGCCGGTGACCTTAAGTAGGTGACCGGTGTTTCCATATTAGCGTTTCGGCATTTTGCTCTCATCCATGTACAACAGGTTCCAGCGGTGACCGTCCAGGTCGGCAAATCCTGCGCCGTACATCCAGCCATCAATTTCACTCGGCTTGCCAAAGATGCTTCCTCCGGCAAATTCTACTTTTTGAATAAATGCATCTACTTCTTCTCTGCTTTCAGCGCCAATGGAAAATATTACTTCCGCGCTATGGGAAGTATCTGCGGTTTTTGAACCTGTAAATTTCTCAAACGCCGCATCCGGGAACAGTAGAATCGTTGTTTGTCCTATGGCAAGCTTGGCTCTCTCGTTACCAACGCTCACCGCATGGAATCCAATCTCATTGAAAAAGGCAGTTGACCTCTCAACATCTTTGACCGGCAGGTTAATCCAAATCTCCTGTGACATGGCTGTAGCCTCCTGGAATATATTTTCAACTACTCCTACTATACTCTACTTCTGGCAACAGAAGCGAATCTTATAAAAGAAACCTTATCAAGAGTCAACTCCACTAAAAAAGAGCATAAAACAACAGTAAGCGACCTCGTCATCCATATTGGAAGGACAAGGTCGCTTACACTATTTCTTCATTCATTACATTGAAATCCTTTCACTGATTTTTCAATCTCATAATTAAAAAAAGATGGGTTGTGGCGAGGAAAAACATTGCCTGAAAAAGTTCTAGGATCTTCTCGTACCCAGCGTATGGATCATCCGCCTTCGCCTTTCGTTACTCCGGTGGTATCACCCTCTTTTTCAATAGATCTTAGTTTTATACCCTGTACATCATTCGTACATTCGCCTTACTCTATCCCACTGGATTCACCTTCTTTTTAAGATGGATGTTTGACTTGTGTTTATCATACACCCAGAGTCGAACCTTGTAAATACTAAAAATTATAAATTTTCTAAATATTATGACTATTTGTAAATAAGTGGTAAAACAGGTAAAAACAGCATGGGATCTGTTGTATTTTAAAGTTCTGTTTTCGGATTTTATGTTAACTAAACAAAGAGCTCTATCAAGGCCTCTTTGTTTTCTTTTATTTATAGGGGTGTTCTCTTTTAATGATTGGAGGACAAGATTTTGGTAGTGTCAATGGTACCGGACCGGGCCCGAAAGGGAACGGGAGGATAGGGAATTGACACGTTCACTTCACCAAAAGCCTCTTGAAAAAAACCGAACCTCGTTCGGTTTGCGCCTGCCGAAGGGGCAGCCCTTCCAAGATTGGAAGGGTGGGGTTGGTTGATTTTTTTTATTGCGATCCAACGGGCTGCCGTTGGTCGTGGGGTGGTGGGGGAGCGAAATCCCCCGCGGTCTTGCCATGCGTGCATGGCTCGGCGGAAGCCGAAAAAAGGCGTCGCAGACCCCACACTTTACGCAGTAAAGTATAGTGGGTTATACTTTACATGGAAGTTTTTGCCGAAATCTAGCCCCAAAATAGAGGGTGAAACGAGGGGGTCTTATGCACTCCAAAACGGTCGAGATTGCGTTAGAAGACTTTGATAATATTAAAGTACTAGCAAGGGCCTCAGAAACGCTTAGAGACGAAAATAAGAGCCTTAAAATCAAAAATGAAAAGTTGCAAAGTGATAAGGACGCTGTGTCACTTGAAAGAGAATTGTTAAAGAGTGAGAATAGCGATTTAAAAAAAGACAAAGAGGAACTGCAAAAAGAGAATGACTTTCTGAAAAGAACACTGGAAAAGGTTAAAGAATTTTATAAGGAAAAAATTCCTGAATTCGCCATCAAGGCTGGCTATATCAAGGCTGGTATATTAGATAAAGCAAAAGAGAAGCTATTAAAGAAGTACTTTGATAAAGACGAAATTGAAGGGGCTCAAAAATTCGTAGCAAAAAAACAAGAGCAAATGGAAAAAGAGAAACTAGAAAAGCAACAAACTCGAAGTCGAGATCGAGGAATGGAGAGATAGTTTAAGATTTTATAAAAAAAGCCTAGCAGTTTTGCTAGGCTTTTTTCGATTTTGCGATAGAGAAATCTTTTTTTTCTTATCTTGAATTATTAAAACCGTTTATACACAAAACAAATAGGGTTATACACGGTGTTATGGACGGATTGTCGTTCAAACAAACTTTAATTTCACATACTGTAATTGAAATTTTATAAGCAGGAAATAACACCCCCTGGACGTTGATGTTATCCGGGGGAAGGTGCTTTCTGCTTACGGTTGGGAGATTTGATCTAAATACTTCTTTACCTTTTGAAGGGCTTGCTCTATTTTCGGCACCCGTTGTTTTACATCAGCTATATACTTTTCTTCTCCATCCATTGGGGATGCTTTCCCGTCCAACAAAGCATTGTGTACGTTTTGCATTAAATTACCTAAATCAATAGTCTTTCTCATTATGAATCCCTCCTAATTTTGATGTGCATACCGTTCAGTTAGTGGTATCAGCATTATGTCCACTCCCCTGGCATTTAAACACTAGCGATTCCCTAGTCCTTTCCTGTATCATAACGGAAGGATAACGCCCTATAGCAACCGAATAACAGACTTGTGACGGACATAGGAAGGGGAGGGATGAATGGAACAGACATACTGGAGTAAGGAAGTTTCTAAGTTACTACAGATCGCAGATAGCACATTAAGAAAGTATTGTTTAGCCCTGGAGGAATCTAATTACCGCTTTGAGCGTGGCATAAATAATTCTAGGATTTTTTATAACAAAGACGTTCTGTTATTACAAAGGGTCATAGCAGCGATGGAGAAGAAGGGAATAACGCTAGAACAGGCAGTAAATGTAGCAATGGCAAGCGATACAGCCGATACCGTAGCAACCGATGTTACGGAAGAAACGCCTACTATAACGCCTCATAACAGTGCTATGACGGACGATAAAACACAAGAAATATTACAAGCTATGTTTCTTGAAATGGAGCGTATGCGGAAGGAGCAAGGCGCCCTAATCGAGCATGTGAAGCGTTTAGAGGATCAGCTAGAAAAAAGGGAAGCCGGAAGGGATGCTGCACTTATGGAATTGATACGAGATACACAGGAAACAAAACGCCTCATAGCAGCCGAAGAACAGAGGCGTTCTAGCCAATCCTTTTGGGCGAGACTGTTCGGGAAGTAGGGATGCCCTTGAAGAGCATAAGGGATTTCTGCTATCACATAGGGTGATAGACTAGGCAAAGCCTAGTGAAAACGTGATATCAATAAAAGGGGATGAATGTCCCTATCGTGTCCCCATGAAAAAAAGCCTTCCCATTGATTCGGGAAAGGCTTCTTTTTCATTATTGCTTTTGAACGTTAACAGCTTGTGCTCCACGATTACCCTCAACGATTTCGAATGTAACTTTTTGACCTTCTTCTAAAGTTTTAAATCCTTCACCTTGGATAGCAGAGAAATGAACGAAAACGTCTTGTCCTTCTTCTGTTTGGATAAATCCATAACCTTTTTCACCGTTAAACCATTTTACTGTACCTTGTAGCATGCTGTTTCCCCCTGTGTGGATGATTCCACATTATATTATCATTCTTGTTCTTTCACCGAACAAAATAGTTAACTTTATTATACTTTATCATTTTCCGACAGAAAACCCCCGCTTCAAGCACGTGATGGGCGTAGCCCAGTGGTAAGTGGGGGATGAATGTCGGCTAGGCAACCGCCTAGCATGTTTGATGAATAGGGAAATGCAACTGGACAAACGTACGTTCTTTTGGTAAAATTACCAAAATAAACCAAAAGGGAAAGGGGACTACTGGAAGCAATAGGGTGCTTTGACAAGGAGATTCAAAGCGCTTCACCCGCATTTGTTCTATCATGTGTTGAGACAGACCAATCCACTATTCAGCGAAGAGATTTGCACCTATGGGCTGATCCAACCAGAACGTGATGTTTTGTAGAAGTATGTACCAAAAGTTTGGTTAGAAGAAATAGAAACCTGACCTCGTTTGGAATGGCGCAGCCTGTTCTTGTATCACCACCATTTTGCTGCAAAGGCCAGAGGATCTAGCTCCAGAATGGTGGGCGCATTGGTGCAAGAACATCGCAACACGTATAGGGTAAAAAAAGAGAAGCAGCTATCACTCCTTGTAAGGGACAAAGTCACCTCGGTGATTTTGCTCCTTACAAGGAAGTGTGAGCTCTCCCTATTTGCTCTATGAGAAGCCTGTTGAACGGCTCTGTATTTCGCTTCCTAGGAAGAAGATACGGAATCTCCCACCTCAAGGAGCGTTAGCGAGTAGGTGGGGGTAGTTCAATACAGTTTAAACCAGGTATTACAAAACATTGGAAACGCACAAAAAGCCTTCCTTGTTAGGGATGGCTTTTTTTTATTGCTCTTCATCATCTACATAAACAATTAAATCACCAGGTTGTTTTATAAAATGCGAGGGGGTTGCTAGTCTAGCAGCTCCTTCCTCATATTTTAATTGAACTAGATTGGAAAACAATGCTAAGCTAAGATTAGGAAAAATACATACGCAAAAATGAAAAAAGCCCTTTACCTGTATCAAACTTGGCGGAATGTTCAGGTAAAAGGCTCCCGTAAGAAGCTTAAAGGGCATAGTATACCCTTTTTTAAAACTATGTTATTAGCATCATATTAGCACATAGTTTTTTAGAGGGTCAACTCTATCCTTTCGAGACTTCTTGCCATTTTTCGTAAATTCAAATGGAAAAGAGGTCTTTTTATTATGAATCAATTAAAAGCTATGGATGAAATGAAAATGCAAATCGTTTGGGGAAAATACAATGTGTATTTTAAAGAGGGATTTACTCCAACCCCTAACTACCTTGCTAAAAAATGCAAGGCTTTAAATATTACAAATGCAGAGTACCGATTGCTCACAATCATTTTCGGTTATGGCGGGAAAGATGGAAATGCATTTCCTTCACAAGAAACATTAGCAAAAGACATGGAAGTATCATTACGGAATGTACAAAAATATTTAAGCAGCCTTTTTGAAAAAGGGTATTTGGATATTATCAATGTGACCGATAAAGAAACAGGTGTACAAAGACCGAATCATTATGACCTAACTCCATTATTGGTAGCACTGGAGAAGTTATATACAGAGGAACACGGCGAACAGGATGTTTTGAAGAGAAAAGATATAGTAGCGACCAAAAGAACGAGAAAATCAGAGAAAATCGATGAAAAACACGATTCTAATTACCCTGTCACAGAAGGACAGGGTAGTAAACAATACCCTGTCACAGAGAGACAGGGGGAGGGTGTCTCTGAGTATCACCCAAATAGAATAGGTTTAAAAGAACCTTTAAAAGATTTTGAAGAAGAAGAAGTATTACCTACCGTTATCACGGAGGCTGATATTCTTTCTTTAGTGAATGCTAAAATTGCAGAACGTGAAATTACTAACCAAAAGACTATCAAAGCTATTTTAGATGTAGCTGCTAACTGTAAGCAGATAGGCGGTACAGATTGGGAGAAGGCACAAAACTACGTGATTAGCATAGTTGAGGATAAGATGAAGTCATTTGGGCAAAAGCAGCGCCAGAAGAATCAAGGCGGTAGCAATCGCAAGTCAACGCGCAAAGAGGATTTATCCGAAGATGTGAAACAGCAATTAGCGGAACAAGCAGGTGAAAAGCAGCAGCAGCAAGATAATACCGAAGATCTATTAGCTATTCAGCGGCAATTAGAGGAAGAAATGAAGATGTACCAAAAGGAGACTGCTAACGCATAACTTTCATACGCCTGTAATCGCCCGATAAGCTGTTTTAACGAAAAATACATAGGAAACTACTACTCTATTCGATAAGATGCGCTAACGGGCTTCCTGTGGCTTTAAATGACTTGAATGGAAGGGGGGAGCTTATATGCACTTTGGTCACAGGTTGCGAATATGCAGAGAAAAGAAGGGACTTAAACAAGTAGAGGTTGCTCAGATTATCGGCGTAGCAAATAATACACTATCCGGTTACGAATCAGGAAAATATGAACCGAGCTTAAGTATGTTAATTAGACTTGCGGAGCTTTACGAAGTACCTATAGAGTACATTATTTCGGGCGTTAAAGTTTCTAAGTCAACCAGTCCCGATATGCAGGACTTACTGGGAGACATTTCGCAGCTATCGCAATCAGACATAGAACTAATAAAAACCTTAGTAGAGCGATTGAAGCAAAAATAGACTTTGAATATTCGTATTCTAGCTTCGGAGTAAACTAGCCTACTGACGAAGCTATGCTATTAACATTCCTAGAATATGGGCAAGGGCTTGGCTTTTATTCCGACAACCTGTGACGTTTATAAATTCCGAAGGAGGGCTAAGAATGGTTAAGCCAATGGACGTAACCAACGCAATAGTAATAGACCGAAAGGTTTTAGAAGATGAAAATAGACAGCTTTTCGTAGAGATGCACAACATTATTACGAATTATAAGGGGAAGGATTGGCAGCTCGGAGTTACAGAAAAACTTAGCGTTTATTTAGCATACCTGAAGATTTTAGGAATTAAGAAGAAGGAAAGCCCGCAATTCAAAATAATAAAGAAAGCATACAAGAAGCGTATTGAACTAGAGGGTAATCCAATGGAGGAGCTATCCAAGCAGGATAGCAGCGCATAGGGTTTGGCTTTTATTCCGATATTTTGTGCCTTTCATAACACTCACTTACTATTTAACTCTCTATATTAGGGGCTCAAAATCACACAAGGACCAAGTAGTATTTTTGAGAAACCCACTCAAAAAATCTCCACCTTGGCTCTCGCCTCCTTGCATGATTTTGTTCGGCTCGTTTTGGCTCTTTCGCCAAGCCGGCTAACCAAAAGCAAGATTCGGGTTATCGGCTTGCACGAGCAATTATACGAGCCGAACCGCCAGATTATCCGTCTGTTGGTATTGCCCCCTCCCCTTATACCTACACGCTCATGTGGGGGCCTTGCCCCACACCCCCCCGGCCATCCCCTGCCCAAAAGCAAGGGAAGTGCTAAAACCTAATAAAAAGTACTCTTAAAAAAGAAGGAAATACTGTAGGTTTTGTCGAATGTTTTGTATACAATTTTAACAGAAATGTATTGAAAAATATTCTAGATGTATACCATAATTTGGACTATTTTATATGAACTTACTTTTAGTTATTATTTAATCTACTTACTATTTAACTTTAGACAGAAGGATTGCCACTATGATTAGTCTTACAAATTTAATTGAAACAAAAAGAGAGCAACTATTCTATTTAGGGAAAGTATATGGACTAACCCACCCTAAAACGATCCAATGTAGTCAACAATTAGACGTATTGATAAATTCCTCTCTAAAAAAACAAAGCACAGAGATAAAATTACAGGCAAATTTTTAAAAGGATATATCTTTATTAAAAGATGTATCCTTTTTTGTATACTCCATTCATATTCAGTGAACAGAATCACTCATGACCCACACACCCCCAGCCAGTCTCTGCCCAAAAGCAAAGGAACAACCTTTTATACTCTTCTTCTATCTTTCTGAAAAAATGGCACCCAAAATGTTTCTAAATGTACCTAACCTGTCGTATTAGTAGTTCAAATGGAAGAATTATTCGCTTTCATTTTCATTGTTTCCGTTACCATGAATATATAGCTGATTTGCCAAAAAAACATAAAAAATATACAGTGTAATCAATTACATTAAGGAGGTAAATCAAATGAAAAAACTTTCAAATTTCGTCGCTTCAGTA
>NZ_SCFM01000094.1 GCF_004138295.1 Ectobacillus funiculus | reverse complement strand
ATTGCAATCGCTAACAAAAGTGAGATCAGCATACAAATCGGGACAGTCAGAATAAATAGAGCATTATTCCCAAGTGACTTCAGGAACACTTTATCTCCTAGGATTTTGCTGAAGTTAGCAAACCCGACCCACTTTAACTGTGAAAGATTCGTAATAAAGCTCCAGTCCGCGAAACTCAGAACGAACGTCGCAATAATAGGAAGTAACATCAGGACAGAAACTCCTATTAGCATCGGAGACACAAACAATAACCCGATTCCATTTTCACTTTTTTCCTTGAAGACTTTGTTTTTTCTAGCATGCTTGGTAACCTTTGCGGGTGTTGAGAGTTCTGTTTTAGCACTCATTCCTATTCACCTCAATTTTTTAATGTTTTTGATTCTACATCAAAGCATGTTCTTGAGGATTCTGATATAGCATTTTGTTAGCTATTCCGAATGTTCCCCTAATTCTGTTACATAATTAAAGAAGGAAAATGGTTCTATCTGTAGGTTCAAGCACACGCTTTGATGTAGATCCATGCTTTTATTATAAAAGAGTGCCTGTTCCCTTTATTAACAGTATTTTGATTAATCTATACACAATTTTGACTTCTTCCTTCCTAATAGGGCATTCTACTTATAGCAGAATAAAAAGGGTGAAGGCAGCGGCATAGCCGCACTTATACCTTATCCCTAAAACTCCCTGATATATCGAATGAGCAGATCTTCCCCATTGAGTCTGGGGACATAAGAAATGCACTAAGAGACATTTCAAGGACTGCTCTTTTCATTAAATGAATAATGATTGCAAATAGACATACAGTAACAAAATAATCAACTACAAGTTATGGTGATAGGTCAAATTAGCTTCCAGCTAGAAATTTATACTTTCACAACGTGTAAAAAAAGCCCAGTACCACGATGAACTGGGCTTAAACATTCAACTATTATTTGTTAGTGTCGATAATTTCTTGTACTCGCTCTTTAGCAGCTTTAACAGTCTGATTGACATCCTGCTGACCATAAATCATCTTTTCATATTCTTCATTGAGCACTTTATAAACTTCAGCCTGATAGGAAACAGGTGGAATGATCTTGGATGCTTTAGCGTTTGTTAAGACATTGATAAGAGATTCTTTATCTACCTTCTCAGGATTTTTAGTTCCGCCCAAAATCTTGTCAATAATTGCAGTTAATTCGCTATCACTTACTTTACTCCATGATGGAATGTTTTTACCTTGGACAAGTTGTCCTTCCGTTGTATACCAGCGAATAAATTTATACGCTTCTTCTTTGTGCTCTGAATTTGCAGCAACCGACATATAGTCTGTTGTTACTGGCGTATAGCCGCCTTCATCGCCCTTTTCGTTTTTCGGATATGGAGCAACTGCAACCTCAAAGTTTAACGGGAACTGATCCGTGCCGCCAAGCTCTGTATTCATCCAGCTGCCAATTAGAATGGAGCTTGCATCCTGATTAAAGAACTGGTTACGGTAATGCAGCTTCTGAGATAAGATGTCTGTGTATGGAACAGCTGACTTATCTTCTTTTTCCATTTTTAATCTCATTTCAAGCGTTTTCTTGAACAATGGATTATCGAGGTTTGATTTGCCATCCGCTGTTATAAATTCCGTATTGTCAGCTTCACTCGCAAGCGCAAGCTTCATATATTCCATCCAGCTGCCATTCTGCGGTCCATGAAAGTATGTTCCGAAATGACCGTCTTTTGTCATCGCTTTTGCGTATGTCATAAATTCATCCCACGTCCAGTCTTTCGGAACCTCAAGACCAGCTGCTGCCAAATGATCTTTATTTAAGAGAACATACCAAGGGTTAAACTTACCTGGCAGCGCATAATATTTGCCATCTACTTTTGTGTCAACCTTATATTCTTCAGGAACTTTGTAGCCTTCTTCTTTAATAAATTCATCAATTGGTGCAACCATTCCCATGTTTACGCGCTGTGCATAACTTGCTGCGTCACTGAACATGAGCACATCCATTTTTTCTCCAGATGCAGCTGCAAGATCCAGCTTTTTGATTGCTTCCTGAGTGTCGCCTTTTTCACTAAGAGTCACTAAGTCAATATCAATGTTCGGATACTTTTTCTCAAAAGCAGCAATAGTGCTTTTCCAGTTATAAGATTCTTCGTTCCCAAAAGTATGGAATTTAATAGTGACCGTTTCAGCTTGTTTCGAATCTGCCGATGTTTTTTCAGTGCTGCTTCCTGCACAGCCTGCCATCATAACCGTAGACATTACGCTGCAAAGCAATGGAGCCCATAACTTTTTCTTCATCATCTTTCCCCCTACAGTTGTTTAATTTTTATCATGAAAGCCTTTACAAATGAAAGTTTATCAAATTCAGTTATTCTAGATATAAAACTAATTTTACTAGTTTGGTGAAATTTTTGACAAAGCCGTACTGTAGTTCATTTAATTTTCAGTTTTGGTGCAGATATGATTGGTTAGAAATATAGAGCTTCGGTATCCTTTTCAGCTATGACTTATGATACTGCTTCAAATCGTTTATGTATGAATTCAACCTCACTCTGGATAGACCTTATCCCTCGTTGGAGCTGTCATTTTTTCAGCATATGCATCACTTTCACTTCACCCCCAATAAGGAATAGAAAGTGAATTCGAAATATTTTTTACACAAAAAACAGGCCATAATATACTAGTTATAAATGAATTCTTGTATATTATGGCTAACTCTATTTTTATCAATTATGTCTGAATTCTGAAGATCAATAATATTGCTTTGTTTTAGAAAAGCCTCCATTTGTTTAAAAAACATTCTTTTTTAATTCTCTCAGGTGTTCCTCAATTTTGGCTTTTTATCGATTTTAATCGCAGACCTTATCGCTTTCTTTCTGCATTCAGGGCGATAAGATGGCGCAGTTCTCTGATTTAGAGCCGATAAAACATTCACTGCAATTTTTTACTCATGTTGTACCAAATGACTCTACCATGCTCAGAACTTGAAACCCCGAGGTTGCGGTATCCATAGCTTTCATAGAAGCGAATTAAGTTCTCTTTACAAGTGAGTGTAATCGTTTCACGGTTGTTCTCTCTTGCATTTTTTTCAAGATGTGTAAGTAATGCTAATGCCACACCTCGTTTTTGAAAATGCGGGGACACTGCTAATCCTAAAACACTTTGGTGACCGCCAGATGCTGGATTTTCCTTTACATTACCAAATAAGTCATCTGTAATGAATGCTGTTCCAATGACCGGCCCATTGACAAAACCCACTATCACACCATCTTTTTCAGCTACAAAAAAACTATCCGGAATCAATTGAATGCGCTTTTCAAATGCTTCTTTCGTCGCAGCCTCTTCTTCTGTAAAACAACAATGTTCAATAACTACAAGTTCAGGTAAATCTTTCATTTTTACGTTCCGTATTTTCAACATATCCGTCCATTCCTCCAAAATTGAAACATATTCCTAAATTAACTTAGATTTCGTCAAATGAATAGATAGCATGTAAGTTATTTTTATTAATCTCAAGTATCCGTTTCTTTAGTCTTTCTGAAAATGGGATCTAATATTTTCAAAATAATTAGGTGCTTCCTTCGTTTGCTCAATAAATAAAGACATCCCTTATTAAAGGAATGCCTCTGTTAATCGAGCAAGAAAAGAAAGATATTGAATAGTATGGAAGCGATGCATATGCCTCGAAAGAAGCAAGTTTTCTTACAGGAGAAGTCCGTCAAAAATCAGAAGGACTGTATACATCAGTTATTTGGATGTACAGCATAAGGTAGGCTTTCGAAAGAAGTCTATTTATATTTTCAAACTTTCATTGTATTTGCACCAGAACCTCATTTCACCAATCCTTTGAGGAAGTCTAATTTCAGCTTCGCATTATCTTGACTGATAACATCTACGCCCGTATCAATATTTTTTTTAACGTCCTCTCCCTTTATGACTTTCAATGCAGTTTCAATGCTTAGATACCCCATATCATAAGGATTTTGTGCGACTGTATCAGTTAATGTTCCATCTTCTATTAACTTAATCATTTTGATAATTCCATCTGCTCCTATGACTGGTATTTTAAGCCCGTGCTCCTTAATAACCTTTAACGCATCTACAGCCACGATGTCATTTGTAGTAATGATGCCTTTGACATCAGGATCATCCCGTAAAATCGTTTCCATTGCTTTTTTGGTTATCTCGGCATGATCTGATAATCCTACTTTTTCTGTCGCTATTTTGATCCCTGCAGCTTCTAAACTCATTTTAGCCCCTTCTATTCGCTTACCTATAACTGGAATATCTCCGCCAATCAAGGCCGCTTCATCTCCAGGCTGCAGATGTGAAGCTAATAATTCTCCGGCTATTCTGCCCAGATTAAGGTTATCCGTACCAATATATGCAGTTTTGTCTTTCCATGGATCGTATGTGTCTAATAGCAATACGGGAATATTCTTTTTTACAAATTTTTCTAATACAGGAATGATGCGATCTGGAGAAGTCGGAGAGACTATTAATACATCTGGCTTCTCTTTTAGAACATTCTCTAACATATCTCGCTGTGACTCTACTGTTCCGTCTTTAGGTGCGATCACTTTACCGTCTACGTCAAAATCCCGAAACCCCTTTTCCACTCCTGCTTTAGTGATTTCCCAGTATTCAGAATTAAAATCTTTTAAAACAACAACTACTTTAGGTTTATCCTCTGCTTTACAGAATTTGACTATGCATCCTATTAAAATGACTAGAAACAACGAACTAATCAATAGGATACGCAGCTTCTTTTTCATCTTTTATCTCCCTGTCATCAAAGTTTTGCATTTTTACAACATTAAGGATACGCATGTCCCTTTACTTGAAACTTCATTTATCTGTTATTATCGAAAAAAATGATTAATTTGTTGCATCTCTTCATTCAGTTCTAGTTGAAACTACACATTTCTCATCAGAACATGCCGTTCTACCTTCTTTTTCTATCAGCCATATTATTGATTAAACCGGAAGTTATCGGGTTAGCTCGCCGATATAAGTGCTGTAATATGTTCAACACTCCCTGCCAGAAAGAAACCTTTCTAGAGCTGCAATGGCCTCTTTTTCATCGCTTCCATTTGCAAGCAGGGTAATTTCTTCTCCGTTTCTAATAGCTAAGGTCATTACCCCCATAATACTTTTTCCAGGTGTTACCCTCTCATTTTTAATAATATTTATCTCACTGTTAAAGGAAGTTGATTTTTTTACAAATTGACTTGCATATCGAGCCTGAAGACCAGGCTGGAGCTGGATAACAACTTTTCTTTCTATCATGAAACATCCATCCTCTCTTTCCTTCATTAATATAGTATATATAGCCGATATTAAATAATTGAATGTTTAATACCAAAGCTTTGGATACGATTTTTTTGAAAACTTATCCTCTAATTCTCATTACACTCTCGCCTGCGCCGAATTCGTTTCTAGCTGGAAATTTATACTTTCCTATAGTGTAAAAAGGACAACTTCACTAACAGGTAAAGTCTGTCCAAAATAAAGCGTAACTCATCTATAAGCTATTCGAAATAATATTATAATCCATAAATTAACAGGTTATATAGGTTCCTATTACACCAATCTTTAAAGTCATACTCTTCCTAGTATTTATCTAACCGCTTATTATAACACAATATAGATATATATTAATTCTAAGAAATATTACCTGCTTCGTTACTTTTTCTCTTCTTTATGTTGTATAAAATGTAACCGTATTCTTTATCTGTTTTTATAGGGTTATCGATTGCCTTAAGTTGTCTTTAGTCTATCCTATAAGCCATAATATTTCAATGACTTTTTCCCAAAAAAATTTATATTCAAATCGTTTTTGTAATTATAGCTCTGTATAGATAGTTGAAAGTACCCCTTTGTATATCTTTATCTCTCTTTAGTTGATATTATCGAGTTCCTGATATCTCGCATTATAATTTTTATCCCTTATCACTCTTGCGAAGTTGGTAGAAAGCGCACTCTAAAAAGAACTGAGCATAGGCAAGCTGCCTATGCTCAGTTCTTTTTCATACAAGATTTAACTGCCGCTTGCAGTGGGGAAATCCCCTGCTCATAGAAGTTAAATTCTATATTGATTCTCTTTCATTAAGTCTTGCTGTTGACTGACGGATAACAAGCTCTGGGAGCAAAGAGATACGTTGTCTCGTGTTATCCTTTTGTTCAATTTGTTGAATTAAGAGCCCCATCGCCTTTCTTCCCATTTCATGTATCGGTATATCTATAGAAGATAACTGAGGTTCTACAACCTTGCACATCACAGCATTATCAAACCCTATAATAGATAATTCTTCTGGTATCTTAATCCCTAGCTCCTTTGCTGCCATAATAGCGCCAATAGCTAATATATCATTACACCCAAAAATTGCCGTAGGCCTTTGTCTATTAGTAAGCAACTCTCTAGCACACAGCCGGGCTCCTTCAATTGTCGGGTCAGTAGTTGTCATGACTAAGTTTTTATCTACCTCTATTCCCGCATTTATTAAAGCTTTTTCGTATCCCCTTGGGCGCTCTGCTCCACTTGCTGTTCCTTCCTCTGCGATAATTCCAATTCTACAGTGTCCTAGAGACAACAAATGCTCAGTGGCAACATAACCGCCTAAATAATCATCGCCAGCCACACTGCCTACTGGAAGTTCTGGTCGATGAAAAGCAATAAATACTAGTGGGATTTCCTCCTCAATTAACTGTCTCAAAACCGGTTCATTTTTAAAGAAAGAGGCGATAATAAATCCGTCAACACGTTTCTGCTTTAGCAATGTAATATGCTTAGCTTCCTTTTCTGGGTCACTTCCGGTACTGCACATGACAACACTAAAGCCCAACTCTTGCCCGTATTCCTCTATATATTTTAAATATTGGGCATATATAGGGTTCGCTGCGTCAGGAATTAATAATGCGATAGTATAAGTGGATTTCCCCTTCATTGCCGAAGCTAATACATTGGGCTGATAGTGACGCTTATCTATAATCGCCGTAATCTTTTTTC
>NZ_SCFM01000093.1 GCF_004138295.1 Ectobacillus funiculus | reverse complement strand
CCCCTTCATTGCCGAAGCTAATACATTGGGCTGATAGTGACGCTTATCTATAATCGCCGTAATCTTTTTTCTCGTTTTCTCACTGATCCGTCCCTTATTATTAATTACCTTGGAAACTGTAGTAGCAGATACCCCCGCTTCCCTTGCAATATCATAAATGGTTAGCTTCATTTCTCCACACTCTTTCAACTGATATATATTTTCTTCTAATAATGGAACATCCTATTTCTCCCAATTTCAGTTACTTGTCTACATGACTAAGTATATCATAGGTTCTTTACACTGTAAGATTTCTAGCCGGAAGCCAACTCGACGTAGCGAGAAACTTTAGGAATACAGTATAAGTAGGGCTACACCTCTATCTTCGCCCAAGGGCAGGGCTCGCCAATCGGCGAGTTTTCTTTAAGTAGAATCTTCGTTTCTCTGAGTCCATACTCTCCACACTGGACTTATTATAAATACCACAGCAAGGCTTTGAAACGTGAAAAGACCACAAAAGCTTTCCTTAAAGAGAAATCCTTTGCGGTCTTTTCATCTGTTTCCATACCTTTTTCAGGTATGACTACTAATATGTCGCTGGTTTATAGTCAGATTGCAACTATCCTTTATTTTTCTCACCAGGACCCGTCAATTCCCACTACACCACTTTTTAAGGATTTATTACTGTATGTCCCTTAGATTTACTTTGACTAAGCCTCAATCTGATTTAAAGATTCCTGAGCATCTTGGCCATTGTGATTACGGAATTGTTGTTCTAGCTGCTCAAGTGTAAGCCCTTTCGTTTCTGGCAAGAATTTATGCACAAATGTAATTGCTCCAATTCCTAGAGCTACGAAAACGAAGAATGTCGTGGACAAACCGACCTTCTCAAGCAATACCGGGAACACCAAACCGATAAGGAAGTTCACTATCCAAAGGCAGAACACAGTAACACCCATACCAAGACCGCGTAATCGTAGCGGGAATATTTCTGAGAGCATAAGCCATGTTACAGGTGAAATAGCTCCCTGTTGGAAGGCAAGGAATGTAACTGTTAAAGCAAGCACAACATATGGAAGTGCTGGAGATCCTTCAAGCACATTTGAGAATATCCCAATAAGAAGAAGCGCTATCGTAGTTCCTACCAAACCAGTTATTAGCATTGGTCGACGGCCCATTTTTCCAAGGAGCCAAATCCCAACAATAGTTGCCAAAACTGAAATGGCACCGTTTGCAATATTACCGATAAGTGCAGCCTCTGTTGCAAAGCCGGCATCTTTAAGGATTTCAGTACCGTAATACATAATCGAGTTAACGCCTGTAATTTGCTGTACAATAGCAATTCCAATTCCTAAAAATACAATGCGACGCACCCATGGCACATTCAGGTCTTTAAACGTTGCTTTCTTCACTCCCTCTTCTTGAGCGGAAGCTGCTTGAATTTCAATCAATTCTGATTTAGCACGCTTCTCCTCACGAATCTTTTGGAGGACTTTCAAAGCCTCTGCATTTTTCCCTTTTGCTACAAGCCAACGCGGGCTCTCAGGCACTCTAATCATCCCAAAGAATAAAAAGATAGCTGGAAGTGCTGCTATAGCTAGCATGTAACGCCAAATATGCGAGTTGTCGCCCATTGTATTACCAAGAATGGCATTGAAAACAAACGCTAATAACTGTCCGCTAACAATCATCAGTTCATTTTGCGTAACCATTCGGCCACGGCTCTCCGCAGGTGACATTTCCGCTAAAAAGGTCGGAACTGTTACAGATGCTCCCCCTACAGCAAGTCCTAGCAAGAAACGACAAAGAATCATAACCTCAACATTCGGAGCAAGCGTACATCCAAGCGTTGAAATAAAGAACAATACTGCAAGAAACAGAATGCTTTTACGACGACCGTTATAATCTGCTAATCGGCCACCGAATACTGCGCCTAATGCTGCACCAAAAAGAAGTGAACTCGCAACAAGACCTTCCGTAAGTGAGTTAAGACCAAGTGCTTCAGACATATAAGGCAAGGCACCATTGATAACGCCTGTATCGTATCCGAAGAGCAGTCCTCCGAAAGTCGAGACTAGGATAATCGTACGTAAAAATGAATTTTGGTTCCCCATAGAAATTCCTCCTTCTCCTTCCTTGATTTAAGAAAGGTTAATAATGCACTATCTGTATATCTTTAAATTTAATGAAGCATAGTACAATGGCAGGGCCACGAATACATTTTATTTAAGCCCCAACTAAACATCTTATTGCTTTTAGCTTCATATATAACTCCCTTAGTACCATACCATAGACAGGAAAAAATAAATCTATGGCCTGTTGAATATCACATTTTTGGCTTTACAAAGGCGAATACATATAAATAATAGTGCATCTTTCATAACAGGTCGTTACTCATTCGCCTGAACACCCTCTTCTCCTACAATCACCTTAAACCCCAAGATATAACGCTTACATTTTTATCATTATTAGTAACCTTATATCTTTCCTATAAAAGCGAATAAACAATAGCTGCAACACATGGTATTATTGTTATTCCAAAGCTCTCTTTTAAACAATCAAGGATTATCGATCCCCCTTATTAAGAAATAAAATGTGAACATCCAGCAAAAAAAACCAACTTTTTTGTCAACATTTCGCTAATTTCATGCAAAAAACCAATTAAAAACGCTTTCAAACCCAACTTCACTAGGGTTATCGATTTCCTTCGTTGTCTTCATTTTATCCTGTACTTTATAAAATTTCAACACATTTTTTCGAAAGTTTTCTAAATACTCAAACAGGGCATACCTCATAAATAGAAGTAAACGTACGCACATTCTTCAGGAGGTTGAAACTATCCCTCCGATAGTACTTCGAAATTGTTCACCAAGCATGCGTAACCCTCCAGCTAATGTGTACTTGTTTGTATACATAAATCGGGACACCTATCTCTACAGTACTGCAAGGATAGGTGTCCCGATTTCATTGTTTTATACATTTCTTTAATTTGAAATATTTATGTGAGCTTTGCAACATAATTAACCATACAAAAGTGATAATATTTAGATATTTAATCCCTCTTTAATGGATTTCAGCGTTACTTCGTTGGACCATTCTGGTTTATCAGGGTAAGTGAATACTGAGTTTGTTATAATTCCATCAAACTTCATTTCTCTTAATTTCCGATATAATGCTTCAAAGTTTACTTCCCCTTCACCAGGGTTCAAATGCTGATGAATTGTTACGTTTGCATCAGGAGGATTTATAATATATCGTAATCCAAATGCTGCTCTATGATTAAAAGTATCGGCAATTAGAACATGAGCCAGTAAATCCCCTGCTTCTTCTAAGTGTTTCTCTACATCGCCAATCCCATCATCATAATAGAAAGCATGTGCAACAGAATATACCAGCTTAATCCAATCTTTATCTAATGCACGAATCATTCGAATGGCTTCTATATTTAACTCAATGAAATCGTTCGGATGAGACTGTAAATTAAGTTTAATGCCCTCTCTTTCAAAAATTGGCAATAGCTCTTCCATTGATTTAACAAAAGCAGCCTCACTTTCAAGCGGACGGCTTTTGTCGCCGGCAAATTCGCTGTTCATTAAAT
>NZ_SCFM01000092.1 GCF_004138295.1 Ectobacillus funiculus | reverse complement strand
GGAAAGAACGAAGATACAATCAGCTACTTGTTTAATCATTCCCCTGAATTGGTTGTTATTAAGCACGGTGTAGAAGGATCCTATGCTTACACAAAATCAGGCGAAACATTCAGAGGCCGTGCATACAAGACACAGGTATTAAAAACGTTCGGTGCAGGTGATTCCTATGCTTCTGCGTTCTTATATGCTTTAATCAGCGGCAAAGAGATTGAAACAGCTTTAAGATACGGCGGTGCATCAGCTTCTATCGTTGTAAGCAAGCATAGCTCTTCCGAAGCAATGCCAACAGTGGAAGAAATTGAGCAATTAATTGCTGAAGGATCTTACATCGAGGTAGGAGTGACAAACTAATTGAAATGAAGGTGCTTCCGAGAACAATGACAGACGGCTACGAGGGCAGCTAGTAGAACTTTGGAGTACCTGAAGTATCTAATCAAGAAGGTGTTTAAAAAGCATATGAGTTGAAACAACAAAAGCTTAAAAATGCCAAACAATACTAATAGAAAAATAGGAACCCGTATATAATCTATTAATTTGTGAGTTATAATGCCATTTCGAATAGCTTATATATGGGCTCCGCTTCATTTGGGACAGACTTTACCTGTTGGCGAAGTTGTCCTTTTTTATAATAGTACTAATAAGCTTAAGCAGGGGGATTTTGATGAGAATTAGAGGAGAAGTTTTTAAACAAAGACCGTATCCAAAGCTTTGGTATAACAATAATGATTCTATCTTCTTTCTTGAGGCTGAACATGGAGTTCAGATAGGTGAAGATCGAATTAAGATTCTTCCCATTTTAAGTGAAGAACTAGAAGTTTCTTTGATGGTTGGGGAAAGAGTCGAGATTGAGGGCGAAATCCAATGGAAGCGAATTATTACACCCTCAGGTAAACTTAGTTTTTTCCCTACTCCAGTTTTTATGATGCAAGATATAAAAAAATTAGTTTCTGTATCAAAACCAATTGATAGAGTTATGGAATGTGTATGATTTTCGCCATTCTAGCCTGAAAGCAACTCGACGTAGCGAGAAATTTTAGGAATACAGTATAAGTAGGGCTACGCCTTTGTCTTCGCCCAAAGGCAGGGCTTGCCAATCGGCGAGTTTTCTTTAATATCGATTATGTAGATACCTTATAATCCTGGAAAGAGAGGGTAGATGTTTCATGATGGAGAGAAAAGTTGTCATCCAGCTTCAGCACGGTCTTCAAGCTCGGTATGCGAATCAATTTGTACAAAAGTCATCTTCCTTTAACAGTGAAATCAGCATTGTTAAAAATGGGAGGATGGCAGCTGCGAAAGGTATTATGGGGGTGATGGCTTTAGTCATTAGAAAGGGAGAAGAAATCACCCTGCTTGCAAATGGAAGCGACGAACAAGATGCTATTGTAACCCTAGAAGGTTTCCTTTCCAGCAAGGGATGCTGAACGTATCACACTTCTATTAAGTAAATGAGTAGTTTTTAATCATAAACAGAGAACGGGGATGTCGAACGATGGAAAGAAGTTTATCAACGGAGTTTATCCGATAATAGCAATCCCCTTTTCTGAATCAACCTATCCGGCTTTGGTTCCTATGTCTTTTTCACCGCCAAAGTCCCCCTGACCCGGAGTGCCTAATCTTCGCGAAATAGCTATTTGCAATGTAAGTAACTCCACCATCTCTAATATCCTTCTCCATAAAATTTGCTGCCGCTTTGGCAATTGTCCTTTTGTTTTTACACTGTAGGAAAATATAAAATTCTAGCTAGAAGTGAATTCGACGTAGTCGGAAGTTTTAGGAATATAGTATAAGTAGGGCTACGCCCCTGTCTTCGCCTACCGGCTCGCCAATCAGCGAGTTTTCTTTATTACGTGTTTGTTTTTGGTTGTAAGATAATCGATTGCCCTTATTTCCTGATAATCTAAATTTGGGTGAATTTTAGGCATATCTGAGCCCTGCTTGGAATTCAGATTGTGAAGGTATAAAAGTTTAGGTTATACGCACTATATGGTTGTTAGTTATCCTTACTCCGCGCGCCATTGGCTTAGTGTAACTAAATTAACTTTGGAGGTTATTCATTTATGCCGTTAATCAGATTTGATTTGATAGAAGGGCGAGACGAGGAGTCAATAAGAAATCTATTAGATGCTTCTCACCGAGCAATGGTTAAAGCTTTCGGTGTACCTGAAAGAGATCGTTATCAAATCGTTCACCAGCATCCTGCTCATGAACTAATTATAGAGGATACTGGTTTAGGTTTTGAGAGAAGTAACAACTTGGTAGTAGTAAGTGTAACCAGTAAACAAAGAAGTGATGAACAGAAGCAGAATCTTTATAAACTTTTAGTTCAAGAACTTGGAGAAAAATGCGGCATAGAGCCTAATGATATTATGGTTTCTATTGTTACCAATGGGGATGCTGATTGGAGTTTTGGACTAGGAGAAGCCCAGTTTTTGACCGGTAAACTATAACTGAAATTGGTTAAAAGGAGTGCGGGAATTTTTCAGGCAAAGACCCAAGTAAACTAAGTTTTTGAGATGATTGGCAATAAACAAAAACACATTTTCCAAGGAGGTAGAAGCTATGTCGTAAGCAGTAAAGCTAAAAAATTACATTAATGGTGAGTGGGTTGAAAGCAAAACAACAAAATATGAGGATGTTTACAATCCAGCTACAAAGGAAGTAATTGCCCAAGTTCCGATCTCAACAAAAGAAGATATTGATTATGCGATCGAGGTTGCTGCAAAAGCATTTGAAACATGGCAAAAGGTTGCAGTGCCGCGACGTGCAAGAATTCTGTTTAACTATCAACAATTACTAACAAAGCATAAGGAGGAATTGGCTAACCTTATCACAATGGAAAATGGAAAAAGCCTGACTGAGGCACGCGGGGAAGTGCAACGTGGAATTGAGAATGAAGAATTTGCTGCCGGAGCACCTTCTTTAATGATGGGGGATTCATTAGCTTCCATTGCTACAGATGTTGAAGCAACCAATTATCGATACCCAATAGGAGTTGTCGGGGGAATTGCACCATTTAACTTCCCAATGATGGTGCCTTGCTGGATGTTCCCAATGGCAATTGCCCTAGGTAATACATTTATTTTAAAGCCATCTGAAAGAACACCGCTCTTAACAGAAAAATTAGTTGAGCTATTTACAGAGGCAGGGCTTCCAAAAGGTGTATTCAACATTGTTCATGGTGCGCACGATGTTGTGAACGGTATTTTAGATCACCCTGAAGTGAGAGCCGTTTCCTTTGTTGGTTCTAAGCCTGTCGGCGAGTACGTATTTAAACGAGGCAGCGAGAATCTCAAACGTGTTCAGTCA
>NZ_SCFM01000091.1 GCF_004138295.1 Ectobacillus funiculus | reverse complement strand
AGGCAGCGAGAATCTCAAACGTGTTCAGTCATTAACAGGTGCGAAAAACCATACAATCGTTCTAAATGATGCGGATTTGGATGATACGATCACAAATATTATTTCTTCCGCATTTGGTTCAGCGGGTGAACGCTGCATGGCATGCTCAGTTGTCACGGTAGAAGAAGGAATTGCTGATGAATTTTTAGCGAAGCTGAAAGAGAGAACAGCGAATATTAAAATGGGTAACGGTTTAGATGATGGGATATTGCTTGGCCCAGTGATTCGAGAAGAAAATAAAAAACGTACAATCGGTTATATCGAAAAAGGAATTGAAGAGGGGGCAAAGGTTGTATGTGACGGCCGTGAATGTGCGTTAGAAGAAGGGTTTTTCATTGGACCTACTATTTTCGAAGATGTTACAACGGATATGGCAATCTGGAAAGATGAAATTTTTGCTCCGGTACTATCAGTCATGCGTGTGAAGAATCTAAAAGAAGCTATTGAAGTTGCTAATAAATCAGAATTTGCCAATGGTGCATGTATCTTTACAACAAATGCTATATCTATTCGTTACTTCCGTGAACATATTCATGCAGGTATGTTAGGGGTTAACCTAGGTGTACCAGCTCCTATGGCGTTCTTCCCATTCTCCGGATGGAAATCTTCGTTTTTTGGAACATTACATGCTAATGGAAAAGATAGTGTTGATTTTTATACACGTAAAAAAGTTGTAACGGCACGCTACCCATCACCTAAATTCGAATAAGTTGAATAAAGGGTCCGTTAGATGTTCCTAAATACATAACTAGCTGGAAATTTATACTTTCTTACAGTGTAATAAAAAACTTGTAGAGCAGTCTGTCATCTCATGGTAGAAAGATGGCAGGGAGGTTCGTTTTCGACGTGCCAATAAGGAGGTGCAACGTGAGTAAATTGCTCCGAAAACCAGAAAAAAACGAAATATCCCAAGGAGTTACTATTGCTCAAGAAGTAACAGCAGAAAATTCCCCATTAGAATATGTTGGGTTTAAAATAGTTGATTTAGCTCCAGGCGCTAAGTACTCAGAAGTATTAGGGAAGCAAGAGTGCTGCATTGTAGCCGTGACTGGAAAAATTAATGCCACAGATGGTGAAGAAGTATTTGAAAATTTAGGCACCCGTGAAAGCGTATTTGAAAAAGTGCCAACAGACAGTGTATATGTATCAAACGATCGACGTTTTGAAGTGGAGGGAATCAGCCAAGCCCGCGTAGCATTATGCTATTCACCTTCTGAAAAACAACTGCCTACGAGATTGATTAAAGCTTCAGACAATGGCATTGAACAGAGAGGAATTCTTAATAATAAACGCCTTGTACACAATATTTTGCCTGATTCAGCTCCAACTGCTAACAGTCTGCTTGTTGTTGAAGTGTTCACAGAAAGCGGAAACTGGTCTAGCTATCCGCCGCATAAACACGACCGTGACAACTTGCCGGAGGAGTCATTTTTGGAAGAATCGTACTATCATGAAATGAATCCGCCGCAGGGCTTTGTCTTCCAACGAGTTTATACGGATGACCGTTCTCTTGATGAAACGATGACAGTTGAAAACGGTGATGTCGTTCTTGTGCCGGTAGGATATCACCCAGTTGGAGTACCTGATGGCTATACATCCTATTATTTAAATGTAATGGCAGGACCAACACGTATTTGGAAATTCTATAATGACCCAGATCATGAATGGATACTGAAGCGCCAATACAAGTAATATAGGGAGTTGTTATCCGAGATGAAATATGAACTTACTGCTGAAAGAGAATATGACATTATTGCGCTTGGTCGTGCATGCATCGATTTAAATGCAACAGAGTACAACCGTCCGATGGAAGAGACGATGACATTTACAAAATATGTAGGTGGTTCACCCGCAAATATTGCAATTGGCAGTTCCAAGTTGGGATTAAAAGTCGGATTTATTGGTAAAATTTCGGGTGATCAGCATGGCCGCTTTATCGAGCAATATATGCGCGGTGTTGGCATTGATACATCTAATATGGTAGTAGACAAAGAAGGGCACAAAACAGGATTGGCATTTACAGAAATTAAAAGCCCGGAAGAGTGCAGCATCTTAATGTATCGCCAAGAAGTAGCGGATCTGTATTTAGCACCTGAAGAGGTAAATGGAGAGTATATCAAGCAAGCTAAAATCTTGCTTGTTTCCGGAACAGCCTTATCTAAAAGCCCATCTCGCGAAGCAGTGTTAAAAGCAGTCAGCCTAGCAAAAAGAAATGATGTAAAAGTTGTATTTGAATTGGATTATCGTCCGTACTCTTGGAATTCTCCTGAGGAAACAGCTGTGTACTGTTCATTAGTTGCAGAACAAGCAGATGTTGTGATTGGTACACGTGATGAATATGATGTGATGGAAGGCAAAGAGGGCGGAAAGAACGAAGATACAATCAGCCACTTGTTTAATCATTCTCCTGAATTGGTTGTTATTAAGCACGGTGTAGAAGGATCCTATGCTTACACAAAATCAGGCGAAACATTCAGAGGCCGCGCGTACAAGACACAGGTATTAAAAACGTTCGGTGCAGGCGATTCCTATGCTTCCGCTTTCTTGTATGCTTTAATCAGCGGCAAAGATATTGAAACCGCTTTAAAATATGGCAGTGCGTCAGCTTCTATTGTTGTAAGCAAGCATAGCTCTTCAGAGGCGATGCCAACAGTAGAAGAAATCGAGCAATTAATTGCTGAAAGGCCTGTAATTGAAGCTATTTAGCTGGAGGTGAGAAAATAATGAGAACAATCAGATTAACAACAGCACAAGCTTTGATTAAATTTCTCAATCAGCAATATGTCCACATGGATGGACAAGAATTTCCTTTTGTTGAAGGTATTTTTAATATCTTTGGTCATGGGAATGTGCTTGGGATTGGTCAGGCGCTTGAACAAGATTCTGGTCATTTAAAAGTGATTCAAGGGAAAAATGAACAAGGAATGGCGCATGCAGCCATTGCCTACAGCAAACAAATGCTGCGCAAAAAAATATATGCTGTTACAACTTCAAGTGGACCGGGTTCTGCAAACTTGGTAACGGCAGCAGGAACAGCGCTTGCGAATAATATTCCAATCTTGTTGCTGCCGGCCGATACATATGCGACACGTCAGCCAGATCCAGTGCTGCAACAACTAGAACAAGAGCATAGCATTGCGATTACGACAAATGATGCATTTCGCCCAGTATCAAGATATTGGGACCGTATTACACGCCCTGAGCAATTGATGTCGAGCTTAATTCGGGCCTTTGAAGTGATGACGGATCCAACGAAAGCAGGCCCGGCTACCATTTGTATTTCACAGGATGTAGAAGGGGAAGCATTTGATTATGATGAAAAGTTCTTTGAAAAACGTGTCCATTACATTGATCGTAAACTGCCAAATAACCGTGAATTAAACGGTGCAGCCCAATTAATTAAAGCGAGTAAAAAACCGGTAGTGGTTGTTGGCGGTGGAGCTAAATATTCAGAAGCACGCGAAGCTTTAATCGAATTTTCACAACGATATAACATCCCATTAGTAGAAACGCAGGCTGGTAAATCGACTGTTGAGTCCTCGTTCAGCAACAATTTAGGCGGCTTAGGAATCACTGGAACATTAGCGGCGAATAAAGCAGCGCAACAGGCTGATTTAGTTATCGGTATTGGTACAAGGTTTACTGATTTCGCAACTTCTTCCAAAACAATTTTTGATTTTGAAACAGCAAAGTTCTTAAACATTAACGTGAGCCGTATGCAAGCTTATAAATGGGATGCATTTCCGGTTGTAGCAGATGCAAAGTCAGCCTTGGAAGCATTAATTCCAATGCTAGAAGGGTATCAAAGCGAGTTTGGCGGTGCCATTACAGAATTCAAGGAAGAATGGTTAGCTGAGCGAGACCGTTTAAGTAAAGTCGTATTTAACAGAGAGAACTTTGATCCGGAAATTAAACATCACTTCTCACAAGAAGTATTAAATGAATATGCCGATGTATTGAACACAGAACTGCCACAAACAACGGCATTGATTGCTATTAACGACACCATCGATCCTGACAGCATCATTATTTGCTCAGCTGGTTCACTTCCGGGAGATCTGCAGCGCTTATGGCATTCAAAGATGCCAAACACATACCATGTTGAATATGGTTATTCCTGTATGGGATATGAGGTGTCAGGTACATTGGGTGTGAAGCTGGCTGATCCGGCAAAAGAAGTATACACCATTGTTGGCGATGGCAGCTTCCTGATGCTGCACTCTGAACTTGTTACAGCCCTTCAATACAACAAAAAGATTAATGTGCTTCTCTTCGATAATTCTGGATATGGCTGCATCAATAATTTACAAATGGATTTTGGAAACGGCAGCTACTATTGTGAATTCAGAACAGAAGATAATCAAATTTTAAATATTGATTATGCAAAATTAGCTGAAGCATATGGGGCTAGGGCATACCGGGCGAACACTGTAGAAGAACTCAAGGCAGCCCTGGAAGATGCAAAAAAACAAGATAAATCTACCTTGATCGAAATGAAAGTACTTCCAAAGACGATGACAGCTGGCTATGAAGGCAGCTGGTGGAATCTTGGGGTGCCTGAAGTGTCCACTCAGGAAGGCGTTCAAAAGGCATATGAGTTTAAACAACAAAAGCTTAAAAACGCCAAACAATATTAATGATAAGAAGTGGATGGTAATGGGTGCTCAAGATATTTTGTGGGGAATTGCCCCGATCGGTCGGCGGAATGAGGATATACCCAGAAATCGGTGCGGATCATACACTGTGATGGAGGATTGCAAGAACGAAGGCGAATCATTCCCGCAATCCTTCTTATCTGGCATGTTTACAGTGTCAGAGGATGGCTGCATTGATTTTACAAAATCTTATAACAAGCTGTTGAATCACAATTATCAATTGTGATTCAGGCTGAGCAGGATCCTTCTGTGGTTGATCCATTGAAATAGGCCTTATTGACCCGAAAGTATATAGATGAAAAATTACTTATCCCTTCTTAAAAAAAGGAATAGGATTATCTGGATGGGCATTGGAGGGAATTACTATGAGTAAACAAGGGAGCCAAAATTCATTTTTGCGTACCATTATTCTAGTTTCAACATTTGGTGGACTTCTCTTCGGATATGACACGGGTGTTATTAATGGTGCCTTACCTTATATGGCTCAAGCGGATCAGCTCAATCTCAACTCATTTACTGAAGGTCTTGTTGCGAGCTCCCTTCTCTTTGGAGCTGCGCTCGGCGCGATGTTTGGCGGCCGACTGTCAGATGATAATGGTCGCCGTAAAAATATTCTGTATCTTGCAGTATTGTTCTTTATTGCTACACTTGGATGTACTCTTGCTCCGAATGTAACTGTTATGATTATCTTTCGTTTCTTACTGGGACTTGCCGTAGGGGGCGCATCTGTAACAGTTCCGACCTACTTAGCAGAAATGTCCCCTGCGGAGAAACGGGGGCGAATGGTTACGCAGAACGAGCTAATGATTGTTAGCGGACAGTTATTGGCTTTTATTTTTAATGCTATTCTTGGCAACATAATGGGTGACACCTCGCATGTCTGGCGTTATATGCTGGTCATAGCAACGCTTCCAGCGGTCTTTCTGTTCTTAGGAATGCTTAGAGTACCCGAGAGTCCACGTTGGCTTGTATCAAAAGGGAAAAATGTGGAGGCCCTACAAGTTCTCCAACAAATACGTGAGGCAAAGCGTGCCAAATCGGAATTGATTGAAATTCAAGTAGCTTGCACCCAAGAAGAAGGGATAGAGAGAGCAACTTTTAAAGATTTGAATGTGCCATGGGTGCGCCGCATTGTCTTTCTAGGGGTTGGAATTGCGGTTGTACAGCAAATTACAGGGGTTAACTCGATTATGTACTATGGTACTGAAATTCTTAAGGATGCTGGCTTTGAAACAAGGGCAGCACTTATCGGTAACATTGCCAATGGCGCAATTTCAGTGTTAGCAACTTTTGTTGGCATTTGGCTTCTTGGTCAAGTAGGCCGTAAGCCAATGCTGCTGACAGGTCTAATTGGAACTACAATATCACTACTACTTATTGGGGTATTCTCACTTGTCCTTGAGGGATCTACATCACTTCCGTATGTTGTCTTAATCCTTACAGTCACCTTTCTTGCTTTCCAGCAGGGAGCTATTTCACCAGTAACCTGGCTCATGCTCTCGGAAATATTCCCGCTGCGTTTACGAGGCATCGGTATGGGCGCTACTGTGTTTTGCCTTTGGATAGTAAACTTTCTCATCGGTTTAATGTTTCCGATATTACTTGATAAGGTTGGTTTAGCTGCAACATTTTTCGTTTTTGTAGCCTTGGGACTTGGAGCAATCACATTCGTGATGAAATGCTTACCGGAAACCAAGGGGCTCACTCTTGAGCAGTTAGAACATAAATTCCGTACCTATAGCGAGGACTATCCAGATAAGCTTGTTGATGCTTAAATAAAATGAATTTCAGGATTATCAGCCACAAATAAACAAATTAGGAGGAAAATCAGCATGACTTTAAAAATCGGTGTGATAGGAACCGGTGCAATTGGCAGAGAGCATATTAAAAGAATCACAAATAATTTATCCGGAGGAAAAATTGTTGCTGTAACTGATGTGAATCAGGAATCTGCAAAAAGTGCTGTAGAGCAATTTAGTTTAGATGCTGCTATATATCCGGATGATAAGTCGCTTGTAGCTGATGCAAGTGTGGATGCTGTACTCGTAACAAGCTGGGGTCCTGCGCATGAACAAAGTGTACTGGCTGCAATTGAGGCTGGAAAATATGTATTCTGCGAAAAACCTTTAGCAACCACAGCAGAAGGCTGCATGAGAATTGTAGAAGCAGAAATGAAACATGGCAAACGTTTAGTTCAGGTTGGATTTATGCGCCGTTATGATAGCGGTTATGTGCAGTTAAAAGAGGCAATTGATAGCAATTATATCGGTGAACCATTGATGATTCGTTGCGTACATAGAAACCCAGAAGTGGGTGATAACTATACGACAGATATGGCGATTAATGATACGCTGGTTCATGAGATTGATGTTTTGCACTGGTTAATCAACGATGATTATAAATCTGTACAAGTAGCATTTCCAAAGAAAACAAAGCGTGCGGCAGCTCACTTGCAAGATCCGCAGCTAATTACACTAGAAACAAACAGCGGTATTATCATTACTGCAGAGGTATTTGTAAACTGCAAGTACGGCTATGATATTCAATGTGAGGTTATTGGTGAAGAAGGCGTTGCGTACCTTCCAGAATTCTCTGGTATTGCCACTCGTAAGGAAGCGCAATTTGGTACAAGCATCCTAATGGATTGGAAGCAGCGCTTTATTGCTGCGTATGACAAGGAATTACAAGATTTCATGGATTCTATTAAGAACACAGGTGAGCCTAATGGCCCAACGTCATGGGATGGCTATATTGCAGCGGTAACAGCAGATGCTTGTGTGAAATCGCAGCAGACAGGAGAAAAAGAGCTTGTCGTATTAGCAGATAAACCCGACTTTTATAAAAATTAAATGAAACATAAGTGGCTGAAACAGTCTGAAAATTATCAATTAACAAATTTGCTTGTGTAGCAAAATTAAAATAAATATTCCAAATCGTGTAAAAGAACACTAAGTCGAATATGCCGTGGATTAACAATTACATCCAAACAACCAAAGAAAGGGGAAGTTTACAGTGCGTTTAGCATACGATCCGTCACATTATCGTGATAATACA
>NZ_SCFM01000090.1 GCF_004138295.1 Ectobacillus funiculus | reverse complement strand
AATTCAAGACTATGGACATGAACCGTTAGGTTTGTGAGTGAAGTAGTAATAAAAGAGAAAGATGTTGTTTGTCTTTCGAAGCCCCCACTTCAAGACGCGCAGCGGATAAGTGGTGGGTAGTTCACTGTGGAAGGTAATGCATAATCTCATTATGTGTAAAATCGTATATTATAATCGTGTATTGCCAGAAGTTCGTAGAAGATATGGAGAAGGAAGCGGATCTTTGCGAGTATCCACAAATCAAGGAGCGATTGAACTGGCTGATGGCATCGAACAACTGATGGAGAAAACATAAACAATTACAAGTAGAACATGTGCAGAAAAAAGACGACATGAGTGAAATGTCGTCTTTTTCATACGTTTTTGGGAACTGACTGTTAGTTTTCAGTGCCCTTCTAAAAATAGGTTGTATCAGCTTTTGGAGCTTGTCTTAATACGGCTGATTTGTAAGTGATTTATGCGGAAGCTTCCAGTTGTACTGCACAGATAGCATCCGGCAGACAACAATGAGAACAAATAATCCGTACATACCAACCGCAGTATGAACGATGCCAGAACCAACGGCAAAGCCCGCAAGGATTGTCCAAAGCGCGTATACCTCTGCACGCAGCACGAGCGGCTTGCGCTTTGCTAAAATATCACGCAGCATGCCGCCGCCAGTTCCTGTTAAGACCGCCGCTACAATTGTCGCACTGATTGGCAGGTGTAATTGCTGTGCATACAATGCCCCTTGAATGGCAAATGCGGACAGACCAATAGCGTCAGTAATATTTTCCCAACGCTTCCAATGCTTCATAAGTTTATTTGGAAACAAGAAAATGATAGTCATAGATAAAAGTGCAATTTGAAATAAGGAATCCTGTTTCCAAAATGCATCAAGCGGGTATCCTATTAACAGGTTGCGTATCGCTCCACCGCCAAATGCTGTGGCCATGCCTAAAATATACACGCCAAACAAATCATATTCTTCTTCCATGGCAACAATAGCGCCGCTGATAGAAAAAGCGATCGTTCCGATAATCCCGAAAATTTCCCAAGTCACGTTAAAAATCCTCTCCCCTTATGTGATAAGCAACTGGATGAATAATGCCTCCTCTGCTATTATAGTAGAAGGTTGAACTTTCGAAAAGAAAGAGTGAAGATATTTTGAAAGAAAAAGCAATTTTAGTCGGTTGTCAATTGCCGCATGATGATGAAGAACGGTTTATATATTCAATGGAAGAGCTTGCTTCGCTCGCTAAAACGGCACAAGCTGAGGTGCTCGTTACGACAACGCAAAAGCGCCCAAGGTTTCACCCTGCTACATATATCGGTAAAGGAAAGCTAGAGGAGCTTGTAGCTCTTGTAGATGAACTCGAGCCGGACATCGTTATCTTTAATAACGAGTTAACACCGAGCCAAATTCGCAACCTGTCAAAGGAGTTGGATGCGAGAGTAATTGACCGGACGCAGCTGATTTTGGATATTTTCGCTCAGCGTGCGAAATCGAGAGAGGGGAAGCTGCAGGTAGAGCTTGCACAGATGCAGTATGCGCTCCCGCGTCTTGTTGGACAAGGAGAGGCACTATCCCGTCTTGGGGGCGGTATCGGGACAAGGGGTCCAGGGGAAACAAAGCTAGAAACGGATCGCCGTCATATCCGCTCGCGTATTAATGAAATTAAACAGCAGCTCGCTGTGATTGTTGAGCATCGCTCTCGTTACCGCGAACGTCGTAAACAAAACAGCACGTTCCAGATTTCGCTTGTTGGTTATACGAATGCTGGAAAATCGACGCTGTTTAACAGACTGACAGCAGCGGATACATTTGAAGAAAACCTGTTATTTGCCACACTCGATCCGACAACACGCAAAATGCAGCTGCCATGCGGCTATACGGTGCTTTTGACGGACACGGTCGGATTTATTCAGGACTTGCCGACATCGCTTGTTGCGGCATTTCGTTCTACGCTCGAGGAAGTGAATGAAGCAGATTTTGTTTTACATATTGTAGACTCGTCAGATGCGAATTATGTTGGTCATGAGCGAACAGTGCGGGAGCTGCTGCATGAACTTGAGGTAGAGAAAATTCCATCCCTTACTGTCTACAACAAAAAAGATGTGCAGCATCCATCTTTTTTACCGTCTCCGAAGGGAGAACATATTGTAATAAGTGCGTTTGAGCAACAAGATTTGGAGAGACTGCGCCATACTATTGAACGGGATATGCTGCAGCTTATGAAGCCGTACCATGTTTCTGTTCCTGCAACGGAAGGACGCCTGCTCCATTTATTAAAGACAGATAGTGTTTTACAGGAAACGGTGTTTGATGAAGAGGAACATACATATACGTGCAAGGGATATGTATTCCCGAACTCTCCACTGAATGGACAGATTCAAAGATATACAGCAAGAAAAGGGGAAGAGAAAACGGATGTTTAATCGATTTCAGTACGGAGAGAAAATAGCTCCGATTGTAGCAAAAGTAGAGCAACAGATTGCAGCAGTACATAAAGGTATGGATGAAGTAGCCGAAAGCAATCAGTTTCGAGTGCTTGAGAGCTTTCGTCAGCATAAAATAAGTGACTCGCATTTTATTCCGACAACAGGATACGGATATGATGATATTGGACGGGATACGCTTGAACAGGTCTATGCAGACGTATTTGGCGCAGAAGCAGGGCTTGTAAGGCCGCAAATTATTTCGGGAACGCATGCTATTTCTACCGCATTATTCGGTATTTTACGTCCTAGCGATGAATTGCTGTATATTACGGGAAAACCGTATGATACGTTAGAAGAAATTGTCGGGATACGAGGAAAAGGCATTGGTTCGTTTAAAGAATTTCAAATAGGCTATCGTGCTGTCAATTTAACTGCTGAAGGAAAAGTCGATCTGCCAGCGGTCAAAGAAGCAATTGGCGAGCAGACTAAAATGATTGGTATTCAGCGCTCAAAGGGCTACGCAACTCGTCCATCATTTACGGTGACCGAAATTAAAGAGATGATTGATTTTGTAAAAAGCATTAAGCCTGACGTTATCGTATTTGTGGACAATTGCTACGGAGAGTTTGTCGAGGAGATTGAACCATGTCACGTTGGCGCGGATCTAATGGCCGGATCGCTTATTAAAAACCCTGGCGGTGGCATTGTGAAAACAGGAGGCTATATTGTTGGGAAAGCGAAGTATGTAGAGGCGTGCGCCTACCGTTTAACATCTCCAGGCATCGGAGCAGAAGCAGGTGCATCGCTGTATAGCCTGCAGGAAATGTATCAAGGCTTTTTCTTGGCACCGCATGTGACCGCACAGGCCTTAAAGGGCGCTGTGTTTACAGCTGCATTTTTAGAGGAACTTGGAATGAATACATCACCTCGCTGGGATACGCCGCGGACTGATCTCATTCAGTCTGTTCAATTTGATGATGCAGACCGGATGATCGCGTTTTGTCAGGCTATTCAATATGCCTCGCCCATCAATTCACACTTTAAACCATATGCCAACTATATGCCGGGCTATGAGGATGATGTGATTATGGCGGCAGGAACATTTATACAAGGGGCAAGCATCGAACTATCGGCAGATGGTCCGATTCGCCCTCCATATGTAGCCTATGTCCAAGGCGGACTTACCTACTCACATGTAAAAATTGCGATTTGTTCTGCCATTGATGAACTTTTGCAAAAAGGATTGCTGCAGCTAGAGCAAACGACATAGAAGCAAGCAGGATAAAATGAAGCCAAATGCATATGATAACAGAGGGCGCGATGGGAAGAGACACGCTGTTGGAAGGTATCACAAAGAGTAACATTAATTGACATGTTACATAGCGTGTTATAAAATAAAGATATGTTATAAGGCGAAGGAGGAACCGAAGTGCACACACATGATCGGCGTTCTACTCCATTGTTTCCCATCGGTATTGTCATGAATTTGACGCAGCTGTCCGCCCGCCAGATTCGTTATTACGAAGAGCATGATTTAATTTCACCTGTCCGAACTGAGGGCAATCGTCGGCTTTTCTCATTTAATGATGTTGATAAATTGCTTGAAATCAAGGACTTGCTTGATCAAGGCTTAAACTTAGCTGGTATTAAGCAGGTGCTACAATTGAAAGAGGATACCGAGGCACAGGTACAGCCTGCTCCAGCAGTGCAGCAGGAAATACCGAAGCAATTGTCTGATGCAGAGTTGCGCAAGCTTCTTCGCGATGAGCTTCAGCAAGCAGGTCGATTTAATCGAACCTCGATGCGCCAAGGAGATATGTCTCGATTCTTTCATTAATATGGGAATTGCTATTTGTTTTACATAAAATGCTAGGGATTAGGAGGAAGGAAACGATGGCAAAGTACACAAAGGATGATATTTTTCGTATCGCAAACGAGGAAAATGTAAAGTACATACGCCTGCAATTTACAGATCTTCTAGGCATTATCAAAAATGTTGAGATTCCTGTTAGCCAGTTAGAAAAAGCATTAGGAAACAAAATGATGTTTGATGGTTCTTCAATTGAAGGATTTGTTCGTATTGAAGAGTCGGATATGTATTTATATCCAGATTTAGATACTTGGGTTATTTTCCCTTGGACTCCAGAAAAAGGAAAAGTTGCCCGTTTGATTTGTGATATTTACAATCCGGACGGTACACCATTCGAAGGTGATCCACGCAATAACTTAAAGCGCATTTTGAAGGAAATGGAAGCGCTTGGATTTACGCACTTTAACCTTGGACCAGAGCCGGAGTTCTTCCTTTTCAAGGTAGATGAAAAGGGCAACCCAACTCTAGAGCTGAATGATAACGGCGGTTATTTTGACCTTGCGCCAACAGATTTAGGCGAAAACTGCCGACGCGATATCGTGCTTGAGCTTGAAGAAATGGGATTTGAGATTGAAGCATCTCACCATGAAGTAGCGCCAGGTCAGCATGAAATTGACTTTAAATATGCTGATGCGTTAAAAGCTTGTGATGATATTCAAACATTTAAGCTTGTTGTAAAAACAATCGCTCGTAAACATGGTTTGCATGCAACGTTCATGCCGAAGCCGTTATTTGGAGTGAATGGATCCGGTATGCACTGCAACCTATCCTTATTCCGCGGCAATGAAAATGCATTCTATGATCCAAGCAGCGAATTACAATTAAGCGAAGTTGCCCGTCATTTTCTTGCTGGTATATTAAAGCATGCAACGAGCTTCACTGCGGTTACAAACCCAACAGTAAACTCGTATAAGCGACTTGTGCCTGGTTATGAAGCACCTTGCTATGTAGCTTGGTCTGCTCGCAACCGCAGTCCGTTAATTCGTATCCCTGCTTCTCGCGGTTTGAGCACGCGTGTTGAAGTGCGCAGTGTAGACCCTGCTGCAAATCCATACTTGGCAATGGCAGTATTGCTTGCTGCTGGTCTTGATGGCATTAAAAATAAAGTTGCAGTACCGGCTCCAGTAGACCGCAACATTTATGTGATGACAAAATCAGAGCGCGAAAAAGCAGGTATTGTAGACTTACCGGCTACATTGGCAGAAGCGCTCGACAACTTGAAAACAAATGAGGTTATTTGTAACGCGTTAGGACAGCATTTGCTTGAGCATTTCATTGAAGCAAAAGAAATTGAGTGGGATATGTTCCGCACACAAGTTCACCAATGGGAACGCGATCAGTATATGAGCGTATATTAAAAACGAAAAGCCTTGACCCTACTGGGGTTGGGGCTTTTTTTATAATTTAAGCATAAATTTCTAGCCAGGGGACTATTCGACGTAGTGAGACATTCTAGGAATAAAATATAAGTATAAGTGCAACTACGCCTCTGTGTCTTCACCCAAGGGCAAGGCTCGCCATATGGATCTTGCTAATTATTTCAAGCTTAGTGCATAGGACCTTTGAGAGAGGGCAACTAAAAAAGAGACGCTATTTCCAGCGTCTCCATCTATCTATCTATCAAAAATCAGCGTAAAAGCAATCCATCAAGAAATTCAGTCTGTAAAGATGCTTCCCCGCAATCTTTACAGGTCGTTATTGTTGCGCGGGCGTTGAATACACGGAGCATCTCGAGATCACTAGGATGCCAGCTGCTATACTCATGTTGAGTATTCTTTTCACAACTAGGGCAATGTTTCTCCAAAAGCTTAACAGCGGGACTACGTTCAATTATTTTCTCCATTTTCATATTCCCCCTTTGTTTTGTAGCTCTACATTTAGATTGTACCTTATTTTAGGACATATGTGATATGTTTTTAGTAAGATTTAGTGACATAAAAAAGAAACTTCATATGTAATTGTCCACTGCTCTTTCATCTGCCATAAACATTCTATTATTTATCTTGAGCTGTTTCGTCTTAGGCTGTTCTTATCCAGCTGCCATTTATTCACATATAATAAGAATATTTAGAAAATTTATAATCTTTAGTATTTACAAAATTCGACTTAAGATGTATGATAAAGACAAGTAATACAAACGAATCAAAAACATCAGAAAAGGATGTGAGTTTAGTAAAATAGAGAAAGGCGAAATGTACAGGGATGTACATGGGAACGGCTAACCTAACTAAGGAAAAGGTGATTCCAGTGGGATAGAGAAAGGCGAAGTGTACAGGGATGTACACGGGAAGCAGCCAACCTAACTAAGGAAAAGGTGATTCCAGTGGGATAGAGAAAGGCGAAGTGTACAGGGATGTACACGGGAAGCAGCCAACCTAACTAAGGAAAAGGTGATTCCAGTGGGATAGAGAAAGGCGAAGTGTGCAGAGATGTACATGGGAAGCAGCCAACCTAACTAAGGAAAAGGTGATTCCAGTGGGATAGAGAAAGGCGAAGTGTACAGGGATGTACACGGGAAGCAGCCAACCTAACTAAGGAAAAGGTGATTCCAGTGGGATAGAGAAAGGCGAAGTGTGCAGAGATGTACATGGGAAACGGCTAACCTAACTAAGGAAAAGGTGATTCCAATGAAGTAAGTAAGGCGAAGGTTTAATTACATAGACCGGGTAGGAACCCAGACATGAGTTTTGAACAAATCTCGAGTCAAGGAGGGGTTCTCTTAAAGAGAAAAGCATGGAAAGGACTTCGAAAAAATGAATGAGGAAATAGTGTAAGCGACCTTGTCATTCCAGTATGGATAGACGAGGTCGCTTACTGTCGTTTTATCTGCTTTTTTGATCCAGTCGCTGCAAGTTTTGTTAGGGGAAGTGCTGTTATTATAATAATTCTCAGCTTCATCATCTTAAAAGAGAAAGCTTCTAAAAATACAATGATTGGCGGTGCTGTAATTACTCTCGGTGCAGTAATGCTTATCCTATAATGAACGATTTAATTAAGGAGTTCGGACCGTAAACCTTAGATATCACTATATATTAAGAAGGTTTTTGGCTGTTTTTTGCTTTTGCATTAAAAAGGGATGCAATGTATTGTAATGAGCCACATGGCGTATACTAAGAAAAAAAGGAAGAATCTAATGATAGGATGTATTATCGCAATCATTGTATTTAATATCCTAGCCTTTAAGCTAAATAAAAGGCTAACAACAAATCAAGTTGTTCATATTTGGACATTTACAATTGCGTTCCAATGCATCTTTGATTTTATGTTAGAATTTAAGTATTATGGTTATTGGTATTTTGACAAAGGGGCAGATTGGCTAGGGCTTCTTCCGCATACAGTATTGATTTCACCTGTTAACATGATGTTTTTGAATGGATATCCGTTTGAATATGGAATGAGGAAAAAGGTTGTGTATATTGTTGTCTGGACACTAGGTGTTTTAGTGTATGAAACCATCACGTTACTTCCTGAACCGTGGGGATACTTTCATTATGGGTGGTGGAGATTGTGGCACGCAGCACTAGTGGATCCTGTACTTTTTTTTATTCTGCTTAAATATTACAAATGGATATGCAAATTAGAAAGGCAAGCTTGTCAGTGAAAAAGAATGATTGATATTCAGGGATTTAAACGGTAAATTTTGTCATATAAACGCATGTGTAGAAAGAAGATAGATAATATCTGAAAAATAGAAATATTAAAATAGTTGAAAAGATTTCTTGGAATAATAAAAAAGAAGAGCTCTTGGAAGCTCTTTTAATGGATATTTCGATATACGCCAATGACTTTTCCGATAATGGAAACATGTTGTAAAATAATCGGCTGCAGTGAAGAGTTTTCTGGCTGCAGGCGGAAGTGTTCCGCTTCTTTATAGAAACGTTTTACTGTTGCTTCGTTTTCCTCTGTCATTGCTACCACAATTTCTCCGTTATTGGCGGATGTTTGCTGGCGAACGACAACGAGGTCGCCATCGAGAATTCCTGCCTCAATCATGCTGTCGCCAGCGATCTTTAACATGAAAACAGAATCGTTTTCGGGAACTAAATTGGCCGGCAATGGGAAATGCTCATCAATATTTTCAACAGCTGTAATGGGCGGACCTGCTGTTACTTTTCCGATAATCGGAACGTGTACAACGGATTTCATTACGGTGGATGGTCCATCCTCCCCTAATATTTCGATGGCGCGAGGCTTTGTTGGGTCGCGTCGAATATACCCTTTTTCTTCTAAACGCGATAAGTGACCATGTACAGTAGAACTAGAAGCAAGACCAACCGCTTGCCCAATTTCACGTACAGAAGGCGGATACCCTTTTTCTTGTACCTTTTGCTTGATGAAGTTGAGTATATCAAGCTGTCTTTTTGATAGTTTTTCCATATTTACACCTCGCTTTGTATAAGAGCTTTTTATTTCATTATAGCATGAAAAGATTGTTTTCACAAACGTAAGTTCGAACAGTTGGGTATAGTATGATATACTGTACAGAGAGGGAGAGTGAGCGGATGAGAGCAATTATTTATGCGCGCGTAAGCACAAAAAAAGAAGCGCAGGAAACATCTTTAGAGAGACAAAAAGAAGAGCTGCGGGAGCTTGCCGGTGCTTATAACATGCAAGTTGTCGGTGTGGTGGAAGAGCAAGCGAGCGGCTATGAAATAGATCGGCAAGGTATTTTGGAAGTGCTGGATACAATTAAAGAACAACGGGCAGAGGCAGTGTTAATTCAGGATGAAACGCGTCTTGGCAGAGGGAATGCAAAAATCGCACTCATGCATTGCTTGCGAAAGGAAGGCGTAATTGTGTATACGCACACACATAACGGGGAATTGCAGTTATCTGATTCGGATTCAATGGTTCTTGAAATTATCGGGATTGTCGAGGAATATCAGCGGAAGATTCATAATGCCAAAATCAAAAGAGGAATGAGACGCGCTGTCGATAATGGCTTTCGCCCAGAACGCAATTTAAAGAATCAGCATATAAACAGCGGGCGTGATAAAATAGAAGTACCGATTGAAGAGATTGTCCGCTTGCGTCGCAATGAGCTTACATTTGCGGAAATTGCGGCAACGCTGAGGGGATTCGGCCACGATGTATCCAAAGCAACGGTGCACCGTCGCTACACAGAGTATATGAAGCAGCAGCTTGATATCTCAAAATAACTAGTATAAGATGGGTACGTAGTGCTTAGAAAAGGAGAGAGGAACTATGTTAAGTCCTGAAAAAATAAGTCGCATTAATGCGTTAGCTAATAAAGCAAAAGCGGAAGGATTAACGAAGGAGGAGCAGCAAGAACAGCAGGAACTTCGTAAAGAGTATTTGCAAACCTTCCGTGGGCATATGTTAGATCAATTAAAGTCTGTAAAAGTTGTTGATGATAAAGGAAATGATATTACTCCTGGGAAATTAAAGAAGCTCAAGCAGCAAGGAAAAAGCATGTTGCACTAAAAAGAGGCGAGGAAACTCGTCTCTTTTTGCATGAGAGATTGAGAGAACCAGGCTAAAAGTGGTATTTAGTTGGTGCTTCTTGCAAGGATACTAGCCTTGAAATTACAAATAGACTGTATTTTTGGTACTGTATGAATTTCTGTAATTTTTGTTATATTTGAAAAATTATAATGTCTTTTCAATAAATATTGCCAATACATGTTGTATAATTAAGTGTGGCAAGCTATCATATAGAGTGTGTTAATTGTCTATTATTTTTGAAAGGGAGAAAACTATGTCACATTCAATTGAACAACTTTCTATCAATACAATTCGTACGCTTTCCATTGATGCGATTGAAAAATCAAACTCAGGACATCCTGGGATGCCGATGGGTGCAGCACCAATGGCGTATACATTATGGTCACAATTTATGAATCACAATCCGCGCAATCCAAAATGGTTTAACCGTGACCGTTTTGTACTTTCTGCAGGTCATGGATCCATGTTGCTATACAGCATGCTTCACCTATCTGGCTATGATGTAACGATAGATGATCTAAAAAGCTTCCGTCAATGGGGAAGCAAAACACCAGGACACCCAGAATACGATCATACTCCTGGCGTAGATTGTACAACAGGACCACTTGGACAAGGGATTGCTACAGCTGTAGGTATGGCTATGGCGGAGCGCCACTTAGCTGCAAAATATAATCGAGAAGCATACAACGTAGTAGATCATTATACATACGTAATTTGCGGAGACGGCGACTTAATGGAAGGTGTTTCTGCTGAAGCATCCTCTTTGGCGGCGCATTTAGGTTTAGGCCGTTTGGTTGTATTGTACGATTCCAATGATATTTCCTTGGATGGCGATTTAGATCGTTCCTTCTCTGAAAGTGTAAAAGGCCGTTACGAAGCATACGGCTGGCAATATATTCGTGTAGAAGACGGAATGGATGTTGCTGCGATTGCAAAAGCACTCGAAGAAGCAAAGAGCGACGAAAACCGTCCGACATTAATCGAAGTACGTACAATCATCGGTTTCGGTTCTCCAAATAAATCCGGAAAATCTGCTTCCCACGGTTCTCCGCTTGGTAAGTCTGAAACACAATTAACAAAAGAAGCTTATGGTTGGAATTTCGAACAAGAATTCCACGTGCCTGAAGAAGTATACGCACATTTCCGCTCTGTGATTCAAGAAGCGGGCGAGAAGAAGCAAGGTGAATGGGATGCATTGCTAAAAGGCTATGCGGCTGCTTACCCTGAATTAGCGACAGAGCTTACTGACGCAATAGAAGGCCGTCTTCCTGAAGGATGGGAAAACAATCTTCCAAAATACGGCTTA
>NZ_SCFM01000009.1 GCF_004138295.1 Ectobacillus funiculus | reverse complement strand
GGTTTTAAAATCACACTATTGCCTGCTGCAAATGCTGGCCCCACCTTATGGCAAACAAGATTAAGCGGAGCATTAAACGGTGTAACGGCTGCTACTACACCAACTGGTACACGGAAAGTAGCTGCAATCGCTTTTGTTCCTCTTTCAGAGGCATCACCAGGTAATGTTTCCCCCATTAATCGTTTCGCTTCTTCACCTGATAGCTCTAAAGTTTCAATGGAACGGGATACTTCATCAAGCGTGTTTTTTAATGGTTTTCCTAATTCAAGAGAAATAAGCCTAGCAAATCTCTCCTTCTCTTGTTCTAGTAAGCTGGCAGCTCGCTTTAAAATCTTGGCACGTTCATGGGAAGGAATATTAGCAATTTGTTTTTTAGCTGCGTAGGCAGCTGCCAGTGCTCTTTCAACATCGTCTGGCGTTGCAAGTACTTGCTCACCAATGACTTCCCCAGAATAAGGGCTTTTGATCAAAGCAGTTTCACGCTCTGAAGAAATCCATTCCCCATTAATATAAGGTTGCGCTTTTTTTATACTCATGTTTTATCACCTATCCTTCTAAATGATAGCTCTTCAATCCCTTTAGGTTTAAATCAGCAATAGTATAAACGCTTTCATTTTTATTGCTTTCTGACAATAGAGAGTCAATATTTGCTGAATTCCCCCTCGTTGTTTATTCTTAATATGATTTTTGTTTCATACAGTGGAACTTCATTACATTGTGTGAAACTTTAAGTTGATTGTATCTCAATTTTTTTTAAGTTTCAATAGTTGATAAAGATAAAATTTTCAAAAAATTCCTTTACTATATTTCCGATTATTTAAACTTTATGATTCTAATAGAACGGAGAATTGTTCATTTTTTATCCAAGAACTTGTTGTTTAAAATTAAAAAATGGAATCATGCTCTTGTTCCATACTCTTATTAAGGTGTCATGCTTGTAGCTTAAAAGTGTGTATTAAAACCGAAAATTTCTTACAAATGGATAGATATTAAAATTATAATCTGATACTATCAACATATAGTTCCATTTAAAGAAAACTAATTCCACTCAATGGAATATGCGTTATTTGCGCAAATCACATAGATCCAGCCAAATGTTTCGTTTCAAAAGTTAAAAATAATGCAAACTGCAAGCTTCATACATTCATTCTTTTTAAAAAGGGGGAAGGCTTAATGCGTGTTTACATCTACACTGCCCTGATTGTTTTATACGTTATTTCCAACTTTACATCAGGGATGATTCTGCATTTTAGTATTGGAATTATGGCAACAATCGCATTAATACTTTCATTTTTTTATGCAAAGGGATTATATCTAGTATCCGGGATTATTTTTTTTATGAGTGGAATTCTTTTGCTAATCTATAATAACGCCCCATGGTATACATTTTTGTTACATTTTGAACAAATGTTAGGGCTGCTTTCTTTATTTTTGGTTTTACCTTTTATTAATTCGCTCATTCGGTTTGGTCGCTATGATAAAAACCTTAACCTGCTACTACAAGATCAGGTAACATCCTTACCTAAGCTATACAGACGTAGCTATGTTGTTTGTCACTTTCTTGGGCTCTTCTTAAATATTGCAACGCTACCCTTATTAACCAATTCCTTAAAGGGGGCATTACAGAAGTTTCCAGAAAAAACACAAAACAAGTTCTACACTCAAAACCTATTACGAGCCTATGCCTTATGTCTTACTTGGAGTCCCATGGAGGTAATGGTTAGCACGACTATAGACATAACTCGAGTTCATTATTACAAAATTTTTCCGATCCTGATTTCTTTAGCCATTCTAACGATTTGTTTTGATTGGATTCTTTCAGCCTTCAAGTACAAAAATACCCATTTGTTGATTGAAAACCAACAGAAAATCAATTCGAAAAAGGTCTATAAAAAAATACTGCAGCTGCTGTGTATGCTACTCATCTTTACTTTAGCAGCTTCAGGGCTTCAGCATTTTCTTAATAAAGGATTTCTATTTTCCGTTGTTCTGTTAATCATTCCGTTTTCCATTATTTGGACTTTGTTTATTGGGGGAGTCAAAAGATATTTCATAATTACAATACCGCATTGGAAGAAACGAACAGAGGGATTGTCTAATTATTTTTTTATGTTTTTAAGTGCAGGATTTTTTGTAGAAATGCTCTCACTTTCAGGGTTATTATCCTTTTTAAAGCCCGTGTTCAGCTTAGCATCTGAAAAGACCTTATTATTTTATCTAATTATTGGAGCATATTTTCTTGTTACATCGCTCATTGGGTTTCATCCCTTAATTTCGCTTACATTTCTTGCAGAATTATTACAGCCTATTTTACCTATAGTAGATCCTATACCTTTGTCTATTGTCCTCATCTCTTGTAGTTTATCGACTGTTATGTATAGCCCTTACAACCTATCAGTTTCTATTTTGGCTAGTCAATTAACAATGAATCCATTTCAATTGGGCAGATGGAATATTGGCTTCGCGATATTCTATATGCTCTTAAGTATTTGTACGGCACATATACTTGGCTATTTCTTGTAAGAACAGTACCACATCGCCATCGAGGTAAAATTCTATGGTACCTCCAAAATGAAAATTTTGTGTCTTTTATAGTAATGAAGCTCATTTTTATTGTTTTGGAGGTAATCAATCTCATTAGCTTAATGGGCATGGGGGACAACAATGTACCACCCAAATCGGATACAGTTGTGTTTCACAATTAGAATAAGTTAAAAAAACGGATGCATTTTGCAACCGTCAGGATTTAATAATGAAAGCTATATAACTAGCAGATACTTTCTTCATACTTACACAGTATTTATTTTAATTTGGCTGTAAAGACTTTTGTTTCTCCAGCTTCTACTTGTTTTGAATTTTCCCACTCGAACTTAAACTTATCTTCTGCACTGTTTGTCACAACCATCGGAATGATTGTGTTACATCCACTTTTCTCTATAAAGTTAAGATCTGCTTCAATGACTGTTTGTCCCCTTGTCACTTTATCTCCAAGTTTCATAAGGACATTAAATCCCTCACCCTTAAGTCCAACTGTTTCTAGCCCAATATGAACAAGAATCTCTTCTCCTAGTTCTGTTCTAATTCCAAACGCATGCTTCGTATCAGCGACTAAAGTAATTTCACCATCCACAGGTGCAACAACTCGACCGTTTGACGGTTTAATCGCGATACCTTCACCCATAAATTTTTGACCAAAAACAGGATCTGGAACATTTTCTAACTGAACTAGTTCTCCTGAAACACAGGCAAAAATTTCTTCGTTACTTTTATCTTTTTTAAATAATTTCTTAAACATGTATATAATCTCCAATCACTATTTATTAAGTAGCCAAACAACTACTTCGATATCCTTTCCTGTATAGACTTGCTTACACTTATTGCCTTAAGGGAAAATTCTTCCGCTAGCTGTGTTGAAAGGCCAATATAATTTTTAGGATCCAGCATCTCCCTGATTTGTTCTTCTGTAAAGGTTCCAGCTATTATTGGATTTTCACTCAGCACGTCAAAGTAACTCTTTCCTTCTAAATATGATTTCATGACTAATTCATATACTAAAGAATGTGCTGCATCCTTCCCCAATTCCCTAGCTATTTCCATCATGACAAACTCACTATTATCAAGACCATTATTTATTAAAACATTTTTGTACATTTTTTCCTTATTAATAGTCAATGTTCTAGTTAATTCCTCTCCTCTTAAGAGTATCTCTGTTGTTAAGGAGAGAGCTTCTTCTAAAGCTGCATCAAATAACATATATGAAGTACTATCACCTTCAAAAGGTCTTGAACATGAATAAAGGCCCATTGAAACTAACGAATATAACTTTTGAGAGTTTGCTATAATTCCTTTCGACAATTTTGGATTGATTTTATGGGGCATTGTACTACTGCCTACTGTACCCTCTTGGAAACCTTCTGACACCTCACCAAACTCTTCAATTGAAGTATAATAAACTTCTTCCGCTATTTTGTGGCAGGTACTTGCTAGCAAAGAGAGCGTCATGATATATTCCATTTTATGAGTACTCATATTTCTAGATGGAATATCCATGGAATGCATATTTAATAATGCAGCTACCCTATGCTGTACTTTTCTTCCTACTTCTCCTGATGAATTAAAAGCTCCTACAGCTCCACCCATCATTACAGTAAATACCCTTTTCTGTACTTCCTCCATTCTTTCGACGGAGGCTATTAACTCACTTATCCAAACAGATACTTTATATCCATACGTTATGGGAATAGCATGTTTACCATGGGTCCTTCCAGGTAAAACAGTATCTTTATTATCTTCGGCCAATTTAGCTAAGTTTTTTAAAATTTCACCAACTACTTCTAAGAACTTATCATGTATTCTTTTCATGATAAGTAGTTGAGCCGTCTGCTGAATATTTTGAGTAGTTACTCCATAGTGAACATATTTTCCACTTTCCTGATCACATGCTTGAACCAAAACTTTTAAAAAAGGAACAAATCCATGCCCAATTTTCTGCTGAATTTTATCCATTTGTTCCAAGTCTACATTTTCTAATTTACAGGCTAATTCTATATTTTTTGCTGCTTCACTCGGAATAATATCAAACTCAGCCTGAGCCTTAGCAAGAGCTGCTTCTACATCAAGCCAAGCTTGATATTTAGCTTCATTTGTTAATAGATATTTGATTCCTCTGTCATTCATCGTTTTACTTTTTGAATCGTATAGTGCTCTCATATTTTCACTCCTACAAGAAGTCCTTTTATTATTTGATTATCTGTATAAACTTCAGAAAATAATGTAGCATCGGGACTATCCTGCTACTTCTACCGCATTTCTAACAAATTCCACATGCGGTCCAAAAACAATATGAATATGATTTTTTTGTGGAAAAAATACCCCAGCCGCGCCTGAATCTTTTAATTTTTCTACATCAACTGCACCTTGATCGTTCAAATCAATTCTCAGTCTAGTTATACAGTTATCAATATTTTTAATATTAGCTTTCCCTCCAAGAGCATCCACGAGAATTGCAGCAATTTCGTTATATTTTTTTTCTTTTAGAAGCGTACTATTTCTAACGTCTTCTTCTCTTCCTGGAGTTTTTAAGTTAAATTTAAGAATTGCATATCTAAATACAAAGTAAAATATAATAAAGTTGAAGATACCCAATAGAATCAGGTTCAGCCAATTCGTATGTTCATATAGTAAGCCGAATATTCCAAAATCGAATATGGTTCCTCTGATATAGCTTGTTGATATATGCAAAAAGTTAAGCGGAAGAGCTGTAATTCCACTAAGCAATGCATATACAAAATATAACTGTGGTGCAATGAATAGGAATGAGAATTCCATTGGTTCAGTTACATTTCCTAAGAAAGCAGTTAAAACAACAGTTATAATAGTTCCTTTAGCTATTTGCTTATTTCCTTTATATGCAGTATGATACATAGCTAAACCGATAGCAGGAATTCTAAACAATGTGCATAACATTTGGCCAGAACCCATATAGCTTGTAAGCATCGGCATTAAACTCCAGCTTTCATGGTTTGGTCCTAATTCAAATAATATCTTGTTTACAGCATTAAGTATTCCAGTGTATTCTTGTCCATCTATTACATAAACTCCACCCGCTGCTGTTAATCTAAGTAATTCGTTTAGTACATGGTGTAGTCCAAAAGGAATAAGAAGTTTTTCAACGAACCAATATAACCCAACACCAATATATTCATTCATAAAAATAAAAGAAATACTGATCAAGAATTTAGTTAGAGCCTCCCAAATAATCGGGATAGCTAGTCCAACTGGAATCATGGCCAAAAATGTAAGGATAGGAACTGATTTTTTCCCACTGAAGAAAGCGAATGCTAATGGAAGTTCCAGCTTATAGAACCTATCTGTTAACTTTGCAGCTACAAGACCAGCTATGATTCCTCCTACAGCTTCTGTTTTAAGCGTCTGAATCCCAAGAACGATTCCTTGTCCTACTTCCGATAAATGTTCAGTAGCCAAATTTCCGGTTACTGTAAGCCAAATATTCATAACGATCAATAAAGTTAAATACCCTAAGACAGATGAAAAAACTGCTATTCCTTTCTCTTTTTTAGACATTCCATAAGCAACGCCCATAGCAAAAAGTAACGGGATATTATCAAAAACAACTCCGGTTATAGCTCTTAGATTTTTGATAATAGTTTGAAGTACCTCATTTCCTAAGAAAGGAAACTTGCTAATCATGTAGGTTTGAGCTAATGCTCCTGATAATCCTAAAATCAATCCTATAGGTGCCAACACTGCGATTGGTAATAGTAAGGATCTACCAAAGGTTTGGATTCCATCTTTCATTTTTTGTTTCATTATAAGCCTCCTTGCTTAGTAGCTATTATTTTTCGTGGATATTCTCATCTAATAGCTGGCTTTCTCTCTCTTTGGACTTATTTTTGTCATTCTACTTTTAATTTTATTCTTCATCCTCAATCCCTCCCCTCACTTTCCTTGTTGCCTCACTATGAGTTTATTTTTATTAAGCGCTTTCTTCAAGGTAACTTTATGAGCTGAAAACGTTTCGAAAAGTTACCTCAATCCTTTAAACGAATTTCAATGCGTAATACTTTCTCCTAAAACTCGTATGAAACTTTAATCAACAATACATAAATGCAGATAAAACATCTTATATTCTTAATCATTTAGGCTATACTAGCAATAGGGTTTCCTCTTCATAATATAAAGGACTGATTATATGAGCATTAATAATCTTGACTTGAAAATAATAAGTTTTCTACAAGAAAAAGGTAAGTTGGATCTTACATATTCGGATGAGTTTTTTGGTAGAAGTGCCAATAGCCTAAAAAGACACATAGCGAATATTAACTTGTATCTCCCAACTGAAAAACAGATAAAAATCTTAGGAAACATGGTTTTAAGTACTCTAAAATACAATGATTATCTTAATTTCGTAAGTAACCTTTCACTAGATGAATATATCTCTTCTCAGAGAGAACGTAACTTTATAATTATTGTTTCAGCTTTTTTAAATGAATCTCTAAATACGACAAAGTTATACGAGGAAATGGGTATTAGCTTAACTACAAAGAAAAAAGATAATAAAGCTCTTACTGAGTATCTAAAGATAAGAAAGCTAGACGTGAAAGTTATCCCCAAAAAAGGAATTGAAATAGTAGGTCATGAAAGATCTTATCGTATTTTAACTACATCTATTTTAGCTTCTTTACTAGAAATAGATTCTTTTGGTAATCTTATCAACCGAAAAGCAAACAATCCCCTACAAAAGATGATTATTAAGATCTTTTCTGAAAAGACACAAGTTGAAATACATGAGGCAAAAAAGTTATTGGAGGAGTTTATCGAAGCCAATGAAATGAGAATATCTTATCCATCTAAAAAGTTTTGTTATCTCTACCTAATTCTAAGCCTATATAGAATTAAGAAAGGCAGTATATTAAAAGGCGATGAAGAACCTAATCTGAAGGTACGTAAGTATCAATTATTAAAAGAACAAGACCCTAACGAAAATTTATTCTTAGATTATCTAGTCTCATCCCTAGATTATACGTTCCATCCACCACTGCCTATAGATAAACAGCTTCAAGAAGTAACTATAGCTTTCATAGATGAAATTCAAAAAAATATAATTACGACATTTTATAATTATGAACTCGTCTTTAATGAGGTTTACCAGTACATATACAAAAGCATTATTCGAAATAAATATGAATACAACTTCTACGACAATAAGTTAGATGATACCCATAAGGAATTGTCTAAACTGTTTGGCATTATTAATAAGGCTCTACCAGTTATTGGAAACAAAATAGACCTTCGATTTTCAAGGCTACAGATTTCAACACTGACCTTAATATTTAGAAAATTTATCATGGGAAATAAAGTTGTTGGGAGGAATAGTAGAAAAATCGTTATAGTTACTAATTCTACAGTTGAAAAAACTAATTTTTTTGTTGAGAACTTAAAGCATTACGTGGATGTAACAATTGTTGGAAATATTAATATTAATGAATTTCATCAACTTAAAAATCTAGAGTATGACTCAATTATTACCTTCTCTAACAGAATTACTACCTTATTAGAAGAAGAAAATTACTCATGTATTAAGTTGAATTTTTACCTACATCAAAGCGACATTAAAAAACTTTTAGATCTAGGATTTTCTAGTAGTTCAAGAAGAAAAATTTTATCTGATGTCTTTCTCAAAGAAATATCAAATAAATCTCCAGATGAAATCAAAAGAATTTTACTTAAGAAATATTCATCACATTTCTTATAAAACGTATATAGCTTATTGAAAGGGAGTGAGATTCCCCAAAAATCCGTTCCAATACTGACTTTCTCCTAAACCCACGAATACAATTAAATCTATAGGAGTTCATATATCCCATTACCGATACCCTAAAGGAAGCTGTCTCAAAAGATCGTTGAAAACAGCTTTTGTTATGTATAGTCCATTTCATCCTTCTGTATTAATTCTGTCTGAACAGTTAAGACTAACTTCAGATAAAATGAGAATGTGGAACATTGCATTTGCAGTATTTTAGGCCTCTGTAATATGCCTTTACTCCATACATTTTCCTAAAAATTGAAAATATTTTTTTTACAAATCAAACGAGGTATATTATAATTTTAATGATTTTAGGCTTGAGAAAAACATAAGAGAGAGTGCTTGCGAATGATAAACGATCGTATATCCCTCAGAGAAAAAAGCATCGTTTTTATCGGCTTTATGGGGGTAGGAAAGACTGCCATTGGAGAGAGCGTGGCAAAGAAATTATATAGAGATTTTATCGACATTGATAAAGAAATTGAGAAAGAATTTAATATGCCCGTTCGGGAAATATTTAATAGTATTGGCGAAAAAGCCTTTCGAGAAAAAGAAAAAAGTATGATTAAGGATATTTGCCAGCAGAAGCTCAAAATCATTTCATTAGGCGGCGGCGCCTTTCTGCAGGATGAAATCCGGGAATTCTGCTTAGCTCATTGCATCGTTTTCTTTCTCGATATCTCTTGGGAATCCTGGAAGGAGCGCTTAAACATCATTATCGACAGCCGCCCTGTTTTACAAGGACTTTCCCTTGAGGAGATTGAACAGCTATTCTATAAACGTCAAGGCATCTACTCAGCTCATCATTCTAAGATGGGGACAGATAATCTTGAGATTGAGGAAGCCGCAGATTATATCGTTGATTCCTTAAAGCTGGCTTGGGATATGTACGAACCGAGATGATACTTTATTCTTAAAATTCTCGGCTGCATTGAATAGTCTTCCAGCTGGAATTTTATACGTTCTTAAAGTATACAAGCGCAACAACCAGCCGAGCATTTACAAGGTGCTCGGCTGGTTGGCATGCAAAAAGAACCATTCTCCCAATGTATAATAGTAAAGTATCGTTTCCTTTTACTGCGCAGTGTACCCTCCATCTAAGACAACAGCCTGACCTGTAACTCCTTTAGCTTTTTCGCTCGCTAGAAAGACTGCATAATCAGCCACCTCTTCAGCAGACAACAAACGCTTTTGCGGAACAAGCGGATAGATAACCTCCTCCAGCACTCGTTCGATCGGAACGCCCCTCGTCGCTGCTAAGTCCTTTAGCTGGTTTCTTACAAGCGGCGTATCTATATAACTTGGACAAAGAGCATTTACAGTAACTCCATACTCAGCTGCTTCCAAGGCTGCAACCTTCGTGAGGCCAATCACTCCATGTTTGGCGCTATTATAGGCAGCCTTCCCCGCGAATCCAATTAGCCCATTAATGGAGCTCATATTGATGACTCTGCCGTACCTCTGTTTCTTCATAATCGGAAGTGCGTGTTTCATTCCAATAAAAGGCGCTGTTAGCATAACCTTTATTAACAGCTCAAACTTCTCTGTAGAAAACTCCTCAATAGGCGCGACATGCTGAAGCCCCGCATTATTAACTAATATATCGAGACCTCCAAAGGATTGAATCGCATAATTGAGACTATCTTTAAATTGCTGTTCATCAGTCACATCGCAAGGAGCTGCTAATACTTCATAACCACGTGCTTGTAATTCCTTGGCCGCATTTTTGCACCCCTGCTCATTGATATCAGAAAGAATTACTTTCGCCCCTTCATCAGCAAATGTTTCTACTATCTGTAACCCAACACCACTTGCAGCACCTGTCACAAATGCTACCTTTCCCTCTAAGATTTTTCCCATATCGTCTCCTCCTCCCATAAAATCTACCTTGTTTAACGATTCAGTCGAACCTATTTCACCAGTTCCTTAGCTTGCCGATCCTTCTTCAGCCAATAAATAAGCTCCCCTTCACGTTCTTCATTGATCTTTTCTGATTGTTCAGGTTCCCATTGATAAAAGCCTGCACCTGTTTTTTGGCCATATTTTCCTTCATCCACTAGATTTCTCATCCTTGAGAAGGACTCTTGATGGCTGCTTAAGTCGGGAAATAGATAACTAGAGATAGAGTCAAATACATCTAGTCCTCCCATATCAGCCGACATAAACGGCCCTGTTACCGGCAGGCGGCGGCCGATGCTGTAGCGTACAGCTGCGTCAATATCCTCTACGGTAGCAACGCCTTGCTCTAAAATATACTGTGCTTCGCGGAATAAAGCATACTGCAGACGGTTCACAATGGAACCTAAAATATCCTTTTTCACAACAACTGGTTTCTTGTCCATACATTGAAGCAGTTGGACTGCCCGCTCAACAGTTCCAGCTGCAGTCTTCTCTCCCCGCACCACTTCCACTAATGGAATTAAGTGTCCTGGATTCCAAAAGTGGGTAACGAGCGTTCTTTCCGGAGATAATGTTAAGGATGCGATAGCGGTTGGGCTTAAACCCGACGTATTGCTAGCTAAAATAACATCTGGCTGGCAAAGGCGATCCAGCTCTTGAAAAAGCTTCTGCTTTAATGCAAGGTTTTCTGGTACAGCCTCAATGATAAATGTTGCCCCCGAAATACACTCTTCTAAGGAATCCGTAAATCCAATACGAGCTGCAATGACGTTAGCTTCCGTTGAATTGATTACATCATGCTTCCTTAGAATCATTATTTTCTCTGCAACTCCTAGTCTGCCTCGCTCAATATCCTGGTTACCCGTTCCCCAAACTCTCACTTCCATACCAGCTAAAGCAGCTGCCAAGGCAATAGAATGTCCCATTGTACCTGAGCCAAGAATTGATAGTTGTTCGCTAAAGGTCATCATATAGCTGTCCATCCCCCATCTACCTTAATCGTTTCTCCCGTAACAAAGTTAGCCATATCAGAAGCAAGAAATAGCACAGCTCCTGTAACATCAGCAGGCTGAGCTAGCTTTCCGAGCGGTATACGCTGCAGTACATCGTGATAAAACTCTTTATCATCAAACATTTTTCTCGTAAAATCCGTCTCGATAAATGTAGGGGCAACAGCATTGACCTTGACGTTGTAAGGTGCCCATTCAACCGCCAAAGCTTTTGTCAATTGGACGGCGCCACCCTTGCTTGCACAATAGGCGGCACGTTTTACATACCCGACAAACGCCATTTGCGAAACAATATGTATTACTTTTCCTTTATTCTGCTCCGTCATATACTTTCCTGCACGCTGTGTACAAAAAAATACCCCTTTTAAATTTGTATCTAATACTTGATCCCAATCCTCCTCTGTTACTTCTAATGCTGGTTTTGGAATGTTAACTCCTGCATTGTTAATCAATATATCAATTCCGTTCATTCTCGCTACCGCTTCATCCACCATGTGATAAACCTGCTGCACATTCTGCATATTTGCTGCAATATAAGAGCACTTTGAATGGATTTGCTTCAGTTCCTCTGTTGCGGTAACCAAATCAGCTTCATTCCGGCCAGTAATGACAACATCTGCTCCTAGCTCTGCAAAGGCAATCGCAATATCCTTCCCAATTCCTTTACTTCCCCCTGTAATTAAAACCTTTTTCCCCTTTATTTCTTGAAAATACGTCATAACATCCTCCCTACTGCACTCCACTTTGCAAAAAAGACACCGAGCAACAAATCGGTGTCTTCATTTTAGTTTTCATACAATCCCCTGTAGGTACCTAAGGGATCCTTCATTAATAACGGGCTGTGACCATTTTCTTTCTTGTATAGAACTCCACGCCGTCTGTGCCGTTCGCATGAAGATCGCCGTAGAAGGAATCCTTCCAGCCGGAAAATGGGAAGAACGCCATTGGTGCTGGTACACCTACGTTTACTCCTAGCATCCCTGCTTCGATTGTTTCACGGAATTGACGAACGCTTGCGCCAGAGTCTGTGTAAATGCATGCTCCGTTTGCGAAGCGGGAGTTATTTGCAATTTCAATCGCTTCATCTAATGATTTCACACGAATCACTGATAAAACCGGTGCGAAAATTTCTTCCTGCCAAATTTTCATTTCTTGGGTTACTTCATCAAAAATCGTTGGTCCTACGAAATAACCGTCTCCTTGTGCCGCTTCGTCGTTTCTGCCATCACGGATTAAGCGAGCACCTTCTTGAATGCCGGACTCGATATAACCAAGTGTACGTGCTTTATGACCTTCACGAATAACAGGACCTAAGAACACATTCTCATCCATACCGTTTCCGATTCTCATACTGTTTGCTTCCTCTACCAAACGTGCAATTAGCGCATCCGCAATTTCTTCTTGTACCGTTACAACAGCTGCCGCCATACAACGCTCACCTGCAGAACCGAATGCCGCGCCGATAATTTGAGCTGTTGCTACATCAAGATCTGCATCGTTTAGTACGATGGAATGGTTTTTCGCACCTGCTAAGGCTTGTACACGCTTTCCATTTTCAGATCCTTTTTTGTATACATACTCTGCAACCGGCTGAGATCCTACGAAGGAAATCGCTTTAACACGCTTGTGCTCAAGCAAGCCGTTTACGACGTCATGCGCACCGTTTACGATGTTTAATACGCCTTTTGGAAGACCTGCTTGTTCAAACAATTCCGCAAGACGAGCCGCAAGAAGCGGTGTACGTTCAGATGGCTTTAATACAAATGTGTTACCACATGCGATCGCAAGCGGGAACATCCAGCAAGGCACCATCATCGGGAAGTTAAACGGCGTAATTCCGCCGATCACCCCGATTGGGTAACGGTACATCCCAGACTCAATGCCTGTTGCGATGTCAGGAAGCTGACGACCCATCATGAGCGTTGGCGCCCCTGCAGCAAACTCTACACACTCAATGCCACGTTGCACTTCTCCATAGGCCTCTTTATAGCTTTTACCATTTTCAATGGTTACAAGCTTTGCAAGCTCTTCCCAGTTTTCCACTAATAATTGTTGATACTTAAAGAGGATGCGTGCACGTCTTGGCACAGCGACCTTTGACCATGTTTTAAATGCCTCATTTGCTGCCTGAACTGCCTTATCAACGTCTTCCTTTGTTGAAAGAGGAACCTCGGCAATCACTTCTCCTGTTGCTGGATTGTACACAGGCTCCGTTGCTGTTGTTGATGCTTCAACCCATTCGCCGCCAATATAATTTTTTACTGTTTTTGCTGTCGTTGTTGTCATTGTATATCCTTCTTTCCTGTTGATTTTTTAAATGATTAAACTATACCAGTTAAGCTATAAACTCCGATAACGAAGAAGCTAGCAAGCGTTTTAATAACCGTAACTGCGAAAATATCGCGGTAGGACTGTTTATGTGTTAATCCGGTTACAGCAAGGAGTGTAATAACTGCCCCGTTATGAGGTAAAGAATCCATTCCGCCAGATGCCATCGCAACAACACGGTGCATAACCTCAGGAGGGATATTGTACTGAATAGCATCCTGCATGTACTTTTCTCCCATTGCACTTAAGGCAATTCCCATTCCGCCGGATGCTGAACCAGTAATCCCGGCTAATACATTCGTTGTTACTGCACTATTTACTAAAGGATTTGTAAACGTATGTGAAATATGATCTCGCACTACCCCAAAGCCAGGAAGAGCTGAAATAACCCCACCAAAACCATATTCAGAGCCCGTATTCATAGCCGCTAGCAAGGCTCCGCCAATACTTGCATTCATACCTGCTTGGAATCCAGAAGCTACAGCTTTCCAGTTATATGCAACTGTCGCTGCAATCCCTAATAGCAACGCAAGCTCTACTGACCAAATACCAGTTACCTTTGAAAGATCGACTACACCAAATTCCTTTAAACCAATTTTGGAAAAATCAAATCCATTCGGATACCATTTAGGAATAAAAACTGTAAAGAATTTATTTCCTACCCCTACAAGAATAAGCGGGACAAATGCTAACACTTGACGAAGGCCGCTTACTGAAGCAGTTGTATCGGCTACCGAAGTGTCAATCTTCTCAGCGGCAGCAGCAGCAATTTCTCCGCTTGCATCACCAAAGCCGAAATAACCTTCACCTGCTGCTTGCGCTTTTTTACGTCGACTTTCTAAATAAATCATCCCTAGAACAAAGACAAAGATTGCCCCGATAATTCCTAGTGTTGGTGCTGCGTAAATATCTGTTTTAAAAACAGTAGTAGGAATAACGTTTTGAATTTGCGGAGTTCCCGGCATTGCATCCATTGTGAATGATAATGCCCCTAAAGCAAGCGCACCTGGAATAAGGCGCTTCGGTATGTTTGCCTGACGGAAAAGGTTCGCAGCAAATGGATAAACTGCAAATGCTACTACGAATAAGCTCACACCGCTATAAGTTAAAATTGCACACATTAAGACAATTGCAAGGATAGCCCTTTTTGCTCCTACGATTTTTACAATTGTTTTGGCAATTGAATCAGCTACGCCTGACATTTCAACGAGCTTGCCAAAAACAGCGCCTAATAGAAACACAGGAAAGTATTGTTTGATAAATCCGACCATTTTCTCCATAAAAATACTTGAAAAGAATGGTAAAGCATAATTAGGCTCAGTTAAGATGACTGCAAGCAATGCACAAAGCGGTGCAAATAAAATAACGGAAAAACCCCGGTAGGCAATGAGCATCAGAAGCCCTAAAGCTAATATAATAATGAGTAAATCCATTGCTGTTTCCCCCTCCTGCTGATCTAGATAAATGATTTAGCTACTTGCTGTCTTACGGAAAGCTCGTATTCGTAACAAACATAATACAGATTTACAATTTCATCATGCGTAGGTACCTTCGGATTATTCGCCGGACTTCCGCTTATGATTGCATCCTCGGCCATCTTAGCAACAACCGCATCAAGCTTGTCCTTATCGATTCCCCACGACTTTAAATTTGGGATACTCAAATCCTTGCATAATTGTTTAACCTCATTAATGAATTCTGCTACTAATTCATTTTCTGAAAGTCCAACTCGTTCCTTCAATACCTTTCTTGCTACCTCAGCTAATCTAGCAGCAGCTTCTTCCTTCGTGAACTCCAGTACAGCTGGAAGGAGCATTGCGTTAGATATACCGTGAGGCACATGAAACATAGCACCAATTGGACGCGACATCCCGTGTACTAATGTAACGGAAGCATTTGAAAATGCTATCCCCGCCAGCATCGAGCCCAATGCCATTTTGTCTCTTGCTTCAATATTCTCCCCATCTGTATACGCAGTACGAATATTGCCCATGATGAGCTCAATCGCCTGTAAAGCGAGCGTATCTGTTACCGGCTGTGCCCGCCGGGAGATAAATGCCTCCAGTGCATGACATAAAGCGTCTACTCCTGTTGCAGCTGTTACTGGTGGTGGACAAGAAATTGTCAGTGTTGGATCAACAATTGCAACCGTAGGTAATAATTCTGGCTGCTTTAGCATCATTTTTACGTCATGCTTTGTATCCGTAATAACCGTTACTGACGTTACTTCTGATCCAGTCCCTGCAGTAGTTGGGGCAACAATGAGCGGTAACGGCTTTGTATCAAATAATTTTTTACTAGCATAGTAATCTCTTATATGTCCGCCATTTGTCATGATAACCGCTACGGCTTTTGCAGTATCAATACAGCTGCCGCCACCTACCGTAACAATGACGTCACATTGCTCTTCCCTGCAAAGCGCAAGTGCTTCATCTACATGAATATCTGTAGGTTCAGAATCTACTCCTAAATACTTCGCATATGGAAGTCCTTCATTTTGCAAGTATGTTTCACAAAGCTTTACATTTCCGATCTTATCCATAATCGGATCACTAATAATTAAGACCTTTTTCCCTAGAGCCTTTGCCTGTTTACCAACCTCAGTGAAAGAATCCTTCCCATACAGGACCTGACTTGGCATGAGTAATTGATGAAATGTCATCTCTAGCATCCCCTTACTTCTAGATAATCTCTGTTTTCCAGCCCTTCCATTTATTTTTCTGGAATATAAGTTTTTAACACCTTCATATGTAAACGTTATCAAATATCCTTATAAATATATCTATCTCCATGCAGTCGTCTAGAAAGAGCATTAGCATTTTTAAAGAAAACTTGCCGATTGGCAAGCCCTGCCTTTGGGCGAAGATGGAGGCGTAGTTGCATTTATAAGTGAGCTATTAGGAGAGGATCGATATATGGTTGCGCTTACACTATATTCCTAAAATTTTTGACTACGTCAAATTCACTTCCGGCTGGAAATTTGTATTTTCTTAAAGCCTGAAATATCGTTAACGTCTTCATTTTAAGCTTAGCATTAGGATCACTTAGTTTCTATACATAAGCTAGTTAAACCCCTTGGTTATTATATCCAAATAGCAAAACCTACAAATTTTCACTATGTTTTAGTGAGGGGGACCCCCCTCTTGATGATCAGAGCGTCCCCCATAATCTATTAAACTGTTACTTTGCCGTATCGTTTAACACGCAATAAGGCTTGCTCTGCATGGCCTGCAAAATTCTCTAGCTGACATAACCGGGCAGCATACTCGCCAATAAAGGCACTTGCTTCTTCTGTAACCTTTTGATATGTGCATGTTTTCAAGAATTTCCCTACCCAAAGACCTCCTGTGTAGCGTGCTGCACCTTTTGTCGGAAGTGTGTGATTTGTACCAATTACTTTATCACCGTATGCGACATTTGTTTCTGGTCCTAAGAACAAGCATCCATAGTTCGTCATATTAGTTAGGAAATAATCTGGATCCTTTGTTAAAATTTCAACATGCTCAAAAGCTAGTTTATCAGCTTCAATTAATGCCTCTTCCTCATTTTCCACGAGGATGATGATGCCATTTTCTTCCCATGCCACGCGTGCTACATCCGCAGTTGGTAGCGTTTGTAATTGACGCTCAATTTCTACTACAGTTTCCTGTGCCAGCTTTTCTGATGTAGTAATTAAAGCTCCTGGTGATGTTGGACCATGCTCTGCCTGTCCTAAAATATCACATGCAATCATTTCTGCGTCTGCTGTTTCGTCCGCAACTACCAGCGTCTCTGTCGGTCCTGCAAAAAGGTCGATACCAACACGTCCATATAACTGGCGTTTCGCTTCCGCTACAAAGGCATTTCCAGGTCCTACAAGCATGTCAACCGGTTGAATTGTTTCTGTACCGACGGCCATTGCTACCATCGCCTGTACACCGCCAAGAATATAAATCTCATCGGCCCCTGCCAAATGCATCGCAGCTACGGTTGCAGCAGGAATTTCACCTTTAATAGGAGGAGTGCACGCGATGACACGTTTTACACCAGCTACCTTTGCTGTTAGAACACTCATATGTGCGGACGCAACCATCGGATAACGTCCTCCCGGAATATAACATCCGACACTATTTACCGGAATATTTTTATGACCAAGAACAACACCTGGCAATGTTTCAACTTCAATATCAGTCATAGATTTGCGTTGTGCTTCTGCAAATTTTCGTACTTGAGCTTGTGCAAATTTAATATCTTCAATTGTTTGTTCTGGCACCTCACTAATGATCTGCTCGATTTGCTCTTGGGTAAGCTTAAAGCTCTCCGGTGACCATTTATCAAATTGCTCAGACAAGGATCTTACAGCTTGATCCCCTTCTGTTTCAACACGACGAATAATTTGTCTTACTGTTTCAGATACCTTCGCATCATTCTCTGCAATTTCTGCTTGGCTTTTCCCCGTTTTCAAATATCTTGCCACAACAACTTCCCCCTTTTATTTTTTTGCATACGTACCCAAAATGTTTCTTTAAAAAATTGCATACGTATGCAATTTTTCGGAATGAAAAAAGATATACAGCATATCTTTTTTACGAAACTATAAAATTGATTTCTGTTGAAGCTTTAGACTAGAATAGTTTGGTTTGTTCTACCTGTTATTAGGATATTCGATACGCATTCTACTGTCAACTATTTTTTGAAAGTGCTTACAGATTGTCTTTCAATTAGTTTTCCAGGAAGCAATATGGAAACTGGCCCCTCGTTTTCACCGGAAATTTCACCCAGCAGGATGTTAATACTTGCTTCAATCATTTCATCAACTGGTTGCTGCCAGGTTGTTAAGCTATATGGAGGCAAAGAAGCCATTACAATATCATCAACCCCCATAATAGATACATCCTTAGGGATTGTTAATCCTAAAGATTTAACTGCATCAACTGCCCCTAATGCCATAATATCATTTGCACAAAAAATAGCATCGAGTTGAGGATCCGACTTTAAGAGCTGTAAAGCTGCTTGATATCCTCCTTCGTATGTGTAGTTACCTACCTCAACCTTAGGCTCAATCCCCTCGTGGCAAAGTGCCTCTCGGAATCCCCTTTCCCGGTCACGGCTCGTTGATGTATTTGTATCTCCGGCAATATAAGCAAATTGACGATGCTCGTTTTCAAGCAAGTATTCCCCAATCTTTTTACCTGCAGAATAGTTGTCACAGCAAACAACATGTCCGGAAAAATCCTTAGCATAGCGATTAAACAAGAGAACTGGGATACTATTTTCAGTAAAATGTGAGACAACCTTAGAAGATAATAAAGCATCTGTCACAATAACACCCTCTACGTTGTACTCTAGAAATTGGGAGATATCATCATGCTGAAGTTCATCCTTTTCGGCGTAAACAAACAAGACCTGATAGCCTCTTTTACGCAGCCCCTTCGTAAACTTCTCCAAAACCTCCGGATAGAATGGATTTTGAATTTCCCTCATAACAAGACCAATAATATTTGTCTTATTCGTAATTAACCCTCTTGCCAGGGCATTGGGACGATATCCTAGCTCCTTTGCCGTCTCTAATACACGGCGACGTGCCTTTTCGGACACACTTGCACCAGGAGTAAAAACCCTTGATACAGTTGATTGTGACACACCAGCTTGTTTCGCAACCTCTATCGCATTAATCTGCTTTTTCTTCAAAGATAGCACCTCCTGACCAAATGTAAGTTACCTTTTAAACACTTGCTGATTGGCGAGCCCTGCTCTTGGACGAAGACAGAGGCGTAGTTGCACCTATACTGGATTCCTAAAATTTCTCACTAAGTCAAATTGTCTTCCAGTTAGAAATTTATACTTTCAGTGCAAAAAGAACAGCGTCTTAGACAAGGTATATGCCCTTATTGTAATCGTTTGGAGCTTATTTGAATACTGATGACTGTAAAAATGAATGACCAACTTAAAAGGAAAATCATCTTTTTCTACATCTAAACTGTAAATAACAAGGAAAGGAACTGACCCCAACATTCCACGTGCAGCAGATTGTTAGGGCAGTTCCTTTTTCTTTAGTCCTGATATGTACGTTCTTCCTTCGCTGGTCGATAAAGCACTTTCACGAGCTGGTCGTACTCACGTCTTGTAATTTCTTTATTATAAAGCTTTAACAGCAAATCCTTATGTTCCTTGGAAAAAGCCATCTTGTTGATTACCTCTGGATACATGAAAATTACCTCCTATTTCTCACCACGCGCAAAAAAGAACTTATGTTCGTATCATAATATAAATTGCCCTTAATTGCAAAGTAAAAATACGAGAAGGAACAATATAATATTTTTTCTAGCAATCGTAACATTATGATAGCAAAATTTCAAAATCTGTCAATATAGATAAGATTTTGTAGAACCATTGTATAAATCCACCCTTTCTGTAAGAAAATACTGGAAAAAGGTGAAGGAGATAACAAAAATGGATACAGTCACTTTGTCGCGGTCATTTTTTGGAACATCATTAGCATTCCACATTATTTTCGCGACACTTGGAATTGGTCTTTCGCTTATGATTTTACTTATGGAGATTCTATACCAGTGGAAAAAAGACCCCGATTACGCAGTAATGGCGAAGCGCTGGACGAAGGCGTTTGCTATTTTGCTTGGAGTCGCAATTCCAACTGGTACGATTGTTGGCGTTCAGCTTGCCCTGCTTTGGCCCGGCTTTGTCAAGATTGTTGGGCAAGTCATTTCTGTACCCTTTCAAATTGAGATTTTCGCCTTCTTTTTAGAAGCGCTATTTATGTCTATTTATGTGTATGCAGCGGATAAATTATCACCATTTATGCGCCTGCTTTCTGTTTTTTTTGTTATGCTTGGGGCAACCGCCTCCGCCGTGTTAATCACAGCGGCAAATACATGGATGAACACTCCTGCCGGCTTCTCTATGCGTGAGGACGGTACCATTTTCAATGTAAATCCATGGGAAGCCTTCTTTAATCCGAGCTTCTTTAGCGGTTCGTTTCACGTTGTCATTACAGCTTATCTATCAGGCGGTGCTGTTATCGCTGCAATTGCCGGCTACAAGCTGCTCAAGCGGAATCAAACCGCTCCTGAAATTGCTTACCATAAAAAAGGGCTAATGCTTGCTTTAGTCGTTACGCTCATCTCTGGTCTTATTATGGGAATGTCCGGTCACGAATCTGCGATTAATCTATATGAACACTCGCCGGAAAAACTGGCGGCAGCAGAGGGGTTATTTGAAACAACCTCGCACGCACCTCTTACCATCGGCGGCATCGTTGACCCGGATACGCAAGAGGTTAAATACGGTCTTGAGATTCCTTGGGCGCTCAGTATTTTGGCCGATTGGAAGCCGTCTACTGTTGTGAAGGGATTAGAAGAGTTTCCGCGTGAAACTTGGCCGCCTGCATATACGCATTTATTTTTTAACCTAATGGTATTTGCCGGTATGCTGCAGCTTGCCATTGCCGCAATTGCGCTCGCATATTGGTATTTGATTGCTAAAAAACGAAACGCACAGTTTCCGAGCTGGCTCCTGTGGGCAATTGTCGCACTTGGCCCGCTTGCTTTTATCGGGATTGAAACAGGCTGGATTTTCAGCTGCAGCGGCCGTCAGCCCTGGACGATTTATCAATTCCAACGAACAACTGAGGCAGCGACACAGGCAGACTACGTGGGACCGCTATTCTTTGTGTTTATTTGCTTATACGTATTTTTAGGAGTGTTAACAGTAATTGTGCTTCGCTCCTTCTTTAGACGGAATCCGCTGAATCGGGATCTTAAGGCATATGGGGGTAAGTCAAATGCATGAAGAAAGCATTGCGATTCTCATTTTATGGGCGCTTGTCTTTGCATACAGTATTCTTGGCTCCATTGACTTTGGAACGGGCTTTTGGTCGATGATCTATATGAAACGCAACTCGACTGCTGGCGATATTGCGAACCGATATTTATCTCCTACCTGGGAATTGACGAATACATTTCTTGTCTTTGTCGTCGTTGCCTTTATCGGCTTTTTCCCAAATGCAGCCTATTCATTAGCTACTGCTATGTTCGTTCCGGTTACCTTAATTCTTGCTTTAATCGCTGTTCGCAGTTCATTCATGGTATTTTCCCACTCCTTTCCAAGCAGTGAAAAGCAGCTGCGTTTCATTGCAGGCATCACCGGGCTGCTCGTCCCGGCACTGCTTATCACTGTCCTGCCAGTTACGGAAGGATCCTTTGTGAAAATGATCGGCGGAAAGGAAACGCTTATGTATAAGCAGCTGCTAAGCAGTCCGTCTGTGTACAGCTATATGCTGTTCGGATTAACATCTGCATTGTTTTTATCCGCACTCTTTTTAGCTGACTTCTCTCGTGAACGCGACGATGAGAAGGCGTACCGCATATATAGAATAAACGCAATTATTCTCGGACCAGCTACTCTCCTGAGTGCAGTGATTGCGCTCGTCTCGGTCTCAATCCAAGGCAATGCCCGCTGGCTGCTATCGAATTTAGCGGACGAGATTCTTTGGTTTGCGGTCTCGCTTGGTCTGTTTGTTATTGGGTATGCAGCGCTTTGGTGGACCAACAAGGGGTACAAGGAACTCGGCTGGCCCCGTGTTGCGGTTCTCTCTGTCGTTGCGCAATACGCCTTTGCAAGCTATGCCTACGGAAAGGCGCATCTGCCATACATCATTTTCCCTGACGTTACGATGTATACGAGCTTTACCCAAAAGACAACCTTCTACTCCCTGCTGATTTTGTACGCTGTCGGCATCGCCATTTTACTTCCAGGATTTATTATGTTTTGGAATTTATTTTTGAAAGACCGCACCTTTGCGGGCGATAAAAAGGAATAAGCTCCACTGTGAATACAGAGGAGCTTTCCTATCTCGCCGCTATCACTGATTCCCGCCAGCCAATAGACAGACAACGCCAGCCGCGGCTAAGTACAGATTACTACAGAAATTACTTTTCTTACTTATATAACTCAGAGCCTTGTTCCTTAAACTCCTGCGCTTTTTCCTTCATACCTTCTTCTATCGCACTTGTTTCATTCAGCCCTTTTTCCTCCGCATATTGACGGATGTCGTGCGAAATTCTCATGCTGCAGAACTTCGGTCCACACATAGAACAGAAATGAGCTGTTTTTGCGCCTTCTGCCGGAAGAGTTTCATCATGATACTCCATCGCACGTTCAGGGTCAAGCGCCAAATGGAATTGATCGCGCCAACGGAATTCAAAGCGTGCCTTAGACAATGCATCGTCACGCTGCTGCGCGCGCGGATGGCCCTTTGCAAGATCCGCTGCATGAGCCGCAATCTTATAGGCAATTACACCCTCGCGTACATCGTTTTTATTCGGTAAGCCAAGATGCTCCTTCGGCGTCACATAGCAAAGCATAGATGTACCAAACCAGCCGATCATTGCCGCACCGATCGCTGAGGTAATGTGGTCATATCCTGGCGCAATATCCGTCGTCAACGGACCAAGCGTATAGAATGGCGCCCCGTGACAGATTTCAATTTCCTTGTCGATATTTTCTTTAATCAAATGCATTGGTACATGTCCAGGACCTTCAATCATAACCTGGATGTCATGCTTCCAAGCAATCGTTGTTAGTTCACCAAGCGTCTGTAATTCAGAAAATTGCGCTTCATCGTTTGCATCAGCAATAGAGCCTGGACGCAGTCCATCTCCTAGTGAGAAGGAGATATCGTACTGCTTCATAATCTCGCAAATCTCTTCAAAATGTGTATATAAGAAGTTTTCCTGATGATGATATAAACACCACTGCGCCATAATCGAGCCGCCTCGTGAAACGATACCTGTTACACGCTTTGCTGTCATCGGAATATATCGAAGCAGCACACCAGCATGGATTGTAAAGTAATCTACACCCTGCTCCGCCTGCTCGATAAGCGTATCACGGTAAATCTCCCATGTTAGATTTTCCGCAATTCCATTTACCTTCTCAAGCGCTTGATACAATGGAACTGTGCCGACTGGAACAGGTGAATTACGCATAATCCATTCACGTGTTGTATGAATATTCTTTCCTGTGGAAAGGTCCATAATCGTATCGGCTCCCCAACGAGTTGCCCATGTCATCTTTTCAACCTCTTCCACAATGGAGGAACTAACCGCAGAGTTTCCAATATTGGCATTTACCTTCACGTGGAAATTACGGCCAATGATCATTGGCTCCAATTCTGGATGGTTGATGTTAGCAGGAAGAATCGCGCGTCCCTCAGCAATTTCCTGTCTCACGAAGTCAGGCGTTACACCTTCACGAATGGCAACAAACTCCATTTCAGGCGTAATAATCCCTTTTCGAGCATAGTGCATTTGGGTAACATTCTGGCCTGGCTTCGCACGAAGCGGCTTCCGGCTTAATCCTGGGAATATAGACGCTTTGTCTATGTCCTTGTAGCCATTATCCTCAGGCTTAATTTCCCGGCCTTCATACTCTTCTACATCTCCGCGTTCGACAACCCATGCATAGCGCGGCGCTGGAATCCCTTTTTCTACATTTACTTCATAATCACATGCTGTATATGGGCCGCTTGTGTCATAGACCCGAACCGGCTCATTTTCCACTTCGTTTGTTGGGCTTAATGCGATTTCACGCATCGGTACCTGTACATCGGGACGTGATCCCTGTACAAATACCTTTTCACTTCCTGGAAGACTTGTTTTTAGCTCCAATTGCTTAATTGACTCTGTTTGCGACATAATACCTTTCCCCTTTTCTTTATGTGACAAGGACATTAGTAAAACGCGCCAGCGCAACGTGCATACGAAAGCTCTCACAGTCGGCTACTGGCAGACTGCAGGCTAACATGTATAAAACAAAAAACGCCAGATCCTTATAGCAAAACAGGACCTGGCGTAAGCAGCATATGTACATGATGCAACACGTCTAAAAACTTCCCCACGCTGGTACGAACCAGATCAGGTCCAAAGGGTTAAGAAGCATATCGCGCTTCCCTCTCAGCCTCGCACATGAGGCACCCCTAGTATCACTTATAAATTTAATTTACACCCTTATTATACAGAAAGCAGTGGAAAAATAAAGCATTTTCTGAATATATTTTTCGAACGGGGACAGTGGACACGTCCCGCCCTTGCTTCCGCAGCAAAACAGCCCGCATGTAAAGCGCGCAGCTTAGTAGCTGCTTTATGGAAGCTTTCTGCGTGTTCTCCCTGACGCAAGGCGCTTCTTTCCTATTATTATAAATGCAGCCTTTCCTTGCAATAAGATCCACTTATCGTCTGCTTCTCTTTGATCGAAACATCCGTTTCCGTTTTGTATTCAATGTATCAAGTATAATATGAAGAGCGCTTGTCGTGAAAATCCCCAGCACCGCCGCACCAAGCACCGGCTTATGCGCACGGACAAGCCCTGGTAGTGCACCGTCTAATATTTGCACATTTAATATGTATAGAAACGGAAGAAAAATCACAAATAAATACAGTAGCCGAATCAAATCTCCAAGCACAATTGTATGTGTGAGGAAGGATCGGTGCGGCATGACAGCTCGATATGGGCGCCAAATGATGCGCAGCGGTCCCCAATTTCGATACGCTGAACTGACAGTATCTAAATCCGGCGTCAAAAAGTATGTGCCAAACACAAATCCTCCCGCAAACCACAGTAAAAAACCCCAGCTCGTCATCCCGTATGAAATGAGCAAACAAATAACAACGGGCAGACTTAATAAATTGAATCTTGTATGTGTTCTTCCTGATGGCATCTAAATTTCCCCTCACCTATCTACTGGCAAGCTTACTTTTCTTCGCTTGCTTCTTCTATTTTACGATCAATCTGGGAAGTGTCGGCATCTGAGCCAAACCATTGCGCAAGCTTAGCCTTCGCCTTTTGCTTCACTTCCTCATCAACATACTCGGCAGATTGCAGCAGCGCCGCGCTCAATACACCTAGATCATCCGTATACCCAAGACCGGCCATGATATCTGGAATCGCATCAACAGGTGCAATGAAATAAGCCAACGCTCCAACAATTGTGAACTTTACCCGCTTTGGAACATCTGGCCGCTGCAGGACATAAAACAAAAGCAAGCCCGTATACACCACGAAATGACCAGCCTTCTTTGCAGCTCCCTTCGTCTTATCCCAAAATGCTTCTACGGAAAATTTTTGTTCCATCTGAAAACCTCCAATCTCGTTCCCCATACTTTTTATTATATGGAGCAATATGATTTTTCTCAAAATTACCCATCAATCCGCTGTAATTGTAAACATTCCTTCTAAGCGCCAAACTAAATAAGCATGTTATATTTAATTGTTGACGAGCATATAAACGTAGTGATAAAGTTTTGTGTGATTGATGTAAATCATTTGTAAAAATTTTCAACCTATTATATAGTTTCTAAACAACCATGTTTATAGTATAATACAAAAATGACATTTGATAAAATTCCCATATCCCATATAAATTAGGAAAAACCGGGAATGACGCAATAGGAACGTAATTGCCCACTTTACATTGAGCATGCTTATGCCTCCTTGAAAAGACACACAATGCGAATCCATTGCGGAACTCCTTTTTTCTTTTTGTATAAAAGGCTATGTAAGGTGAGAAAGAGAAAGGGTGAGGGTGAATGAAGGAATCCCTGAAAGCACAATTCCAAAACGCCAAATTTACTTTATTAGCTGCTCTGTTCATATGGCTCAAAACCTATATCGTCACTCGTGTAAGCTTTGACCTAAAATTAGAGTCACCGATGCAGGAGTTTATTTTGTTTATTAGTCCGCTTGCATCGTCCTTGCTGCTAGTTGGCTTATCACTGTTTCTGACAGGCAAAAGGCGCAACTATATGGCAATCTTTATGGACTTCCTTTTAACAGTTATTTTAATTGGAAACGTAATGTTTTACGGCTTCTTTAATGACTTTGTGACACTGCCTGTTTTAATGCAAACGTCCAACTTCGGAAGCCTTGGTTCTAGTATAAAGGAATTATTCAACTACAAAATTTTATTAATGTTTGCAGATATTTTCTTCCTATTATACATAGCTAGGAAGGCACGCAGCTCTGTACGTGTCGAACGATTGAGCCGTCCATTTAAAGCATTGTATTTTCTTGTAACAGCTGCAGTATTCTTAGTGAATCTTGGACTTGCTGAAATGGAGCGTCCCGAATTGCTAACGCGTTCCTTCGACCGTGTTATGCTTGTCAAAAACTTAGGATTATATGTGCATCAGGTATATGATTTAGGCTTACAAGCAAGATCAAGCTCACAAAAAGCTTTCGCTGATGGCAGCAAGCTTCAGGAAACAGAAAACTATGTGAAAGCAAATGCTGTACATTCGGATCCCGCATTATTCGGCAGTGCAAAAGGAAAGAATGTAATTATAGTATCTCTTGAATCAACACAATCCTTCTTACTTGGAGCAAAGGTAAATGGACAGGAGGTTACTCCATTCCTGAACCAATTTATGAAGGAGAGCTATTATTTTGAAAACTTCTTCCACCAAACGGGTCAGGGTAAAACGTCCGATGCAGAGTTTTTAATTGATAACTCCCTTTATCCATTAGACCGCGGTGCTGTATACTTTACGCATTCAAATAATGAATTTGTAGCAACACCAGAAATATTGCGTCAGCAAGGCTACTATACAGCAGTATTTCATGCGAATAATGCAACGTTCTGGAACCGTAACATGATGTATCCGGCATTAGGATATGACCGTTACTTCAACGAATTAGATTATAAAACTACGCCAGAAACAAAAATTGGCTGGGGTTTAAAAGATATCGAATACTTTGATCAATCTGTTGAGATGTTAAAAACAATCAAGCAGCCGTTCTATACTCGCTTCCTGACGTTAACGAACCACTATCCGTTTACGTACAGTGATGACATGAAAATGATTGAGCCATTTAATTCTGGTGACGGCGTCTTGGACCGTTATTTTGTAACAGCTCGCTATCTGGATGAAGCATTAAAGAACTTTGTTGAGAAATTAAAAGCTGAAGGTCTTTATGACAACTCAATCCTTGTGTTCTACGGCGACCATTACGGTATTTCTGAAAACCATGACAAAGCCATGGCACAATTCCTAGGCAAAGAAGAAATTACGACATTTGACCATGTGAACCTACAGCGCACACCGCTATTCATTCACGTTCCAGGTCAAACAGAAGGAAAAACAATTTCTGCTCCTGCTGGTCAAGTGGATGTAAAGCCGACGATTTTAAGCTTACTTGGCGTTGATACATCAAACGATATCGAGTTTGGCCATGACTTATTTGCGCCAGATCGTAAACCATTTGTTGTATTCCGTGATGGTAACTTCGTAACAGACAAGTATTACTACTACGAAAACACATTCTACGACCGCAACACTGGTGAAATAGTAACAGTTCCTGCAGCAGAAGCAAAAGCACTCACTGACCGTGCGCAAAATGAATTACGCATGTCGGATACGATTATTTCAGGTGACTTGCTTCGATTCTTTGATGGAAATAAGATCAAGACCGGAACTGTGAAAACAGCTATTAAAGAAGCAGAAAAAGAAGAATAAGCAAAAAGGCGGATTGATTCATCCGCCTTTTTTATTATATATGTACTTCGCTTTTGATTACGGTACATTATGTCCGAGAGAGCTAATATAAATCCGGAACCACTGCTGACGGCTGAGTGTAAGCTTTACTGCCTGCGCAGCTGTACGGACGCGTTCTATTTTCCCGGATCCTACGATTGGCATCATCTTTGCCGGATGCGCCAATAACCAGGCATACATTACCTCATCGATGGAGTCCGCACCGATCTCCTCTTTTATTTCTTCTAAAGTGTTCTTAACCCGCGATGCCCGTTCTGTTGCAGCAGAGAAAATGCTTCCGCCAGCAAGCGGTGACCATGCCATTGGTGCAATGCGCTTCTCCTGGCATTTCTCAATCGTCCCTTTTTCAAAATGCTCAAATTGCATAACCGAAATTTCCAACTGATTGGTTACAAGCGGCATGCTAAGGTAAGAAGCAAGCATCTCCATTTGTGACGGCAAGAAGTTAGAAACACCAAATTCAAGCACCTTTCCCTCCTGCTTGAGCTGAGCAAATGCCTCTGCTACCTCTGCCGGGTCCATAAACGGATCTGGACGGTGGATCAAAAGCGTGTCCACATAATCTGTTCCGAAATGGCGCAGCGAATTTTCCACACTTCGGATGATATGCTCTTTGCTTGTATCATAATGATTCACGAGATGCTCAGGATATGCAGCCGAACGAAGCTTAATGCCACATTTTGTGACAATTTGCATCGCGGAACGCAAAGCTGGCTTCTCACGTAATGCTTGACCAAACAAAGCCTCACAGCTATAATCGCCATAAATGTCTGCATGGTCAAAGGTGGTAATCCCCATCTCCAGACATTCCTCAATCAATCGAAGCAGCTCCTGCTTGTCCATCCCCCATTCCCGCAGCCGCCACATCCCGTGCACAATCCGGGAAAATGATACCTGTTCTGAAAGCTGTACTGTTTGCATATGTATAGTCCCCTCTCTATTAAAGACTTCTGTTCTATTATAACAAAATATGTCTGCTGTTCTTGCAGCAAAAACCCGCTTCCCTCTTCATTCCTACAAAAGCTTCACATTCAATTTACAGTAGCTTTATATTTATAGCCTATACTAAACCTGTCTAGATGATGTTCCTAGCATGAACCCTCTTTATGCGGCGGTGTATCGACACGGCGCACAACGTTTCTCGTTGAAACGTTGTTTTTTTTGTGACAAATAAGCAGGATTCTTAAAAAAAATGCCTAATTGTATTCAAAAGAGCCTTATTTCATCCTAACGCAAATAGAAATGGGGAGAAAATACATATGAGCTACGAACCAATTGTATTATTCGAAGAACAATTTGTAGATACGAGACAAGCAAAGCCTTCTATTGACATGGAGGAACGCGGTTTGCAGTTTGGTGATGGTGTGTATGAGGTAATCCGATTATATGAAGGTACATTTCACTTATTAGGGCCTCATTTAGCACGCTTATACCGTTCCATGGAGGAAATTGAACTTATCCCTCATTTTTCAAAAGCACTGCTTGTGAAGTGGTTATACGAGCTAGTGGAGCATAACGAATTTACCAAAAATGGCAATGTCTATTTACAGGTAACACGCGGCGTTCAATCCCGCAGCCACGCATATGCTGCAAACACTAAGCCGACGCTCTATGCATACCTCACGAAAAAGGAACGCCCAACTGATGAGATGCTCCGTGGTATTCACGCTTGTACAGAGCAGGATATCCGTTGGCTTCGCTGCGATATTAAATCGCTCAATTTGCTTCCCAATGTTATGGCAAAAACAAATGCGGAACGAAAAAACTGCCAGGAGGCCCTGCTCGTTCGGAGCGGCATTGTTACGGAAGGAAGCAGTTCAAACTGCTTTATCGTCAAAAACGGAACACTCTATACCCACCCTGCCAATCACCTGATTTTAAATGGGATCGTCCGGCAATACATCCTCTCCCTCGCCGTAAAGCTTGGTATCTCTGTACGGGAGGAAGTATTTAGCGTCCGGGATGTGCTGCAGGCAGATGAATGCTTTATTACCGGAACAACATCGGAAATTACCCCGGTCACGCATCTTGATGGTACTGCGATCTCTCACGGGATTGTTGGTCGAGTTACAAGGCAGCTGCAAACAAGCTTCCAAGAAAGCCTGCCTGGGGATCGAATTGCCTTTCAATTATAAGGCCGCCTACAGCGGCCTTTTTTACACCTTAAAAAAGGTGTAAATTTCTCACTACGTCGAATGGTCTCCCAGCTAGAAATTTATACTTTCTTACAGTGTTAACAAAGCTACAAGCTCCTATCATTTATAGAGCTTCCCACAGTGCAACTCAAAAAGCCTCCCCCTCCTTTCCTATCACCAGCTCATTTCTCATATACGGATTAAAGAATAAACATTGACAGTACTACGTATCCAATTTAAGATTTTTAACGTTGGTAAATTTTACATCAACTGAATTTTATAAAAGAGAGGATACGAAGAAAATGAAGAAAGTTCTCGGCAGCATAGCCGCCCTGTCTGCCTTAGGAGCCACAGCGGCTATTGACCATGCAGAAGCATCGGCGTCAGAGCCATCCACACCAAGTGAGACAAGCGTTGCCCACCACACGGTAGAAGCAGATGCCCTCCGCGTGCGTACTGGTCCTAGCACCTCCCATGGCATACTTGGCCTTGTAAGAGAAGGGCAGGAGCTAGAAGTCACAGGTGAACAGCAAGGCTGGTATGAAATTGATTATAATGGGGAAACGGCATATGTAAGTAAGGATTATGTTAGCAGCACCTCCTATACTGTTAATGTATCATCATTGCGTGTTCGCGTCGGTCCTAGCAACGCTCACCCTGTTATCGGATATGTTCAAAAGGGACAAGAGGTTACGGTAGTATCAGAACTGGAGCATTGGTATAAAATTAACTTTAACGGACAAACAGCATATGTAGGTAAGGATTATATTTCTGCTGGAAGCGACAGCCAAGCAGAAACAAGTTCCCCTGTCACTGTGCAACAAGACGGTACATACGTTGTAGATGCTGCCTCCTTGCGTGTCAGAACAGGAGCTGGGACCTACCACCCTATCATCGGCGGTGTCGTGGAAGGACAATCATTGCAGGTAACCGGCGTAGAAAACGGCTGGTATCAAGTCACATATAAGGGTGCAACAGGTTATGTTAGCAGTGAATATGTCCGCTTTGTACAAAGTGGTACAAATGTTGAAAATACTGTAGCTGCAGCCCCTGCGGCGCCAACAACGCAAAGCCTTTATGTAGACACGGCTTCCTTAAACGTCCGAAGCGGGGCGGGTGCACAATATGGAGTACTAGGAAGCGTGAAGCAAGGACAAAAGCTTGAAGTATCCAATGAACAAAACGGCTTCTTCCAAATTAGCTATAATGGACAAACTGGCTATGTTGCAAAAGCATATCTTTCTGAAACACCGGTAGCAGCTGCAGCCCCTGCGGCGCCAACAACGCAAAGCCTTTATGTAGACACGGCTTCCTTAAACGTCCGAAGCGGAGCAGGTTCACAATATGGAGTACTAGGAAGCGTGAAGCAAGGACAAAAGCTTGAAGTATCCAATGAACAAAACGGCTTCTTTCAAATTAGCTATAATGGACAAACTGGCTATGTTGCAAAAGCATATCTTTCCGAAACACCAGTAGCAGCTGCAGCTCCTGCAACTCCTGCGCCTGCACCTGCTCCATCTACAGCGGTGAATACAGCATCTACAGCTGGATCGAATAATGCAGCATCACTGCTGTCTTATGCAAAATCATTAGTTGGCATACCTTATGTCTGGGGCGGAACAACTCCAGCGGGATTTGATTGCAGCGGCTTTGTTTATCACGTTTACCATAAGTTCAATAGTTCATTTGGACGTACTAGCACAGCAGGTTATTGGAGCAGCCTAACTAAGACAACAAACCCACAGCCTGGTGATCTTGTTTTCTTCCAAAACACCTATACTGCTGGTCCTTCTCATATGGGAATTTACCTTGGGGGCGGCAGCTTTATCCAAGCTGGAGATTCCGGCGTTGCCATCAGTTCTCTCAGCAACCCATATTGGCAGCAGCATTTCTTAGGTTATGCAAAAGCGAACTAACAACAGTTTGTGCGATTTGTATATTACTATATCAATTATTTGAATTACAAATCTATTACTCTAGGAGAGAAAATAGATACCCATTTGTACGCATATTAAGAAAGGCAAAAGAATGTTTTCCAGCAATAGGACGTTCTTTTCCTTTTGTTTCATAATTTATTTTAAGGACGGGAGCAGACCATGAGAGCTATACAATGCTCAAACGGGAAATCGTTTCTCGTCTTTAAAAAGAAAAATTGCCGACTGGCGAGCCCTACTTATACTTTATTCCTAAAATTTCTCACTACGTCGAATTGTCTTCTAGCTAGAAATTGACACGTTATTAAAATGTAAAGAAAAATTGTAGTAGATACACTGGAAAATCGACGCACAATCATTATTCTAAAAAAATTCAACCCCCATCATGCGGAATAAAATCGTTTTTTCACTCTATATCAATGCAAAACAAAAAAGAATACGATAATCCCCTCGATTATCGCATCCTTTTTGTTGTGTGTGGTTATTACCTTAAAAATATGCCGATCTCTTCATCCCCATAAAGAAAACAGCCGCTGTGGAATTTAAATCCTTAGTAACAGAAGGAAGTTCTTTCCCCTATTACTGCTCTAAACAGTATATTGAATCATACCCCGCTCTGTTTGAAAACGCTTCCGATTACTAATATAATACATTTTTCATAAAGAATCAACCTATTTTTCCACAAACAGACAGTTTAATCCATTGTTTTTGTTGTACTTTTAAAAGTATAAATTTTCAGCTAGAAGCATCTTGATAAATCAAGGAATTTTGGGAATAAATCACAAATAGAAACTACCTTATTCTATATCGACATTTACAGAAGATATTCGATTTATTTCTCAGGAAATAGACATGTTCGTCTGTTACATTCCATTTTTCGATAACGCTTACAAAACCCTTATTCCGCCAAGGTCCGACACCTATTTCCCCATTTTTTATACATTACAGAATGTTACATTGATATTACAGAAACTTTTTAGTTATGTAATTTTTCATTTTGCTAGTATAAAAGTTGCTATAATAATAGCAACTTAAACAACGGGCAACGGGGGAAATTATGAAGAAATTATTTGGCATGACAGCAGCTGCACTTTGTAGTCTTGGTTTTTTTGCATCTTCGGCGGATGCTGCAACAGTTGTAACAGCAAGTGCACTAAATGTTCGACAACAACCAACGACAAGCTCTGCTGTTGTGGGAAAAGTAACGAACGGACAATCTTTAAATGTAACACAACGCCTGAACGGCTGGCTTCAAATTCAATATAACGGAAAAACTGCTTACGTGAGCACGGCATATACAAAGGAAACTAGCAGCACTGCTCCTGCTCCTACAGGCCAATTATATCACGTAAGTGCGGACGTCTTAAATGTACGTACTGGTCCTGGAACAGGCTATGGTGTTCTTGCACAGCTTCGTAAAGGAGCAGCTGTACATGTACTGGCTGATGCAGGAAATAGCTGGATGAAGGTTAACTATAACGGGCAAACCGCTTACGTATTTAGACCATACATAACGCCTGCAGCACCTGTAGCACCTGCTGTTGCCAAGGAATTTTATGCAGAAGCAACTGCTTATACACCATGGGAATCAACAACGGGCATTACCGCTACTGGCTACAATGTGAAGGCAAACCCGAATGTGAAGCTTATTGCAGTTGATCCAAAGGTAATTCCACTTGGCTCAAAGGTATGGGTGGAAGGCTATGGTGATGCGATTGCAGGTGACACGGGCGGTGTGATTAAAGGCAATAGAATTGACGTTTTAATGCCAACAACACAACAAGCTCTGCAATGGGGCCGCAAAACAGTAAAAGTGAAAGTCTACCAATAAAGCATGAAACTATAAAGAAGTCTGCTTCTCTCATGGAGAAATAGACTTCTTTTTTGTCTATAATGAAAGAAGACCCGCCGAATTGGCAGCGAGCCAGAAATTTATGCTTTCTTAAAGCATTAAGAAAAACACAAACAGTCGCTTAGTCCCGACATGCAAACAACAAATAGAAACGGAGGATTTGTAATGAACATACACGTAAAGCCAGACTGGATTGGCACCCCTCGCCGCTATCATGATGAGCAGAATGAGGTTGTTGCTATCGACTTTTCATTAGCAGATAATGATAACCGCTATAGACTTATCATTAGGACAAGCAGCACTGGTGTGCAATACGAATGTAAACAATACGGTGTGAAGCCTGGAGCACAGAAGCCATACCCGATTGATATTCCATTTACAAATGAGATGATGCCGCTCGTTGAGGCGATTCTACAGGATCCTTACGTCAAAGCATGCCTCTAATTTGCTTCCTTGATGCTGGCCTTTGGAATGATGAACAAGTCGAGTCTCAGCGCCTAAAATTCTCATAATTCAAAAATTGGGCTATAATGAGTAGATGGAATTCTTTTTTGTACGGAGGGATTGTATGCTTCAGCATTCACTAGAAAAAGAAGATGTGTTATCGATGGCCGACACGATGATTGCAGAGCTGGATCCGAAGGCAGAATCGGATCGCTCCCTCATGGCAAAGGGGCTGCAGCTGTATCGGGAAGGCCGTGTATATAATGTTTCATTCAACGGCTTTGTGCTAGAAGGAACTGTAGAAGACGAAACCGGTGTGTATGATTCAGCTCTTCCCACCAACGATGCAGCAGAAGGCTCCTGTGACTGCTTTGAAATTGACTATTGCGAGCATCAGGCTGCTGTTTTGTTTTATGCTGCATCAAGCTTTGGACAAGTAGGAGAGATTTCAAAGCGGTTTAAGAATAAAGGAAAGCCTGCTCAGCCTCAGCTAAAAACAGCAAAGCAGCTGCTTCAGGCATCAACATTTGATGAGCTTGATTTTGATAGCTGGCTTCGTTATTTTGATCGGGAATTTACAAGCTTTAAAGCAGAACAAAATAAATATTCATATCGAAAAATGTACTATCTCATGAGCATCTTTGAAGATTTTTATATGAAGCTGTTGAAAAAAGCGCCGCGCTCCGCTGCGCTGCGTGAGCTGTTTGAGCTTAGTGCTGCGCTTTTTTCCTTTGAGCGTTTGCTTGAAGCGGCAGAGCAATATGCGGCAGAACAAACCTACTCCTACTTCAGCCCAACTGCAGTGGCGCACCGCTTTATTGACGAAGTTGAAATGCATATTGAAAAAATAAAAACCACTGCCTTTCCGCTTGCATTTGAGCCGCTCTTAAAACGAACAAGTGATCTAGTACATTCCTTGTTCTTTTCGCATACTCTTTGCCTGCAGGAGCGCTTCTTTTTGTATCGCTATCTTTGGACAGACGTATTGAATCAATCAGACTGGCTTCTAGAAGAGCAAACAAAGCTGGAGGCAACAGAGCCCTCTCTTCTTCGGTCACTTGCCCTGTCACATGTCCTCTTTCTCTACCAAAAGGATACAGAAGCAATGGAGCTGCTAGAAGCAGAGTCGGATATGCTTGTCGGCTTTTATTTCTACTGGGTTGAGGAATTGTGTGCCGAACTGCAGTGGGACCGCGTCGAGCACTGGCTCTCGTTTTCATATAAGAAGCTCAAGCAATATTTGGCCAGAGCTGAAGACCAGTTTTTACAGAACGACATTGTCCGGCTGTTTCTCTCCTCCTACGAGTATTATGTGAATCACACAAACGACACTGGCGGATTTGAAACTATTTTGCAGGAGCTGCTTCCGTACAGCCTACGGCAATACGAAACATACCTAATTGCAAGAGGGCAATACCGTACATGGGCAGAGCTCCGGATGTTCGTCGGCTTTGAAACGCTCGAAGGCTTAAGAGAAGCATTAAAGGATGTAGAAAAAGAAGACCGTGAAGCAGTTCTTCCTTTATATCATCAGGGGGTAATCGATGCCATCGGAATGAAAAACAGGCAGGCCTATAAGCTGGCTGTTCGCTATCTGAAAAAATTACGTACTCACTACAAGAAATTGAAGCGAACGGAAGAATGGAATGTCTACATCACACAGCTTGCAGCTTCATTCTCCCGCTTGCGGGCATTTCAAGAAGAATTGAAGAAAGGAAAATTGCTCGATGAAACCTGAAATTACACTACGTCTAACAGGGGTAGGAAAAGCATGGTTTTTGTGGGGAGAGGATGAAACAGGAGCTCCCGTGTCGCGTTCCTCTTGGCTTCGTCATGCTTTTGCATGGCATACCTCATCATTTTACGGAACATTTCTGCAGGAAGAGTGCTATAAAGGACGCGAAGGTTTTATCCTAACCGCTGTTCAAGCACTTGAATATACAGCAAAGCGCCCGGCGAACTCCTTCGCTCCCTTACGCTACGGCCTGGATGCCTGGATGCCTGAAAGTGCTGCGCAGGAAGCATGGAGTGACTACAAGGAAGGACTCTTCCTACCGGACATGGAGCATTGGGCAAACGAGCCAATTTGGAAGCCGGCACACGCCCTGGTCAACGGTTCGATGCTTGCACAATTATTTTCCGATGCGGTCAATGAAACACTGCACATGGAGGCCTTGCCAAGCGAGGAGTGGGAAAAAGCAAAACGGCTGTATAACCACCGTGAATTCTCCCTCAAGCAGCTGCTCGCTGCCGCAGATGAAGAGGATTGGCTTCGCAAAATTGGCTATATCGAGGATGATACACCGTTTACCATCAGTCTCCGCCTGCTAGAGCCCCATGAAGACGGGGAAATGTGGCATCTGGAAACAGTCCTTGTTCCAAAAAGGGGGGCAAAGCGCTCATATGTATACGAGAATGCCGCTTCGCTCCCAAAACGCTGGCAAGGCCATGAAGACCGCATTCAAAACGCATATGAAGGCTGGGGAAAGCTCGTTCCGTGGCTGCTGGAGAATGGAGTATGGCGCCATGAGCTATTTGAGGAAGAAGCATGGCGCTTCTTAACAGAGGCAAGCAATGAACTATTGGCGGCTGGTGTGGATATTTTGCTGCCGTCCTGGTGGCAGGCGCTCGCCCAAAATGGCTTCTCGCTTCGGGCCAAGGTAAAAAGCGACACTGCACACAGCGGTCAATCCTTCTTTGGCATCAATACGCTTGTTAATTTCGATTGGCGCATCTCCACAAACGGCATCGAGCTGTCAGAGGAGGAATTCCGCCAGCTTGTCGAACAAAATCGCAGACTGATTAATATTAATGGACAATGGATTAAGCTGGACCCAGCATTTATCGAACAGGTAAAGAAGCTGATGGACAAAGCGGACCGCTATGGTTTACAAATGAAAGATTTGCTGCAGCAGGAGCTGCTTCGCGCCGATGCCGAGCTCGTGCAGGAGCTTGATGAGGATGATCCATTTTCTGAAATTGAAATTGAGCTGGATGATTATTATGAGGGCTTGCTGCACCGCTTAATAGAAATTGGTGAAGTGCCGCCGCTTTCGGTGTCAGAGCAGCTGCACGCCGAGCTACGGCCATATCAGCAAAAGGGCGTGGAATGGCTGCTATATTTGCGCGGCTTGGGATTCGGGGCGCTACTGGCTGATGATATGGGGCTAGGCAAGAGCATCCAAACCATTGCTTACTTTTTATACGCAAAAGAACATAGCTTAAGCCAAGGACCAGCGCTCATCGTTGCTCCAACCTCTGTGCTTGGAAACTGGCAAAGAGAGCTGGAACGCTTTGCGCCAAGCTTACGTGTTTCTCTTCATTACGGAAGCAACCGTCCAAAGGGCGATCAATTCTTGTCGTCTCTACAAGAAGCTGACGTCGTTCTCACATCCTACGCGTTAGCTAATCTAGATGAACAGGAGCTTGCTTCCTATACGTGGAGCAGCGTTGTCCTTGATGAGGCGCAGAATATTAAAAATGCGCAAACGAAGCAATCCCGCGCCGTTCGCCATCTGAACGCCCATCATAAGGTTGCACTGACAGGAACACCGATGGAAAACCGGCTTTCTGAGCTATGGGCCATTTTTGATTTTCTCAACCATGGCTATCTCGGCAGCTTGCCGCAGTTTCAGCGCCGCTTTGTAACACCGATTGAAAAAGATAACGATCATTCAAAAATTCAGCAGGTGCAGCGCCTCATTTCACCATTTTTGCTGCGCCGCACGAAGCAGGACCCAGATGTTGCGCTCAATTTGCCGGACAAGCAGGAGCAAAAGGAATATTGCCCGCTCACCGTCGAGCAAGCCTCTTTATATGAGCAGCTCGTTCAAGATACACTCTCTCATATCCAAACGCTCTCGGGCATTGAACGACGCGGCTTTATTTTGCTGATGCTCAATAAGCTCAAGCAAATTTGCAATCACCCTGCGCTATACCTAAAGGAAGCAGAGCCGCATGATGTGATTGAACGCTCAGAAAAAATGCAAAAGCTGCTGGAGCTTGTAGACAATATTCAGGATCGTAATGAAAGCTGCCTGATCTTCACGCAATACATCCGCATGGGCGATATGCTGAAGCAGCTCATCGAAGAAGCAACAGGAGAACGGGTTCTCTTTCTAAACGGCAGCGTTCGGAAGACAGAACGCGACAACATGATTGAACAGTTTCAAAATGGGCATTATAAGTTTTTCATTCTCTCATTAAAGGCAGGCGGCATTGGTCTGAACCTAACAGCTGCCAATCATGTGATCCACTACGACCGCTGGTGGAATCCTGCTGTAGAAAACCAAGCAACCGACCGCGCCTACCGCATTGGCCAAAAGCGATTTGTACACGTGCATAAAATGATTACGACCGGAACCTTAGAAGAAAAAATTGATGAAATGCTCGACCGAAAGCAATCGCTCAATGATGCCATTATTACAAGCGACAACTGGATTACAGAGCTAACAACAGATGAATTGAAGGAGTTATTAGGAGTGTAGCATGATGCAGCACTCCTTTTTCTTGTGCTGCTAATAGCTTTTGATATACTCCCCTTTCAGATACTTCATTTATGCTTATAAGACACGAATTCCTCCTAATCTGAAGGAGTTATGTAAAATCATGACGAATTATTTACACATAGATAGATATAAGTTCAAGTATGAAAATAAAAATCAGAATTTTTCGACATCTAAATATAGAAAACTCGCCGATTGGCAAACCCTGCCCTTGGATGAAGACAGAGGAGTGGTTGCCCTTATACTGTATTCCTAACATTTCTCGCTACGTCGAATAGTCTTCCAGCTAGAGATTTATACGCTTTTACAGCGCAAACTACCGCGCTATGCTTGCTCTGCTCTACATTTATACATAAGAAATGGTTGACACATTTGAAAATCCTGATATTTTTCAACAGCCTCAAATTTCAAAATAACACGTCCTATTCATAAGGAGGAGAACAAATGCAAACTTCAACTATTCAAGCAACTGCCACATTAACAATGGACGGCTTCTTTGTACCAGCCGGGGCAAGCAGAAAAGCAAGGTTTGGAAAGAAACCAAAGAGAAAAATCTTTAAACTAGAGGGGATCCAATTAAAATTTATCAGCACAAGCTTTCTACAAAGAACGAAGAATAGCAACAAAAAGCCAGTTTTAAGAAGAGCGCTGACAGGATTTGTGTTCGTGAGTGGACTTTTGGTATATACTCATTCAGAAGCTTGTGAATGCGGAATGGATATTGCTTATCAGGTTCAGCCTGGGGACTCACCGAGCAAATTAGCGTCTTATTATCAGGAACTCTCTTGGCAGAGGGTCTTAGATGTGAACCAAGACAAATTGAACAAAAAAGGGCAGCTCGTTGCCGGAACGGTTATCACCCTGCCGCCAGCTGAGAAACTCAAAGTAAACGGAAGTAATTATATTACACAACACCAGGTTGATCCTGATTCGTTATACATACCAGCAAGTCAAGAAACGGCAGTAACCCCTACTGCAAGTCCAATGATACAACAGCAGGCTCAACAACCTATCGCAAGTCCTGTAAATGCTACAAAGAAGACCATTCTTGATGTTAGCATCAAAAAGGGAGAAACGGTTAGCGAACTAGCCTCATTTTATAATGCGACACTGCAAGACATTGCAGCCGCTAATCCAGGACTTAACCTAAACAAGGTTAGAGCCAACCAGATTATTAAAATTCCTTCTGATGTCACAGTAGTCGTTGCCATTTGTTTAGGGGCAGGTGACGATACAGTTGCGTTTTCACCTCTAAATGGCGGAGAAACACTCGAATTAATCCCTTCACGACAAGGGATAGACTATACAAACGAATACTATAATAAAATTGTTGAAATCAGCTATACGGGCGACACACTAATTGGCATAAGATGAGACTAGTAAAGAACACCCGCTAATTGGCGAGGACGGTGCTGTAGTTGCACTCGTAGAGTAGAGGACTGATTTCTCGAGACAGCCCTTGGGCTGCCTCAACGCTCTGATAAAAAAGGCCTATTTATAGGCCTTTTTCTAGTAAACAGGTCTGCATGAAAATAACCAATGAGAACCCTAGATCCTTTCTTTCAAGGAAACCTCGATTATTAGTAAGGTTTTTACTCCTGCTATCTTCTAAAGTTTCTTTTAATCATAAAAAGGGAGAGAAATCGTTCTTTATTTACTACAAAAACTGTATTTGCAGCATCTCTGCCCCTCTAGCTTAATAAAAAATGGTGTTTTGACATAAAAAACATAATATTCTCTTCTCTAAGTTTCTACTCAAAGCATTTATCAAATAAGATTCCATATTAACTTTAACCACCCAAAGAATGAAATCCATAGTAGAACACTCAAAGGGGCCCCACACATTAAACCAATTAAGAAATTCCCTTGCTCTTCCATGTAAACTCACTCCTTAACAGGCTTTGTTAATTAATTACAATTTTTAACTGTGTACATCAATCATATATGAAAACGTTTCCAATGTATATATTTTTTACAAAGTAGAATGCCTATATTACAAAATCCGTATTTATTTAAAACATAAATACTTTATTTTCAGCAACGCCCATATATAAACCATGAATCTACTCATCTACAATAACCAATTTTTATTAAAGGTTTATCTATATTTTATAAAATGAAAATGAAAACATTATGAGATTTTTATCAGATCTCCCTGTCTACATCCCCTCCCCATAATGGAAAAAGAGAGCTATGTAGCTCCCTTCAAAAACATTAATATAAAAATTACTCTACCTGACTTTCCCTAGACGTTTCAGACGCTCACCTTACTTCCTTTAATAATACCTTCCGTCTTCTTGATCCTTAAAAACGGATATACCAAACCATTTTAATGGCGTCCAGACTTGCTTCAAATACAAGGCTCGCATTTTACCATCTCCCAATTGGTAAATTTAGTAAAATAAGATCTATTTTATTAAACTCTTCCTTTTTAAATACCTCTAGAGTAACCAATTTTCATTAAAGATTTTTTGTTTATTTTCTATAAAGTCAAAATGAAAATATTATGAAAGTCTTCCCAGCTATCCCTTTGTATACTCTCTTTACTCAAAAGAAAAGAACAACCACGGAGCTATTCTTAAAATATGTCTATATAACAAAGAACCGAAACCGTATTTGTTTAAATTTAAATCTTTTCACTTCATACTAGTTTAATCTAAAGTTAAGTGTGAGTTATAATCGGGAAGAAGAAAGGGGCATCGTATGCTATGACTTACATTATAAAACTTATTTACGGATTCATTCTTCCGCCGGGGGGCTTCGTAACCTTATTAGTTCTTTTGAGTATTTGGCTATACCGACGGGAAAAATTAGTAGCTAAAGTGTTATTTATTATAACGTTACTTCTTTACATATCTGTAATCCCTTTAACTGGGAATATCCTCACCCAAACATTAGAGCAACGTCATACACCGCCTTCTCAAGTGGATGGAGATGTCATTGTGATGCTAGGGGGTGGAGCTACACCCGATTCACCAGATATCGATGGGAAAGGTCAACTTTCTGGTAATGGAGCCAATCGACTACTAACTACTATTAGACTTTACAATCAAACAAGATTACCTATTATCCTCTCGGGTGGTCAGGTATTTACAAATTACGGAAATGAGGCTAATATCGCTAAACGCCAACTCATTAGCCTAGGAGTACCCGAAGAGAAAATTATCCTTGAAAACAAGAGTATTAACACTGAACAGAACGCCAAATTTACAAAGCAATTATTGAAAAAACATAAATGGCACAAACCTATTTTGGTCACATCGGCCTTTCACATGGAACGGGCAGTAAGAAACTTTAACAATCTCGGGATTAGTGTACAACCCTATCCTACAGACTACCAATCGAGCCAAGATTTATCTATAGACCTAAATCAACTCACTCCTTCTCTCCAAACACCGTTATTTCTTGCAATCAAAGAATACGTAGGTATTGCAGCTTTATATTTGTAATTGTTGTATAGGAAAACTATGAGGGAGGAGATATCCCCTTAACTTCGAGGATTCTTAGGTGCTGTCTTCCAAGTTCTTCACACCGTCCATGGTCTTCACCCATATTCTCCGGGCTAGACTTTCATCAGCTAACAGACAATAGCTTAGCTGGGCGTTCAAAATATAAAAGAAACGCCCTGGTTCTCCCAGGGCGTTCCTTCTCCAAAGCATATTCCTTTTCTGTAGCTCCTATATACGGGCAGCTGAACCTCTACGCTTCAGTCTCATAAACAGCAACCGAGCTGCAAGTCCAAATGATCCTCCGACTGTATCTAAAACAGCATCCTGCCAAAGCGGCGTCCGATCCTTTGTAAACGACTGATGAACTTCATCAAATCCGGCATATGCAGCCGTTAACAGTAGCGCAAATATCACAGCCTGTCCCTTCCTCATGGAATAATGAGAAAGTGCACGATGCAGTAGAATAGCTAATACAAAGTATACAGAGAAGTGTGCACCCTTTCGTAAAAAGAACTCTAAAAAGCCTGGTACTCCTAAATGGGCAATGCTAACCTCATGCCCCACATAAGTAAAATCTACCCAAGAAAAATATTTCTCCACAGTATGCTCATCTACATATTGCGCAAATGTTGGTCTCATATCCTGCTTTTCGTATGGCTGCGAGGAAAAATAAAAAATCATCCCTATCCAAAGCAGCACTGGCAGCCATAGTTGCATCCATTTCTTCATTGCTAGTGTCCCTCCATCTCCCCCTCAGTGTACCATATATTTATAAAAAGCGGACATAGGGCACGTCTCTCTCTATAACAGGCAGGAAAACCAAATTTTTTCGCCGCTTAAGCCCATTTTCTCTCTTCGCATGTATATATCAGGCGAAGGGGGTGATGGAGATGGCAGTACAAACATTGATAACAGATGTAAGTGTACGCCTCGTCTTCAATGGCGGGATGGACATGAACGGCAAACCTGTTTTGAAAAACAAGCTGTACAAAGGAATCAAGCCAAATGCACAGCCGGACAAGGTGCATGAAGCAGCAATTGCCCTTGCTTCCCTGCAAACATACACACTAGATGCGGTGCAAGTGCTAAGCACAAATGACGTAGCCCAAGCGTAATCAAGCGGTTAGCTCCTTGATATTCTTCATTGAGCTAACCCTATCCTAAACCGTTTAAAGAAGGAGGAATCTCACATGCAGGTTCTTGAATTGCAGTTTTTGCGTGAGGATGGCAAAACCGTCACATTCACCATCGATAGCCCCATCACTCCTGTGAATGAGGCAGCGGTGAACAGCGTTATGGATACAGTGATCGCAGCCGATGTCTTTCTAACACTTGGGCAAAATGCCCGTAAAAAGGGAGCTCGTATTGTCGAGCGTACCGTGGCGGAAGTTAAGCTGAATTAAGTATACAAAAGAGGGGGGCTTTCTCAGGCCTCCTCTTTTATACATGCTTCTAAGATTTGTGTTGTTACAATTAATTCACTTTAAATTAAGCAGTCTCTTGCTCCATCTCCTCCATCATTGCCGCATGCTATCCTATCTGACATTTGCCTTTTCAGCAATCGATGGAGCTTCCGCCCAACATTCAACCTCTTCAACGCCTTCAATTTCCAAGTTATGTTTTATTTTAGACTGGTAAATTGAACTACCATTTAATGGTCCACTAAGTAATTTACACCAAAAACATGTATAAATTTAAATATTTTTATCTACGGACACCTTGAGGTATCTAATCTCAAATAAAAAGGAGCTGCATTTCTGCAAGCTCCCCGCCGATTTACTCCAAATACTTAGCATACTGCTGTTTTTTGTACTCTTTTGCCAGCTCATTCAATGCTACAAGGTGTTTCTAGGATAAAGTGGACTACTGTACAATATATTCTTGCTTGACATCCTGCTTGGATTGAACCTCTGTGAGGTTTTTGAGAGCAGCTTCATCTCCAACTAGATCCGGTTTGAGGTAAGTGTACTTACCTCCCATTTCAGGTTGGTTATAACCTCTCTTCTCCTTACTCATAGAAACTGAAGTTATTCCAAGGTTATTATAAGTAAACACAAGATAAAAATGCTCTGATTCTTTTGGTACAGATCCATTTGCTACATATTCCACCTGATAAGTTAATAATGCTGGTGCATCTAGATATAAGATGGAAAATGTCTCTTCTTTTTGATCATATCCTTTTGGTAGTAAGTTCTTAGCAATTGCAATACCATCTTGTAAGCTCATTATTGTGTCATATCCAGCAGTAGCACTATGCGGAGCTATGCTGAAAGAAGTAACAACTGACTTCCCTTCAAAAGAAGAAGAAGTAAAGTTTAATGCAGATAATCGGTTAGGATAATCTGGTTTTGCGTAATATTCATCCCATGTCTGCACAGACTCATTCAATTTTGGAGCATCCACATTCTTAAGTGATTCCCAAAATTCCTGAGTCTCCTTTTTCATTGTTTCAACTGACTTCAATTCCTTAACTGGTTCCACTTCCGTTTGCTTTGTTTCTGTGTTGCTTGTGCTTGATGGACTATCTGTAGTTGTTGTAGCTTGTCCATTTGTCTCTTGCTTTGCTGAACATGCAAAAAGAGCAAGGGAGCATGATAATAATACTGTGAATACTCCAATTCTTCTTTTCAACGTTTTCTCTCCTTTTGTAAAAAATATTAACCTTTTAATTGTAACCTCCCAGGGAACGGAATGTCTTAAACTTTTCTTTTTTTAATCTAGTACGTGAAAGATGAGTAAACATATAGTATACATAACCGTGCTATGATTTCGTATTTATAAGGTTGGTGAATCGCAGCAAGAAAATAAGCTTCTTTCCTCCCTTTGGATCATCTAAGATATTCAGATGTTATAATGAATAATAAAAGATTTTCCAACAGGGGGATATTATGACAAAATCGATAATGAAAATTTTAATGTGGATTATGATTTCCATTGGATTGTTAGCAGGAAGTGCTTATGGGGCTTTTTATTTTATTAATAATTGGGAAGTAAAGAATGTGACTGTTCCAGCTGAAGATAAAGCTGAAGATGTAAATCCAACTGAGCTTAGAGTCAAAGATGTGGTTGATCCACAGTCTGAATCGGTTACTGATGCAGAAGTAGAACATCTTCTTCATGGAATGACTCATCAAAAGGTAGTAGCTAATGAGAAATGGACATTCACTTTAATGTCTTCAAAAAACATTAAGTCAACAATTGAAATAGTGGAGAAAAATAAGGATCATCTTACTCATTATGACTTTTATATGGAAGCTCTGAAAAAGTGGGAGCAAGGTGATTTCTCCAACTGTGTTGAGGTTCATAATCAGGTTTGGGAATGGGAAGGTGGAAACATCGGAAAAGCTACCAGACTTGCTACAGCAGAGGAAGAAAAGGCTTATTTGGGAAGTGAGAATTAATTAATGATTAAATGAGGTGAAGAAATGGATGCTCGCCTTTCCTCAAAATGCAAGTTGCATGACACATGCATATTTTTTCATGTCAGATTTACATAACGTACAATTATCGGAAGTTGGAAAATGCTAAAACCCTTGGTATGAATGACTTCCGGAATTTATTAATTATGCATGACTTTATACATACTTGATTTTATGCTGTTTTGAAGCCGTTACTATAACAGATTGATGCATAAAAAGAGGAGGATCCCGCCTTCTCTCTTATTTCCCCCTCTCCCCCCTTAAATCGTAGTTATCTAGTCATTTGGTCACTCAGGAGGAGAGAGGGATATCATACGTTAAGTTGATATCATAGTGCTTCAATCATTAAAATAAATTACCTCGGAAAGGATTTTACAGCCTTGAATTCTCTCAAAAGCCGCTCTCGCCTCTCCTTCAACATCAAACTCAAGCATGTTAATTTTATTTTTAGCATAAACAGTGATTACCCACACGAAACGCTTCCCCCAATGAAAAATTATCCTGTAATCCTTTAGAATGGATAGAGAACCCCAATAACAAAACCTTCTACTCTATTAAACTTATATCCACCCTCTAAAACTAGAAGCCTCTACCATCTTTTTCAATCCGACCATATATGCTGCCAATCTCATATTAATCCCTCGAGTAATGGCCGTTTGATGAACCTGCAAAAAGGATGCCGTCAAGATTGCTTCGAGTTTAGTGTCGACTTCTTCCTCTGTCCAGTAATAACCTTGGTTATTTTGTACCCATTCAAAGTAAGAAACAATGACACCGCCGGAGTTTGCCAACACATCTGGAACAATTAATGTCCCTCTTTCAGTTAAAATTTCTGTCGCCCTTAAAGTTGTCGGTCCGTTGGCTGCCTCTACTACAATTTGCGCCTGAATATCTGCCGCATTTTCTTCGGTAATTTGGTTCTCAAGTGCTGCCGGCACTAAAATATCACACGGCTGTATGAGAAGCTCTTGATTTGTAATTCTGCTTGAGAACTGCCTTGTAACCGTTCCAAACGAATCTCGTTTATCTAATAAGTAATCAATATCTAGACCTTCCGGATCATATAAAGCGCCATACGCATCCGAGATCCCAACAACTTTCGCTCCCTCATCATGAAGAAACTTTGCAAGAAAACTCCCCGCATTTCCAAATCCTTGGATAATCACTTTGGAGCCTCTTATTTCTAACCCCTTCACTTTTGCAGCTTCTTTCATTGCGATAATCACACCTTTAGCAGTAGAGGATTCTCTTCCGACAGAACCGCCTAATACCAATGGTTTCCCTGTAATAAACCCAGGCGAATCAAACTCACGAATTCGGCTATATTCATCCATCATCCATGCCATAATTTGCGAATTCGTAAATACATCAGGGGCGGGAATATCCTTTGTTGGCCCAACAATTTGACTGATAGCACGAACATAACCACGACTTAACCGTTCTAACTCTTGGAAGGACATCTCCCTCGGGTCACATTGAATTCCACCCTTTCCCCCTCCATAAGGAAGACCCGTAATTCCGCATTTAATACTCATCCACATAGAAAGAGCTTTTACCTCCTCCTCTGTCACATTCGGGTGGAAACGAATCCCACCCTTTGTCGGTCCGATCGCATCATTATGCTGTGCACGGTATCCAGTAAATACTCTAACAGAGCCATCATCCATCCTCACAGGAATCCGAACCGTTAATAATCTGAGGGGTTCTTTTAATAACTCATATACTTCCTCTCTATATCCCATATTTTCAAGTGCTGTATGAATCACCTGCTGGGTGCTCTCTAACACACTCAGTTGTTCGTTTGTCTCCCGTTTTTCTTTTCTAATCTCGGCTTGTTTCACACTCATTACGATTCCTCCTCTATCTATCTCTACAAACTGTAGTTAACCCAGACCTACAAAATACTTAAAAGGTTATTTCGTGATAATCTCATCATCCTCATCATCATTTGGGCTGTCAGAGTTAGATAAATCCTTTTCTAGTAGTACTACCTTCTCTTCCTCATTCCAGCTCACCTTATATCCCAATGACTCAGCGACTTTTATAACAGGTAAATAGGATGTTTTATCCGATTTATATGTTGTTAAATCCGTTGATTCGATAATCCCTAAACCGAGTAGTAATTTATCTGATTGAATAAAAGGTTTTCCATCTATTATCCTCATTTGCTTTGCCGTATATGGATACACGTTACCATTTACTTTAAAGGTAAACGGTCCTTTTTCCTCTTCTTTTATTGCTCTTGGCTCTTTAGACGTATATGATACTGCATCTACACCAAGCACCGTTCCTTCTCTTGTATCATCGGCTCCCCCATACATCTTTCCATTTTCATAATCAAAGATAACCGCCTGTACATTCCCAATATTTTGTGGGACTTCCTCAAACACATGGCCTTTTGCCATTAATTCTAATCTTGTATTTTGATCAATTCCTGGCTCCCATCTAACAGTAGGATAACCCCCTGAATAAATGCGAGGTGTTAAAATAGCTTCCTGGATTGGCATTTGATGATCAATAACGTTAAGAATCGTTTCAGCAACTGAGGCGATAATCGTTGGTCCCCCTGGGGAACCAATAGCCATAAACGGCTGACCTTCTTTTAAAAGAAGGGTTGGTGACATACTGCTTCTTGGCCGTTTTCTTGGCTCTACCTGATTAACACCGCCCGGGGTTGCATCAAAATCGGTCATTTCATTGTTTAACATAAATCCGTAGCCTGGCACCATAATACCAGAACCGAATACTTGTTCGATTGTCGTGGTATAAGAAACCATATTTCCCCATTTATCCATAACGGAGAAGTGAGTTGTTTGTCCGATCGGGTTGCTCTCTTTTACTGTCACTTGGGAAGGGGAATCCTTGCCTTCATACTTCCATGGATCACCTTCTTTAACATCAGCAGTAGCCTTATCTGGATTAATAAGCTTTCTTCTCTCCTTTATATATTCTTCATCTAAAAGTCCTTTTGTTGGCACATCATAAAAGTCTTCATCTGCCATATAAGCCGCTCGATCAGCATAAGCCAAATGCATTGCTTCTGTTAGATGATGAAGATATGCTGGTGAGTTTACTCCCATCTTTTGTACATCGAAACCTTCCATTAGCTTCAAAATCTCCTGAACAGTCAAACCACCTGAACTTGGTGGAGCTGCACTGACAACCTCAAAGCCTCGATAATTCGATTTAACAGGCTCCCGTTCCTTCACTACATAGTTTTCTAGATCCTTTGTTGTCATTGTTCCGCCACGTTGTTGCACTTCTTTGACAAGTGCTTCCCCAATTTCACCTGTATAAAATGCCTTAGACCCTTGTTGTTGAAGTAATTTAAGCGTCTTTGCCAAGTCTGGCTGAATGAGGGTTGCTCCCTCCTTTAAAGGCTTACCATTGGGAACAAACACATTTGCTGCTGTTTGATATTTTTGGAGCTTCTGGACATTCTCATCAATATACTGAGCCATTGACCAGTTAACCTTAATACCTTTTTCTGCTTGCTCAATAGCTGGCTCAATCACTTGGGATAGCTTCATTGTTCCATATTTCTCAAGAGCTGCTTCAACCCCTTTTATCGTCCCTGGAACAGCGACTGCTTTTCCAGTTGTATGACGTTCACTAAAAGGAACTGGTTGTCCTTTTTCATCTAAAAAAAGTTCAGGTGTGACGTTCTCCGGGGCCATTTCACGGCTATCAAGCATAGTTATTTTATTTTCATCCTTGCGATAAATCATCATAAAGCCGCCGCCACCAATTCCTGACATCATTGGTTCAACAACGTTTAACGATAGTTGAATAGCAGCTGCCGCATCAACAGCATTTCCACCTTGTTCTAATATTTTTTTACCCGCCTCGGCAGCTAGTGGATGGGAAGCTGATACTATTCCTTCTGTGGCTCCTTTTTTCATAGAATCATCTACCCCAGGAACGCTTGCAAAAGCTGGTGTAGTCAGACAAAAAAAGCTAAAAGTAACTAACATAGATTTTTTTAGATATTTCATAGATAGTCTCCTTTTATATCTTTTAAAAGCCTATAGCCTCTTGCAAAATGTATAAAAATAAACTTCTTCTGCCACAATAATTTTAAAGAAAACTCGCCGATTGGCGAGCCCTGCCTTTGGGCAAAGACAGAGGCGTAGTTGCACTTATACTGTATTCCTAAAATTTCTCGCTACATCGAATCGACTTCCAGCTAGAAATTTATACTTTCCCACAGTGCGAGAAACTGTGGCAATAAACAACGAAACCGTTTAGCTCTTTTAAAATAACGAGATCTTTTTTGTTTTTCCGCTTAGGATTGCAATGAACCAGAAAATCAAAGTCTTATGAAACTTCTTCACTTCTTGTTTTTATGCGGTCTACTCTACCGGTAGCATTAAACTGGCCTTCCCACTTTGAGATAACAACTGCTGCTAATGAGTTTCCTACCACGTTTACAGCTGTTCTCGCCATATCCAAAAGACGGTCAATCCCAGCAATAAATGCTAACCCCTCTACAGGAATTCCAACCGTACCGAGCGTAGCCAGCAGTACAACAAATGATACGCCTGGAACACCAGCAATCCCCTTAGATGTAACCATTAGTACAAGCACTAACGAAATTTGTGTACCAATCGATAAATCAATACCATACATTTGCGCAATAAAGATAGCCGCTATCGCCTGATACAACGTGGAACCATCTAGGTTAAACGAGTAGCCTGTTGGAATAACAAATGAAGCAATTCCTTTTGGACATCCTAACTTCTCCATCTTGTTCATAATCCTTGGTAGAACAGTTTCAGAGCTTGCTGTGGAGTAAGCTAGGATAAGTTCATCCTTTAATAGTTTGATAAACTGAAAGATGTTAATGCCTACCCATCTAGCTATAATACCTAATATACAAATAACAAAGAATATCATCGTTGCATAAACTAGAATCGTGAGCTTACTCAACGGAATGAGTGATTGAACACCGAATTTAGATACTGTCACACCAATCAAGGCAAATACACCAAACGGAGCAAACTTCATGATTTGATTTGTTACAAAGAACATTGCATCAGCTGTACCTTCGAAAAACTTTAAAACCGGCTTCCCCTTTTCCCCAATCGCAGCTACTCCCATGCCAAAAAACACAGAGAAGAAAATAATCGCCAACATATTTCCTTCCGTCATTGCTTGAAAGACATTCGTAGGAACAATATGAACAAATGTTTCCGCAAAGCCGTGACTCTTTGTTTCTTCAGTTGTAGCAACATAGCTGCCGATATCTGTTTTCTGCAAGGATGACATATCAATACCGCTGCCAGGCTGAAAAATATTTGCTGCTAACAACCCAACCACAATGGCGATAGTCGTAATAATTTCAAAATATAAAAGGGTTTTGCCACCAAGTTTACCGAGCTTTTTCAAATCGCCCACACCAGCTACACCAATAATTAAACTTGAGACCACGATTGGAATCACAATCATTTTAATGAGGTGAATAAAGATATCTCCGATTGGCTGCAGAAACTCCGCCACCTTTGGATTTCCAAAGAAAATGGCTCCTACAACAATTCCCCCAATTAATCCAATACAAATTTGCCATGCTAGTCCTATTCTTTTCATTCCAATACTCCCTTCTTTTTCTAGGATTTTGTAAAACCTTGTTTCCTATCATAATCGCTAACTTTTTTTAAAAACACATTTGCGTTATATTTTCTTACATAAATCACAGAGAAAAAAAAGAAAAAAAGTCGCTTTATAAATCTAATTTACTAACTTTGTATTGTGTAATGAATTCTAAAACATGACCTTAGTCACAAGGGAAACATGGAAACAATAAATGTTTAGTCTAGTCTGGGGTGATTAAAAAATGAAATGGAAGCACAAATGAAGATAGGTTAAGACGCATGCTACTATTACAGAACAGAGTTTAAACAGAAATATCGGTAATCATTACTATAATGGATGTTCTGCAAATCCTTTATCTTTACAAAGAGCTACATTCCTCAGAGGATAACCTTACTAGAATTAAAAAACACCCCCTCTGTGTCAATTTCATGATTAGGTTCCAAAAAAATTCTTTTACTTAAGATAACTCCCTCCCTTTTGAAAACCCTTTCACCTCTTAAGCTAAGAAGAGTATATCTCTTCTTTTTTTCTAATAAAACGGAAAAAAAAGAAAAAAAGTAAAAAGCATAAATTCTGTCTTTGTAATCTTAGACAAAATTTATGCTTTGCGTGCCAAGTTTATATCCACTGATAAAGATGTTTAGGCCTACCAATCTTTTGATAGCTTACAATCTTACGGACCTTCTCTGTTTGGATTAAGTGAACGAGACAGCGATAAACTGTAGGATAAGCTAAACCTACCTCTTCTGTAATTTCAGCAATTGTGCAGGGCTGGCTACAGGATTGTAAAAATACCGAAACATGTGATAACGTCGTTTGACTCATTCCTTTCGTTACAAAAACATCTTCCTTTGTTTTTGTCGCTTCGAAAAGCCGCTTATGTAATTGAATGCGGCAAATGAGATCAGGTGCCTTTATTGGTTTTAAGGCAAAGTCTGTTGCCCCTCCCGCTAAAAAACGATCCGCAAGCTCCTGTCGTTCATCTACTGTTAAAACAAGAATGGGAACCTCACTACTAAGCCTGCGGATTTCATGAACAGTCATTAATCCGTCCATTTCAGGCATATGGAAATCTACGAGAACAACATCAATCTCATTTTTTACGAATTGTTCTACACCCTCGATTCCATTGCTGCAAGCTATTGCTTCCCACCCTGCAAAATCACAAATTTCCTTCAACATATAGCGAACAGATTTGTCATCATCAACAACTAAAATCTTCATCATCATTTCCCCCTGCTAAGTGAAGCCAAACTGTGGTTCCTTGTCCAATGTTACTTTCAATAGACACTGTTCCATTATGCTCTTCGATCACTTGCTGAACAAAAGATAATCCAATCCCTGATTGGCCTTTTGTGCTATATCCTGCTCTCCAAATCTTCGTCTGCTCCTCCTCAGGCATTCCTTTTCCACTATCAGATACACCTAATAAAATCTGATTATCATACATTTTAGCTTTTATCGTCACTTTTCCTCCAGGATATCCTTCAATAGCGTCAAAAGCATTATTAAGCAAATTCACGATTGCACGGGTCATCCGGATCTTGTTAATCAAAATTTTAACTTTTTCTGGGTTATCGGGTAATTCTAGATAAACCCTTTTATTCGTACCACTTAGCCGACTTGATAATATGTAATCAACCAGACTTTTTAAGGAACAACAGCTTTTATGAGATTTATATAAAATTTCAGAAATCATTTCACTCATAGAACGAATAGACACTGAAATCACACGGCAATATTCCTCGGTTTTTCCATCTTTGTTATATAGGCCAATTAAAGAAATAATCCCCTCAATAGAGGCTAATGGGGTTTTTAGATCATGAACTAGATTTAATACCTCTTTATCAGAACGGGCCTCAAGAGCCTGTAATTTTACAATATGCAGCTCTTGAATCATTCTCCATTTAACCAAATACCCCGTTAGGATGAACGCATTAATTAGAAATATAGTACAAAGTACGATTGCATATAATGAGAGAGCTTGATCAAACCCAGTTTTAACAGCCCATAGCTTGACTGTAGTTGAGATTCTTCCATGACCAAACCCATAATCCGTGAGAAAGGGGACTTCATCTAACCATTGAACTCCAAAAAGAATTTGAACAATAATAACGGATTTCATAAATAACCCCAATCGTTCTTTTTCCAACAGCTGTATTAAAATAATACATAAAAGTATAAGAATAGCTGGGGCACCAAAATGATAATTGGATTTAACTGATAGATTTATAATCACATAGGTAAGTGGGATGGCCACAATAGGAATAACTAATTTGAGCCAATTTCTCTGTAATCGTTCTCCCACCCCATTTCCCAACAAAATAGCGCCGAGATAAAAAGGAAGTGCACGGACTGTATTAAGCGTAACTATCGAAAAAGCCATGATCAAGAGGGTATTTCCTTGAGGATCTTCTTCCATACTATTCATTAACCTATCTAGACCGATATTTTTCGAACTGAGCCAATGCGGCATGGAAATGCCTAAAAAAATTAAAGCGATCCCGATCCATACTGATTTTCTGTTAAGTGACTTACCCATATATTATCCTTTCTAGCTAAGATAGCTATTCATGAAGAAATTCCGATACCTTTTACTTCCTAAATTGTTCGACGGAAAGAACGTGAGCCGTACTTTCTTTGATGTTAGTTATCCCCGTAGTTGCAATGATATCATTATAATGTATTTTTTCGAGTTGCAGTTCTTTTCTTCCTGGTGCAGCCATGCTGCTATATGTCATGCGAGCAGCAGGGTACGGATCAAATCCCCTTCTATGAAAGATGTTCATAACTCTAATGTAATAGTAGGGCACAAAAAAACCGCTATTCAGCGGAGATAAACTTATCTAATTCAATTGTCCACGTTACCAATATACCAGTATTCCTATTAAATCAACTAGTACATTTTCAATTACAGCAGTCACGAAAAGCGCCGTCTAGAGGACGCTTTTCGTTCATTACTTCCCTGCAATGTAGTAAGAACACCGTTACCATCCCAGACAAAGAATCGATACTCCGGATTGCAGCTTCCCTCATATGTTGTTGAAATGATAACTGGGGTACCAATACCCTTTGGACTTACCTTATCTGTTGCTACATTTACTTTTGTTACATTCCTACCTTCATAATATAAGCAGAGGAAATATAACCTACTACCCTTTGATCTGCAGTTTTCACTGGGTACCATACAAATTGGTTGCTACTGCTTAAAGATTGATCATATGAAAAATTCCCTTGGATAATCAAGCTAGTATTTTTAGCTAACACACTTACAATTGAAGAGGAGCTACTAGGTTTTGATCTTAAATTTACACTGTCCCTTGTTACGACTACCTGATTACCTGTTTGGAAAAGGTATCTAGAAGGATGCAGCGGATCCGTTAGTATGTATTCCAGCTTTTTAAACTTAATGTTCGCATCACTATTGGAACTATATTCAAAATCAGTTGTCTTAAAAGGGTACTGGCCTAATTTCGTATCACTTAAGAAGCTGTCCCTTTCAATAAGGGCGAAGACTTTCTCCTGATAGGCGTTTAGATTTCTTGTCCCATTGGACTGATAAAGAGGACTATTTGCAGGCTTCGTACCGTTGTAAGCCATGACAGAGAAGTACCAGTTTTCAATAACCTCTGGTTTGGCATCCTTTATTTTTGGAAGATCTGTACGCTGATACATTTTACTAAGAATTTCAACACCAGCTTGGATATTGTAGTTGATGTCATACTTCAATTTCTGTTGGTCATAGCCTGATTGATTTGTAATTTGCATAAGGCCGATTCCGCCATCTTGTGAAATGATCGGCTGACCATTCCCATCAAATTGCTTCCAACCGCTCTCCTTTGTAGCCACAGCCTTTACAACCTCGGGAGGGATGTTTGCTTCTAAAGCTGCATTTGTAAGTAAGCAGTTTAAATGCTGAAAAGAAGGGTTTTGATTTGGCTGTATTACACCATATGATCCACATTTAGATGGCCATGTCACCTCTGCGGAAGCTCCTTTATAGGAACAACCTAAGAGTATCAAACAAGCTAATAATCCTGCTCTCACTAAGATCGATTTCATGCTTTCATTCCCCAATCTATTAATTTTCAATGTTTCCATAATAGCATAATAGATTTTAATGTTAAACAATCAATCTCAGAAAAGTATAAATTACCCATATGTTGTATTTTGTGTAACCAGGCAAGTGAGCTAAACTAGGTCTTCTCTAATTTTCCACTACCTTATTAGATGAAATATTTTAAACGCGATCCAACAAAAACAGGAACGGTTAATTTTGAGGAAAGCACCTATAAATTAGATATAGCCTCTGCTCTCACACACTATAAAAATATAAGAAATCACATTGTCCTCGTTTGCCCATAACCGACGATGTAAAAAGGAGAGAATCTTCTCATTAAAATTTTACATATCTTTATAATATAAGAAAAATTTTATTATTTTAGGTTAAACACCCCTTTTTGAAAGGGCTTTCAAAATTAATGTAGAATATTATGTATAGTATAAGCATCTCAAACCAATAATGACTATCATTCATTCTAGAAAGGAAGGATAGTATGAACACACACACAGAAGGAAATTTTTTGAAGGGACTTTTTTTTGGAGGTGCCCTGTCGTTCATTTTATGGGTTTCGCTTATCGGTTGGCTCAGACTTCTACTCCAAATGTTCCACCACACAACCCTGTAATAATAAATTATTATCAATAAATAGAACTCGTCGATTGACGCGCTCTGCCGTTGGGCGGGGACAGAGTCATAGTTGCCCTTATACTCTATTCTTAAAATTTCTCGCTATGTCGAATTATCTTTCAGCCGGAAATTTATACTTTCTTACAGTACGAAAGAGGAAGGAGCCTAAGCTCCTTCCTCTTTCGTTTGTTCTGGTACTTGAATCGGCACAAAGCGATCTGCCGCACCAATTGTTACGTACGTATAAGTTTTTCCCCCGATAGTAAATGAGGTTGTATATGTAGAAAAAAATATATAGTCCTTCTTTGTTGTATACTCTTCAATTAACAAACCAACCTGTGGCTGTACGTATTTCTCTGTCAGCCGCTTACCAAGAGACGCCAGCTCTCCAAAAAGACTGCCTGCATCCTCCTGCTCGGTTTTTGATAACGCCTTATGAAGATCACTTCCTTGAATCAGCTGCTCAGAAGCCCACTTTGTGTATTCTTCCTTTTCCGGATTCGTATTCGCTAAATAGAGGAGACCGCCCATCAGTGCAAGCAGCAAAATATAACGCCATTTCATTTCTTCACCCCCGTTTCTTCAGATGTTATCTACCGAATGCTTTTCTTTAATATAGATTATGAAACAAGTTCAAGAAATAAAACAAGCAGCTTAGATAAACTGCTTCTGACTGTTAAAAAACAAACTTGTCTACTACATTGTATAACTCAAAATGCGGATTGTCCTTGAATTCTTTCCAAAGGTCTAGCCCGATTTTCCAATGCAAAAGATTATAATGAGTTGCAATTAAGCCGGCCAATAAAAAAACTTGCCGATTAGCGAGCCCTGTTCTTGGGCGGAGACAGGGGCGTGGTCGCATTTATACTGTATTCCCGAAACTTTCCGATATGTCGAATTCATTTCTCGCTGGAAGTTTATACTCTCCTACAGTGCGAGGAAAGCACAACTATGGTTTTCCAGTTGCACCGCCCCTTAAAAATATCCTCTTTTGTGAGTTCCATAGTAAATCTCCTTATTTATCTTACTATCTCCTATTGCAAACATGAATCAATAGACCGTATAGTCCCACCTATTTATCCGGAGTAATCTTACAGCCCACCTCGAAATAAAACTGATAAGATATACGTAATAACGGCACCTATGATAACACGTAAAATCCAGGTGGTATTACTTTTGATTCCTTGAATCTCTCCTTTGATTTCATTGATATCTCTTTCATTAAGAAGTACCTTTGTTTCTAAGGAACGGACATCTCGGTATAGGCTCTTTTGTTCTTCATTAAATTGTTTTATCTCTTCCTTTCGACATTCGTTTCCTTCCATATATCACTCTCCTCTCAATATTATCAACTTGTCCTATTATTATATGTTAGGAAAACCTTACTGGTGTTGAAGGGATTTCATAATATTTCCAATACTTTTGTACGTCCCCCTTCATAAGTAAACCACCCCTGCCCGTGCCAACATTATTAACCGTCTTTCCCTTACTTCTTCTATCAATTTCATTTCTTGTACTCTTTGTTGTTCTTTCTTGTTCCCTGAACCACCTGACCAAGCTACAAAAAAACTTAGAAGTCCCCCGGTGATTCCAACTACAAACAAAGGAGCCAGACCAAAGAATAAGTAACTAGGTAGGGGATGTGATTTACTAGTTTCCTCAATAAAGTAATCACCCAGACTTGTTTGCTCTACAAGAAAACCGAATAGAGCAAGAAGAAATAATGGTGTAATGATCATATAAGGGAAAAGAAGAAACTGAGCAAGTAAACTACTTCCATATTTCCCTTCGCTTCCACACTTGGATAATACACAGAGAATTATTGTGAGAACAATAAAAAAAGTGCACCTGATGCCTTTGGCATCTGGTGCACTCACGGTGTTGAAAAACGAAGTAGTCCATAAAAAAAATCCCAAAACTTTGGGATTTTCCAACGTGAACCAGCTTAAGCTTAGATAAGCTGCTTTACGCTGGTGGTTTGGCCGGTGGCTTGGCTGGCGCCGGGGCCATTCTCTTCTTGATAGAAGAAAAAATCCAACCATCCGCCCCAACTCGTCCAGCATTATCACGTGCCGATAGAAGCAGCCATGACCAAAGAATCATTTGTGGATTAATATTCATGGAGCCGCTTAGTAAATAGGAGAAATTCATAATAAGAGCAAAACAGAGAGCCGGTCTTGTAAATGCACCGGTCATGAGACCAAGACCGACGAAGAACTCCCCAATTGGCACGAGATAATTCAAAATATCAACATTCGGCAGGAAAAAGTACTTTGCGATAAATGCCCACCAATCCTGCACAACTGGATCAGTCCCTGATGTTTTAGCGATTGCATCTTTCAGAAAGACGGAAGCATCAAAGCTTTTGTTTGAAATTTTTTCAAACCCATGCCTAAACCATACAATTCCTAAGAAAAACCGCACAATCGCTAGAAACCATGCCATCTTCTTATTTTTCTTTAAAAAATCCGAAAACACTCCCGCTCCCCCTCACTGCTGTATGTACTCTCTCTAATCGTAGGAGTAAACAGAAATGAAGTCAACATATTCAGGTAGATTCCTATTCTATTCCTTTTGGTCCCCTGTAAAATAGTTTGTTAAATATTGTGCCCAAACCTGCTGTCCCTGTGAATTTGCCCAGCCATCCGATTTTTCAAGATAATTTACAATATCATCTCCATTTGGATCAGGCCAGTTTTGCCAATGATCTAGATATGTAATCCCCTTGCTTTCCATGCTGTCTTTTAATAATTGTATAGTAATCGGATAATTCTTTGCCTGGTGCAGCGGATTCGGCGGCTGTACAAATATAGCAACACCTGGGACGCTCTTTGTAATCTCATCCAAAATGACAGAAATATTACTCATCGACTTCTGCTTTCCAATCACGCCGGCATCAACAAGCAAAGAAGGCTCGTACAATACAATATCAGGCTTCGAGTGGGCTATATCCTCAAAAATCTGCTCATCTACCCATTGCTGCGTTGTTTTTTGTGGGTACGATTTCACAGTAACCTGAAAAACACCAGGCCCATATGTATCCTGTAGATTCTTTGTTAGTATATCAGGCCAGCCTGTTACAGCTTCATCCCCAGCAATCACAAGCTGAAGTGGCTTTTTCGTCTCTATGGCCTGTTTGATTTTCGTTTGTACTGCCTCTGGCAGGTTCTTCATGTGCTCGGTATAAGAAGAGTCCTGCTGTTGTCCTCCAGGTACAGCATCTTGAAGCACCGTTTTCATATTAATTGTTGCAGCTTGAATTTTGTCCTTAAAATGCAGATTGCCGGCTACTGTTACCCCTAACGTTACGGCTACAATACCAGCTGCGCCAACTCTTTTCCACATCGTACCAACTCCCTTCGTTTCTATGTTACCAAATCAGAGCAAACAAAAACAGACTGGAATTCTCCAATCTGCTTTAAGATTCTGTAGCTAGTCCCAAATGTTTGCGCAGCTGATTTGATAACTGCTGCCGCACTGCCTCTGGTACAACGTAATACCAAATGCCCCCTATTCGCTTTCCTTCCCCAGTAATTTCAATTTGTTCTACGCTTTGCGCAGCTTGCTGATAATCCTTCTGCATCTCATAGATTTCTGCAGCTGTTAGATTCGTCCTTACATGCTGCCGAATAACTTGGAGGATATCCTCGTAGTGCGTAAGGGAAGAAAAAGAAGCGCCCTTTTTCATCACTGCCTCAATGACCTGCCGCTGCCGCTCCTGCCTGCCAAAATCACCCTTTGGATCATCCTTGCGCATGCGTGCGTACGCAAGTGCCTGCGCTCCATTAAGCGGAATGCTTCCTGCTGCAAATGAATGGCCCTCATAGCTAAAAGGAAATGTATTATGAACGGTTACACCACCGACCGCATCAACAATCTCCTGAAAGCCCTGCATATTCACCTCAATATAATAGTCAATTGGAATACCAAGAAATCGCTCCAGCGTATTCAGCGTCATTGGAACGCCGCCAAAGGCATATGCATGATTAACCTTATCCTGCCTGCCCTTTCCTTCTATTGTGACATATGTATCGCGCGGAATGCTAACAAGCTTTGTTGTGTTCTCATTCGGATTAACAGTAACAAGCATAAGAGAATCAGAACGTCCCCTGTCTCCCTGCCGTTCATCCACACCAAGCAGCACTATCGAAACAGGGTCAAGCTGCTTTAACTCAAGAGGCTCTGGTCTTACTTCAATCGCCTCTCTACGCACAGGCTGATGCACCGATTCAAGTGTTTGATTCACATTGGAGTAGACTTGATAAGCATAAACACCAGCTCCCCCTACAAGCACCGCAAGACAAACGACCAGCCAAATAAAAATTCGTTTTCGTTTCATGCTCGTTCTCTCTTTCCCGTAAAGATACGGTTATCGTACCCGAAAACGCTACATTCAAACATCTTTTTACAAGTTTTATCCTAAAATTTTAAATTTCGCACCTCATAGGAACTAATTTTCAGTTATAATATAAAAGTGAAATAAAACTCCAAAAATAAAAGGAGGATATCCAATGAAGCTAACAGATTATCAGATTTGTGAACACACCATTGCATTTCTTCCCTATGCCCATCCGCTATATCAAACGAAAATTCTTGATACAAGAGGTGTCTTTTATTCCGAAAAAACATGTAAGCAGCTGCTCGACGATGCTTGTATACGTACTGGCGCAAGCTACCAAGGCAAACGAGAAGCTATTAAGCGTCTTCTCCATATCCAAAGAAACCTGCCGATTCCGCTGTGCTGGAAACGAAATATTTGCCCTATTCCATCTACATCACCAAATAAATGGGATTGCATTTGGTACTGCTATGCCCATGTACGCGAGGTCCAGGCGCACGGAAAGAAAACCTTGCTGCTATTTACAAATGGCGAGGAGCTTCTGCTTGACTGCAGTACATACCATACTAAGCAACAGCTGCAAAGAGCCGCCCGCATTCTTACGCACTTCCAGCTTTGCTCTACGTAATGAAGGCTGCCAAACGGCAGCCTTTCTCTCCCTCACATTAGTTTTTTCTCATCGGTATACTCTTTTATTTTCTGAATAGCCCTCCGGTAAAATGAACGTACTTGATCGTATGTCATCCCATGCTCCTGCGCAATCACAGTCAGTTTCTTACCATGATAAAACCGCTCCTCAATAACTAAGCGCTGCCTCCCATTTAACGGTGCCAAATACTGAAAAAAATCAGCATCACTCGCCGGTTCATCAGCTGCAATGGTTTCTGCAAGCTCTGGATCCAGCATAACCTGCCTTTCTTCTATCTTTCGCTCCCCATTCAGCTTCCCAAGCAAATAACCTCGCACTGTATAGAACGCATACGTCGAAAAGGCCCCTTTTCGCTCATCAAACTGTTCATATGCCTTCCAAAGTGCAATTAAACCGCACTGATAAAATTCATCATGATTCCGATAAATACATAGTCTCTTTAATTGTTTTCGAATCATTCGTTCATATAACTGGGCAGCTTCCTCAAATGTAGACGGCTTCATCATAGCATCCTTCTAAAAGACGCGTCCTTCTTGTTATTCCGCGGTACCTTTACAATAAAAGTAATGCTAGAAATGCTCATCTGCCCAAACATGACCCTATGTATTCCTAACTTGAAGTTTAGTTAGACATAACTTAAAATTACCAATTAGAAAACAGCTACTATGTATAAAATTAGGAGTGTTTCAAATTAAGGTGCAGTTCATAGCCGGCGGTTTTCCTTTTGCAGTAAAAGGGACGAGCATTTTGCTCGTCCCTCATGAGATTATCCGAAATGATTAATTTACAACAATCGTATCCAAGTTAATATAGGTAGCGCTCTTACGGGCACCTGGTGCAGCTTTTCCAGTCCACTCAATTGTTACGACGTGCCTTCCTGCTGCTAGTCCCGTCTTTTTAAAGTATTCAATTTTATACGCAAGAGATGGAGCATATAAGTTTACTTCCGAACTCACACCATCTATCGTTACCTTTGCAATTCCCTGTGTGCTACTTTTAGCCCCCCTTAGCGATATACCGGTTCCATTAAACACGAATTGTACTTGAGATCCACCTACATTCGTTCTTACAAAAGATCCCCCTGATGCATCTGCAGCGGAGAGAGTACTCCATGATCCTATATATCCAATCTCCTTAGCATTGTTTTCATATGTTCCTGCTGTTGCCCCTTGCTTCACAGTTGCCGTGTAACTTCCTGCTCCTTTGTAAGCATATACATCAACATAATACGTTCCTGCCTCAGGTGCAATATACGTGAAGGTTTCACTGGAAGTCCCAGCCTTTTCGGAGTAAATTGCAATTCCATCACTGCTTTTTACTGTTGTCGCGCTAGGCTTATAAAGGTAGAGATCAAAATCTGTTCCAGCAGCACCTGTTAATGTTACTGTTACCTTTTCACCCTTTTTCAGATCCAAGGAATAGACATCATCCAAATCCGTTGTAGCACTTACAGTATTGCTCACTGTTGTACCAGGGAATGGTTTACCTGGAATATCATTATCTGCCTGTGTGTTAACAGCAGCCTGCGCATTCAACAGCCCCCCTGTTCCAACTATTCCCGTTAAAGAGGAAAGTTTTGTAACCGTATTCATAATAGAGCTTTTCAGATCCGCTGGGCTGATAGTGCTATTTGTACTCTGCAGCAATGCCGCAACCCCCGTCGCATGAGGAGTGGCCATCGATGTTCCATTCAAGTACTCATAGGCATAAGAATAATCCGAGGACCATCCTTTTGGAACAGAGCTCTTTATGCTTACTCCAGGAGCTGCAATATCTACGTTTTTCGTACCGTAGTTAGAGAAATCAGCTACATTTCCTGTATTATCAATCGCAGCTACTGACAGAATATTAGGTAAGTCAAAACCTGCAGGATAGCTCACCTGAGTATCTATATTGATCCCGTCATTTCCGGCTGCCGCTACAAATAGAGAATTTGAGCCCTTAATCGCATCATATAAGGCTTGGCTAAAGTCTCCGCCCCCCCATGAGTTGTTAGTAATCTTTACACCTTTAGCCTTGGCGTAATTAATTGCCTGAATAGCGTCGGCACTATCCCCGCCATCCGGTCCAAGGAACTTAAGCGGCATAATCTTTACGTTTGGAGCAACACCAATTACCCCTATGCCATTAGCAGAGCCTGCAATTGTACCTGATACGTGCGTCCCATGCTCATCCCCATCATCAGCATCAAAAACTGTATTATCGTTATGAAAGAAATCCCAACCGTTTACGTCATCGATATAGCCATTGTTATCATTATCAATGCCGTCACCCGCAATTTCCCCTGGGTTTTTCCAGATTTGATTCTTTATATCTGGATGATTAATATCTGTTCCTGTATCAATAACAGCTACCACAACATTTGGATTTCCTTGTGTTCTTAGCCATGCTCCCTCTGCTTTAATATCAATTCCTGGTGTTCCCGTAACCCATTCAATACTTTGTCCGGTATTTCTCAATCCCCACAGCTCTCCGTATAAAGGATCTGTAACATCCTTTGGTGTTGCTTCCGCTTCTACATCTGAAGGATATAGAATATAATTGGGTTCTGCATATTCTACTAGAGGTGAAGCCTTTAAGGCATTAATTGCATCCTCAATTTTAACCCCGGATTTAAACTCCACAAGCTTAGTTCCCTTATCCCCCAAATCCTTCTTCTTCTTTAAACCTAGTGCACCCTGAACTTCCCCTAAGCTTTGCACATCATAGGTATTCTTGAATTTTACGATGAGCTCATTTTCTTTAAACTTTTTACCTTTTTTGACTGCAAAACTTTGTACATTCCTGGCCTTTTTGGCGCTTTTAGCTGGAACCTGAACAATTGGCGTTACCTTTTGAGATCCTTTTTTCAGATTTCCAGTTGGCTGATCTGCGGATTGAGAAGCTTCTGCAAGAGCAGGGATAGCCCCAAATGCCAAACTCGCACTTAAAACGATACTAGTAATCTTTTTCATAATGCCCCCCTAAATTCTTGATTAAGAACGATACTAACCTTAGAAGTAAACCACATGAAGGGATATAAATTAATCATACGAACTTCCTTATGTAACTTGGCTGCCCCCCTTTCTTGATAGGAGTAAACCATATTAATTAAGATAGTTTTCCATTCTCCTAAAATTTAGAAAATAAAAAACTGTAAATCTATATATTTGCTATAGAAGCAATAATACCTTCCTTTATATTTGAATATTTAATGTCTTATTCCTTGTCTAAATCTGAAGGAAGCTGTTGATACCAAAATTCATCATCCACGACCAATATGGCTCTAATCATGTGCCCCATTTGCTACCCTCTTGTTAGAATCAATTGAAATCAGTGTACATTAATAGTTCAAGCTACGGGAGGATGAAATTCTATCACCCCCTAGGTAGAGCTACTTAAGGAATCCGTTCCCAGTACAGAATACGCTAGTTATTTTTTAATCCATATATCCGTATCCGGGGGCAGCTTTTAAGATATGTGTCACCAATAAAAAACGCCCCCATTGGTTGTAAAATTACAACACCAATGGGGGCGTTTCTCTTACGTATTAAGGTGCAAAGCTGGCATTGCCAAGCACACCACCAAGTATACTGAAACCAAGGCTAATCGCAAAGAATATTACAACAAGTGTAATTGCCTGACCTTTGCGAAGACCCGCCGTCTTTTGCAATGCAATGGCCGTTACAACAAGACCCCAAATACTAAATACCTCAAATGCTGACCCAATGCTATGCAGCATCGTGCCTGCTTCAAACAGTGGAGCAAGACTTGTATACTGTACATCTAAACCGCCAAATATAGCCATCAATAGTGCATTCAAGAATCCACCAAGCACACCGATTACGCTCGTATAAATCGAAAGTGACAACAGCTTCTTGTAGGATGTATCATTTCCCATAATCATCATACAAATTTTATAAAACAGTGCTGTAATTAAAAATAATAACGGAATACCAATTAGAGCACCAGCGCCACCCATAATCGCAACGAATATCGCAGAGGTAAAAAATTGCGCCTCCTCCGGCATATCTGCCGGCATCTGTCCTGCAATCTCCGGACTTGATGCAACAAAATAAGCGCTCAGTGCACCAATGACCCCATATAAAACTGCCATCAGCAGCATAGGCAGACCGATTGGCGCTTTTTGCTTCATCCTTTCAAATTGAAGGGATGGAGAGGTAATGACGCCCCATAATGACGGTTTTTCTAACTCTACATTTGTTGCTGTTACATTTGGTTCCAATAGAAATCTCCTCCTCTTTCATTAGAAATTCTATGATACAACCTGTAGATCTTATGACCACAGGCTGTAAAACAGACTGCATCCGCTGAATATTCCCCCGCCATAGAAGGCAAGGAGCACCTTCCACGGGAGCAAAGCGGGTCGATTGCACTTTTATTCATACCGAAGCGCATCGATCGGGTCGAGCTTCGCCGCCTTGTTGGCTGGAATAAGCCCGAAGATGATACCAAGTATCATGGAGAATAGAACACCTCCGACAACGACCTGCCATGAGACAAGAGGCGGCCATTTTGCAAAGATGGAAACAATATATGCCCCGCCAACACCAAGACCAATCCCGATGATGCCGCCAAGTGCAGTAAGCATCATTGCCTCAATGAGAAATTGCAGCAAAATCTTTCCGCGCGTTGCACCGAGTGCCTTACGAATCCCGATTTCTCTTGTCCGCTCTGTCACAGATACAAGCATAATATTCATAACACCAATCCCTCCGACAAGAAGAGAAATACCGGCAATCCCACCGATAATGCTTGTCATAATACCGGTCAACTGCGAAATTTGCTTCTGCAGCTCCTCTAAATTGAATACCTCATATTTCCCTTTCAAATCATCGGACTTACTTGCATTGAGCATATCAGCTGCCTTCTGGCCGGCGATTTGCATGCTGTCTGCATCCACGGCTTGGATCGTAACAGATTGAATATCATCTGTTCCAAATAAAACTGGCCAAAGAGATAATGGTATCAGCATTTCTGGAAGTCCAAAGCCTAAAAACTCATCACCTGACTTAAATACGCCGATGACCCGAAATGGCTGCCCCATGACCTCAATAATTTGTCCAACCGGGTTTTCCCCTTGAAACACTTCCTTCACTGCTCGTTCATTCACCATAACAACATTATCTGACTGTGAAAAATCCCCTTCGTCGAGCTTTCGCCCCTTTGTCACTTCCACCTTGTTCACCGCGAAATAATCCTTTGTAATACCGTTGATGTTTACGCTGCTTGTTTTTTCCCCCACTGTGATGTCATTCATGGAGCTATTCATGGTAATCACATGTGAGATCTCTGGAATCTTCCGAAGCTGGAACAGGTTATCCTGCGTAAATGTCGGCGTCTGCTCAAAAGGATTGGCAAACAAATCCTCTTCATCTGGTGTAAAGGTAAGCTGAATGGTGTTATTTCCATCGCCGGCAATTTGCGACTTTAACGCCGCTTCGCCGCCCTGCCCAATCGCCACAATCGTAATAATGGAGCCGACACCAATAATAATGCCAAGCATTGTCAAAACAGAGCGCAGCTTATGCGCCATAATGGAGGAAAGCGCAATTTTAATGCTATCCATGAAGCTCATGTACTTCCCTCCGATCCTCCGTAATCCGACCGTCACGTAAAATAATGCGGCGCTTCGTATAAGCAGCTACTTCTTCCTCATGCGTAACCATAATCACTGTTGTTCCCTCTTGATTAAGCTGCGTAAAAATATCCATTACCTGCTCGCCTGATTTTGAATCGAGCGCACCTGTCGGCTCGTCAGCAAGAATGAAGGACGGCTGATTAGCAATTGCACGCGCAATCGCTACACGCTGCTTCTGACCGCCTGACAATTGATTTGGCAAATGATCAACCCGATCTGCCAAGCCAACCTTTCCCAATGCCTCAAGCGCTCGCTGGCGTCGTTCCTTTTTGCTCATTCCGCCATATACGAGTGGCAGCTCCACATTTTCTACTGCGGAAAGCCGCGGCAGCAAGTGAAAATGCTGAAACACAAAGCCAATATTTTTATTACGCAGTAGTGCAAGCTGCTTCTGATCAGCCTGTAAAATGTTTACATCATTTAATATGTACTCTCCCTCTGTCGGACGGTCCAAGCAACCGATAATATTCATTAAGGTTGATTTTCCTGAACCCGATGGCCCCATAATGGAAACGAACTCACCGCCTTCGATTTCCACATCAATGTCATGTAGCACGGGTACATTTAATGCGCCTTGCTGATAGGTCTTATAGACGTGCTTCAAACGAATCATTTTGAAGTCACTTCCATTCCATCCTTCACATTTTGAGATTCAGAAGGATTTTTAAGCACTTTCTGTCCCGCTTCTGCACCCTCGGTAATTTCAATCCATTCACCATCACTCATACCAGTCTTAACTGATTGCTTTTGCAGCTTGCCATCCTTTACAACGTAGAGAAACTTCTCGTCTCCTTCCTCTACAATGCTGCTGCGAGGTGCTGCGATCATCTTATTAGAGGACAATTTAATTTCAAGCGATACATGGTAGCCAGGTGAGAGACCATCCTGTGTATCAAGCACAGCTTTAAATGGATAATAAGAAATGGTTTGTGTTCCCTGTCCACCTGCCGCCTCAGCTGTTGCATCCGTTGTTGGGTAATCACTTACCTCAATGATTTTCCCAGTCCATGTTTTATTCGCTACCGCTTTAGATGTAACAGTAATTGCTTGCTCCGGCTGCACCTGTGCCTTTTGCAGCTCTGATAATGTTCCTTCCACACGATATGGGTCCTTTGATGCAAGCTGGATAAATACCTTTGCCTGCCCGACCGCTGCTGAGGAAGTTTGCGCCGCATCCTTATCAAGCGTTTGTACGCGCCCATTAATCGTGCTATATACAATAAGCTCTGCCTGTTTTTTCTCTAGCTGCTGCTTCTCTAATTGATTTTGTTCCTTTTCGATCTCTGTTGTTTTTTCCTGCAGTTCCAGATCCTTTAGCTGAGAATTTAACGCCGTGGCATCCGCACCCTCATCCTTCGCCTTTTGGATATCCTCATTTAACGATTTAACATTTTCCTTTACTTGATCATATTGCAGGGATGTTCTCTTTTCCTGTAGCTCTGCCTGTTTGATTTGCAAATCCAGCTCAGGATTTTCATAGGAAAATAGCTTTTGGCCTTTAGCTACCTCATCGCCTTCATTTACAAAAATATCCTTTACACTTCCCTTGGCTGCATCAACGTAAAATGTCTCCGTACCGCCCGGTGTCACACGCCCTGCCACAAGCTTTGTGCTACTCAATGTTCGTTCCTTTATATTTGCAAATTGTAAATCTGCAGCTTTACCCGTCTTCTTACTCTGCATAACTGCTATATTAATAGCAGCCATCACCCCAATAATCGTAATTATTCCGATTACGATCCATATTTTCTTCCGCTTCTTCGGAGCCAATGCCGCGTTAGTTTGCATGCTTTTCTCTCCTTCTTTCTCACATTTCTATTATATAATTATATCTTTAATTCCATATATAAACAATGGAATCCCTTATAATTTTACAAATTATTCATCAATAGGAAATAGATTGAATTTTATACACAAAATTATGTATGAAGAAAATCCGAGATGGATACAATACTAGTACCCCCTTTTCTTAATCAGTACAAAATAGCCGTCCTTACGAGAGGACGGCACTTTTTTTTGCACTTTCACCATCTGGAAGTGAATTCCGATGCAGTAGGAAGTTTTAGTAATAAAGTATAAGTCCCTGTCCTCCCCTAGTGGTTCATCAATCAGCGAGTTCCCTTTCAATAACCGAAAATCATATTTTATAAAAAGCCCTCTCGTTTGATTGTCAGAATGGCCTGACGTATAATTCTTTCTAGAAAAAAGAAATGGTAGGGAGAGACATGAACTATGATTATCAAACATTATTTTTTAAATGAAGTAGAACGGGAAACATATGAAAAAAGGGTATTAGAACTAGATGACGCGTTACATGAAGCAGCAATCCTAGAGCTCGATGATCGAGAATTGCTGGAACTATATGAGTCAAAGCAATATGCTTATTCCGTGTGAGAAAATAAGAACACGTCCCAAGGGCAGACTTTCTTTGCACTAGTGTTTGGCTAAATATGCCTCCGATTCAATATCAAGCAATCACCCTCTCTTGTTTGACAACATTCTTACAACAGCTGTCAAATGCACACCTTTCACGTCTAAATTGCTCACAATATCCTATTTAATCAAACGTTTGATTAAGAAAACTCAACGATTGGCGAGCCTTGCCCTTGAACAAAGACAGAGGTGTGGTTGCACTTATACTGTATCCTTAAAATTTCTGGCTATGTTGAATTCGCTTTTACATGGAAATTTATACCCCCTTACAGTGTAAAAAAACAAGCAGACATTGGTCTGCTTCAGACTGTTACTTATCAACTATAAAGCTTGCTAAATAGAAACATTCCTGTGTGCTAAACGAAAAAAAACCTTGCCATTACCAATACATTCGGTAATAGCAAGATTTTTCAAACGAAAGAAGACGCCCAAGTATATCCAAACATCATGTGCACTTTAGCTCAGTAGAACTCCCTCTTGCGGGAAAGGACTTTTGAAAAAATTATTAAAAGAGAAATCATCCGGTTCTCTTGACCGATTCACTTACTTCCAGGTTTCCAGATCGTTGCAATTTATTCCAACCAACCCGTGTCCCTTTTATGGCAGCATAAATAGATTTCCAAACAACTAAAGGCATAATGTAACGATAAAACATCCGTTGTAAGAAAAGAGAAATAAGCGGTTTAAGGCTCAACTTCTCTAACCTAAAGGTAAATAAACAAATAACAAGATCAATGATAAAGAAACCTAAATAAAATAATGCTGCCTTCTTTATATCTCCCGAAAGGGCCCCGAAGATGGCCAAAGCATCTAAAACAGGAGCCACCAAAGGCAATGCATATTGGAACAGCAGCATATTAGGGATTGCAATGCAGCCCAATGATTTTTGCTCCCTAGAAAACACTGCATGCTTATGCTTCCATAGACATTGCAAAGTGCCGTAGGTCCATCTATACCGCTGCTTGAAAAATCCTCGTATACCTTCCGGCGCCTCTGTATAAGCATACGCATTCTCTTCAATAGCAACCCTATAGCCTTGGCATAAAATTCTTAAGGTCATATCCGTATCTTCTGCCAGCGTGTCGTCCGTAAATCCCCCGCATTCCAAGATCACTTGTTTACGCCAAGCGCCAATTGCACCAGGAACAACTGTAACACAATTCAGAAAACTAAACGCGCGTTTTTCTAGATTAAATCCTGTCACATATTCGATATGCTGGGAAATCGTTAATAGATTACGCATGTTCCCAACCCTCATATTGCCAGATACAGCCGCAACCTTTTTATCGATAAAATGGCGGACAAGTAACGACATAGCTTTATGAGAAATAATTGTATCAGCATCAATAGCAATAATGATGTCACCTTTTGCCTTCTGAATTGCCCTATTTAGCGCTGAGGATTTCCCGCCGTTTTTCTTACGAATTAAATGTACCCTTTCATTACTAGAGAAATTCTCAGATACGATCGTAGAGGTCCGGTCCTGAGAACCATCATCTACAACAATAATTTCATAATGCTTATAATCACTTTTTAGAATCGACTGTACAGTCCTGCTGATAACCTTCTCTTCATTGTAAGCAGCAATAATGACACTCACGAGGGGCTGAAATGAATCATTACCTGCCTTAGACAGCTGGGCCTGCCTTTTATGCCGTAAAGCAAAGTAAAGTAGTATAAAAACACGAAGGACAGAGAGGGCTAATACAGTATAAAGCAATAAAGAAATAACTCCATTCAAACTAGTTACATTCCCTATAATAATTTTGAAACTCTCTACTAACGGTCTTTCCACTTCCTTAACAGAAGGCATAATGGAACTTCTCTCTGTATTCATCAGCTCACTAACTGTTACAAATGTATAGCCTTTATTTTGCAAGGTCTCAATAATCCTAGGAAGCGCCTCAACAGTATTGCTTCTGTCTCCTCCACCATCATGAAATAAAACCACATTGCCATTAGGCAGCTGCTGTAGAACGTTATCAACAATTTCCTTACTGCTTTTTGCTTCCCAGTCCCTGGAATCGATATCATAATTAACTGTAAGATATCCCATTCCAGTCGTATAGAGCATCCTCTGAAAGTCTGAATTCACCGTATTTGTATCTACATATCCGTATGGAGGGCGATACAGTAAAGAAGAATGTCCAGTAATACCTTGAATTACACGTTCACTCGCATTCAATTCTAACTTTAATTGGTCGTATGATATGCTATTTGTATGTGGATGGGAAAACGTATGGTTACCAATTTCGTGTCCCTCGCTATACATTCGTTGCACAATGTCTTTATTGAGCATAGCATTTTTACCAATAACAAAGAATGTTGCCTTTATGTGATACTGTTTTAAAATGTTTAATATACGTGTCGTATACTCAGGATCAGGCCCATCATCAAAGGTTAGCACCACTTTCTTCTTTTCCGCATTACCTAAACGCTCCATCTCAGATGATTTAGGCATAGACTGATAAACCTCACCCGAAATTTGATCGGAATCATTTAAAATAAGCTCTCGCTTTCCCTGTTCCTGAGATGATGCAGCTCGAAAAATATTGCCTTCCCCATAGCTATAGATGCTGTCGCTATCCTTTATATGACGCAGTGTATCAATTCCTCGATTCTCTAGAATATCCCAAACCGCTGGATCTTCCGTACCCAATCTCCATAACGCAACTCCTTTGACTCCAGTTGTTGAAGCCATTTTTAATTGGTTATAGAATGTGACACCATCTAAAAACCATAGTTCGTGCAGCTTGTCCTTATCCATATACCTCACGTAGGGACTTTTACTCATGTCATCCCATTGGACCTGCAAGTTTGCCTTATCTGCCATCCTCATAACATTTTCAAAGGATACCACTTTCCCAGGCTCACTGCTTTCCCATTCCCAATCATAACCGTAATTGCCCAAACTAACGACAAGCTTATCCTTGGGTATACGCGCAAGGTTTTCTTGATACCATATGGATGAGGCTATAGGACCCGGAGTTTGAAAGTTTTCATCATACAGCATCACAATCATTTTATCCGAATAATTATTTAATGCGTTATAATCAAATGCGTTGTCATTTGGAGGCATATCGATTGTCACTAGAAGTCCATCAGGATGAAACACGCTGTATAGCTCCTGCATAAAGCTTGTAAACAATCCCTTATCTTCTGCCTTTATATTTTCAAAGTCTATATTTATACCGTCATAGCCATACTTTTTAATTTGTCCATGTAAATCCTGTATGAGCTTTGACCTTGCTGGAGGAGAAATCAATAGGTTATGAACTACCTCTTGATTCCACTCATTATCAATTAGATTGCTGATTAGGGGAACTACCTTAACATTATGCCTTTTCGCTAGATTCCCTATATCCTTCTGAATATCTTCTCCTAATGCTAAGTTAGGCTGCACGTGGAACCATTGGGGAATGAGGACATCTATCGTATCTATATTACGCCTTAATGATCGTTCACTATTTGGGTCCCAATTCACATAGAATGCATATGTATCATCCATATGTATATCTTCCTCTTGTTGAAAGGTACTGTTTTTATCAGTATCAGTCTGCAAGGGTGTAAGAGGATCAGCAGTCGCTTTCCCCGAGGGTCTAATATTTGAAAATTCGTTTACTTCCTTTGTATCCCACTTTGGCAGCAAAGGGCTAAGATATATACTTAAACCAGATATAATTAGTATCATAAGAGCAAGAACGGCCAAACTACAAAGAAAACACCAGATTACAATCTTCCTTTTTCTTGAACTATCTTCAAATACAAAGTTTCCATTAGCAGTTTCATAGTTTGAAATTGTCTGTTTACGTCGATCATGACCCAAAAGATTCTTCATTCTTTTGTACATATCATTTGATAATATTTTAACCATGCAGCCACCTAACTTTACAGTATTCTCAGCTAAGTTATCACGTTGGAAATAGAGTTGAATATCAAAACATTGGCTATTATAACAGTAGCCTCCCTTCATAATTTTGAACTGTCCTAAGCATAAAAACACAAAAGCCTATCCCTATCTATAAATTGAATATCTCTTTCCTTAGGAACTATTCGGTAACCCAGCCACCATAGTCCTTGAGCAGAACCGTAGACCTGAAGTTTTGCGTCCTTGCTTTTCAACAAGTTTGCCTTTATCGTAGCCAAATATATCATCAATACTATTTTGTATGACCTGCGAACAACCTAGCTATTAACCTACAGACTAGACTAACAAAGTTATTTCAGGGAGTAAATACATCTATTGGTTAAATTTGCATTACTTTTATTACCCGACATAATATAAATGTTAAGTACCTTTACAATTGAACGTCAGCAAGCAGTTTATACTGAGGCATTCCAGCAATACAAAAAGGAGACTGCCCCAAGATTTCTACACTATAAAAATTTAAAGAGAAAATAGGAAATAGACCATTATAGGAACCATTCATTTCATCAGGTTCCCTTAATAGTCCATTTCCCATTTTGGTTCAAAAAATGTCCGATTATACTTTTAACTCGGCCCATATTCATGCTACTGTGCCGATAATTCTAACTGCTCACGAAGTTTCTTGGATAGCTCCTGACGTACCTCATCAGAGACAATATAGTACCAAGTATCTCCCATCATTTGACCTTCACCACTAATCTCAATTTCCTCAATATTATTACGGGTCTCCTTATAATTTTGCTGAATCTTAAACATCTCATCTTGCGTTAGGTTTGTTTTCACATTTTTTTGAATCGCGTCTAGGATTGCTCCATAGTTCGAAAGAATTTCTATATTTGTACCATTTTTGATCACAGACTGAATAACTTGGCGCTGCCTCATTTGCCGGCCAAAATCACCACGGGAATCGAGCATCCTCATTCGGGAGTATGCTAAAGCCTCCTCACCGTTCAAATGGAGAGTGTCTTTCTCAAAGTGTATGCCCTCGTACGTAAAGTCTAGATCATTGTTCACATCCACACCGCCTACTGCATTTACAATATCCTTAAATCCTTCCATATTCACTTCGATATAATATTGCACGGGTACATTTAAAAATTTCTCAACAGTCGCAACTGTTGTATCAACGCCTCCAAATGCATAGGAATGATTGATTTTATCCTTAACTCCCTTTCCAACAATCTCAGTGTATGTATCACGCGGAATACTTAGAATTTTCATAGATTGCTTAGTCCGGTTTAACGTAATCAGCATTAATGAATCTGAACGGCCTCGTTCCTCTTTGCGGGGATCAGCCCCCATTAACAAAATGGAAATAGGAGCACCCTGCTTCATATCTTCAGACTGTTTCGATGAAGCATCGCGCTTTAATGGCTGATTCACCTTACTCAATGTTTTGGAAACGCTAGCGTACACTTGGTAGGTGTATATACCTGCTCCAAGTATAGCAAACCCTATAACTGCTGATATCCAAGATAATAGCTTCCTTTTCATCTTAGTTGCTCCTTTCAAGTTATCTGTCTCATCAAAATTGCAGAAGGCCTATTTTTTGATTGCCAAATATATCTCATCACTTGTTAATATCCTCCCTATGAGAGAATGTTTCCTGCAGGAAAACGGCAAGTGTATTCTGTGCATTGCATAACTATACTGCTAACCAGGGAAAATATCATGGAAGTCACACAATATAATCCATTTTTACACTTTTTATCCAGTTTAAATTTCGCCTTAAGCTCCTATATTAGACTAAAATTAAGATAGTCAATAATTACCTTGTAGATAATACTTTAATGTGCTGAATTTTGGCAAGTTGATTCTTCTATTCTAATAGTAGGGCATCGTAAGCTATTGTTGCTTTTTAGAATTTACTAATCAGGGAATTCTCATCTTTGTGTCAGCAGCAATAGCCCCAGATACTACAGAACACGGGGCAGAAGGCTGTAACATTGCACCCTATTTTCTTTACCTTCCTATTGCTCATGATTATTCCATTATTAAGGGTAATTGTTCACATAACTGGTAACCGTTTAAAAAAGCTAAGGACAAGAAAAGAAAAGCGGAATCTAACTCAACGTAGTCTCTTATATAAACAACAAGATGCGCCCAAAAGATATACTACAATAACAAAAAACAAAAAAAGCGTACATGTAATGGCAGTCATAATAAACCATTACATGTACGCTTTAAAGTCTGATTGCTGACATTTATACTATGATGAATTATATTACTTCAGCTCTAAATGCTGACGGAGTTTTTGTGAAAGCTGCTGACGTGTTTCCTCCGATACATGGTAATACCAAATGCCATCAGCTGCTATGCCACCGGTTCCTTCAATTTGAATTTCCTCTGTTTCATTGCGCGCTGCTGCATAATCCTGCTGAATACGGAACATATCGTCCTGCGAAAGGTTTGTTTTCACGTTACGCTGAATCGCTCCTAGAATATCGCCGAAGTTTGCAAGTGAATCAAACTTTGCACCCTTCTGAATAACAGCTTTAATCACCTGACGCTGTCTCATTTGACGGCCAAAATCACCACGTGGGTCCAGCTTTCTCATTCTTGAATACGCAAGTGCTTCCTCTCCATTTAAGTGAAGAGGACCCTTTGCAAAATGATGACCTTCATATGTAAAATCAAGGTCATTCACAACATCCACACCGCCAACTGCATTTACAATATCTTTAAAGCCTGCCATGTTTACTTCAATATAATAATCAATTGGAATATCCAAGAAATTCTCCACTGTATTCACTGACATATCAATGCCGCCAAATGCATAGGCGTGGTTAATTTTATCCTTCTTGCCTTTACCGACAATCTCTGTATATGTATCACGTGGAATACTTACCATTTTCATCGACTTTGTATTTGGATTTAGTGTAATAACTAGTAAAGTATCGGAACGGCCTACCTCATCCGCTCTCTCATCTGCACCTAACATTAAAATCGAAATCGGTGTTTTACTCTTCAGGTCTACGTTATCTTCGCGCTTTTCTGATTTCTCTCGATTTAAAGGCTGCTGCACAGCTTCTAACGTGTTGGAAACCTTTGAATATAATGTATACGCATAAATTCCGCCGCCAATAACAAGAACACCAACAATCCCTAGGATCCACAACAGGATTTTTTTCCTCATGAAGTTCTCTCCCTTTGCTCTCACCCAACATTCTTATTTAAGAGTAAGTATAATATCAAAACGCTTCACCTTATAAACACATGTTTATTATTATATAATAATTGTAAGAAAATGAAAATAGAAGGATAGAAACGGCTAAAGATTTAAACAAGGGCAAGTGCCTTAGGAACACACATGATTCCCAAAGAATTTCTATAAATCCGACATTTTTATCGTAAATATTCAAACAATTTATCATAAAAATAGAAAAGTTTCTTCTAGAATCTTATTGTTCCTTTACGAGGATAGTCCCCCTCTATAATAGTTATTAGCGAATTTACACTATTCCATGAACAAAATGCGCTTCCGTTTTATATTTATTTATCTCATTACATTTGCAGTCTTATTCCAAAAATAATACAAGCATTCATAATTAACACAAAATGGAGGAAAATTAACTATATGCAAGAAAGGAGCAGATGTAGATAGAATCTCCCACTTCAGTTCAATATCATACAGGATCACAAAGCCTATTGTATACATGACTTCAGCTCTAGATGCTGACAAGGCTTTTGTGAAAGCTGCTGGCGTATTTCCTCCGATACATCGTAATGCCAAATGACGTCCGCTGCGACTCTGCCATCTCCTTCGGGCCGTATCTCCAAACATAAAAGAACCTATAGAGCAGATTCTCTTTACATATCTTCTCTATAGGGTACATTTTGTTTTAGGAATAGCCACCTAACTATGGTCGTTTTCTTATATTTTCCACACATTTATGTCACCATTATTATCATCGAATGTAAATATATTATGGTAAATTAAAAAAATGATAAAATCAATAAAAATATGACAATTCACTCAAGAAATTGTTACATAGTAACTGAAATCCTTGACCAAAGTTGTAACATCTATTAACATGATAGAAAGATTACAATTCTTCTAAAATATTCCAATTTGGTGGTGATGAAAAATGCCAGCTTTATACTTAAAAAAGATTTGGACTCCATTGGAATGGTTTGGTATATCTATTTTTAAGGATCAAGAAGAGGGAAGATATTATTATAGGAAACAGGGACAAGCTTTAAAGCGTATAGGAAAAGCCGGATAGAGTAAACTTTCATATCGAAGTATTTTAAGAGAGAACTGCATTTTCCTTTGTATATGGGTTGCTGTATCTCATACTTTGTGCATAAATGAGCAATATGTCGTTCGCGCCAATAAAGGGCGAATTAAATGAGTTTCATACCAAATGGCAAGCCTGTCTAACATGTGACGATAATATCTCCTAAACAAGGGATAGGGCAAAAGTAAGAACAGCATAGACAGATGTCAACAAGTGAACCTGTCTATGCTTGTTTCCTGTATAACTGACCAACAAGCCAAATTCAGCCTTTTGCAGCTCAATTCCCTTTTGTATTTTCCCATCCTCTCTGCTTGCTTGGAACAATAACTGCATCAGATTTCACGGAATGTTCATCTATTACAGGAGATATCCCTGCATTTAAAGGGAGAACTATCATGAAGAAACAACAACATCAGGTAGTCCGCAGGCTTTCATCCCACACGAGTAATAGTTGTCCTCACCATTAACAAGAACGACAAAGTGAGAATAGAGTGAAAAATAATCCTGATTCTCTAAAAGCTGATACCAACCTTCCTTTGTATGTGCAATTCCAGCTGTTTCAATTTTTATAGCTAAACCACCAGCCTTTAATAAACCTACTCCAACATATCCATCAATTCCTTTAGGCCCTCATATCCATTTTACACTTGCAATTACATACACTGTGAGGATATGTTGTCCAATTCCATCTAAAAGACTATCTTCAAAAGTGTACCTGCCTGCACGAAAGAACGCTTCTTTTAAATTCGGATCATGTTCAACACCTGAACTTGAAAGCCTACATCTTTTTCTGCATTATGAATAATATAACCCGCCATTAAATACCCTTCGCTTTTTAATGCTACATCTTTAAAATCTTTCCTTATAGGATATTTAGATAAGTTTCGATTTTTTTCCTCAACAAACCTACTTTTTAGTTGAACAAGGAGCAATGCATATCCTATGCATATTAGGTTTACATAATCTCTAATCCTAAGGAATCGAGAATGCTATTTCTAACCCTTTGTCTACATTATTTGAAATCCTAATTTTAAATAAAAAAAGAGAGCATCTTTTGCCCTCTAAAGAGTTATGTATTTCTTTACCGTTTCCTACCACATCTAACACAGGTGTCAGTGTAAAAACTATACTTATGATATTTAAAAAAAAAACAAATAATTGCTGATAATTTCATTGGAGTTACTCCCTTTATCTCTTTATATAAACAAAATAATAACAGGAAAAATTTATTATTCCAGATATTATGTTAATAATAAACATTATAAAATATCTATTAAAAACTAACATTTTTAGGATGAGGAAACGTTTACATTCATTATCAGTATTGTATTGATTCATTATAAGTATTTAATCAAATATTTATTTAAACGCCACGGATTATCCCAGACAATTGGATTGAAAAGAATTCCTCTGACATATCTAATGGTTCTGGTGCCAAAATAATTCACTAGAACCATAGAACAGCAATATCCTATTAGCCCTGAGATTAAGCAGCTAACTTAAATAACTTCTGAATGGCTTCAATCCTATTTTGCGCAAAGATGTCCAAACCTCCTAGATTTTTTGCACCAGAACGAACCTTCTGAATATAATTCTTCATACCCTCCCCCTGTTAGTAATATTTAAAGAGTTCGATATTGGAAACTAGGTCTATTAATGGTATTATCAAGCTATGGTTATTTACAGAAATTATAAATGACCGCCATCAAAAAGCATTGGAGGCTCCTATATTGAAACGAAGAAAGCTAAAAATACTAGGATATAGTCTACTAACCATAGCTATCGTCGCTGCTGGTGCTATTGCCTACACTTATAAACAGTTGCAACCGCAAAATCATTTTAAAACCGTTCCTGTTGTGAATTCCAATAACACAAAGGATTCCCAAACAAGTGAGCAGCAATCCAAGGTCCAAAATAGTGTATTTAACGTTCTTTTAATTGGTTCAGACCAAAGAAAAGGACAAAACATCGGACATTCCGATTCTATGATTATTGTTCATGTTGACTTGAATAAAAAAGAATATCATGCAATGAGCATTCCACGTGATACTCGTGTACACTTAGATGGCTACGGCTATACAAAGCTAACGAGTGTCCAATACATTAAACAGGCAACAGAAGGGACACAACAAGGGGTTGAAGCCGCGATCAAAGCTGTCAGCGACTTAACTGGGGTAACAATCAATTATTATCTAGAAACAAACTATGAAGGCCTGCAAGCACTGACAGATGCAGTTGGCGGTATTGATATGAATATACCGTTTGATGTAAAGCTCACCCATTCGTGGTATCCTGAAAACCGTAATAAGGTTATCCAAAAAGGAACTCACTTTTTAGACGGCAAAATGGTAACAGAGGTTGTTCATGAGCGCTACTCGCTGCAAAATGGGGAGTTTGGCCGTCAGCAATTACAGAAGGAAGCCCTCGTAGGTATTGCAAATGCAGCACTAGATCCGGCAAATATTAAAAACTTGCCGAAGCTAGTTCAAACCATTCCGCAACTTTTAGTTGCCTCAAACATGACAACAGCAGACATGCTGAGTCTAGGATTAGCTGTTAAGGATTCAGACCCAGTTACGCAACTTCAGTACCATCAGCTGAGTGGTGAAGGAAAGACAATGTATGATGACATTTTAAAAAATAATAATTATCAGTTAGTGCTTAATGAGGATGAAATGAAGAAGTTAGTTGCGGAGCATTTTCAATAATCATTGTAGTTTTAAACAAACGTTTGATTAATAGACATAGGGCAGGCTTCCTAAGGAATACCTGCCCTCTATAGTTATGCCTGCTGCATCAGGCTGTTGTTTACCTTCTCCATAAATGCAGTGGAAATTTTATTTAACTTCGCTTCACTGTCCTCTACACTTATCCCTTTCACACCAAAGTAGAACTTCACCTTTGGCTCCGTACCAGATGGACGTAAGCATATCCAAGAGCCATCCTCTAGATAGTACTTTAACACGTTAGATTTCGGTAAATGAATGTCTTCAGTTGAACCATCTGTAATATTTGTTTTTACACTTGTTTTATAGTCTTCTGCCGTAATAACCTTCAGTCCTGCAAATTCTGTTGGTGTTTCCGCACGGAAAGAAGTTAATAGATTCGCTATTTGCTCAGCACCATCTTTTCCTTTTAACGTGAGCGACTTTAACCCTTCACGGTAGAATCCGTATTTTGCGAAGACCTCAAGCAATCCTTCATACAACGTCATGCCTCGCTTCTTATAGTAAGCAGCAACTTCAATCGCAAAGATTGTTGCTTGTACCGCATCCTTGTCCCGAACGAAGTCTCCAATTAGATAGCCGTAGCTTTCTTCATAACCAAATTGGAAGATATACTCTCCTGTTGTTTCATATTCCTTAATCCTTTCACCGATAAACTTAAAGCCCGTAAGTGTATCTACCGTATCCAAGCCGTAAGCTTTTGCGATTTCACGTCCAATTTCAGACGTTACAATAGTCTTTAATACAATGCCGTTTTCAGGAAGTACGCCCTTCTCTTTCTTCTGGGACAATAAGTACTCCAGCATAAGCGCCCCTGTTTGGTTACCAGTTAAAACAATGTATTCACCCTCTGTATTCTTTACCGCAACACCTAGACGGTCTGCATCTGGATCTGTCGCAACAAGTACATCAGCATCAATTTCTTTACCATATTGGATTGCCAATTCAAATGCTTCATGCTCTTCCGGATTTGGTGATTTTACTGTGGAGAAGTTCGCATCTGGCAGTTCTTGTTCCTTTACGACTGTTACATTTGTATAACCAAGCGCCGCTAAAGCTTTACGCACTGGCTTATTCGCTGTTCCGTGCAGTGGAGAAAAGACAATTTTCAGTTTATCTCCCATTTCTTCCACAAGCTCGGGATTTACAGAAATTGTTTTTAGCTGCTCCACATACTTCTCATCCATCGTTTCGTCAATCATTACGATAAGGCCTTTTGCCTTTAATACAGCTTCTGTTTCTACAGCAATTTCAAGCTCGTTTTCCACTTCATTTACTCGCTCAACGACCATATCAGCTTCTTTTGGCGGAAGCTGTCCGCCGTCTTCTCCATACACTTTATATCCATTATATTCAGGTGGATTGTGGCTTGCGGTAATAACAATACCGGAGAATGCGTTGAATTCACGCACCGCAAAAGATAATTCCGGAGTCGGACGAAGCTCCTCAAATACATACGTTTGAATGCCGTGGCTTGCTAGGGTTTTTGCTGCTTCCATCGCAAATAACGGTGACTTGTGGCGAGAATCATAAGCAATCGCAACACCGCGCTTTTTCGCTGTTTCTCCATAAGATTCAATAAAACGTGCCAATCCTTCAGATGCTTTACGCACTGTATAGATATTCATACGGTTTGTACCTGGTCCGATTTCGCCTCGCATACCACCTGTTCCGAACTCTAAATTTTTATAAAAGCAATCCTCTAGTTCTTCCTCATTTTGGCTGACTGTTTCTAATGTTTGTTTAATCTCTTGATCTAATTGAGGGAATTTAACCCAACGTTCATATATTTGTTTCCAATCCATAATTCAATTCTCTCCTGTTCAAATAGTACTTCATGTAAAATATAGAGTGTTGGCAAACACCTAAAAAGCAGAACATGCCCTGTCAATTGTCTCCCAGCTTATGTTCTGCCTATCATATTAGATTCCATTATATAGTATAACAAGGACAATTAGCTTTATATTTTTGTAAATTTTCCCTATTTATGTATAAATAGAGTTCTAAACTAGTTACGCATCCTCAATATTATCAGCTAGTGATTAATAAAGATGGGATGAAGAAATAAATTACAGAGCATTATCAATAATCGTTCTAGTTCTAAACAAACGTTTGATCCATACTGCTAAGGTTATTTACACCTATGATCATCAGTGCACAACCCTTTAGCACATTTCATATGCAGCAGTTCCCCTAGTATTTGCCCTATTTCCTCTTGGAAAAATATCAAAATCCAAATAATGATAGTTCCCAACAAAAACTATCTAAAATTCTATAAGATTAGTTTTTCTAACCTCTACCTTAAGAAAATCTGTCCTAAAAACGTAAAAATTCCTGCTAATATATCACTATTTTCTCATTAAGCTTCGTCCCACTATAATAAACACTAGTTAACCGAAATATCCCAATCATACGACTCATTCTTATTTTCTATTTACTCATGCTATAAATCCGTAAAAAATATGGATGGAACTCCGATTAGAATCACAGATTTTATTTCCAGTTTAACTCTCCGCAGTAGTTTGTATGATGCACAGGCTACCCATGAAAAATCAACCTGTTTTCATATGTTCAAAAGCTACAAGTTCCATTATGTGTGCATCTATAAAGGGTATTATCTTAATATCATAAGAGTCCTGCATCAAGATTAAGCAATTGTTGAGATTTTCAAGCATGTATCAATATCTTCATTAATTTGCTAAATGATCTTTTGGAGAGTCATATTATATCCCCTCCTGTATATAAAAAGAGGAGCATTTCTGCCCCTCTCTACCACTACAAAAGCCACATTTTATTGTAATTTACTTTATTACGAATTACCATCCTACTGTATAGTTTACTGCTCTTTAAATCACCTGATGACCCGCCCGTTTTTTTACTATTTTAACAGGATTTCCCACAGCGACACTATATGGTTCAATATCTTTATTTACTAGAGTATTCGATCCGATTACTGAGCCTTTACCAATAGTTACTCCATCTAAAATTACAACTCCAGCACCAATCCAGCAATCATCTTCTACAACTATTCCTTTACTAGTTGTACCTTGGTTTTTAATTGGAATATCTATCCTATCAAAATTGTGATTTTGTGCATGAAATCTAATATTCTGTCCCATAATTACATTGTTCCCAATCTCAATACCACCTGAACACCCAAAAAAGCACCAATCCCCACAACCGAAGTTATCACCAATTCTTATGCCTTTACCAAGATTTTTTAAACTACCTGTACATCTTATGATGCTGTATTTACCTATAGATGCATTATCACCTATAGTTATGCCATTTTGGGATAAAGCAATCATTTCAACGTAATCATTTATAGTGACTGATTTCCCTAATTTGATATGACTTTTATGCCTTATTGTAGTTTTTTTACCAATAAAAAGATTTTTGCCACACGATTTAAATAAAACTCTTTTTAGAAAACCTCTAGTAAGCATTAGTATCCTAGTCAAAACAATAGAGCACAAATCAAAGAAAGTAATATTTTCATCTAAAACATATTTTTCATTTTTCATTTTTGAAATTATCTTATTTGTAATTTTTATCAATTTTTAAGCCCCCCAAAGATTTTTTAAAATTATACCATAATTGAATGGCCTTCATAATTGTTTCTTTTTTTATTTTAACTTACATTATTCCCTAATAAGCTTTTTTGATATCAATTAGCTTGATTTGTTTTGCTCGTTTTTCTGTTAATTCTGTCCACTATTAATTTTGAGACATTATAAGCAAATACTACTAGACCAAAATAAGCCCTTGTACGTTTTCCTGTTCGACATCTAACATTTTTCAATCAAAAAATCTTTTAATCAGGCTCTATTGGTTCCACCGCCTTCCTTGGGTTTATATAATGATGGAGTTTTCCTATGCTTCCGCTCCCCATACAGAGCACTAGATTTCTGAATACCGATTTTCTATTTTGCTTCTACAAACCTTTTGATAAAGAGGAGCATGGGTACCATTCCTTAGACATATGTATTTCAGTGTTTAGTGCTTCTTATCGAAACTGCCACACTAATATGAATACTTCCGTACACAATTCAGAGCGAAATGCCGAGCAAAGCCAAAGAATTCTCCTTTGCTTAGTATAGGTAATAATCAACTTGCTTAGTATAAGTAATAATCAACTTGCCTAGTATAAGTAATAGTCACTTTGAACTTCATACAAAGAAGTTATGTGTAAATCACTTCGTAACCGTAGTTCACATTCAACGTATTATAGTTAATAATCAATAAAACAAGCCGTTCTTGTATTCCTTATTAATAAAAGAATGACTGCTTTTCCATCGTTCAAACTACAGAAGACATTAAAGATTGAGAATTATACTGACTCTTCGAATTAACTGCTAATGCAACTTTGAACCTAAGTTAGAACGTATTCTTACCTTTTTAAAAAGAATTCATTTTCAAGCAATACAATTTCTGTTATAATAGAAATTGCATTGTGTTTTTAAAACTTGATAAGTAGGGGATGAAATTGAAAAGTACATTAAACATAAGGGAATTTTATTTAATATTTTTTACTATTACTTTTGTAGGACTTTTAAGCTATTTGGGAGCAACTAATTCTAATATGGTTTCTGTTGCAATAGCTTGTGCTTCTATATTTTTCATTTATTATGCATTTAATATTAAGAAAACTTTTTGGCATTTTCTATTAGTTATTCCTTTTCTCCCACCTTATTTCGCAGTACAGCTTGGCTCTCTCCCTGTGGTGACAGCTTTCCGAGCTATACTAATACTTTTTATTATTGACCAGTTATTAATAAAAAAACGGTTACCCGACTTGTTATATACAATAAGAAAAGATAGATTAACACCTATTATTTTTCTCTATTCTTTAGGTGTAATGATCCCTGGTTTTATTCAATTGGTATCACAAAATGATACAACAGCGTTTATTGGATCTTCTGCAATACTAATTGAAAAAGTTTTACTATATTATTTAGTTGTGATGAATGTAAGATTCGAATTAAAAAAGGATAATGGCAAAATTGTTTTAGATAAGATTTTGCACACCCTTTGCCTTAGTGCTTTTATAGTGTCTATTTGTGGAATTGTAGAATATATCACCAAATTCAATGTATTTCATCTTTTGGAAATATCACCCGTAGATGGGATTTCTTCTAGCTCAAGCACCTATATTAGGCAAGGTAATTTACGTATAAGTGCTAGTTTTTTGCATTCGTTAGGTTACGGTCTTTACCTTTTATTGATGATTCCAATCGCTTATTATCAAGCTAACATGTATAAAAACAAGAACAAAAATCGATATTTCTTTTATTCTATTTTATTTATATTACTTCTTACGAGTGTACTACTAACTTATTCTCGATCTACTTTAGTTAGTTTACTAGCTGTTTCATTTGTTGTATTTTTTGTATTTTCTAATTTAAAAAGAAAAATTGTTATTTTTTGCTCCGCAGTATTCCTTTTTATTCCTATTTTGGCACTTAGTTTAACACCTGTAGCGGATGATATTCCTGTCATCTCGACTATCGGAGGTAACACAAAGGCTCTTTCAGACGCATTTTTTGGAACTCATTTAGTCCAGGACTTTGGTAAGAATTCAGAACCATTTACTTACAGAAACGAATTAATCAATTTTGCTTTTAACGAACAAGAAAGTTTTGAAGATATCTTTGGTAAGGGAATTGGATTCATTAGAACAGAACCCTTAGTTTTTAATATCCCTGAATTAAATCCTTACGGACCAACAATATCTACCTCAGTAGACAATTATTATATTAATGTCAAACTAGAATTAGGTTGGATTGGCTTTACTACGACGTTATTGTTCTTAATCTCGGCATTGTTATTTATAATCAAACATAGGAAGGCTAGTTTTTTTAATACAATATTATTAGTATCTTTCAGCGGTTATCTCTTTGAACTAACTATGGTTGGAGAATTATACACAATGCAATATTTTTGGATCATGTTAGCTGTATGCTCAACATTTATTTCATTTAAAAATAAAAACGATAAACCGACTCTTGCTTGAGTCGGTTTTAATATGCTGATCTAACTGTGTATTAATTTTGTATCGCTCGATATCCTTTCCAATTAGTTAAATAGCTACACACGCATAGTCCAGTACCCGCCCGCTGTTGGTGTTTTTATGTCTACTGTTGTATTTAGCAACTGCAAAATGCAGGAAATGGGAATGTCCTGCTGCTTTATAAAGTCTTCGTGTTAGGTATAATCTCTTGTTAGTCCTTGTGCTAATCTAATTCTTTCCAATTGAAATAGGTTATCTGTTACCTTTAGTAAAGTTGCTTGCTGAAGTAATAAATTGATTTTCCTTACTCCCCTTTGTTGAACTTCCTTCCCTAATACCCCTAGTATGTATTCTTCATTATTAGGTACTTGTATTTCCATGTAGCATTCCCAAATTCAACTTAGTTTGAGGTGAGGCATTCGGGATATTTTTGAATCAATCGACTGATTCATGATGTCACATCACCTGTTGTATCAAACAAAGTATCATAATGTTTCGAATCTCGTGTAGCGAATTGAACATTAAGAACTACACTTCTTATCTTAATCCCTTGTCGTTGTCCTCTTCTATTTAAGATTTGATAAAAATACTGGCTTAATAGAGTTAATATCGAAGGATGCTATGTTCCGATGCCATACGCAGGGTTTCAAGTAGGGATATTGAAATCATGCCCTTTTAGAAGTACCCATAGTAATTAATTGAAGAGATTATTGTTTTTCTAGTACGGTACATCGTTCAAAATAAGCCTGCTGCTCTACAGGTAGTTGTTCATAGAAACACCTGCATATTTGATTGTCATAAAGCTTTTGCTCATGAGAGATAGATAACGATCACCATTGTGTAGATTTCTGCTGTTCTCCATACAAACGTGCATGCCAAGCAACGAGTTTGTATTCTTGTGTCAGTAGTTCTAGCGGGGAGTATAAAATATTTCCCAAAACCTTTTATTTGACAAAGCGAGGAGAAGGCAAATAAAGCTTATTGTCTAAGCATATGTAACCGTATTTGTCAGCTTTAGCCCCCTCATATCTCACTTATGAGAATTCTGTGGCAAGCAGTTGTAAGAATTTATCCTTATCTGCTAAATAGGGATTGGCAATGAATTCACATTTTTGATAAAGTTTTCAATCTCCCTCTTTCTCGGCCTTACTCCAAAGTCTACTTGCGCTGTTCCTGCTTTTGATTCTAATGGTAATGCTGCTGACTCAGCTTCTTCTACTAATTTTTTCTTTGGTGAGAAACACACTGATAAACAGAACGGTCCGATTCCGTAAAATTATACTCATCTACAAATAGATCATACATACGTTTAGCTGTTCTCCGAAACTTCTTTTTCTCCTGAAGATCCCCTTGAATCCATTTGTCTAGAATGGTTTTTACAGGATCCATTACTTTTGCAGGTGATGTCTGTTGGAACTTCTCTTGGGGACTGAGTGTATTTGGCAATCAAAAAATGTAGGAGATAGTAATTTTAGTCCTATCCGAAATATGAAATGTTTATGCATACTCTGAGAAACTTGACAAGGAGCCTCTATGGTCATAATTTTAGGCAAAAGAACAAGCCTTATAGTTTTTCAGCCACATGAGCCTATCATAACTATCTTTCCATATCAAGTTGCAATCATACACATTTTTATGCATACCCCTACTAATTGCCAAACGATGCATTTTTTGTTTGTCACAAACAGACTGAGGTCCTCCATCTTTACATACTTCTTTATAGCTCTTGGATCTCATTGCATTTTCTTTGCAATACTATTATAAGAACTGAACTACCTTTTATATTTGCTTCGTATCTGGTATAATTAATTTCTGCCACTGCTAACATCTCCTAAACTCATATCCTCCCGTCGTCTTAATACCCAACAAGGAGCATATATTAATAAAACGATGTTGGCAAGTGGCTTTTTTATGCCCAAACGGGATACATGAATTGACTGCTAAAAATTACATAATTAGTTTGCCACAAACAGCTGAAGTTCGCGTTTGAAATTTTGTATCTAATTACCTTTGCAAAATGAATATTAAGTAGTTTATAGATATTTAGAAAATAAGTATGATTTTATTAAGAATGTGCTCAAATTCTTAGGGTTAATCCATGACAAAGATAACAAAGTCTAAACTGATGTTACGTGAAATCAACATGTCAAAGGCATGGTCAACACCCTGCAAGAAGCATGCTCCTTTTTGTACATTTTTTGGTTTTTTCTAGTTAATCAAAACATATAATGCTAAACTAATAATAACCTTTTACAATTACATTCCTATTTCTATATAAACACACTAGTACAGGAGGTAAGATTTTGAGGCGGAATATGATAATTCTATTGTCAGTAATAGTTCTAATAGGAGGGGTAGTACTTAACAGTGCTAAGTTATTTAAGAAAAAACATAAAGGGATTGCAATAACTTTATCTGATTCAATTGATACTGATGATTGGTATGATCAAAACCTTCCAAAAATAAAGGATATAGGTGGGGAATTACAAGTTGTTACAGCTGTGACAGTACAGGATAAAAATGATTCTAGCCCTCTAAACGATCCAAAAATTCGGAGTAAATTTGAGCGACTATTTTCAAAAAGCAAACAATATGGAGTGAAAGTTACCTTAATAAAACCTCATATTATGCTACCTGATTTTAGGGATAGTTTTGATAGAGGCACGTATGCTCCTAAGGATATTAATTTATTTTTTAATCAATGGAGAGATATTATTTTATATTATGCCTCTGTTAGTGCCAAAAATGATGTTCCTATTCTAAGCATAACTTGTGAAACATTAATCTTAACTCAAAATACATACATCCCACAGTGGAAAAAAATAATAGATGAGGTTAGATCAAAATATCCTGAATTAAAATTAACTATGGCCTTTCAAAAGAATGAATTGGATAGAGAGATAAGAAATCATGAGAATGGATTAAACAGTATAAGTACATCACTTGATTATATTTCTTTAAATGCCTATCCAATAGTGAACAGACTGAACAAAAATAACAAAGTAGAAGTTAATGATAATCTTTTTGCAAAAATCCCTGGTTCATATGGGTTTGTCGAGAGTATCCAGAAAGCGAACAAGTATTTCCATAAGGAGATATTGATTACAGAGACAGGGGCTACGCCAAGATCCGATACATCAAAAAATTATATTCGTCCAATAAATCTAGATACCACCAAGCCATTGGATCATGTTGATCAAAATCTATGGGTCAGAATTGTATTACCTATATTTCTCCAAATGAATGAAGTAGAAGGAGTATACATCTGGCATGTAAACTCTCCGTTTCAGTTCTTGGATTCTCCAACTGCAGTGACAATTAAGGAACTATATAGGAAATATTAACTGAACTACTGCTATATAAGTTGAATTTAATTTTTACATCCTGATACAAAGTCTATTAATGACTTCTTCTGGTGTTTTGTTAATAGAAGAAATGAATGCTTGCACATGTTTTCGAATTTCTCTTACAGAAGCATGAAACACATTGTAAATAACGGCACTTTTCAGCCACTTCCACAGCCCTTCAATCAAGTTCATTTCGGGGCTGTACGGTGGTAGAAATACAAATTCTAATCGGTTTTTATGTTCCTCTAGAAAAGGATGAATGAGACTGGCATGGTGAATCCTTGCATTGTCTAGCACCATGACAATTTTGCCGATTGGATATTGCTTCAGGACATACTGAAGAAAACGTAGAAATGCTTCTGCATCGTACCGTTCTTCTTCTGTGCAGTGAACTTTTCCTGTTTCATAATTGAGGATGCCAATGAGTTTCACTCCATGGTGTTTGCCGTACGTTGGAATCTTACGCTGTTTTCCGCGCAAAAACCAAGTATACTGAACTGCTTGGTAGTCTCGAATCATGCATTCATCTTGAAACAACAGGTGATCAATGTTTTCGTCAATCAATCTTTTTTTAAAGCAGGAAATGTTTCTTCATGAAAAGCAGCCTGTTTGACGGCATCTCCTTGCGCTAAGGTGTAAGTGGCCTTTGAGTAGCTAAGACCTAGACTGCTCAAAAGACGAGACATCCCACGGAGGGTGTACTTCTTCTGCCACTTCTGTTCTACAAATGATACGATCAGCGCTAATTTCCAATTATGACGAGCGGCAAATCCAACATCAATCGGAAGAGAATGTACTACCGTTTCGATCAGTTCTTTCTCTTGTTCTGATGTCAGTTTATGTGGCGCACCCGGAGAAGCTCGTCTGATGAGCCCTTCGAGACCGTTCTTACGATACGCTCTCACATATTCACCCACTGTCTTTTCGTTTCGACCAACAATCTTAGTAATTTGCGCATACGTGTAGCCTTGTAAAAAGAGAGAGACCGCTTGATAACGCTCATGCATTCGCTTATCTTTCGTTTGTTTCATGGCTTGTTGGACAGTTTTTAATTCAGCTGCTTGTGTTTTCATTTTACGTCTCTCCCTATTTCGTTCCTGTTTTTCCTTATTGTAACACAGGGAGAGGGAAGGTGATTATTTAATTCGACTTATATAGTTAAAAAATATGATGCTAAACTCAATAATACCAAAAAGCCTTAGCCCTGTAGCATGAGTACTGTTTACAGGGCTAAGGCTTTAAAACTAAATAAGTTATGAAGTTCAGTAATTATTTTAGGGAATACTGGTTTTGGAAGTAATTCTGGTATTCACCACTAATAATTTGTTCCCACCATTCTTTATTATCAAGATACCACTGTATAGTTTGAGCTATTCCTGTTTCAAACGTATAAGTTGGTTTCCATCCCAAATTTTCCAATTTTGTAGGATCAATAGCATATCGCTTATCATGGCCTAGACGATCTTTCACAAACTCAATTAAATCTTCTGATTTACCTAGAGTACTAATAATTGTTTTAACAACTTCTAAGTTAGTTCGCTCATTATGTCCACCTACATTATAAACCTCTCCATTTATACCCTCATGCATTACCAAATCAATAGCTGCACAGTGATCTAAAACGTGTAACCAATCACGAATATTCTTTCCATCGCCATATACAGGTACCTTTTCATCATTTAATACTCGAGAAATAGTTAAAGGAATTAATTTTTCAGGAAAATGATAAGGCCCATAGTTATTTGAGCATCGGGTAATATTAACCGGTAAACCAAATGTTTCATGATATGCACGAACTAAAAGATCTGAGGATGCCTTACTCGCACTATATGGACTATTTGGTTGTAATGGGGTTTCTTCAGTAAAGAATGTTGTTGGATTAAAATCTAATTCTCCATATACTTCATCTGTAGAAACATGAACAAACTTTGTAATATTATTAAGTCTCGCAGCATCCAATAGAACCTGTGTCCCCATTACATTTGTACGTACAAATACCTCTGGATCTGTAATAGAGCGGTCTACATGGCTTTCTGCTGCAAAATGAATGACATAGTCGAATTGTTCTTTTTCAAATAAATTAAGAATTGTTTCACGATCTGCAATGTCTGCTTTTACAAAAAAGTAATTATCTTTTTCTTGAATCTCTTTATGCTTTGTAAGATCTCCAGCATATGTTAGCAAATCTAAGTTATATATATCATATTGAGGATACTTGTTTACCATATATTGAACAAAGTTACCACCAATAAATCCAGCCCCACCTGTTACAAGTAATTTTTTTCTGGTCATATCTTACACCTCTTGAAATAATTTGTTTAAGTAGTGTTGCAAAGCATCTTCCCATTTTGGCAATGGTTTAAATCCATTTATAACAAGTTGTTTCTTAGACATACGTGAATTTTTCGGACGTACTGCACGCGTTGGATATTCTTCTGTTGTAATAGAATTTACCTTCACATCTTTGTTAGCCTGTTTAAAAATTTCTTTCGCAAATTCAGCCCAACTACAAAATCCTTCATTGGAAGCATGGTAGATTCCATACTTATCCCCTTGAATCATATCAATTAACAAGGGGGCTAAATCGAACGTATATGTAGGAGACCCAAATTGATCCCCCACTACATTTAATTCATTACGGCTTTCCGACAGACGGAGCATGGTTTTAATAAAGTTATTTCCATTGATACCGAATACCCATGAAATTCTTACAATAAACCACTCATCTAATGTAACCTGTACAACCTTCTCACCTTCATGTTTAGTTAAACCATAATACCCAACTGGATTAGGTGTATCAGTCTCTAAAAAAGGCTTTTCTCCTTCTCCATCAAATACATAGTCCGTACTAATATAGATGAATTTAGCACCTACTTCCTTAGCTGCAGTTGCTAAATGTCTTGTACCTTCTACATTGACGTTCCAGCAATTTTGTTTATCATCTTCAGCTTTGTCCACTGCTGTGTATGCTGCACAATGAATAATTGCATCCGGATTAACCTCTTTAACATAATGATAAACATCCTGTTCATTTGTAACATCTAAATCCTTAGATCCTACTCCAATCATCTTAAATCCGCGATTTGTACCTTCACAAACAACATCATAACCCAGTTGTCCAGTATAGCCTGTTACTAAAACTTTCATCTTATGACTCTCCATAGACAAAATTATTTTCTGCATCTTTTAAAAGAGGTGCCTTTTCATCTTTTGCTGATAATATAGGAACAATGTCAATTGGCCAAACAATGCCTATGCTAGAGTCATTCCAAGTAATACCTCGATCACATTCTGGAGCATACAACTCGTCTACTTTATATTGAACTTCAACATCATCTGTTAAAGTCATAAATCCATGAGCAAAACCCTGAGGAATTAAAAGTTGTTTTTTATTCTCTGCAGTTAGTTCAATTCCAAACCATTTACCGTATGAAGGACTCCCTTTTCGTATATCAACAGCAACATCATAAATGGCTCCTCTTGTGCAACGTACTAACTTAGTTTGTGCTTTTGGATTCAATTGATAATGAAGACCTCGTAATGTACCTTTTGTTGCTGAAAATGATTGATTATCCTGAACAAAATTAAGAGCAATCCCAGCTTCTTTAAACCTTGTTTCACTATACGTTTCCATAAACCAACCACGGTGGTCACCGAAAAGAGAAGGTTCAATAATAACTACATCTTCTAAATTAGTTTTTGTAATCTTCATTTTCTCCACACTTCCATTTATTAGTATCGGATTTCACCATTTGCTACTTTCATTAAATACTGACCATATCCCGTTTTACTTAACTTTTCTCCACAATTCCATAACTGGTCTTTAGTAATCCATTCGTTAATATAGGCAATCTCCTCCGGAGCTGCAATTTTAATTCCCTGATGCTCTTCTATTGTTTTAACGAAATTAGTTGCTTCTACTAAACTTTCATGTGTACCAGTATCTAGCCAAGTAAACCCACGACCTAAAAGTTCAACATCTAATTCCCCTAGCTTTAAATACGTCTCATTTATAGATGTTATCTCTAACTCGCCACGCGGAGATGGTTGTACATTTTTTGCAATCTCAATAACACGGTTATCATAGAAATATAGACCTGTGATAGCATAATTAGATTTTGGTACCTTTGGCTTTTCCTCTACACTTAACACCTTGCCATTATCATCAAACTCTACTACACCAAAACGCTCTGGATCTTGAACATGGTAACCAAATACTGTAGCCCCATGCTCTTTATTAGCTGCTCGTTGCAATATTTTCCGCATTCCACTTCCATAATAAATATTATCTCCTAAAACCATAGCAACTGAGTCATTTCCAATAAATTCCTCACCTAGTATAAAAGCTTGGGCTAAACCATCAGGACTAGGTTGCACCTTATACTGCAGTGATATGCCAAATTGTGATCCATCACCAAGTAAGTTTTCAAATCTTTTTGTGTCTTCAGGTGTTGATATTATTAATATTTCTCGAATTCCTGCTAACATTAATGTGGATAAAGGATAATAGATCATTGGTTTGTCATATATAGGAAGTAATTGTTTACTTGTCACCATTGTTAATGGGTATAATCTAGTTCCGGAACCCCCTGCTAAAATGATACCTTTCATTTTACATTCCTCTCCTTTTGAAAAAACTTTTAATTTTAATAAATTCTGTTCTTTATATACTAATACATCTTTTAATAATTAAATCAATTTCATAATTACTTCTTTTCTTAAGTTGCACTGATAAAATTTCCGATCAAATCTTTTAAAAATATTAAGTAGTTCGATTTCTTTTGTTCATTTATCGATTGATTCGGCTCACTTCCGTGACCCAAGGAATCACGTTATCAAATATATGTTCTTACTTTTGGTTTTATAAACCTTTTTGGTAGGGAGAGTCATGAGCAAATAGACAAGTCTCTTACTCCTTGGGACGTATATATTTCAGCATTTGGTACTTCTTATCAAAGCTGTCATCCTGATACGAGTTATCCCACACAAAGGTTAGGACGAAGTGCTCATCAAACCCAGAGAGCCATAACTTCCACATACTTCTATTTCTTAACAAGTTGTTTTACTTCTTTTAATGTGATTGTAATGTCTCTTTTCTTAATTAACACATACAATCCATATGCAGCTAAATAGATTAATGCTCCGTTTAATGAAGTAACAAACCAACCTATCAGTATAAATATAAGCGACATTACAATCTCAAGTAATATATCTTTATACACAGATATGTTGAGTATTTTTGATAAAAGTATCTCCGCAAAAGCACATCTGAAGGCTAAAAGCACAACAATCGATACAATCGCTAATGTTAGATTCTTAAACACTATAGTAAACAAAATTGTAAATATAATGCTCAAGACGACCGACACCAAGTTTATAAACAGCATCAACTTTTCTTTACGCAAAGTCTTTAAATAAGTATTTATCAATAAGGCCATTTTCCCTTCATAGACACACATCGGAAAAATTAGCGCCATAAACATGAGACTCTCTGCGTATTGCGGTAACCATACTGATAAAATAAACTTTAACGGATAAAATGCTATGAGTATACCGAGCAAAGGAACCATTAAAAAAGTTCTCGAAACTGTATAAATCCTTGGCAAGTCTTCTTCATTTGTTCTTCTTAGAAAAGGGAACATTATTATCCCTATAGCATTGATAAATATCATTATAAGATTAGAAATACTGATTACTAGTGATACTTTTCCAAAAGTTGAAACACTCCAGGCTCGCTCAATACCAAACCGAACAATTCCTATAATCAAAATGCTAGCTATGTTAGAAAACATCAATTTTATCCCAGCACTGATATTTTCAAGCGTTTCTCTCATATCAAAATAAAATACGGATATTTTTTTAAAAACAATATCTCTACAGCAGTATGCAGCGTAGACTAAAGACACAACTTTTCCTATTATGTCTGCAGCTATCAATAAATTATACTCCCTAGTCCTAAATAGCAATAATAGAATTAAGCAACAATAAAGCACTTTTTCCATCATCGTTATTTGTGCATACTCTTTAATTTTATTAGTTGCCTGTAAAACATAAATTAACATGTATCTAACATTTACTATCAATGTACATAGTGCAATCATTTTGAATATAAATAACTTATTGATATCTGAGGTAAAGGCTGTTGAAGCAACTAAGATACCCATACCTACTATTATCTGGAAAATAACCAACATCCAGAACTGAGAAAAAAATAAATCCTTATCTAGTTCCTTGTATTCTTTCCCCCCGTACCTCAGATATACCCCATCATTCCAACCTAGATGCAGAAATCCTACATAAGAAGCATAAAACAAGTATAACTGCCAATATCCATATTCCTCCACACCTATCAACTTCGGCACAATCAATATCACTATTGTTGATATAATCATTGATATTAACTGTGAGGTTAGCGAATATGAAAAATTCTTAATAAACGTAATTGCCTTAGTATTCAATACTCATCCCTCGTCATTACCACATCATACTGAATTGTAGTCCTTGGAATAAAAACTTTTTCTCTTTTAATTTCCTGGTCAAAACATCTCTCCACCTAAGTAATCATTAAACAAATTTTATCGAGCACCATTTTCGATAATCAAGCATTTAATGACTCTTTATCCTAATTAGTTACTCTGGCGTTGAAACTAATTTTATTTTAATACCTACTTCTTCTGCTTCAAATTTTTTCAGTAGATTACTACTTTAATAATATTAGTTCATTAATTTTAATAAATGGAGAATTGATCTTACAGAATGCTTATATACAAATCTATTTTTTTGTAGGCTATTCTTTAAATACGCATCTGTTGCAGAATCTTCTTTATGGAAGATTACCAAATCCGGGCTATAAAATGTTTTCAAACTATTTGTTCTGCACAAATGAAATAATATAGCTTCTTCAAAATACATAAAGGTTTTGTCGTATAGTCCATCAAACTTTTGGATATACATTGGTGAAAAGATTAAACAGCTACCATGTAATTGAACATCAGTCAATTCTTCTTTATGTCTAGTAACAAGTACTTTTTCTGGTTTAAACTTTTTAAGAATATTTTTCATTGCAGGTTCTAGATTTAAATAGTTTAATAGAAGCAACGCTAAATGTCTTATTAACTGATACCATGTATCTTTTTTAGTTATAATCTTAAAAGGCTGCGGATTCTGATGATTATTGTCTACGGTTGATATAATATTTGGTCCCATAACAGCATATTTAGTAGAATTGTATTTACTAACTACTTGATCTAAAAAATCTTGTTGCTCTATAATCGTATCATTATTCATTAAAATAATAAAATCAGCCTGATACTCATATTTAGCCTTTAAAAAACCTACATTATTTCCTTTAGCAAAACCTAGGTTTTTATCAGATAATATAATATCTACCTTGCTATTATATTGATATCGTAGTTTCAGGCTCTCTCCTGAATTATTCGGAGAACCATTATCTACAACTAAAATAGAATAATCTTTATAATCTACATTATTTAAAATAGACTCAATACACTCTATAGTATCCTGTTCTGTTAGATAATGTAATATAACAAATGATATATGCATTGATCTTCCCCTATAATTCAGTTATAATTTCTGAAATATTTTTAACATAATTCTCCAAGTTAAAAACATTATTTCTTTTCTCTTTTCCCTTTTGACCAACATTCTTTCTTAAATCACTATCAGAAGTTAACCTTAAAGCAACGTTACTCATTTCCGAAGCCTCAACATAATCCACTAAGAAGCCATCTACATTATTCTCAATGATCTCAACCGGTCCTCCGTGATTTGTAGCAATAACGGGTATCCCTCTTTCCATAGCCTCTAACACTACTAAACCAAATGGTTCAGGCTGAATGGAAGGTAGTATAAAAATATCTATATTATTATAGAATGAATCCATATCCTGAACTTGACCTAACAATTTTATCTTTGACTCTAAGTTTTTGTTTTTAATATAGGTCTTTAGATCATCTAATATGTGATCTTCCCCTTTATAGACATCTCCAGCAATAACAAATTGGACTGTTTTATTCTCCCTTAATACTTTTTCAGCCATATCTACAAAAAGTTTTTGACCTTTCCATCTATTAATTCTTCCGGCCATTCCAATCACTATTTCATCTTTAGCAGTTAGCCTATTGTTTACAATTTTCTTTTGTGTACTTTCAATAGCATTGTACACTACTTTAAGCTTATCTTCATTTTGGCTAATTGCTGATGCTGTCGCTTTACTGTTAGCTATTATAATATCTGAAAATAAATTAACAATTCTAGATACAACTGTTGCTTCAAATTTATTCGCTACAATTTCTCTTATATGCCAAATACTTTTTCGTCCTAACAGCTTAGCTGCTATTCCCCCTGGAAAAACAACAGAAGTATTTGTATATACCACATCTATTTTTTTCTTTCTTATAATATTTATTAAATAAAATAAAGAATTTAGAAAGTTAGTGGTATACTCTATAAGCCCTTTGACAGATAAATGCTTCCGTCTTAGTGTCGCAATATCTTTAATAAGAACCTCAATATTATCAATTTTTTTCAATTCATCAACTAGAGGTCCATACTCTGGCAAAATAACAGTAATTCCAAAACGATTTCTATCTATATTTTTGATTAGATTTAATAATGATCTATCTGATCCATATAACTCTGAACTAGAATGTAAAAACAATATTTTTTTCATACAAATTCCTTCTTCTAAGAAATTAATCTAAGATCCTCATTGGTTGACATTTTGCTATTTCAAAAACTATTTCTTCTCTTAAACCTTTTCCTTGAGAAAACAATTCTCATACTGATTTACAATCAACTCCCATGAATACGAGTCTTGAATGCGCCTCTTAGCCTTTTCTTCATTGATTTTTATTTCCGTATCCGACAATAAATCAGCAGATTCAATAAGCTCAGCTAAATTTCCTACTTTTTTATTAAAATAAAGTGCGGCATCTTGTCCAACTTCTCTATTAAAATTCACATCTAAAAGTAAATTTAATGAAGTAGTTGCCATTGCCTCAAGTAGTGACGGATTTGTCCCTCCAACTTCGTGACCATGAAAATATCCAAAAGCACCGTTTCTAACTTGATATAATAGATCTTGTTCGTAGATTGTTCCAACAAACTTTATTCTTTTATCATTATCAAATTTTGTTCGATTCTTTAACTCATTATAAAACTTATTCTTCTCAACATTAGTAACAATGACAAGAGACTTTTCCGATTTCGAGTTCATAAACTCACGAATAATAAGCTCATAATTATTTTCCGCTACAAAACGTCCTACAATTAGATAATAGTCTTTTCCTTTTAAATCCCACTGCTTTAACCATTGGTTATATTTATCTTCATTAAGATTTTCTGGTTTATTTACTGTAGCTCCATAAGCGATAAAAGTTGTTTTAGGGCGATATGAACTATATTCTTCTTTAATATATTTTTCGATTGCAACTGAATCACAAATTGCTAAGTCTATATTTTTAATCATCAGTCTTTCTGATAACTTCCAATACCGACGAATTGCCCAGCTCCATTTAGCTCTTTTCCACTCATGACCATCTGGATTTACATACACAGGCACGTTTAGCTGTTCAAATCTATTCTTATAGAACTTCATGAATGGTCCGATTCTACAAGCTAAAATATATACAATCGCATTTTCAATACGATTTTCTTTAATGTATTCGTAAACCCGTTGCAATGACATAAGGTCATAAATTACTGCTTTTGCTGGACCAACATTAGGTACTTTCACAGTAAAGCATCTTGCATTATTATGTTCATATTCCTTATTATCGTGTTCTGATAAACAGGAAACATGATATTTGATACTATCGCTTACTTTATATTCTGTTAACTTTTCTACAAATGTTTCAAATCCACCATACTTAGAAGGTATTCCCTTGCTCCCTATTATAAAAATATTTTTCATATTAGATTTTAACCACTCTCTTTAAATTTTATGATGAATAAAGCTTTCTTTGAGTTGATAGAGTATCTAGAGCAAAACATGTGATATATTCATTATTCACAAAAATCTCTTCATCTCTTGCTGTAGTTGGAAATAGATACTCCCTGTTTTTTCAATCTTAAAGAATTAATTTGTTAAATCTTTGTCATGATCAAGTATATCTATATAAGTATATTTTAATTTCCCCACATGTTTAAAGCAGATTAATTCAGGTATTCATTAGGTTGCAGGATTAGGTATATCAAATTTTTAAGTTGGACTTATATAGTTTTTTATGGATTCGTAAATAAATATTATTAAGTCTTTCTCTTCAAGCATTTTATTAATCTAACACTCTACCAAATCCCTATGATGTGTAAATATAAGCCCAATAAACCTAAACACTAATCCTGTCTCATTACTTCTATCCTAAAAAGCATTTTTTGAGCCAAGTAACACTGTAAAAGTTTTGAAGATGATTTTTAAATCAAACGAGAAACTTCGTTTCCGAATATATTCTAAGTCCATTTCAACCATTTCTTCAAAACCAACACTATTCCTCGCACTTGCTTGCCAAATACCTGTACATCCAGGAGTAACCAATAACCTTTGCATATGATAGTTTGTATATTCTTTAACCTCGCGTGGTAGAGGTGGTCTTGGTCCAACTAAACTCATATCTCCTTTTAGCACATTGAATAACTGCGGAAGTTCATCGATGCTTGTCTTCCGAATAAACTTTCCAACCTTTGTAATTCGTGGATCATCCTTCATTTTAAACATGGCACCGTCTACTTCATTATACTTTAGTAGTTCTTCGAGCTTTGCCTCAGCATCAGTCACCATAGAACGAAACTTATACATTTTAAATTCTTTTCCATTTTTCCCAACCCTTTTTTGTGAAAAAAAGACCGGTCCTTTAGGATCCTCAAGTTTGATTAAAAGCGCTACAATGAAAAATAGGATGCTTAAGGCAACTAAACCAACTAAGACACCTAAAATATCTAAAGTTCTCTTTGAAATACTATATAGTGCCCTCTTTTCAACTGTAATTGCTATTTCTTCTGTAGGAGCAGTTATTGCATTAGATTTTGCGAAGTCAGACATTCCAAGTACGCTCCTCTCCTCTATAAGCTAATTTTCTTATGTTCTATTAATTTTTCCATTAGCTCAAATAGTGGTTCCTTCAGATCTTCATGCCTTAATGCAAATTCAATCGTAGTCTGAATAAATCCGAACTTCTCACCTACATCATAGCGAGTTCCCTCAAAATCATAGGCATATACTGATTGTTTTTTATTTAAATGCTGAATCGCATCAGTTAACTGAATTTCTCCACCAGCACCTGTTTCTTGATTTTCCAAAATTTCAAAGATTTCTGGAGTTAATACATATCTCCCCATAATTGCTAGATTAGATGGCGCAGTTCCTTTAGCGGGCTTTTCTACAAAACGATTTACTTTATATAGATTCCCATCTTTCTCCAAAGGTTCTATTATTCCATATCGGTGTGTCTGATCATCTGCAACGGTTTGTACACCAATAACTGACACTCCTGTTTTCTCATACTCATTAGTAAGCTGTTTTAAACAAGGTGTTTCAGCTTCTACAATATCATCACCAAGTAATACCGCAAAAGGCTCATCTCCAATGAACTTTCTCGCACACCAAATTGCATGACCAAGTCCTTTTGGTTCCTTCTGACGAATGTAATGAAGATTAATTTTTGATGACTGTTTTACTTTTTCTAAAAGATCATACTTCCCTTTTTCAATCAAGTTCTGTTCAAGTTCAAAGTTATGATCAAAGTGATCCTCTATCGCACGTTTACCTTTACCTGTTACGATAATAATATCTTCAATTCCCGATTGAATTGCTTCTTCAATAATATATTGAATCGTTGGTTTATCCACAATTGGTAGCATTTCTTTTGGCATTGCTTTTGTTGCTGGTAAAAAACGTGTTCCTAATCCTGCCGCCGGAATAATGGCTTTTTTTACCTTTTTCAATTTAAGTCCCCCAATTTATTTAACATTAAGTAATTTAATATTTTTAACTGATGGTCTTCCCATAGAATGATATTCTAAATTATAATTTTCGACCGTTTTAATATCGTAACAATTCCGACCATCGAATATGACTGGTTGTTTCATATTGTCTTCAAAAGATTGTAGGTCTAACTCTTTAAATTCATCCCATTCTGTTAAAATCAATGCAACGTCCGCATCTTTTAAAGCATCAATTGCATTCGATGCATAATTAACTTGTGAATCTATTATTTTTTTAGCATTTTCCATTGCAACTGGATCATACGCAACCACGTTTGCTCCATTGTTAACTAAATGCTTTGTAATCACAATTGAAGCTGCTTCTCTCATGTCATCTGTATTCGGCTTAAATGCTAATCCTAAAATAGCAACCTTCTTCCCTGCTAAACCTTCAAATCGTTCATCTAATTTATTTAGTAGCATTTCTTGTTGCTTTTGATTAACACGAATAACGCCTTTTAATAATTCAAAATCATATTCTACGTTACCTGCAATTTGTACAAGTGCCTTTGTATCTTTAGGGAAACAAGAACCACCATAACCAATCCCGGCATTTAAGAATCGTGAACCAATTCTACTATCTTGTCCCATACCATTTGCAACATCTTCTACATTCGCTCCAACTTTTTCACAAATATTTGAAATTTCATTAATGAAACTAATTTTAGTTGCAAGAAATGCATTTGCAGCGTATTTAATCATTTCAGCACTACGAATATCTGTTTTAAATACAGGGAGACCAAACGGTTTATTGATTTCTTCTATTATATTAGCCGCATGTTCATTATCTGCTCCAACTACTATTCTGTCTCCATGAAAAGTATCATATATTGCAGCGCCCTCACGTAAAAACTCAGGGTTTGATACAATGTCAACATCCACTTTGTTAACAAGATTATTTTGAATGACTCCTTTAATCCAGTCGTTCGTTCCTACAGGAACAGTACTTTTAGTGACTACAACCACATCTCTTTCAATATGAGTAGCAATATCCTTCGCTACTTGCTCGATAAATGAAAGATTGGCTGAACCATCTTCTTTTTCTGGTGTACCAACAGCTATATAGATAACATCTGAACCAGCAAATCCTTCTTTATAATCAGTTGTAAAAAATAAACGGTTTTCCTCAATATTTCTTTTCATTAACTCATCAAGACCCGGTTCATATATAGGAGACACACCAGCACGCATTTTATTTACTTTACTTTGATCAATATCAATACAAGTTACTGTATGTCCAATCTCAGATAAACATGTACCTGTAACTAAACCAACATAGCCAGTACCAACTACTGTGACTTTCATTTTAATTCACCTCTTCTAATGTATTTTTATATAAGTAAAATTACCTTCTTTTTATCGCTCATTAATTTGAAATATTTTTTGATAAATTGCACATTTTTATATAAATAATAGAAATTAAACAATTAGCTTGCAGTTACCAAAATGTACTAGTTTTTGTTAATTATAAAAAGATAGTAAAATAGTATATGTTAAAAAATATAAGAATATTTTAGGTTATCTCACACAAAGCCCCATCCTTGCATTTGTTAGTTTGCTCATTTACTTTCTACAAGAAGGGTGCTCTTTTTCTATTTCTGCTAATTAATCAATACAGTTAATAAGGTATCATAATTTTTAGCTAATCATTTAAAATATAACACCCTACCCTTAAAGCCCGCTTATCTACAAAAAGCTCCCCACAGTATGACCAAGTGCCTCCATTGATAGCGGTAAAGAGACATCACCATTCGCTACAATCAGAAAATTCCAAACAGCTTCTTTCTACGAACACGCTCAGGATCTAGCTTGTAAATAGATTTTCCGCTAATAATGGAATAGACTGTTTCCTGAAATAGGTAATGCACATCTGTTCCAAATTCCTTTTGCAACACATCGTACGCTTCTCTTAACTTAAAAGAGCGATTCGTCGTATTATGGGCATCGGATGCAATCATATGAGTAAGGTTGTGCTCAATCAGCTGCATGGAAAATTTTTTAATTTTCTTCCCAAATCCTCCTATTAGACTGGCCGCCGTTACTTGTGACAGTGCGCCCTTGTTAATTAAATCATATAGAAGATGTGGTCGTTCGATGATTTCTGAGTTCCGTTCTGGATGTGCGATGATGGGGACGAGACCCTTAAGCTGTATATCGTACAATAAAGCTTCTGCATATCGTGGTACATGATTAGATGGAAATTCTACTAGGACATACTTTCCAGTTTCGTTTTTTGTGAGAATTGTACCAGAGTCATAGTCTTGTATAAATTCACCGTATAAACGAATTTCTTGTCCGGGTAAAATTTTGATGGAGATGTCTTGTTCTTTTAGTACTGCATTTAGTTCATTTACCTTCTGAAGAATAATTTTTCTCTCATTATAATATTTCCCATTTTGATGGTGAGGAGTTGCGACGATTGTATGAATCCCCTGAAGGGCAGCTTCCTTTGCCATCTGCAAGCTCTCTTCCATTGTTTCTGGACCATCATCAATTCCAGGCAAGATATGACAGTGCAAATCAATCATCGCAGCTCACTCCTTTTTCTCAATTTATTTCGTACCGTAATAGTAATAATAGTTACTATCTTCTTGTTGCTTTGCATTTAGGACAACACCAAGTAATTTTCCTTTTGCATTTGCTAGCAACCCTTTTGCCTTTAGTGCATCTTCTTTTTCTGTATGATTGCTGCGCACAACAAGCACAATTCCATCACATTTATTTGCAAGCACCTGTGCATCCGTAACTGCTAATACAGGCGGTGTATCAATGATAATTAGGTCATAGGACTCATATGCTTGTTCAATTAATTCTTCCATCCTGATAGATCCTAACAATTCCGCAGGATTCGGTGGAACAGCACCAGCTGGCAAAAAGTCTAGGTTTTCTACATCTGTTTCACGTACACATGATTCAAGCTTACTCTGTTTAGATAATACACTTGTTAAACCAAGGGTGTTTTCTGTACGGAACATCGTGTGCATAGATGGCTTACGCATATCCGCATCAATTAGCAATACTTTTTTTCCCTGCTGCGCAAACACTACAGCAAGATTGGCTGTTGTTGTTGTTTTCCCTTCTGACGGATTGGATGATGTCACGATGAAGGAACGTACATCTGTGTCCACTGATGCAAACTGAATATTTGTTCGAATGTTTCTATATTGCTCAGAAATCGGGGATTTCGGTTCGCTATGGGCAATTAATTGACGGATTGTTTGTTGAATTTTTTTCTTAAGACCCAATTGTCTGCTCCCTCACTTTCGCTATAGCTGCCGCAGCGGCCTTCTTTTCTTCCATTTTTGTAACAACTCCAAGAACTGGTAATTCAAGAATTTTTTCTATATCTTGCTCTCGTTTGATAGTGTTATCGAAGTATTCCAATAAGAATGCCAAACCTATAGACACCATTAACCCTATTACAAACGCAATCACAATATTTAACATTGGTTGAGGCTTAATAGGAGATTGGTCTTTCGTTACTTCTGCCGTTGACAAAACCGAAACATTGTCAACACTCATAATTTTTGCAACCTCTTCTTTAAATACTGCTGCTGTTGTGTTGGCAATATCTCTCGCTAGTTCAGGCTTTGCATCCTGCACCGTAACAGAAAACACTTGAGAATCCGTTGCACTTGCTACATTAATTTTGTTAGTAAGCTCCTGAACAGACATATCTAGATTCAATTGCTTTTTCACTTGATCCAAAATAGCAGGACTCTTAATAATAACACTGTACGTATTAACTAATTGAAGGTTCGTCTGAACCTCATTATATTGAACAATAGAGTTATCTGCCTTCTTCTGATTTACAAGAATCTGTGTAGAAGATTGGTAGATAGGGGTAATAAAATAAAAACTTACAATGGCGCTTGCTAAAACTGCTGTAAAGGTAACAGCTAGAATCATTAACAATCGTTTTCGCAAAATCTGAAATAACTCTTTTAAGCTAATAGTTTCTTCCATGGGTGGCCTCCCGTTTCCTTGTAATATATTGTCAAAACTTTATGAACGTTTTGTGAATTAAATAATATTTACTGTGAAATATAGTATTTTCTTATTACAGCATCACAGTGAACTTGTACCACCTTACTCACATAGAATATAATACATAGATTCCCTACTTCTTACAAGGAGAAAAATGTAAAACTTTTCACATTTTTGTAACCTTTTGTACTCTCTTGTTCCATAAAGAGAATAAGTATGGTATCTAATTCTATAGACATTATAGAAATAAACCTAAATGAATGAAATAAAAACTATATAAATCTTTATATAATTATTCCATCAGGGTATTCAAACAAAAAAAAGCTCTCGCTGTAAGCTTACCTACAAAATAATACAACCTATCTAATTTTTCTACAACCTAAAACATTAAATTTCCGCTATTTTACATTCACTAATCCTCAAACCAGAAGACCACCCATGACAAAGTAACAACAGCCCGTAATGAGTACGCTTTTATCATAAATTGATCACGAAATAGATTACCATTCACTTGTAGGATCAGCCACTTATCAGTTAAGATCGGATTTTTTAACAACATGAACGAAACAGACAGCATATGCCGTCTGTTTCGTGATTATATGCTTGTAAGTCAACTTGTTTCAAGAAGTTTCAAGGCTTACTTTAATGTGGCCGGAGGAAGAAGTCAGCAAAGCCAAGCTTATCAATCATCATATTGTTTTGAATACAAACGGACAATGTGTTCACAGATTGTGTTAAATCGGACTAGGACATAATCTGTGCTCTGATGATTCGAAGTGTTTCTGTTTCAGCTTGACATTTTATTAACGCAGAGAAGTCATTCTTAATTATTTTTTATACTATATAATAGAAGAAAACGCATACAAACTTCTTTTTAAAGAAAGACTAAGGAACGTCTTAGACGTTCCTTACCGGTGATTTTTATTATCCTAAAGAAAATAAACTTTAGCTTCTATTTCGATCTCCCATCTCCACTAGCAACCGCCTTCTCTTTTCTAATCCCCCGCAAATAGATACTAATCCTACTTTCATTCCTGTGCACTATATAATAGAAGAAAACGCATACAATTTCTCTTTATAGAAAGACTAAGGAACGTCTTAGACGTTCCTTACCGGTGATTTTTATTGTCCTACAGCAAACGTAATCTCAGCTTCCATAGCGGTTTCTCCGTCTACAGTAGCAAGCACCTTCCCTTTACCAATACCCCTGCGGATAGATACTAATTCCACTTCCATAATAAGTGTATCGCCAGGTCGAACTTGGCGCTTCCATCTACATTTTTCAACTCCAGCGAAGAACGCGATTTTACCGGCATACTCCGGCATCGATAGAAGGGCAACCGCCCCTGTCTGTGCGCAAGCTTCCAAAGTTAGCACGCCAGGGAATACAGCATAATTAGGAAAATGACCATTAAAAACTTCTTCATTAGCTGTAATATTCTTCTTCCCGACAGCTCGTTTTCCCGGCTCCAATTCCTCAATCGAATCTATAAGCAAAAAAGGATAGCGATGCGGAATAATCTCTTTGATTTGCTCAATGTTAAGTTTCATTTATTACACTCCTCTTAAATTTATTTCCCTCAAAAGATTTTTCTTTTACCTAATTATACAATAACAATAAAAAAATTAAATTTCCACTCAGTTCTCAGATCCAGCGTATGTCAAAAAACTACCATGAAATAAAAGCTGCTTGCGTAATCCTCCCGTCTTACTTATTAGGATAGAAAATTGATTTCTCTAAAAAATCAAGTCGTCCCAAAAGGTCATTAAAACGACATTTTAGGATGATAAGGAGGATGACCTCCTTCAGGATAAAGGGAATTCAAAAGTGTGAGTGTCCTATTTTCTACCGCCATATCAACGATGCGGCACAAATGCTTCGTTGGAATTAAGATGCCAATATCCCCATTAGTAGTCCAATTGTTCTGTGTTATACTCAACAATTATAAGAGAATCCTTTCTTTTCTGTGAGTGTTGCTTGTGGTGACCAAATTATATTCAGAAATAAAGGATTTTCTTATTTTTATGTACAAAAGAGGATGTCTTCAAAAGATAACGCTATGCGCTACCTTTTGGACATCCTCTTTTTTAAGTGTAAGTGTAACTACGCCTTTGTCTTCACCTAAAGGCTCACCAATCAGCAAGTTTTCTATATTATTCTTGTACAACAGATTCCCTTTTCACTATTTCTTCCATAAATTTCAAAAGAGAGCCCTTTAAGTCCTCTTGTTGCAGTGCAAACTCAATTGTTGTTTCAATAAAACCAAGCTTTTCTCCTACATCGTAGCGCTTTCCTTCAAAGTCATAAGCAAATACTTTTTGAATTTCATTGAGCTTCTGAATGGCATCTGTCAACTGGATTTCTCCGCCTGCTCCTATTTGCTGTTGCTCGAGGAACATGAAGATTTCTGGGGTCAAGATGTAGCGACCCATGATTGCCAGATTAGATGGTGCAGTTCCTGGATTCGGTTTTTCTACAAAATTGCGTACTTGATAACGTCTGCCATTGCTGTCCAACGGGTCAATAATCCCATAGCGATGAGCTTCATTATCTGGTACTGTTTGGACGCCAATAACAGATGAGCGTGTTGCTTCATATTGATCGATTAGCTGGCGAAGGCAAGGTGTTTCAGCTTGTACAATGTCGTCTCCCAAAAGTACTGCAAATGGCTCGTTGCCAATAAATTTCCGGGCACACCATACTGCATGACCTAATCCTTGCGGTTCCTTCTGACGGATATAGTGGATGTCTACCAATTTAGCTGAGGCTTGTACCTTTTCTAGTAGTTCGAGCTTTTGCTTTTCTAATAGATTTTGCTCCAGCTCAAATGCATGGTCAAAATGATCCTCGATAGAACGTTTCCCCTTGCCTGTTACAATGATGATATCTTCAATCCCTGATTCGATTGCCTCTTCTACAATATACTGAATAGTTGGTTTATCTACGATTGGTAGCATTTCTTTCGGCATCGCCTTTGTTGCCGGTAGAAATCTTGTTCCCAAACCAGCTGCGGGAATAATGGCTTTTTTTACTCTCATCGTAAAATCTCCTTATATAAATTTATGTTTTCTTAACTAAAATAAAATACTAGAACTTTTCATTTTCATAAAACCCAATATTATCCATATAACTTTTATACAGCATTTCTTTATCACAAGTATCTATTAGTAAAGAAAACTCGCCGATTGGCCAGCCCTGCTCCTGGACGAAAACAGGGGCGTAGTTGAACCTATACTGTATTTCTAAAGTTTCCTACTACATTGAAACTACTTCCATCTGGAAATTCATACCTTCTCATATTGTAAAAAATGAGCTATACATTCTTTTTTGTTTTTCTCATAAAAGTACGAAATTATGGCTCGAACGATACGCTTGGCAGCATAACCGTCTCCATATGGATTTGATGCTTTTGCCATCCTGTTGTACTCATCTATATTGGTAAGTAGTTCATTGACTAAATAGACTATATTTTCTTCGTCTGTTCCTGCAAGTTTTAAAGTCCCCGATTCAATTCCTTCTGGGCGCTCCGTCGTATCACGAAGAACTAATACAGGTATACCTAAAGAAGGGGCCTCTTCCTGCACGCCGCCAGAATCAGTTAAGATGAGGTGAGAACGGGCAGCAAAGTTATGGAAATCGATCACATCCAATGGTTCAATTAAATGAATTCTTTGATGATCACTAAGAACCTCATTTGCAATCTCTCTAATAACAGGATTCATATGTACGGGATAAATCACTTGGACATCCTCGTGTGTATCTAGTAAGCGCTTAACAGCACGGAATATATTTTTCATCGGCTCACCTAAGTTTTCCCGGCGGTGTACCGTCATTAAAATAAAGCGATTATTCCCTACCCTATTAAGAATGGGATGGGAATACCCTTCTTTCACAGTGGTTCGTAAAGCATCAATTGCCGTATTTCCGGTAATATAAATACAGTCTTCTCGCTTTCCTTCATGCAGCAAGTTTGCTGCAGATTTAGAGGTTGGAGCAAAGTGCAAATCTGCAAGTACACCTGTAAGCTGCCGATTCATTTCTTCCGGATGGGGGGATTGCTTGTTCCATGTACGTAAACCGGCTTCCACATGCCCCACAGGAATTTGATTATAGAATGCAGCAAGGCTGGCAGTAAAGGTTGTGGTTGTGTCACCGTGAACAAGAACAAGATCCGGCTTCGCTTCTTTCATTACTTGATCTAAACCTTCTAATCCTCTTGTTGTTACATCAAGTAAGGTTTGTCGAGCCTTCATAATGTTAAGATCATAGTCGGGAATAATATGAAAGGTATCCAAAACCTGATCAAGCATTTGGCGATGTTGGGCTGTGACTGCCACAATCGACTCAATTTTATTTGAATTCTTCTGCAGTTCAAGAAGAAGGGGTGCCAGTTTAATAGCTTCTGGTCTCGTCCCAAAAATTGTCATAACTTTAATTCTTTTACCCATATACTCTCCCCAATTAACCCAATAAGTTCATAACCTTATGATTCCCAATTGCAACAATAACTTTCCATTCTAATTGCGACAACCTGGCTTTTACAACCAAGTCAAAAACAAATTATATCGCAGCTACAATAGGAGTTTACACTAAAATTAGTTTTCAACATAAAGAGGCATTTGTATTTCTGCTACAGAGGAAGTATGATTAAACAATGTAACATATACAGACGCCCTTCAATTCTATCAATATTCTACTAAATTTACCAGAATTAAATAGTTATATGCTTCGATTCACTATCCATATATAGTTCATACTATGATAAAATTCTGTTATAAGGATATAGAGAACAATTCTATAGCCCTGCCTGTTACGTTAAACAAAAGGAGATTTATCAATATGAGGCTACAGACCACTACTATATTTGATATCCCGTTTTCTTCTATGACGATGGAAGAGACTATCATATACATAACAAAGCAGCTACACGATCGTCAGGATGTCTTTCATATCGTGACAGCAAATCCTGAGATTGTGATGTACACAAAGAGAGATCTGCGCTTTAAGACGGCAGTGAAGAAAGCAGATTTAATTACACCGGATGGAGTTGGATTAATTAAAGCTAGCAAACTATTAGGAAAGCCCATCGCAGAACGAGTGACAGGGTTTGATATGATGAATAATTGGTTCACCCATCTTTCAGAGCAAGAAACTACTGTTTCTGTTTTTCTACTTGGTGCTAGACAGCATGTAGCAGAGAAAGCAGGCCGAACAATCACTTCTAAACACCCGAATATAACACTAGCTGGCTGCCATCATGGCTATTTCAAGAAGGAAGACACAGCTCAGATTGTTGAGCAAATCCAAAAGGCTAAGCCTGATATTCTTCTTGTTGCACTTGGCTTTCCCAGGCAGGAGTTTTTTATCCAGACATATAAGGATCAACTACAGGTGAAGGTTGCTGTGGGGGTTGGGGGAAGCTTCGATGTATGGGCTGGGGAAGTACAGCGTGCTCCAAAATGGATTCGCCGCATTAATCTAGAATGGTTCTATCGTTTATGTATGGAACCATCACGTTTTCATCGCCAACTCGTTCTTATAGACTTTGTAAAAGATGTCTTTCGTGAGTGGAGAGAAATTAAAGCAAAGAAAACAAGCAGCAATTTGTAAAGAGAGCTACTTGTTTTTATTTAGACACATATATTGTGTTGTATATCCGTAATTATTGTGCTGCATGTAACCATAGCTGAGCTTCATGGAGGAGAATTTGCTCCGTTTCTTCACATCGTTCTTGTATAAACGGACAAGCTAGTGCATCTTCAGACGCATAAATACTTTGAAGCAGCAGCTCAGCTCCTCCATTTTGGATAACCGCCTTCAGAGTAACAACATCCTCTACATCTGAAAAGTGATGGTTATCATTCCAACCTTGGATTTTAAACTGAAAATAGGGAAAACCTTCTTCATTAATACCGGCTGTAAGTTCACCATTTTTTGTATAGTTCCAGGTTCTCATACAATTTGCCTCCTCATCCTCTGCCTATCTCAAAGGTCAGCCGCTCTTTAGATTTAAAACATGGATTATGGCTTTTTCTCCAATACAATCTTACCTCTTTTTTGTTAAGTGGATGTTTTATTTTGTAAAGAGAAATTGAACTTATTATGAGTTTTTTGTAAAGAAGTCCCATACTCAATTATTTTTTGCGCTTTAAGGATAAAGTTTAAGTGTAACTACGCTTCCATCTTCGCCAATCGGCGAGTTTTCTTTACTATAAAAAAGCAAAGCCCCTTTCTCCTGAGACTGAGATAAGGGGGTTGCATTTTACTCTATTAAACTGATGGAGATTTGCTCCATGGTAGAATCCTTTGTGGCAGAAACAACAAGGTTATACTGATCCGAACGAGCAACCCAAGCTAGGAAGATATCACTCTGCAACTGCGCTGGCTTCCATTCCTTTAACATGTCCACCGAAAGAGAGGATTCCTCGATATTACTTCTAATTGCCTTTTCTTGCTTATTGTATAGAACGGATAGATTTGGATACTGAACGAGGGTTCCTGCCGGGAGCTCCTCCACCTTCAGTGGTTCCTCTAGCAGCTTCTCAACATCTTTCCGGTTGTTCCCTAATATGGATGCTGCCTGATTGATGATTGTCTCCTTACCTGTAGCTTCACCTAATTCCTTTACTGTATCCTCATATGATAATACATTCTCAGCAGGAATAGTCTCGGTTATGGTTTCGCTAATCCATCCTTCTGTACCATCGTCATATTGGATTTTGTACCAAACACCATTCTGTTTATCTTTTTTTGTCTCTCTTACTACAAATGATTGTCCAAACTGTAGTGTGTCTATTTGCTCGCCTTCCGTATTTGGAGTCTCTCGTACACGAGCTACCGGGACATTGACATATCGAATTGGGATATCCCTCACAACTTCTTTCTCAGCCCCATTCATAACATTTTCTTGTGGGGATTTATTCACCTGTTTGGGAGCTACAAGATTGTCCTTCTTCGCATACACGATCATACCTGCGGTAAGAGCAACTGTAATAAACAAAAGCGGAATAATGTACTTTATTCTTTTCCGTCTTATCGTTTGTTTCGGCTCCTCAAGCTGCATCGCCTCTCCCGCTTGCTTGCGCATTGCTTCTTCCTTAAACTTTCGCTGCTCTTTCTTGCTCATGGCACGGTACTCTTTGAGGAATGCCTCGTATTTTGGAAGAACTTCTTGCACAGTATCGTATGCTCTCACTTCTCCATATTCAAGCCATAATACTTTTGTACAAAACTTTTTTATCTGAGCTAGAGAATGGCTAACAAAAAAGATTGTCTTTCCCTGCTCCTTGAATTCGTTCATTTTCTTTAAACATTTATCCGCAAAGGTTTGGTCACCGACGGAGAGAGCTTCATCAACGACGAGAATATCTGGATTAATATTAACTGAAATAGCAAAGCCTAAGCGGGATTTCATACCGCTTGAGTACTTCTTAACAGGCATATCAATAAATTTACCGATATCCGCAAATTCAATAATATCAGGTTTAATCTTATCAATTTGTTCCTTGCTTAATCCCATCATTAAGCATTTCAGTTCGATATTTTCACGCCCTGTGAGCTGATTATTCATACCTGCTGCAATAGCAATAAGCGAGACCTGGCCCTGAGTTTCAATTGTACCCGATGTCGGCATAGTAATGCCGGAAATTAAATTAGATATGGTTGACTTTCCAGAACCATTCACACCGATAAGCCCTACTACATCCCCCGGCTTTGTTTCAAAATTGATGTTCCGAAGAGCATAGAAATCCTCACCGTATCCTCCTGGATATAGGAGATCCTTTAGTTTATCAGAACTTGTACTATGCATTTTAAACTTTTTTGTTACATCTTGGAGTTTGACTGAATAGTCCATAATTTATAACCTCATTACAGATAGTCTACAAAGTATCTTCTAAACTTTATATGCAGCGCAGAGCCAATGCACAACATGACTAGCACAACTGCCCAGAAATATAGTGTGTACGTGCCTTCTTCAAAAAACCACCCTGTCCCTAACAAAGCATATCGATACCCTTCCACTATGTAATACATAGGGTTAAGCTTCATGAGCATTTGCAGCTTCGGCGAGAATTTTTCAGGCGTCCATAAAATAGGCGTTAAGTATAGCATCATTCTCATAACAGATTGAACAATCATCTGTATATCCCTTACAACGGTCGTTAATGTTGAAGTGATTAATGACAGTGAGAAAACAAACATCACTGCTGCAAATATATAATATGGCAGTTGGAGATAATGAAGAGAAATTCCCTGACCCGTAAGCAAAAACCCAATTGTAATAACAGCAAGCAGGGCAAGATGTTGATACAGAAGGGACAAAATAACATGGCTCGGTATGACGCTCATCGGAAAGTTCATTTTTGAGATGATACCTAGTCTTGTATAGATAGATTTCGATGATTGTGGAATCGCAGCGTTTAAGAAAAACCATACCAATAATCCTGCTGATAGCCAGTATACAAACGGAACACCGTCAACACCTTTTCCGCCTCGGATTCCAAATCCGAAAACAAACCAGTAAATACTCAATTGGATCAAGGGATTAATAATCTCCCAAAGCATTCCCAAATAATTATTGTTATTTGTAATTTTAAGTTGGTACAAGGATAATCGCTGAATCAAATAAAAACTCTTCACTTGTTCCCGGAGTACTGTAATTGTTGCATTCATCTATCTTATGCCTTTCTAAAAAAGATTTGCTCTGCAGCCCGTTTGGAGGAGTTACCATCCTCTAAATAACAATAACCATTATAGAAGCGCTTGTATTTTTCTTCAAATTCACACAGCCCGTTCTTTTCATACTCTCTTATTGCTTCTAATACTTGTTCTGTTGTTTCTATAACAGGACCAGGTGCCTCCTTCTCTAAATCAAAGTAGAATCCGCGCAGTTTATCTCGGTAGGATTCGATATCATATGCGTAAAAGATAATAGGTCTCTTTAGGTTTGCATAATCAAAGAAAACAGAAGAATAATCTGTTATGAGTAAATCCGACAATAAGTAAATTTCATTGATATCCGCAACATGGGAGAAATCAAAAGCAAACCCTTTAAAGCCTGTAATATCCATTTGCTCGACAACCAAATAGTGCATGCGCAGTAAAATGATATACTGATCCCCTAATTCTTTCTGCAGAAGAGCTAAATCAAGCTGCAAATCAAATTTATATTGCCCTTTTCCATAAAACTGATCATCTCTCCATGTAGGAGCATATAAGATCACCTTTTTATCCTTAGGGAGTCCATATTGCTCCTTTAAAGAGTCGATATACTGGGAATGATTTTTTTGATACAACACATCATTTCGAGGATATCCAGACTCAATCATTTCCTTTTCAAATTGAAAAGCTCTCTTGAAAATAGCGGTAGAGTATGAGTTAGGGGAGAGAAGATAATCCCAACTTCTTGATTCCTTATAGAAATTCTCTTTATACTTTTCCGTAGTTGTTCCAGGCATATGCACCTCTTCCATATCTGCAGCAAGTTTCTTTAGAGGGGTTCCATGCCACGTTTGAACATATATAGTATGTTTAGGCTTTGGAATCCACAAAGGCATCCTGCTATTGGTAATCCAGTAAGACGCACGCGCCATTAAACAAAACCAACGAAGAGAAAAACGCTGTACATATGGAATGTTCTGCTGTTCAAATTGCTTTGTATACCGTTTATCCACACTCCAAATAAGCTCGAAGCCAAAATGATTTTCCTGCAAATACTCATAGAGCGCCCTTGGATTACAGCTATATTGCTTCCCTAAATAACTTTCAAACATAACGAGATTATTTTTACGAGGAAGCCAAGTGCAAGCTTTAAACAAACATTTGAATAAAATTTGAATAATGTAGAGACTTTTAATCCTTTTGACAACATTCATAACATTATACACCTTTAGATAAATTTTGTAGAAACCGCAAAAAAATTTGAGCATAGTTCCTTTCATGAACGCAATCGCAGTATCCTCTGTTTGAAAGGTTTGATGCTATGTACCACAAAAGTGAATGCTCTTACTTGGCCTTTTGTTCATTCATTATTTACATACATGAACACAGATTACCCAAAAGGCATTTAGCTGTTTCTTGTATGAAATAGAGCCTCCACAATATTTTTACTTGAAGCCCCTCTAGAATATTGGTTCCATTTCTCACAAAATGCTTCAATTCGTTCTGGATCAAACGAACCTTTTTGAATCATTTGAATTAAATCCTTTGTAGTATACACTACCGGTCCTGGAACGAGAGAGTGATAATCTTCTATAATTCCACGTTTTTCTCGGTATCTTTCTAGGTCATAAGGGAAAAATATCATCGGCTTCTTTAAAAGACTAAATTCAAAAGAGGTGGAAGAGTAATCTGTCACTAAAATGTCCGTCACTAAAAATAAGTCATTTACATTGGGGTAAAAAGAGTAGTCATATACAAATTCAGCATACATATCCTTTAAATCAATTTGATTTCGTATAGCTGGATGCAATTTAATAAAGAGCACATATTCATCCTTTAGCTCTTGGTACATCTTCTCTATGTCTAACTGTAAGGAAAATTCCGCAAGTTCCTTATCTCTAAAGGTAGGAGTATATAGAATCACTTTCTTACCGATAATGCCCGGATTATCTTTCAAAATCCCAGAAGAAATTTCTTCTATTTGAGTTTGATTAAAAAACAAATCAGTACGCGGAATTCCTGTTCTTAACATTTGTTCAGGAGCTATTCCAAAAGCTCCTATATAGACATTTGCCAAAGCATCAGATCCGATAACGACCTTATGGAAATTTTTGTATACCCTTACAAACCTTTGTTGGGCACGTCTGCTTCTCTTCTGGGAGGATGGAGTTAATAACCCAAATTGCTTAATTGCCCCTGCTGCGTGCCAAAGCTGAACACATGTAACCCCTGCCCTGAAATTAACAGTTGATAAAAACCCAAAATAGTTATCGATCATGACATATCTAGATGTCGCTATGTGATATACAGACTTAATCATATGTAATATATTTAATGTTTCAAACTTATAAGCCTTAACATTATGGTAATGATCCAGCTCATATTTAAATGTGGATTTATACAAAAATACTACTTCACAATCCACATTCTGTTTTTTCATTTCTTCATATATATAGAAATGATTTTCACCATAAGACATAATAAATGAGGCTTTATTTCTTAACGGGAATATCCGGAATGTCATGAACAGCAATTGGAATAAAAATAAATAGGAGATAATGATAACTTCCCGAAGAATGTGCATAATGTGTATCATCTAGCAATTACAACTAAATCTTTCTTAATCTTTGTAGTAGAAATATCAACTGTACGCGGTAAGTATACGACATTGCAGTGTTGCTTTAAATAGTCAAACTTCCCTTTCCAGTCATCTCCCATAACAAAAATATCTATTTCATGCTCTATGACATCTTGTACCTTTTGCTCCCAATCTTCCTCCGGAATAACCTCATCTACATAACGAATCGCTTCTAAAATCATCTTTCGATGTTCATAGCTATGGTAGGCCTTCTTGTTCTTTAAGCTATTAAACTCATCTGTAGAAACAGCTACAATAAGATAATCTCCCAAATCTTTTGCTCTTTTCAGTAAGTTGATATGTCCCCAATGCAGTAAATCAAACGTACCATAGGTAATTACCTTTTTCATTATTTTCCTCCCCAAAAACTATTACATGCTTTTATTGAGTACTTAATCAAGTCAATGGTTGTCTGTACTTGAGATAAAATTAAAAACAAATCCTTCATAATATATTTACAAAAAAATAACAAAAAAATTATATCATATATTTTTTATAAGGTACAATACGCCTAAAGAGATAGAAAGCAGTATAAATATTGTCTCTTTCCCAAATATAGCTATCCCGACCACAAAAAGAAAACGCTTCCAACAGGGATTTAAGTTTGTTATAATTCAAATACTAACAATACAGCATAGAACATGCATAAAATAAATTCCTATATTTAACAAAAAATATAATAGTATTCCTAGTACCTATTAGCAAATGTAATAAGGGGTAGTTTGCAATTAAAAAGTGAGAAAACGGCAATCGGGATATTTCGAAATACAAAGCATCTATGCAGCCCCCTAATCGCCAAGAACAAGGCAGCTTTTGTGACTACTTGTCTTTGAAATGGGATGTCAATAATACCTGATTTTCAATATAGAATAAGGAGGCAACCTATATGAAAACTTGGTCATATACAAGGAATAGTACCCTAACAACAGGTATTACTCCGGAGGGACTTCCATATTTTGAAAATAGAATACAAGGTTGGAATGACAATAACGATTTTTCAGATTTAGAAGACTTGGTCATCCTCAATGCAGTTCTCTATAATGTAGGAGCAGAATTGCGCATTCAAAATACTTATACATCCGAGGATGCATGGAACTGTCCCTTCATTAGGGAGAAGCATGAAGAAACTGAACAAATTCTTCTACATGAAATTAATCTGTGGTTGAACGGAGTAAACTGACTCTGTTTTATATATGAATGCCAGTACGAAAAAGGGCAGCCAAAACTAAAAAAGGCGGGGAGATATCTCCTCACCTTTTTTGATTGTCTACATACTGACGTTAAGTCAATTAATAAACATTTACAAACGGCTAAACCGTAAACAGTTCCAGTAAGCAAGTGAAACTTCCATGTACATTTTTTGTATAAGGGTATGTTTTATAATACAATCCGTGTACTTTATAGCTCTTACGGTGTAGAATAAGAAAATTGTGGTGCTATCTCTTAGAGGAAACAAGGCAGGACAAGGACATCTTTACACCATTAACATTAGAGAATAAAGGAGGAGCATCCATGAAAAAAATATTATTTGTCCTTCTTATCACAGCATGCTTCGTAGTACTGCTCCAACAATGGAAACCTCTTGCAGAAAAAGTTCAAGAAAAAGAAGGACCTGCTGAAAAACCTTTTGAAGAAATATCACAGCTGCTAGAACAAGATTATAAAATCATCACTGTGTCATTTCCAAAGAAAAGTGATCCAAGCAAGCAAATCCAAAAGGCATTAAATCTTGCTAAGAACTCAAAAATACCTATTAAAGTTATAATTCCAGAAGGCTCATATACATTAAAGAAGGCATTGCACATTTATAGTAATACATGGCTCTACACCTCTCCTAACACAGTTTTCCGCAAAGCCAATACACATAAAGAAATTATGCTACTAAATGGAGATTTTAAGGTCTCATATAAGGGCTATGATGGAAATTCAAATATCATTGTAGATGGGGGAATTTGGGATGCCGCAGGAAAAGATAAGGTATGGACACCTTCTGTTTTCGGATTCGCCCACGGCCAGAATATTCTGATTCAAAATACTGTGATCAAAAATATAGTAGGAGGACACGCGATTGACTCTGCTGGAAACAAGGATGTTATCATTAAAAATAACAAATTCCTTGGCTTTTACGGGGCAGGAGATAACTCTTACATAGAAGCGATTCAAATTGATGGCATGATTTCAGAGAAGGCCTTTCGAAGATTTGGGACGGTTGATTTCACTGTTACTAAAAATATAAGAATAGAAGATAACTACTTTGGAAACTCCCATGTAAAAGGCATGAAGCCTTGGGGAGTAGGGGTTGGGAGCCATTCTACCGCTCTTGCTAATCCTTACTCCAACATACAAATTTTAAATAATACCTTCGAAGGAATGACCTATGCTGCTGTACGAGGACATAACTGGGAAAACACTCTTGTTAAGGGGAATCGTTTCATCGATTGTGCCATGGGAGTTCGAATAGATAAATTCGGCTCTTATTATACTGTTGATGGCAAGCACCATATAACTAATGGCAAATTTATTACTTCCCAATTTAAAGTAGAAAGCAATGTGTTTATTGAGACAGACAAAAAATATAAATAAGAAAAAAACTCGCTGATCGGCAAGCCTTTAAGTAAGCACTGTGCTTCTAAAGCTTCCTATTACGTCGAATCGGCTTCTAGTTAGAAATTTATACTTAGGGTGTAAAAAACAAGGATATCCTAAAAGGTTAGCATTAGCACTGTGCATCGCCTTTTGGGATATCCTTTATTTGATAAATGATATTAGTAATACAGTAAGATACGTTCGCCGTGAAACTTCACTTTTATATAGTTCTCTTATTCTAATACCATCAAAATTCGTCTGCTAATCCGATGAACAAGGGGGATTTCTTTGGATTTTCTCCATAGAGATCTAATCAGATAATTCTTTTTCATGCGAACGAGAAGAGAATCCGGCTGAGTAAGTTCATCTTCCCTCTTTATAATCTCACGATAAATTCTAGCACTATTGTTATGATCGACGTATTTGAAGTAGTCATGTCGTATTGCGCTGAATTCTTCTTTTTCTTGGAATCCGTTTTCTATATACATGCTGAGCTTATCCACTAACTCAGAAGCACTATATGATACATCACCGAATAGCTCCTGTTTTAAATCCATATAGCTTCCTTGATTTTCTACATATTGCTCTAAATCAAAGTGGAAAAACAGAATCGGCTTCTTCTGATAATACATTTCCCAAGCTACACTAGAATAATCCGTTATTAATAGGCTTGAACGCATGAGTAAGTCATTGATTTTTTCTTCTCCAAATTGAATAACATTGATGTGCTCATTTGAACTAGTAAAGTTTGAAACATATGGCATAAATTTCGGGTGTACATAGAAGTTAAGCACAACATTATTTTCCTTGAGTACACGAAGGAATTTTTCTGATTGAAGAACACCATTATACTCGCGGTAGTAATCGGACTGAACAAACTGCTCCTCTTCTACCTCCTCAAGCCAGTTTCTCCATGTTGGCATTAGGAAAATTTCCTTCCTAGGCATCTCCTGTGAGCGATCTTGCACTACATCCCATCTAGATAAGCCTGTAACAATAATATTCTCTTTCTTATACCCGAAATAATCTTCTACAATTTTCTTCTCAAAATCAGAGGAAACTACAAATAATTCTGCACCATTTGATGAATTCACCTTAAATGTGTTGTCTACCCGCTTTAGGCCTAATACACCATGCTGTAGGAAAACATACTTTTTCTGATCTACAAAATCACGGATGACGCCATTAGAAACCCGCCATGCATATCCGTGCCCTTTTGTTTCTGAAGCAACAATTAATCTAGAAGCAAGCAACAACAAAAGATGCTTGATACTCATGAAATAAACGACTCGGTTCTTATATGGAATCAAGTTTTGTTCATCCGCGGAACCTTTCTTGATTACATAATAAACCTTTTTACCATAATAGTTTTCGTAACAGTGCTTAAAGAAATAAAAACTATTATCTTGTGCTGTTTCTGAATACTTCTCATGAATCAGCCAAATCGGCTTCCAATTAAAATACCAAAATAGCAGATTATATAAAAAATATGCAGTATATTCATTGACCTTATACTTAAGAGACTCAAACTCTCCTGTTTGACGATACGTGATACTAAGACAATCATTTGCAGTAGTATATGGGTATGCCATATAACCATCTTGATTGGTTATGCTATACTTCAGCATTTGATGCTTTAGCTTCAATCTGATGGAATACTTATCATTTCGAAGTCGAATCAATCGTTTCTCTTTATTTCTTAATGTAACACAAATAAAGAAGTCCCAATAGAATTGCTCTAGCTCTACTTCACTTAGATTGAATTCAGCCTTAATTTTTCTGCTGTATCCATCCTTTAAACTCTCTTCAGTACAAGGAATATGGAATACTTTGCTCTTATCATTTCGAAGTCGCAAAACAACGTGATCTACAGCAAAGTCATTTGTTTCCTTAACTGTCACACCAGCCGTAAACTGCAATAGGCCTGCTTTGTTCATAGACAAATCAAGGATCCCCGCGTTAGCCGGATACTTTGCGTTCACATATTGCTCTTCTGTACAGAAATAGAAGGAGAATTCATTATCTGCTGTTAGGTAAGGTGCAACACCGATTTCTTCATGCAGCTTCACATAACCCACATGCTTATCCGCTTCAGCTTTATATGTAACATTATAATGCCCGATTCTTCTTACTTCTTTCACATGCTCGTGATGGAGTTCGACAGACAAATCCCATCTTCCTGTGGCAACAATCTCGTTTTGTAATTGGGAAAGAGGCATCTTGATTTGTTCCTTCCCTTTATGCAAGGATCGTTTTACATCCAATATTATTTTATCCTTTGCTTTTCTTTTCCTTAGGTAAAATTCTATTTTATGAGCATATTTTAGTTCCTTCGGCGCTACATCAAACACGATATATCCATTCTGAATTCGCAAGTTCTCCGCAAGCATTTTTCCTTTGATAGTTTGGCGGGAAATTTTTTGTGGCTCCTCATTTTGTTTCTTAATAGCAAAGGCAATCTGATTCTTTGTCTTTGCTTGAATATTTAACTCGTAACGCTCTAATATATTGCCTTTTATCACTTGCAAGTACACGTTCCACTTCTGTTTCTTATGAAGCGGCTTTAGCTCTTTTTTATCGACGACAAGACCTTCTCGTTTGCTGTCAAGGCGCATCGGGACTAGGCAAACATCATCTCCGCTTTTCATAATCAGTTGCATATCTTTTGCATCACCAGACAGTGGTTCTTTAAAAGAAAACATTACTTTTGTTGCAGTTTCTTCTATACGCTTCACTTTTCGCGGAAATTGTACCACATCATAGCTTTTATCCTCCAATTGCAGCAGGTTCCCACAATGAATAGACAGACCATTTTTTTCTGTAAGGTACGGGATAAAGGAATATTTACCGTTGTTATTAATTGGATTAAGGTAACGTAGTGGTTCTGACGTTACGGGCACATCATATAAACCGATTCGCTTCTGGCTAGCCGTCTTTCCACTTGCTAGCTCCACAAAGAAATCCCATCTTCCTTTTTCTAGCTCTTCCATTTGCTTTGTAGGAATAATGAACTTATAAGATTCTGGGTATTCCTTGCACTTATATTCCAATAACTTTCTTTTATTTCCGTTCCGATTCTGAATTAATAGCTTACATAAATCTTCACTATAGGAAAAGTTTTTGGAAAAAGTGAGCTGTAAGCTTGTCCCGTCCCATATTATACGATCGAACGCTAGTTTCTTTCCTATATTTTTTTGCATTTTCTCACCTCTTCATTTCTTTTCCTTTTTAATATCCAAAGTAAGATCAATAATAAACCTTTACTTATATCTTGTTATTCCCTTGCATGACAAGGGTTTTATATACTATAAATACTATGTATAACAGCAGTTTCTCCCGTCATCCTATTGGATACACACGATAAACCTGGTAAAATATGTTCACAAATAAATATTATAACGCATATAATACCGTTTACAATATCCATTCATAAGTTTACAGTTAATTTCTACATACACCCGCAAACGCCCAAATCACAACCCTCACTTCTTAAAATTCATTCATACGATTGATCAGGCGTGCTGACTGACCAGAGAAGACCATCATAAAAACCGCAACAAAAAGAACACGTTTCTTGTAGAATATAAGTATCCAGACCAATAAATCCAAGAAAATATGTTCTCTATGAAATACCCTCCCTAACTCTTGTATTTACTTCAGTTACTCACCTTCTCAAAGAATGCTTCAGAAAATATGGAACCGCGTTCTCTTAATGAGTCTAAGGTAGTAGCGAGAGAGTATTGTCTATTTCCCGTTACTCAATATGCTCACTTAATATTACATTAATTTCCCTTAAATAAAAACATCTAAATAAAAGAATGTTAGGGGATTGGTTGATTATCCTCTATACACTTTACATTGCTCATCATGCTTTTCCCTGTACATTAGACAAAAATAATCCCTTTTAAATAAACAAACTGCTACAAGTGAGGGCATGTACTCTGATTGTTTAACAAAGAAGCCCCTACATACATAAGAAAAGACTTTGCTAGTTTTACACCTATCCCTCTATTGATAAGTTGTATATAATAGATTCGTTAGTTCACAAAAGTAAGGAGTTTCAACAAATGAAAAGAGTCTGGATTTTTACTGTTACTGCTTTGCTTATCTTATCCATTACCTGTAACTTATATTTGTTCTTTGAAAAGAAAGATGAAAAAACTGTTACTCGCTATATCGAGGAGCCTAAGAAGAGCCCAGAAGAGATTTATCAAGACATGCTTACAGAAATGAAACAAAGTTCACATAAAAGCATGATTGATTTCTTACGATATACATCCTATAAAAATGGAAGTGCAAAAATAGTCGCATTAGGGGATAGTGTTACTTACGGGGTAGGTGCTTCACCTGAAGGGAATGATCATCTCAATCACTCATGGGTTGGATTGCTCCAAAATTATGTTGGATCTAATGTAAAGGGTATCCGCCATGTAAAGATTGTGAATAAGGGATTCCCAGGTCACACAACGTCCCAGCTACTGAAAGAAAATCGGATTAATGAAGTTATAGCAGAGCAGCCCGATATAGTAATATTTGAAGTTTGTCTCCTCAACAATCAACGCAAATCTGTATCACTTGAACAAACAAATGCTGATATAAAGACTATTGTAAATACAATCCATAAGCAATTTCCTGAGACACTAATTGTACTGCAATCACCAAACCCTAGTACTACAAGGGTTAAGGCAAATAAACTTGGTTTGACATACAAGGACTATTTAGATAGCACCAAAACATATGTTACAAGTAAAGGATGGTATTATATCGATATCCATACTGCGTATGAAAAAGCAATACATACAAAAAAACTGCCGCTAGAACAGACCCTCATTGCAGATGGGGTACACCCTAATGATATTGGATATAAAATTTGGTTTGATATTCTAAAAAATTCCTTCTCAGAGCAACTGACACGATTATAAAGAAAACTCGCCGACTGGCGAGCCTGCCCTTGGACGAAGACAGAGGCGTAGTTGCACTGACACTTTATTCTTAAAATGTCCTACTACGTCGAAGCTGAAAATTTATACGTAAGGTGTAAAAAAGACTAATTCCTAACACTCCACCTGTAATGCGGATTATTAGGAATCAGTTCCTTTCAGTACATTTATGAAAGTCCCCTAGATGGGCAAATTTATACTTTCTTTAGCACTAACAAAGCAGCTTTTATGTCTATTATCTGTTATTACACGATTACCCTTTTGGCTCTTGTGCTGTCTCAGCACGTCTCTTTTTAACGTTGTCATAGCCTCTTCTAGATTGAGATTTTGTATTTTCAGCTATAATTTTAGCCGGAATGCCGACAACAGTTACATTGTCCGGAACATCCTTAGTGACAACAGAATTAGCTCCTATAGATACATTATTCCCTATTGTTATTCCTCCGAATATTTTGGCTCCAGGCCCTATATAAACGTTATTACCGATTTTAGGAACCGCACCTTTATGCATACCTATATTAACTCCAGAGTGAATTTCACAATTTTTTCCTATACGAGCTTTCTTATTAACTGTAACTGAGCCAAAATGTGGGATTTTTAATCCCGGACCAAATGACCCTGGATGTATAGAGATACCTAATCTGGCTCCTACCTTTTTAAGCTGGATTAATGATCTGTTGTATCTCCACAGCCAGAAAGAGTTCTTTAACTTCTTTGTCTTTAAATATTCTGCCTTCCTTAATAAACGTTGGAAGTATAGTTCTGGATGCAAAACCTTATAACTGCGTTTCCATTGATCTAATTTCCTTGCATCTAAATCAGATTCTAAATATATATAATAGTCTTCTCGAGTCTTTATCGGCAAAATTCTCTCCCCTTGATATCCAATTGTTCGTTATTCATTATTTTTACCTTAATCCTATGTATATTTCAAGAGCAAAACCAATCCAAATCAACCATTTCTAAAGAACAATGGAGTACAGAATTGTACAACGCACTTACGCTCCAACCTGTTGAACTACTTTTCTCTCTTTTTAAAGTTGTACGTTTGTATATGTGTGATGAAAGAAGACCTAAGCCTTATATACATACTAGGACTTTTCTTGTTAAACTGTGTATTGTACGGCATTTTAGAGTTAGGATCAGTGTTGCCTTAACTATCTTACTCTTTTACATTACACTATACGGATCAAGGAGACCTATACTATATGAAAAAAGCTCTAAAAATTTTATCCCTCCTCCTGGCAGGCGGGATTATCATTGCTTTATTTATCTTATTCGCTACACCCTTTGGGCACAATTTGCGAATCATTGCTGCTGAAAGCATTCTTACTTCTCAGCATCGACAATTTGCAAAGTATACCTTCTTATCAAATGAAGAGCTGAATCGCATTATGGACGATATCGAAAATCCAAAATTCCAAAATAGTAAAGCAGCCAATGCTTTAAGTGATACAGAATTGAAGAAAAAAGCGAATACTCCCCTTACCATCACGATAGAAACCATTAATCGCAGATACGCAGATCACTACTTTCAAGGAAAGCTCATGACCATAAACAATCCTTTAAATGTGAAGCTTGTCGTCCAGCAAGGCTCGCAAGGTTCGGATGTAGGGGAGAAACTGGACGTGATGGCTCGTCGCGCTCATGCGCTGGTAGCTGTAAATGCAAGCGGCTTTTCTGACTCGACTGGACATGGAGGCGGGAAGATTGGACTCGGGGTTGTCATTGCAGATGGGCAGGTCATTCATACATCCGAGAATGACAAACCAGCTATTACAGCTGGGTTAACCAAGGATGGACAATTAATTACAGGTGACTACACAGCAGCACAGATGCTGCAACAACAGGTTGTTTCTGCGGCAAGCTTTAAGCCACAGCTCATTGTTGATGGAAAAAAAATGATTACAAGCGGAAACGGCGGCTGGGGATATGGTCCGCGAACCATTATCGCGCAAAAAAAGGATGGAACAATGCTCTTTCTTGTTGTGGATGGAAGACAGTCTCACAGCATCGGTGCTTCTTTGAAAGATTGCCAGGAGCTTCTATATGATTTAGGAGCCGTTCAAGCTATGGCAATGGATGGAGGATCTTCTGCTACTATCTATGCATTAGGTGATATATTAAACATCCCTTCTACATCTTCTCATCAAACTCGATACCTTCCCAATAGTTGGGTTGTGACGGCAATGGAGGGACAAAAGGTTAGTGTTACTATAGATGGAAAATCTGCAGCACCGGAAAAGATTGCTGAAATCACCGGACTTCCAGTACAAACAAATCAATAATTGCAGGTTGTTTCTTTTTGTGGAGTAAAAAACTGATTGCTTTGAAAGAAAAATGACCTAACAAGCACATAATATGCCTGTTAGGTCATTTTTATCACTTAGACAAGACTCCGTTTTGGCAGCCTATCAATATTATCCAGCATGATCCCTGTTCCAATGCCAACACATTGCATAGGATCTTCTGCGATCAATACTGGTACTTTTAGTTCTTCCGCAAGCAGCATGTCAATACCGTGCAGCAGTGCACCGCCGCCCGTCAGGATAACACCGCGGTCGATAATATCGGCGGATAATTCAGGAGGCGTACGTTCTAGCACACCCTTAGCAGCTTGTACAATGACATCTGCATTTTCCTTAAGCGCTTGTTGGATTTCTTCAGAGCCAATTGTAATTGTACGCGGTAAGCCTGATACCATGTCACGTCCGCGAATATCGATTTCTTCCTTACGTGCACCTGGGAATACTGTGCCGACCTTAATCTTAACATCCTCAGCAGTTCGTTCTCCGATTAAAAGCTTGTATTTACGCTTAACATAGCTTAGAATTTCCGAATCAAACTTATCGCCCGCCATTTTTATGGAGGAGGAGGTTACGATATCGCCCATAGAAAGCACCGCGACATCCGTTGTACCTCCTCCGATGTCCACAACCATGTTCCCGCTCGGCTGAAAAATGTCCATCCCAGCTCCAATCGCAGCTACCTTTGGCTCCTCTTCTAGATACACCTTCTTGCCGCCTGATTTCTCAGCTGCTTCACGAATGGCTTTTTGTTCAACCGATGTAATGTTCGTTGGGCAACAGATTAAGATACGAGGCTTAGATAAGAAGCCTTTCACATTTAATTTATTAATGAAATGCTTCAACATTGCTTCTGTAACATCAAAGTCTGCAATTACTCCGTCTTTTAGCGGACGAATCGCCACAATATTACCAGGTGTACGTCCTACCATACGTCTTGCTTCTTCCCCTACCGCCAATACTTTTCCTGTATTGCGGTCGATTGCGACAACAGACGGTTCATTCAATACAATTCCTTTACCTTTTACATGAATCAATACATTGGCCGTGCCAAGGTCGATTCCAATATCTCTTGCAAACATCCCAGTCAAATCCTCCTTGATTCTTCACTCATGCTGAGCGCCGAATTCTTTCACACCTAATTTAAAATTTTATCACAAGTTTTACGTAAACGTAACAAGTGTATTAAGATTTTTCGATTCAAAGTTCCTTAAGGTGGACCGGAGGTTTGCGGGAATCTCCCTATTGCCGTACCGTTTTTTCCGTTTCTTCCTTGCGATACTTCTGCTTGGTTGCTTCTCCGCCGCGAAGGTGACGAATTGATTTATGATAGTCTAAAATCTCCTTCACTTCATTCGCGAGCTCAGGATTGATTTCGGGCAGCCGTTCCGTTAGGTCCTTGTGAACGGTACTCTTTGATACACCAAATTCCTTTGCGATCACGCGAACTGTTTTTCTTGTCTCCACGATATACTTTCCAATCTTGATAGTTCTCTCTTTGATGTAATCGTGCACACCACTCGCCTCCCTAAAATGGATGTGAGAAGCGTGAAATGAGACTCGCTGCACTGTACATGGAAGTAAGTTCGAGTGTGGGTCATAAGTCTTAGAATCCTTGCTGTTTATCATGAAATGTTCCACGATTTCTCACCTCAAACACTCTCTCTGTTAAGTTTATTCCGCGCTCATTACCAGCAGCCCGGTTTGCTCGACGGCCATTGGATAGCCGTCTCACTTTATAACATTGTATTGTGCGTGTTCGGGTTATATGCTACAATGAGCGCATTTTTGCGGACTAAGATGACAAAAATTACAAGTTTTTATGAGAAAAAGTGAATTTTTCTTGAAAACTTAGAGGAATGTTGGGAAGGACAGTCTCACTAGCAATAAAAAGAGCCTGTTAAACTGGGAATCTACACCCTTATACAAGCTCTTCTCTCCTTCACATGGATTTTGCAAAATGATACAAAAAAGCAGGGCTGCCTTTTGTCTTTCTGTAGGAAGGGATATTAAATTATTGGGTTTAGGTGCGGGACATCACTTCAAAGCTGAGGCTTGCCTAATATACGAATGAAGCTCTTGCTTCATGATGAATGAAACCGTTCCATTCTTGTTTTTGTTGTCGGTGTTTGGTGAATGCGCCAAAAGGCGAGTGCTTTGCTAAGTGCGTCAAAGGCCTCCTCACGATCTTTAGGCTCCTTGAACGAAAGCGAAATCTCGTCTCCTGTTGTCATCTTTACGTGGATGAAATAGAGCGGAACATCATTTTTAGCACTTTTATATAAAGAAAAAGCAACGAAACCACAAATGACAGCAAGACTAAGCATCAAAAGATTGAGTTCCGGTTCAATCAGATCCCTTAGAAACAGCATGATAAAGATGACAGCTCCTATTATCCAAAGAAGCTCCCAGGGCTTTCGCTCCTTGCTTTCGGTTTGGCTTTGCCCTATGTTGGCAATATAGTTTGTGGAATACACACTTCCCTTTGAGATAATACGAACATTCGTGATCTCAAGGTCTGATCCTGGTTGCTTTGGATAATATCGAACTTCTCCATCTAGCAAATCTGCCATATCTTTCCCCCCTTACCTTCATTATACAAGGAAAGTAGCTGCGTTTCTGTATGTTATTCTAAAAATGAAATATAGCTTCACTTGCCCCTGAAGAACGGTTGCTGAAATCAAATGATATCTCTTCAAAAAAAAGACACTGCCGGAGAGTGCCGTTAACGGTTTCGTTCTACCGCTTCATCGTATTCTTCTACTAAGTACTGCGGTAAATGCTTGGAGCTCTCCTTGCGATTGCTTGTGATCAGCCAATAGAGCGTAAACATCATAAACCAAAATACAATTCCTACCGCAATAGCAAATATAAGAGACATGTCTATACACCCCCTTTTTCTATATATATGTAGGTAGAGGATTCAGATTACCAAGGATGTGTCCAAGCAGATAAAATAAAGAAAACTCGCCGATTGGCGAGCCCTGCTCTTGGGCGAAGACAGAGGCGTAGTTGCACTTATACTTTGTTCCTAGAATTTCTCACTACGTCGAATGGTCTTCCAGCTAGAAATTTATACTTTCTTAAAGTATAAAAAAGAAGCTCCTGAGATCGTTCTCAGGAGCTCCCTTTTTATGGTGTTGTACTGTCTCCAGCTTCAGAAGATGTGTCGCTAGATGCATCTTCTTCAGTCGTTTGCTTCTTGCTATTATCAGAGGATGTGCTGTCCCCTTCTGTTTGTTTCTTTTCGTCCTTAGCGGGCTGCTTTTCTTCAGCTGGCTGAGTGCTGTTTTCCTTCGCTTCTGTGCTTGCTTGCTCTACTTTAATATCAGCAACTGATTTTTCAAAGTAGCTTTCTGGATTTACTGCAACATTGTCCTTGCGAATTTCAAAGTGAACATGGTTACCTGCGTCTTTGTTCAATTCATTCATACCAGCTTTACCAAGTACATCGCCTTGTGATACTGTATCACCTTGCGCTACTTGCAGCTTGCTTAAGCTTTGGTAGAATGTTGAAATACCATTTCCGCTTTCAACTGTTACAACATAACCGAGCAATGCGTCCTTTTCTGCCTTTGTCACTGTACCGCTGACTGCAGCTGTTACGTCAAACGCTGAACCGTCCTTCGCTGCAAGATCAATACCAGTGTTAGCAGAGTACGTGTTGTTATAGAATACAAGTGCTTCTTCTTGCTCTTTTGCTTTCGCTTTGTCGTCATAGAATTTCGTTTTCACTACAACCTGATCTGCATCAGCTACCGGCATTTTCACGATTTCCGACGGGCTTGTTACCGAGATAGTCGGATTTTCCTGCTGGCTGCTGTATGGTGCAGATGGCTTTTGACTAAGCTGCTTTGGATCCTTTGCTGCTTGATACCAAAGGGCTGCCGTCAAAATAATTGCTGCACACGCGATATAAAGGGTTGGAAATACCCAGCGCTTTTGGAATAAGCGCACTACCTTTCGAGAAGATTGCTTTTTTTCTCCATCTCTCATTCTATCATCACCTCAGCAATCATTTTGAACAAATTTCCAACAAACTATACACGCCTAACCAAGTATTTTTCGACTTTTTCAGATAAATATACATAAAAATGTGTAGAATTTCCGAGGAAATACATGAAAGCTGCTGTGGGCTTTGGATTTTAGACAGATTTACACATAAAAAAGCCAAAAAATCTGTTGTTTTTACAAGGATTTTCTCTTTTTTTTCACATGAATATATCTGTTACAATGGAATTAGACAGCAAGAAAAGGTTTCACCTATAGTGACCAGATTGGAAGAGTAACAAATGCTAGCAGCAATCTATTAGGAATTGAAGGGGGTTTTTCCTTGAGTAAGGCAGAACAATTAGCTTCACTCGTGCGAAATGCAAAGCATATGGTTGTATTAACGGGAGCAGGCATGAGTACGGAGAGCGGCATTCCTGATTTTCGTTCATCTGAGGGCTTATGGAAGAAGTATGATCCGTTTACCATTTCGCATGTTGATACAATCGATAACGACTATGACGCCTTTCATAGCTTTTACGGACAACGGATCGCACAGCAGCTCCAGAATATTTCGCCTAATGAGGGTCATAACATACTAGCGCGCTGGGAAGAAGCAGGTATAGTGAAATTTCTCGCTACGCAAAATGTGGAAAATTTACATCAAAGAGCCGGAAGCAAGAATGTTGCCCAGCTGCATGGCGGCCTAGATCATATTTACTGCCATCATTGCGGGACACCATCCACGCTAGAGACCTTCTTAGAAAAGGAGCCATGCTCATCATGCGGTGGAAGGCTGCGGCCTAACATCGTACTATTTGGGGAAATGCTGCCTCAGGACGTCTGGAGCCAAGCATTTACAGAAATTGCTCGCTCTGATTTATTGCTTATCATCGGGACAAGCCTGCGCGTATCACCGGTTAATCAATTACCGCTTGAGGCAAGAGGCAAGATTGCGATTATCAATATGGATGAAACACCATTTGATGACAAATTTGATCTTGTCATTCGTGAAAAAGCAGCTGAAGTGTTGCGTGAAGTTGAGTCGTTATTGTAGAAGTAGAGGCTGTATTCAGCACCTTCTTTTTGTTATGAAAAAGAAATCTCGCCGTTAGGCAAAAATTGCACTGATATTTTATCCTTAAAACACAAAAAACCGCAAAGCTTTTATTGGAAGGTTGCTTTGCGGTCTTATGCTCTCTTATTTTACTTAGTATAGAAACAAATAGTTCGCTTCTGATCGGCAAAGTGATGCAGCTATAGCCATTGAATTTTATCTTGAGTGATAACATTTCAATACCCTTTTTGAACCTAAAGAGTCTCAAAAATCACGGAACCTGTTCTAGCTGTATCATATCCTTCAATACAGCTAATTTTATTTTTAAATTCAGTGGAGTTTAGAATCTTATGCATAGTTTGAATTAAGGATTCCTGTTCATCAGACTTTAAGATAACCAAATCGTAGTGTTCTTGAATGAGGGGAATAAAATCAACAGCAACAATCTTTGCCTCTTTTTCAATTCCAACTCCTACATCCGCAAGCCCTTGAGCAACCGCCGTTGCTACACTGAGATGATTACTTTCCTCGTTATGATAGCCCTGAATCTCTTTTGGAGACATATTACGAATCCGAATTTGTTCATCCAATAAAACTCGTGCACCTGCTCCCTTTTCACGATTGACAATCTTGATATCAGGTCTCAATAGATCTTCCCAAGTTTTAATATTCTTCGGATTGCCAGACTGCACATAAAAACCTGCCCATCTTGATACTAAACGAATCACGATATAGGAGCGTCCTGTGAGAATTTTTTTAATAAAAGGCAGATTGTATTCATTTGTATCCCCATCAAACAAGTGAGTACTGACAATCGTGCATTTGCCATTGTACATGGAAATTAAGCTATTTAGGCTTCCGTTATAATCACGTAAGGATTTAAAGCCTTCCTTTTGAAGGGAGTTAGCTAGCATATCTAAGGTTACATCTTGTCCACTTATAATAACAGCATGCTGTAATGAAGGCTCTAACTGATGATCTTGACGATTTTCTCTGTTTAATGGTTTATGACTCTTAACATTTTTCGAGCGATTAATATACTGTTCTAAATCCACCGCATCGATCCGTTTTTGCCGACCAACCTGGTAGGCAGGCAATTCACCTTTGTTAATTAAATCGTAAACAGTCAATTTAGAAACCCTTAGTAATTTTGAAACCTCTTCGGTTGTATATGAACGATTTTCTTCCAAAACAAGCTGCCTCCTTTCTTTCATTTTATCCTTTTTTATTACACTTTTCATAATTTTTTAAAACTGCGAAAATATTGTTTTTATATTTATTTATTAATTTATATAATAATTTATCCTAGTATTAACATAAAAGTTATCTTTTCATGAAACAAGCTAATCATCTATATACAACAGACGATTAGCTTGTTTTTTCGGCTCATCCACATCATTCATGGGAGCGGGAATGAAATGCATATTGAAAAGATATGATTCCCTTCTAATCACATCTCTTTATTACCGTAAATATCCCTTTTGTATGAGGTGTGGCATCCTTAAAATCGCATTTTTCATAGAAATTTTCTTTCCCTTTTGAGATAAATAACCCGACAGATGCCTTATCTGGCGCATTTTCTTTTAGATACTCGACTAATGTATTCATAATTTCTTTACCCATCCCCAGTCTTCGATAACCCGGATGAACGATTACATCTTGAATATAAAAGTACATCGCCCCATCCCCTACAATTCTTCCCATTCCTATGACCTTATCACGACTCTTAACTGTAACAGCAAAAATGGAGTTCTTTAGTGATCTCTCGGCAACGTTAAAATTTATCTCATTATCCAAGCCGGCAACTAAGCATAAATATTTGTATTCAGCTAGCGTTGGAGTCTCCCTTAAAATTTCATACTGGCTTCCCATAGTTCTCCCCCTAAAAACCAATTCATAATTGAAGGAGCCAATTTTCATTCTCCCGAACGTTAATTACCATGATGCAAAACAAGCAAACCAGCTCTCGTTAACTCATCTAGATGAATTTCAGACAACTCGTCTAGCAGCCTCATTCCGTATTCCGTCAGCTGTATGAAAATACTGCGTTTATCCTCTGGATTTGGGAAACGCTGCACTAAGTTCAAATCCTCACACCGCCTAATGAGTTCTACACATGCATGAGGGGTAATTTGCAAGCGCTCTGCCAGCTCTTTTGGCGTGGCGTACTCACGATCGGGAAATCCCATAATCGACAGCATAAGCTGATGATGCTGAGGTGTAAGCCCTTTTGCCCTTGCGGCTTCCTCACTGAATCGAATGAATTTGCGAATTCGATAACGAAATAGAGCAAGCTGCTCATAAATTTCCTTAGGCAATCGTCCCTATTTCATGTCCAGCTCCTTTCACGTAACACAATACCTCTAACCTCTAATGTACTTTATTCCTTATTTTGGAACAACTGAAATACAATGCTTCTAAGCCATTATGATCTATTTTCTAACTCGTTTTAACTAAATTGTAAATAGATGTACTGATTTTTATGTATCGGGCCAAATGTCATTAGAGGCGCAATATCTCATCAACAAGCTGGCGAAGGCTTTGTGCGCACCAACAATATTGAATCCAATTCACGCTTATGCATGGCCAGCGCCGGTAGCGGCTATAAGCTGTCGCTCGGAGCGGACGGTCCGCCAGGCTCATATCAGGATATGGACCGTACGAACTTGTTTTTTGTCATTGGCGCAAACATGACCGACTGTCATCCGATCCTGTTCCTTCGCGTCATGGATAGGGTCAAGGCGGGAGCCAAACTGATTGTGGTGGATCCGCGCCGCAATACTACCGCAGATAAGGCCTCGCTCTTTATGCAAATCAGACCTGGCACCGACCTCGCTCTGCTTAACGGTCTTTTACATTTGCTTGTCAAAAATGGTCATACAGATCCAGACTTTATTGAGGAGTTTACCTCCGGCTGGGAAGCCATGCCCGAATTTCTGGAGGATTACCCTCCAGATAAGGTTGCCGGAATAACGGGGATCCCCGAAGTCGCTATCCGTCAAGCGGCATTATGGATTGGCGAGTCGCCCGAATGGATGAGTTGCTGGACAATGGGACTGAATCAAAGCACGCATGGCACATGGCATACCAACGCGATCTGCTATCTGCATCTGGTACCGGCAAAATATGCCGCCCCGGCAGCGGTCCCTTCTCACTCACTGGTTAGCTGAATACGATGGGCGGCCGAGAGATAGGTTATATGGGGCCCGGCTTACCCGGGCAGCGCTCCGTGCTTGTTGAGGATGACCGCCATTTTATCAAGGATATGTAGGGCATCCCTAGGGAATCGCTCCGCACCGAGGTAGGAACGGGCACGATTTCTATGTTCCAAAGCATGACCGCTGGAGACATCAAGGCGTGCTGGATCATTTGTACCAATCCGGTCGCAAGCACATTCGGCGCTGGGGATCCCCCTGATAACGGCGAAAGCTTCTGGCAGGCGCTGCAAGCTGACAATGCACCCCGCTTACCTGATCTTCGCTACGCCGTCCTAGGGTTCGGCGATTCTAGCTACGATCTGTTTTGCGGATTTGCACGCAATCTGGACATCCGTTTAGAGCAGCTTGGGGCTCAGCGCCTTAGAGGTCGCGTCGATTGTGATACCGATTTTGAAGAACAAGCCAATGAGTGGATTCACTCAATTGAGAAGGCATTAACCGCACGCAGGGAATGGCTCCCCATCAGCAACGACTTCCCTATCAACACACGCAGCGGAAGCGACGGCTACAGTTGAGACTAAAGCGCTCGCCACGATTCTGTGGGCCTCGCAAACAGGAAATGCAGAAGGCGCCGCAAACAGCTGCGCCAAGAAATTGCATGCGGTGGGTTATGATGTTCGCCTTGCCTGTATGGATTCCTATTCCATCACAGACCTATCTAAGGAGCGGTTAGTTCTGATGGTCGCCAGCACATTCGGCGCTGGGGATCCCCCTGATAACGGAGAAGGCTTCTGGCAGGCGCTGCAAGACAATGCGCTGAATACGATTTCTACTTTAAAGAGGAATTGGAGGCCATGCAAAAAAAACGGACTTCTTACGCGGCTAGATACTGCATTCTCGCGTGATCAAGCTGAGAAGATCTATGTTCAAGATCGGATGCTGGAGCATGGAGCAGAGCTTTGGGCATGGCTTCAGGAAGGTGCGCACTTCTACATCTGTGGCGATGCAAGTAGGATGGCGAAAGAAGTGGAATCCATGTTGAAGCGCATTATCCAGCAGCACGGCGGGATGTGGAGCGCTGAAGCAGAAGCATATGTGAAGGAAATGGCAAAGTCTAAGAGATACGCAAGGGATGTTTACTAGGATCAAGATTCATTGCGTAAAGAGGAACTATTATAAATGAGATGAGATTGCAAAATATAAGGGCAACTACACCTCTGTCTTCGCCCAAAGGCAGGGCTCGCTAATCGGCGAGTTTTCTTTACTACTCTTTTCATAATTTTTTAAAATTGCGAAAAATTTCATTTTATATCTATTTATAATAAGTTATAATCAATTTTATCTTAATATTAAAGTGAGGATTATTAGGAGGTATCTTATGTTTAAGAAGTTAAATCTAGTAGTAAGTACTATGATGGCAGCTTTGTTGTTTGGCTGCTCCAATGGAAGTTCCACGAGCGATCAAACAAACAAAAAGGAGGCAGCTTCAAAAGAAAAGGTAGAGTTGACTATTTCAGCAGCAGCCAGCTTGCAAAATGCACTCACTGATATTGAAAAAAACTACGAAAAAGATCACACTAACATTGATCTGAAGTTTAACTTTGGGGCTTCAGGTGCTTTACAACAACAGATTAAACAGGGTGCTCCAGTAGATTTGTTCTTTTCAGCAGCAGAGGACAAGTTTGACGAGCTCGTTAAAGAAGGCCAAATTGACCAAAAACAAGGCGTTGATTTAGTCGGAAACGAATTAGTGCTCATTGTACCGAAGGACACAACGAAATCAATCAAAAACTTTTCAGATTTATCAACACAAGCAGATAAAATTGCTTTAGGCACACCAGAAGCAGTACCAGCTGGACAGTATGCACAACAAACGCTAGAAAAATTAAATCTTTGGAATCAAGTAAGCAGCAAAGTGGTATATGCAAAAGATGTACGCCAGGTTCTTAGTTATGTAGAAACAGGAAATGTGGATGCGGGGATTGTATACAAAACAGATGCTTTAATTTCAGACAAAGTCAAAGTAGTCGCAACAGCTGATCCAAAGACGCATGATCCGATTATCTATCCAGTTGGCATTGTAAAAGACACAAAGCACCCGAAAGAAGCCGAAGAGTTCTATCAATACTTACAAAGCAAAGCAGCATTAAAAGTACTAGAACAGTATGGATTTGTAGCTGAATAGGGAAAAGGGATGTTTAAAGAATTTTGGGAGCCAATTCAACTATCATTAGAGATTTCCCTTGTATCTGGCATAACTGTTTTTATATTAGGAACCTTTATAAGCTGGCTCATGGTGAAGTTTCCTTTTAGAGGTAAAATAATCATCGAAACGATGATCATGTTGCCTTTAGTACTTCCGCCATCCGTGATAGGATTCCTGCTGATTATCATATTTGGGAAGAATAGCTGGTTAGGCGAAGCGATTGTATTTCTATTTAAACAGCCGATTATATTTACATGGTGGGCAGCTATGATCGCTTCCACAGTGGTTGCCTTTCCGCTCATGTATATGTCTGCAAAGACTGGATTTCAAAATGTAGATTCTGATATAGAAGAAGCAGCCGCAGTAGATGGCGCTAATACACTAAAGGTTTTTTTGTATATCTCTCTGCCTTTAGCATCCAGATCGTTGCTGACTGGCGGTATCCTGAGTTTTGCTCGAGCTTTAGGGGAATTTGGCGCTACCTTAATGTTTGCCGGCAACATTCCCGGAAAAACACAAACAGTTCCAACGGCTATTTATGTTGCGATTGATTCTGGAAATATGACGATGGCTTGGCTATGGGTGGCCGCCACAGTGTTCATCTCGTTCCTGATGCTGCTAACAGTACAGCTTAAAAGTAGATAGGCAGAACGAATTTGAAGCAATCAGGCCGTTTTCCTGTTAGTCCCATCTTCGTCTCTGCCCTAGAACCTCATAGGAAAATCCTATGGGGTTTCTTGCATGGCTTTATGCTTCTACTCTCCCATCTCACCTAACAGCGACAAACATTTTCCACTTTTTTACAATTATTAATAATATTCAGAAAATTTATAATATTTAGTATTTACAAGTCGCTCTTTTCCTTGTATGATAAGTACAAGCAATACATACTACCTAAAAAGAAAGGAGGCCGTTAAAGTAACGAAGGATGAAATGTAAAAAAACAAAGCGAGCGAAAGAATAGGTGATGCTAATAAGCTGATGATAAGGCAAAGGAATTTTCTCTAGGAGGCGGTTCTCTCCAATACAAAATAATTGAAAGGGCTTTGATAAAATGAACGAAGAAATAGTGTAAGCGACCTTGTAATTCCTAAGAGGATAAGCAAGGTCGCTTACTGTTGTTTTGCAGATATTTTTTCCGAAACTTTATCAAAAGGAGCTGCATTATACATGTCCTGAAAAGCTCTGAGAAAAGATCGTTACCCGGTTTCTTCCTTCTTGCTTAGATTGGTACAATGCTTTGTCCGCAAGCTTCACCAATTCATTTGGAGAAACGGCATGCTTTGGAAATGCAGAAATGCCCAAGGATAGGGTAACAGCCATCCCAGCAGGACTGATTGATTGCTCCATCGTTTGCCGCAAACGCTCTGCAATATTTCCAGCTACCTCTTCGTCACTATAGAGGACGATGATACAAAATTCCTCTCCGCCATATCTGAAGCACATGTCACCTTCCCGGATTATATCTGGCATAACCGTGGCGAGAAATTTAATTACTTCATCTCCCGTTGGATGCCCATACGTATCATTTATCTTTTTGAAATGGTCAATATCAAGAAGAATGAGGGAAAATGGGATGTCGTTATGCATGAGATCCTTCATGACAAAATCAAATGTTTTCCGATTTGCAATCCCCGTTAATCCGTCTGTCTGAATCTCTTCCTGCAATTGGCTCAAATAAGAATGCACATGCTGGCTCGAATATTTTACACTCTCAAACAGCTGCTGTATTTCATAAATATTCGTTCTAACACGGGGAATGGGAACAGGGGGCTGTCCCAATGTCTTTGTCGTCTCTTCTGTATAACTGGCCAGCTGCTGTAAAGGACGGGAAATCCGGCGGGAAATCCACCAGGCAATGAACCAGACAAGAACAACAAAAGGAAAAGCAAGCTTTACTGAACGGACAATCATATTGCAGATAGGTTCATTCGTAATCGACGATGGTGTTTGTGATACAATCCCCCACCCGCTTTTACTTTCAAGCGCATACCCCGCCAAAAAACTTTTTCCTTCTGTATTTACTACCTTGCCAAAGCCTTCCTCACCCTTTAGCACTTTAGCTACTATTTTATTTTCGGAGACATCTTCACTTAATCGTTGTTTATTGGGATGAAAAATCAAATGCCCTGCCCGATCCACAACATACACATACGATCCGTTCTCATAATAATGCTTCTCCAGCATATTGCTTAATATATTGTCTCCTTCAAGGTAGATTGTACCGCCTACAAATCCTTTATAGCCTCCTGATCTATCAAAGATAGGGTAGGAAACTAGGACAATAAGCCGCTCAGTAATCCCTCGATACGGAGTTGAAATAAACGGTTTCTTTAATGTCACCGCGCGCTGGGAGACACTCGAATCCAGCTGTTGCCCAATAGAAATCCCCGTCGCGGAAGGACTAACTGCTTGCACTACCCTATTTTGGTCTACAATGAATACGGAGTTAAAATAGGGCTCTCTGCTGTCCATCAGCGCAGCTACATCCTCCTGCATTTCCTTTACAGAATGATAAGCAGCTTGGTCTGCAACGGTCTGTAATACTGCACCCATGCTGGATAATAGCGTATTCGTCTCAGAGGCTAGCTTTTTGGCGTACCAATAGTTATTCTTTAGATAGCTAGTTTCTAGAGATTTTTTATTCACTTGGAAAGAAGCAAATAACCATATGGCTGCTGTGAATAAAATGGATAGCGCAAGTATTCCGCTAATAACAATTTGGAGTTTAAACCTTCTACTTACCTTCATGCATCCTGTGCTCCTCAATCTATCTACGTTTTGATAGAAGATTCTGACAAATGGAATTGCTCTCACTTGGAAAACATCTAGTTTCTTGACGAATTTCTCGCTACGTCGAATGGTCTTCCAGTTAGAAATTTATACTCTCTTAAAGCGGCACAAAAGCCATACTAATTTAACATAAAAATAATTAACATAATGAATAATGGACACTGTTTATTCGTAAAGAAAACTCGCCGATCAGCGTAATCTATCGAAACACCAAACAGCTTATCCATGCAGATGCCTCAAATTGAACTGTCTATACCATATTACCGAAAACAATTGGGGAAATCTAGGGGGTCTCTTATGAATGTGAACAGGATAAAAACGGAAAAAAAGTAGTCTCATGACTACTTTTTTGCGGTAAGCTTCTGCTCATATTCATTTACACCTTTAATCTCAATTCCTTTGTAATAATGCTGCACAATATCCGTGTATGACTTACCCTCCTTCGCCATACCGTTTGCGCCATATTGGCTCATACCGACGCCATGTCCGTAGCCCTTTGTCGTAATGACAATTTGGCTGCCCTCCTGCTTCCACGTAAAGTCCGAGGAGCGAAGCCCGAGCTTTTCCCTTACCTCTCTTCCGCTCAGCTGCTTCCCGCTAAAGCTGACGGTTTTTACGCGTTGGCCGGATGTTCGTTCTGTAATATTTCCGACCTTCCCATTTGTAAGCACCTGCACACCAAGCTTCTTTTCAAAGTCAGCTACATTGACTTTTTGTTCGCTCAAGAATTTCGGGGTATCCTTATCCCAAGGACTATCTACACTTTTTAAATATGGAGCGGGATTGCCCCAATAGTCCTCTGCATTTTCTGTGTAGCCATTGCTTGTAGAGAAGAAAGAGGCAGTAATCGGTTGTCCGTCAAAGGTTAATACTTGTCCTGCCGTTGCGCGCACCGCTTTTTGGATCCGCTCAATTTTTGAGTTATAGCTTTGCCCCCACTGCTTTTTCAAATCGGCCAGGCTGTAATACACCTGTGTGTCGACTGTGTCAGTGACGTCCGCCTTGTTTGGCAGCACTGCGCCGTTTACCATCCGTTTTACAACAAAGGTGCGAGCGGTGAGTGCCTGCGCCTTTAACGCCTCTATTTCGAAGTCTGATGGCATCTCGGCGGCAACTACTCCCACGACATAGTCCTCAAGAGGTACATGTTCCACCGTTTTTTGCTTGGTTCTATATACCGCTACCTCAACATTGCTTGTGACAGTTTGCGGAACATTAGCGGCAGAAGCGGCAGTAGGAGCAGCTTCCTTCCCTGTTGCTGGCTGCTTTGTTCCCATATGGTAGGGAAGCACCAGCAAGCTCGGTACAACAATGACTAACAGAACGAGAACAGACACAAACATAAAAATTGGCTTTGTTAGCTTCATACTGGCCCTCCGTCACGAAAATAGATCCAACACAGGTTCAGAAACCCGGTTTCGCGCAGGATGAACCCCCTGCTATCTGAAGTGTCACTTTCATCTTATGGAAAAGGACGAGCTTTTAGAACGTCAGAAATTCTTTCACGATTTTTTCACATTGTTAGAATATTATGTATACATCTTGACTATAACAATAGTAACAGAATTAAGAGAGTTTTAGAACGTATAAGAAGAGATCACAATGAGGGAGCAGGCTGGGCAATAGCTGCAAAGGAATGCTACTTGCTGATTGGCGAAGACAAAGGCGTAGTTGCACTTAATATTTGATCCCTAAAATTTCTCGCTACGTCGAATTAGCATCCAGCTAGAAATGTATACTTTCTTATAAGTGCAAAAGAAAAACAGCCTCTATACCTTTGACCCCCCAAAAGTATAAAAGCTGCCCTTCAATTACGCATGAAGATCAGAGATCGTTTTTTCTGCTGTTTGCTGCGCTTCCTCTTTCACGCGCTCAATATTAGCGCCAAGCGCAGCCAACTTGCCGTGGAAATTCACATAGCCGCGATCAAGATGCTTTAGTTCTGTTACCCGCGTGTAGCCTGTTGGTGCAGCAAGGCCTGCAAGGATAAGAGCTGCTGCTGCGCGCAAGTCTGTTGCTGCCACTTCTGCGCCCTGAAGCTCACATGGTCCGCTCATAATAACAGAGCGTCCTTCAATTTTGATATCGGCATTCATGCGACGGAATTCCTCTACATGCATAAAACGGTTTTCGAACACCGTTTCTGTGATCATGCTTGTGCCTTCCGCTTTTAATAATAATGCCATCATTTGTGACTGCATATCTGTTGGGAAGCCTGGATGAGGCATTGTTTTTATGTCTACCGCCTTTAATTTCTCCGGTCCAATGACACGTAAGCCTTCTTCTTCTTCGATAATGATAACGCCCATTTCTTTCATTTTCGCACTAATAGGACTTAGATGCTCTGGTACGGCGTTCTCAATTAAAACATTTCCTCCCGTAATAGCTGCCGCTACCATAAATGTACCAGCCTCTACACGGTCAGGAATAACATGATGAACCGCTCCAAATAGTGTCTCAACACCCTCAATGCGAATCGTACCTGTGCCAGCACCGCGTACACGAGCACCCATAGCATTTAGGAAGTTTGCAAGGTCTACGATTTCCGGTTCTTTTGCGGCATTTTCAATGATTGTCGTTCCTTTCGCTAATACAGCAGCAGACATGATGTTTTCTGTTGCTCCTACGCTCGGGAAGTCTAAGTAAATTTTTGCTCCATGCAATCTTCCGTCTACATATGCCTCAACAAATCCATTTCCAACTTTCACCTTCGCACCCATTGCTTCAAAGCCCTTTAAATGCTGGTCAATCGGACGAGAGCCAATTGCGCAGCCGCCAGGCAATGCGATGCGCGCGCGACCCTTCCGGGCCAATAATGGTCCCATTACAAGAACAGACGCACGCATTTTCCGTACATATTCAAATGGTGCTTCAATGTTCAGCTCTTTTGATGCATCGATGATGACTTGACCGTTCTCAAACACAACGTCACAATTTAAATAACGCAAGACTTCATTGATTGTATATACATCGGAAAGAGCTGGCACATCGCATATCGTATTTTTCCCATCACTTGCTAATAGAGCTGCGGCTAAAACTGGCAATACAGCATTCTTCGCGCCTTCTACGCGTACAGAACCGCTTAGCTTATTTCCGCCGCGGACGATGATCTTTTCCAAAGGTATTCCCCTCCGTGTCCTTAATTTTGTACACTATCTATTCAATACTCAGATGTAATAATTGGTGTGCCAACCACAACAGTTGTCTTGTTGTCAGTGTTGCGCAGCGCAACTTGCACATTCATTTTCTCTCTATTTACCGCAAGAGCGTCTTTCCACTCCTCAGTATATGCGGAGACGGAGACGAATGCTATTTCCTCTAAAGACTCAATCGGCGTAGCAGATAAATCTTTCAATATTTCAGCTGCCTTATTTTGCAAAACACCTTCAATCTTATCATTGAAAACAGCTTGAACACAAGTGAAAGTTGCAGGATTTTGTCTAAAAATTTTATGCATTTTTTTTAAAATTGCGTCGTCCCACTCTGTCCCCTTTACTTCATATGTAATAAAGGTTTCGTCCTTAGTATTCTCTTTTGCCCACGTGACAACCAATCTTTCTTGATAATGAGTAAATTTTTTTACCGCTATTGCCTTGTAACCTTCAGGTGACTGCTCGACTTTCCAATCGGCTGCCACTTTCTTCTCAGCCAAGCTATCTAACAGTTTATAAAATGTATGTACATCTTGTACTGAATCAAGCTCTTCTTTTGCAAGCCAAGACCACTGCTCCACAGTCGCTCCATTTGCCTCCACGACCGCAATCATCTTCTCAAGCTTCTCCACCGGCTCTTGTGCTTCAATACGCGTATAACCCAAAAAACAAGCCAAGACTCCCACCAAAATTACCGCTAGCAGTTGTATTCCCTTTTTCATCTCTTCCCCACTCCCCTTTATCTCCATTTTGGACGAGGAAGAAACAATACATACCACTAAAAGCTCGACAAAAACTACATTAAAGAGTATTCCAGCTTTTACTTAAAGAGATATGTGAGACTGTTAGAGTACCCGAGATAATCCAAAAAGAATCTGCTCACTGACGAACCGATTGCGATGGTCAATAAAATTAGAAGCACCCTCGTTTGCGCAATCTTTCCTTTTTTCATCAAATTCTCGAAGTGGATGCCCTGCAGCGCCCACCAGGTAAGTGCAATAAACAGTAAATGCAGCACAATGGCAATAAGTGCTTGCTGCCCGAAAATTTGCATAATATACCGTTGCCAAAAAACATCCAAATTTTGGCGAACGGTCTCACCTCCTTGTTTATTTTATACTAACTCGCCTAGTTATGAAATTGTTATTTTCATGTGGGAGACGTGGTAATAAAATTGTATCGGTTTGTTATACACAAAGAAAAAGCGTAGAGTTTATCTCTACACCTTTTTGCACTTTCAGAAAGTCTAAATTTCCAGCTAGCAGCAAATTTGACGCAGTTGAAAATTTAGAAGCAAAGTGTAAGTGCAACTACGCCTCTGTCTTCGCCTAACGGCTCGCCAATCAGCGATTTTTCTTTATTTTTCTCTATTTTACCACTATTCTGCTCCTGTAAAAAAGAAATCTTTCAGCAGCGGGAAGTTTTCATAGAAGAATTGATAGCCAATTGCCGGCAGAATCCCAAATAAGAGTGTCAGCACCGCACAAAGTGTAATAACAACATTCACATTCAATGGTATCTTTAGCTTTTGGTCACCTTCCGGCTTGCGGAAGAACATTTGCTGCAGGATGCGGAAATAATACACAAACGAGACAACTGTTGTTGCCATCATAATGGATGGCAGTACGTAATGCCCTGGTTCGATAACAAATGCCCCGATAAAAATGTTAATTTTCCCGATAAAACCAGCCGTGCCCGGGATGCCCGCAAGCGAAAGGATGAAAATCGTCATCGCCACCGCTGCAAATGGCGAGCGTTGAAACAAGCCAGCAAACAGGTCAAAGCCTTCACTGCCATTTTGTCGCTGCAAGCCATGGATGATAGCAAACACACCGATATTCATGAGCAGGTAAGCAAGCATATAAAACCACATGCTGTCGAGCGTGAACGGTGAAAGCATGAGCAGCGGTACAAGCAAGTATCCCGCATGTGCAATGCCCGAATAAGCAAACAAACGCTTTACATTTTGCTGCTTTAGGGCAATTGTATTGCCGACAATCATCGTAATCGCAGCCAAAACCGCGATATACATTTGCATGCTCGCAGACAGTGACTGTTTACCTGTTACATCTGGTACGACCGCAAAAACCATAATGAACAGGCGCATCATGATAACAAAGCCGGCAAGCTTCGATACCGTTCCTAAAAAGGCGGTAACTGGGGTTGCTGCACCTTGATATACATCAGGCGCCCACATATGAAACGGTGCTGTCGCAAGCTTGAACGATAGGCCAACAAACGTCAGCAGGAAGGCAAATGCCAGCAGGAGATGCATGCTGCCATCAGAAAGATTGGCCAACGCCTCTCGCATCGCAATAATATTTGTGGAACCCGTAAGTCCGTACAGATAGCTAAAGCCAAACAATGTAATTGCGGTTGAAATACCGCCATTAATCACGTATTTCATCGCGGCCTCATTGGATGCCTGGCTGCGCTTACGGATGCCGACAAGAATGAAGGAGGACAGTGATAGCAGCTCCAGTCCGACAAACAGCGTAATCAGATCGGCACTTGATGCCATAAACATCGCACCCAGAAGCGCTGTTAGCAGCAAGTAATAATACTCGCCCTTATCCTCAATTGGTGTTTTTTTCTCCCCGCTGGCGGCAAGGAGGAAGACAAGCGCTGCCCCGACTAGCAGCAAGGTTTTAAACGCCTTGGCAAATCCGTCTAAGACAAATGTGCCCTCCAAAATATCAGCAGTTGCTTGATGATATAGCAAAATAAGCGAAACGAGCGCGAGCACACTTGCTCCAAACGCTCCATATGCGAAATGCTGACGGTTAAAGGAATCCTTTAGCAGCAAATCAAGGATCGATAGAAGGATAGCTGCAATGACAACAATAAACTCTGGTGTCATTAAGCTCCACTGATAACCTAAAAGTGTCTGCATATCCATTCTATCCTACCCCCTTATCCCTAATGATTGTAATGTGGAGCTAAGCGGTCCGCCGAGTACATCTGGCATTACGCCGATAACAAGAATGAAGAACAGCAAGACAAGCACAGGGATAAACTCCGCACCTTGTATATCCGCCTTCATTGCCCCCTTCTCTTGTCCGAACGTCATGCCAAGCACAGCACGCAGCAGATAAGCCGCCGTTATAATAATACCGAGCGTTCCGACTGCCGCCACAACTGGCATGGACTCAAATAAGCCGAGAAATGCCAGGAATTCACTCACAAACCCAGACATGCCCGGTAATCCAAGCGAGGCCATCGCACTCGCTAACAGAAAACCGCTGAAGAGCGGCGCTGATTTTGCCAATCCGCCAATCCGCTGCAGCTCCGATGTGCCCAAGCGGTCTTCCATAATACCAAGCAGGAAAAATAGTAGCGCTGCAATTAAGCCATGAGATACAACCTGAAAAATTGCTCCCTTGATTCCTGCCTCATTCAATGCCGCTAGACCAATGAGTACAATGCCCATATGGGAAATACTGGAGTATGCAAGAACCTTTCGGAAATCTGTTTGTACAAGTGCCAAAAATGCCCCGTACAGCAGGTTTACAACCCCGAGAATCGCAATCAGCACAGCAAATTTCTTAAACTGCTCCGGAAAAATTCCGATTCCAAAACGGATCAAACCGTACGCACCAATTTTCAATAGCACGCCCGCGTGCAGCATAACAACAGCCGGCGGAGCCTGAACGTGCACATTCACCATCCAGCGGTGAAGCGGCAATACCGGAAGCTTAATCCCAAAGGCAATGAGCATAGCAACAAAAAGGGCCGTTTGCATGGAGCCGGAAATTGGGCCAATCGGGCTTTCGCCTGCCGCCAAAATAGTACGAAGCGATGCGATATCTGTTGTTCCTGTTCTGGCAAACAAAATGGTAAAAACAATTAACAAAATCGCAGAGCCGATTCCGTTATAAATCAGGTAGCTATACGCTGCCTTTTCACTCTCGAATTTCCCCCACTTTCCAACCAGAAGGAACATTGCCGGCAATGTTAACTCAAAGAATACGAAAAAGAGAAGTAGGTTTTGAGCTGCGAATACGCCAAGCATCCCAATTTCGAGCAGCAGCAGCAGCATATAAAAGCTTCTAGGCGCTTCTTTAATGAAGGACGCGGCTGTCACTGCAGCGAGCGTTGCCAATACTGCCGTTAGCAGCATCATGACAAATGAAAAGCCATCAATCCCTAGCTCATATAGAATGCTGAAGGAGCCGTCCGGCAAGCCTTCGAATCTACCAAACTGAATCCAGGTTATTTTTTCTGTAAATGAGGCAAAATCCTTTCCTGCCAAATACGAGCCATACAAGATAAGCGCACAGACAAGTGGAATGAGTGTCGTTACGATGCCGAGCAGCCTCGCTGTCTTCTCCCTTCCCTTTGGCAGAAGGGCGAGAACTAGAATTCCTAAAAGCGGGGAGAAAATGAATACAGACAATAGAATTTCCATTACATATCCCCCCCTACCAACAGAATAACAAGCAGAACAGCTAGCCCAATAAATGCTACCGCGCCATATGTTTGCACTTGCCCGCTTTGCAGCCTAGAGCCGAGCTTACCGATTGCCTGTACACAAGCACCGACGATTTGGGCCAAGCCCTCCATAACATATTTTTCAATTGCACCAAGCATAAGCGAGATTCCCTTTACAAGCGGCAAAATCGTTATGCCGTATAACTCATCAATATAATATTTGTTTTTTAAGGTACGATAAGGAATGGAGCCGCTGCCGCCCAGCCAGCCGCGAGGGATTGCTCCTTTTCCGTACATCAGGTACGCGAGGAAGATCCCAGCTAACGATACAAGCGTAGCAACGATCATAATCCACGCTGGACCATGTCCCTCATGTACGTGAAACGGAACATCCTCTGTTAACCAATCTCCGAGAAATGTTCCAAACCAAGGTGTGTTAATATAGCCTGCCAGGATAGCTAGCACGCCGAGCACCAGCATCGGTACAGTCATGACACTTGGAGATTCATGCACCTCCTGCTGCTTGCCGCGCGGCTTCCCCATAAAGACCATAAAGAATAAACGGAACATATAAAATGCCGTAAGAAATGCCGCTAGGACAGCTAACCAAAAGAGAACGTAATTGCCCTGCTCCCACGTCGCAACTAGAATTTCATCCTTGCTGAAAAACCCGGAAAGCAGCGGAACTCCGCTGATTGCCAGCGTACCGATTAAAAACAAAGTGCCTGTTACCTTCATCTTCCGGAACAAGCCGCCCATTTCTTCAATATCCTGTGTATGTACCGCATGAATGACGCTTCCTGCAGCAAGGAACAACAGCGCTTTGAAAAATGCGTGCGTGGTTAGGTGAAACACACCCGCTACATAACCAGCAGAGCCGAGGGAAAGCATCATGTAGCCTAACTGGCTTACCGTTGAATATGCCAGTACGCGTTTGATGTCCCGTTGCACCAGAGCAATGGATGCTGCAAAAATTGCCGTAAATCCACCGACAACCGCAACGGTCATCATCGCCGCTTTGCTTGCTTCAAAGAGCGGGAACATCGTTGCCACTAAATATACCCCTGCCGCTACCATCGTAGCCGCATGGATGAGAGCTGACACAGGCGTCGGGCCCTCCATCGCATCTGGAAGCCATGTATGAAGCGGAAACTGACCAGACTTCCCGATCGCTCCGACGAAAATTAAAATTGCCGTCAGCGTAATCATCGTCCCTGACATTTCACCCGCCTGCACAGCCTTGAAAATCTCATCATATTCAAAGCTGCCAGTTTGCCAGAATAATAGAATCATGCCGATAAACAAGCCAACGTCACCGATCCGCGTCATAATAAACGCCTTCTTCGCCGCTGCCTTCGCTTCCTCTTTAAAGAAGTAGAAGCCGATTAATAGGAAGGATCCTAAGCCGACAAGCTCCCAGAAGATATAAAGCTGCAATACATTCGTAGCGATGACAAGACCGAGCATCGCAAACGTGAATAGTCCCAGATAGGCATAAAACATGTAAAACCGTTCATCACCGTGCATATATCCCCGAGAATATATATGTACCAACAAGCTAACAAGCGTTACAATCAACAGCATTAAAGCGTTTAATGCGTTAATTTCAAATCCAAAGGTTACGCTCGTTTTGCCAATGCTAAGCCACGTCCATTCCTGCTTCAGCGTAGAAGAGGATATACGCTCAAGTAGCACGAGCACCGAGCCCGCAAATGAAAGAAACGTCAGCGCTATGCCAATTACGCTGCTCGCTTCCCCCATCTTCTTACCAGCAATCAGCAAGAGAACAAATGAGGCGAGCGGAAAAAGCGGTATAAGCCATGCATATTCCATCATTGTCTTTTCTCCCTTCTTGCCCTAGTGCTTTAAGGAATCCATTTCATCTGTATTGACTGTTGAGCGGTTTCTATATAACGAAATCAAAATTGCCAAGCCGACCGCTGCTTCTGCCGCAGCCACTGCAATCGTAAACAATGCGAAAATTTGCCCCGTCAGGCTTGGGAATGCACCAAGCTTGCTAAAGGCAATCAGATTTAGATTGGCCGCGTTCAGCATGAGCTCGATACAAATCAAGACAATGACAGTATTGCGCTTTGTCAGCGCCCCATAAAGCCCGATGCAAAACAAAATAATCGCAAGCGCCAAATACGCGGATGCTGGAACATCACTCATGAGAGCGTCCCTCCTCTTTTCCGTCCCCTTTCGCTAAAATAATCGCTCCAACAAGAGCAACCAGCAGAAGAACGGACACTAGTTCAAATGGAATAATATACTTCGTATACAGCATTTCCCCGATTTGCTTCGTATTCTCCTCATGGAGGGCAGGCGCATCGGTTGCTGGTGTAAACTCCGTATTATTTACGGCATAATACATGACTGCTCCAAAAGCAACAACGCCGATAAAAACAAGCAAGGAACGAAGCTTGCTCTTTCCTTCGCTTTCATCATCCTGCTTTGTCAGCATGATGCCAAAAATCATAATGATCGTCACAGCACCAGAATAGATGAGCACCTGCACAACACCGACAAACTCTGCTGACAGCGTAATATACAAGCCTGCTATGCTAAGAAAAGTAAAGACGAGGGCGAGCATCATATGCATAACCTTCGTAAAGTTCAGCATGAGCACACCGCCCATAATCGCAATCAGGGACAGCGCCAGAAACGCCAGCAGCTCACCGCTCATACTTTATTCTCCTTTCTCACATTCGTATCGTTCTCATCCAGCCACTGGAGATTTTTGAACAAATCATCTCGTGTATACTCTGCCAGCTCAAAGTTATTTGTCATTACAATCGCCTCGGTCGGACAAACCTCTGTGCAGAGGTCGCATAAAATGCAAATCTCGAAGTTAATATCATATGTGTCGATGATTTTCCCTTTTTTCGTTGGATCCGGGTGTTTTTTGCCTGTTAGCTGAATGCAGTTTGTCGGGCAAATTTGTGCGCACTGATTACAAACAATACATTTTTCAGGGTAGAACTTTTGAATCCCTCGAAACCGATCGGGAAGCGGAAGCGGCTGATTCGGATAATCATACGTAACCTTTTCCCTCGTTAAATTTTTCAGGGTATACTTCAAACCTTTAAATAGTCCTATCATTGGTTTTCGCCCCTTTGTCTAACCTTCGCGGCTTGCTCGCCTCTGAGAGCCAAGCAAGCCGCGAACGCTTTTCGTGTTTCCAGCTCCCGCGGCCAGCCCTCCTCTGAGGACTAAACGAGCCGCGCCCATTCTTCACTAGAAAAATAATTCTTTTACAAGTGCTGTTAAGAAGATATTTGCGAGCGCGATTGGCAGAAGCACCTTCCAGCCAAATTCCATAAGCTGATCGGCCCGCATGCGGGGAAACGTATAGCGAATCCACATGAGCAGAAAGACGACGAACATGAATTTCAGCGCAAACCATACCGCCCCTGGAATAAAGCCGAGGAAGAAGACCGGCTGCCAGCCCCCAAGGAATAGCACCGTGATCAGCGCCGACATCCCGAATAAATAGACGTACTCCGCAAGCATAAAGAACGCCCAGCGAAAGCCCGAGTATTCTGTATGAAAACCGGAAACAAGCTCAGATTCAGCCTCTGGCAAGTCAAATGGTGTACGGTTTAACTCAGAAATAGCTGCAATGAAAAAAACGATAAAGCCAATCGGCTGCACAAATATGTACCATAGATGCTCCTGCGCCTGCACAATCTCATTTAAATTTAAGCTTCCTGTTAGAAGAACAACGCCGATTACACTCATGACAAGCGGAATCTCGTAGGAAATCATCTGTGCCGCAGCACGCATGCCCCCGAGCAGGGAATATTTATTATTAGACCCCCACGCCCCTGTTACAATGCCAATAGTTGAAATACCTGAAATAGCAATGTAGTATAAAAGGCCGACTCCTAAATCGGCAAACTGAAGATTCTCTGTAAAAGGAATTGTCGCCAGCACCATGAACGCGGGCGCAAAGGCGATCACCGGCCCTAAAATAAACAGCGGTCTGTCCGCAGCCTTGGGAATCGTATCCTCCTTCAGCAATAGCTTGAGTACGTCAGCTACTGTTTGCAGCAGACCGAAGCGGCCGCCTAAATGATTCGGCCCAATCCGGCCTTGCATAAAGCCCATCAGCTTACGTTCAGCGAGAATTCCATATGTAACAAAGCCGAGCACAACGAACAGCAGAATGACCGCCAGCCCGAAAAAAATGAAAAAGTTCGTCCAGCCAGGCGTCGATTGCAAGAGGTGTTCCACCATCAGCCATCTACCTCCCCGAGTACAATATCAATGCCGCCTAAAATTGTAATCAAGTTTGCGATATTTTCACCTTTTAGCAATTTCGGCAAAATTTGCAGGTTATAGAAGGACGGCCGGCGGAACTTCAAACGATACGGCTCCTTTTTCCCGTCGCTCGCAATATAGCAGCCAATTTCGCCGCGCGGTGACTCAATCCGTACAAACGCCTCACCCTTCGGTGCTTTAATGATTTTCGGCACCTTCGCCAAGGTCGGTCCGTCCGCTGGAAATTGCTCCACAGCTTGTTCAATAATTTTCAAGGATTCCTCGATTTCCTGCATCCGGCATACGTAACGATCCCAAGCATCGCCAACATTTCCAACAGGCACATCGAAGGTAAAGCGATTATAAATCGAATATGGCTCATCCTTGCGAAGATCCCAATTCACGCCTGTACAACGCAGGTTTGCGCCACTGAGTGAGTATTCAATCGCCTCTTCCGCCGTATAGATCCCGACGCCCTTAACGCGGTTTACAAAAATTTCATTGCCGCTTACCAGGTCGTGATAGCCCTGCAGCTGCTCCCTCATATAGGGAACGAACTCCCGCACCTTATCAACCCAGCCTTCCGGGGCATCCCACTTCACCCCGCCTACACGCATGTAATTGAAGGTTAAACGTGCGCCGCACAGTTCATTTAAAAAATTAATAATCATCTCTCGCTCACGGAACGCATATAAAAATGGACTTACCGCTCCAATATCAAGCAAGTTTGTGCCCCACCACACAAGATGGCTGGCAATGCGTCCAAGCTCCATAGCAAGCACCCGCAAGTATTCGGCCCGTTCCGGTATCTCAAGTCCCATCATCGTTTCTACCGCATGGCAAATGACATAGTTATTGGTCATCGCGGACAAGTAGTCCATGCGGTCCGTATAGGGAATGATTTGTGTATACTGCAGATTCTCCGCGAGCTTTTCCGTCCCTCGGTGCAGATAGCCGATGACAGGTGTTGCCTCTTTAATTACTTCCCCGTCAATTTTTAAAACAAGGCGGAATACGCCGTGTGTACTCGGATGCTGAGGTCCGACGTTCAATAACATCTCCTCTGTGCGAATCATGCTCGTTACACCTCCACATCAAAAGGCTCATAATCTTTTCGTAACGGATATCCGACCCAATCATCAGGCAAGAGGATGCGCTTTAGGTTTGGATGCCCCTCGAATGTAATGCCGAGCAAATCGTATGCCTCGCGCTCAGGCCAATTTGCCCCCTGCCAAAGCGGTGTAATGGACGGAACCCTCGGCTCATCGCGGTCCACCTTTACCTTGACGGCAACTGACTGCCGATTGTTATAAGAATACAAGTGAATATACACTTCCATATGCGTCACAAAATCTGTGGCATGCAGCTCGGATACATAATTAAATGCCAGCTGCTCATTATATTTTAGAAACTCCATAGCCTTATAATAATAATCCTTGTGCAAAACAAGCGTTGGAACATCCTTGGATAGTCTATTAATGTAAGACTCTTCTAAAGCCTCCTCGCTAAGATGCTGCTGCAAAACATTGATATATTTATCGAGGTAAGGCTGATTTGGTGAGGGCTGCTCTTCGATCGGTTCCTCCTTCGGTTCAGAGACTGCTCCTCTCTTAGCAGCAGCTGCCGCTGCAGCTTTGGCTTTTGCGGCTGCAATCGCCTTTGCCTTTGCATCATCCCCGCCAGCTCCCTCTGCCTTTGCGGCTGCCTTCGCTTTTGCTGCCGCCGCTGCCTTTGCCTTCGCCTTCGCTGCCGCAATAGCTTTTGCCTTTTCGTCGTCCTCAGCAGAGCCATTACCTGCGTCCTGCTGCATAGCGCGGGCTGCTTTCGCCTTCGCCGCTGCCGCCGCCTTTGCCTTCGCTGCTGCTGCAGCCTTCGCCTTCGCATCATCTGAAGGAGGGGCTTCCCCAGCGGACTTCTCCGCTGCTCTCTGCTTCGCCAACTCCAGTGCCCTCGCCTTCGCTTCCGCTGCCGCGCGCTTCTTGGCCTCTGCCGGATCCTCCGGCGCCGCTGACTCACCTGCCGCTTTCTCAGCCGCTCTTTGCTTTGCCAGCTCCAGCGCCCTCGCCTTCGCTTCCGCTGCCGCGCGCTTCTTGGCCTCTGCCGGATCCTCCGGCGCCGCTGACTCACCTGCCGCTTTCTCAGCCGCCCTCTGCTTCGCCAGCTCCTGTGCTCTTGCCTTCGCTTCCGCCGCTGCGCGCTTCTTGGCTTCTGCCGGATCCTCCGGCGCCGCTGACTCACCTGCTGCTTTCTCAGCCGCTCTCTGCTTCGCCAGCTCCTGCGCCCTCGCCTTCGCTTCCGCTGCTGCACGCTTCTTGGCCTCTGCCGGATCCTCCAGCGGCGTTGACTCACCTGCCGCTTTCTCAGCCGCTCTTTGCTTTACCAGCTCCTGCGCCCTCGCCTTCGCTTCCGCTGCCGCGCGCTTCTTGGCCTCTGCCGGATCCTCCGGCGCTGCTGACTCACCTGCTGCCTTCTCAGCCGCTCTTTGCTTTGCCAGCTCCTGCGCTCTTGCCTTCGCTTCCGCTGCTGCGCGCTTCTTGGCCTCTGCCGGATCCTCTGGTATATCGATTTTATTCTCCAAAGTTTCACCTTCTTCTGGTAGCGCTTTCTCCCCTTCATTCGCTGCAGCTTGCTGTGCTGCTGGTGTCGAACTTTGTTGCATAGCTTTTCGCTCTGCCAGCTTTCGCAGGGCTTCTTCCTTCGCTCGTGCTGCCGCCTCGCGTTTTAGCTCTTCCTTACTCTTCTCGTTCTCGCTCATCGATTCGTCACCTGCTTCCCAGTCCGCGCTTCGTAACGAATTTTCTCCTTCAGCTTATTAATACCGTAAATTAAAGCTGCCGGGTTTGGCGGGCATCCCGGTATATATACATCAACCGGAACAACTTGGTCCACACCTTTGACAACCGCATACGAATTCACATACGGCCCTCCAGCTGTTGCACATGAACCCATTGCAATAACCCACTTTGGCTCCGGCATTTGATCATATAATCGACGCACGATTGGTGCCATTTTCTTTGTTACAGTACCGGATACAATCATCACGTCCGACTGACGCGGAGAGGTACGAAAGAAAGAACCAAAGCGATCCAGGTCATAGTGGGATGACCCAACCCCCATCATTTCAATAGCACAGCAGGCAAGCCCAAATGTCATGGGCCAAAGTGAATTGCTTCGCGCCCACCCCTTTACCTGCTCTAGCGTTGCGAAAAAAATATTGCGCTCTAGCTCTGCCCTTTCATCTGGGTGAAGCTCCTCAAAGTTTATAGCCATCTTAACACCTTCTTTTTCCAAGCATACACAAGTCCGATAAGAAGCATAACAACAAAAATCAGCATTTCAATGAGCGCAAACACTCCAAGCTCATTATAGGCAACTGCCCATGGATACAAAAAGACTGTTTCCACATCAAAAATGACAAACAGTAACGCAAAAATGTAATAGCGGGCATGAAACCGTACGTTTGCTTCATGAAATGGTTCAATGCCGCTTTCATACGTAGTCTGCTTTGCAGCACTCGGACGATTCGGACGAAGCAGCTTGCCGGCAGTTAATGCAACGACAGGCAGCAGGATACCCAAAAGCAAAAAGACAACTACAATTAAATAGTTGTTTTGATACAGGTTGAACATCTTCAAAACCCCCTTCCGTTTGCTTGAATTTGTCCAATCAACAAGCTCTAAATCTGCTAAAGCACCTTATTTTTTCTTAATTTTCTAAATAATGTAATCTTAATTATTATATCAAATTTATATTTCCTATGTCGACCAATTAAGGTAATGAAAGGAATGTTGTTCCATTTTTTACATATCTCAAATGTTTTTTACGTTATGATCTAGAATGGTATGGATGCTAGCTATAGCTCTGTATAAACTGACACTTTACTTTTCCTATCTAGAAACCTAAATCCCCTGCTTTCCGATATTCTCTCAGATTAATTAGCTGTAAGACACTTCTTCCAGCTCGTCCCTCTCTGACAGACGAAGATAAAAATGAGCAACCGAGGTGGAAACATACGGAACAACCCAAAAGCTTGCAATCCCAAAAGTAATAATGGTTAGCAGCAGCCAGCCAAAAAAGCGGAGACATAGCAAAAACAGCTGCCATTTATATCCCTTCATCATTTCCCTGCTTATATCCAGCGCTTCGTGCACCGTATACTCAGGATGATCGATTAAAATGAAGGGAGTCATTGAATAAGAAAATGATTTGATAATGCCAGGTACAACAAGCAGCAGGCTCCATAAAAATGTATAAAAGGAAATAAAAAATGCGATCTTGCATGCCTGCATCATCTTTCTCCAGCTTCCAAAATAATCAAATAGCAAATCGGCTGTCACCGGCTCCTGCCGTGCTAGACAGAGGAAGAGCTTCCGGCGCCCCATTATAATAATTCCCGAAAAAATCAAGGAAACTGCTACATATATACCATACAGCAGCCCAACCGTAACCTCCTCTAAAAATGTATGTACAGCATACAAAGCTGCAATCATAAATGGAAGATATAAGGCACCGGAGCCAATGGAAAGAATGAGCTGGCTCAAAAAGGTGACACCCGCTCCAAAGTGCCATTTCCCCCTTAAGGTTGCTGCCGCCAGCCGTTTGCACTCACCTGTCATCATTCTATTTCCTCCCCCTATTCTCTGGACATGTTCTCCTCTTGCCATATGTATTCAGGAGAGAGAAAAGATATGAATGACAGAAGGACATACTCGCTTGCATTGCAAAATTCGGATACAATAGGTAGAAAACTGCAGGAAATGGAGGCTTTGTATGAAGACCATTACAACGCAGGAATTATCTAATCTTACACAGGTATCTGTTCGCTGGATTGAAGCAAAATGTCAAACAGGGGAAATTCGTGCTCTGCAGAATGAGACTGGAGCCTGGCTTGTGCTAGAATCGGAGCTTCATGAAAACCCTCTTATTGTACAATGGCTGAGAAGCAAGGACTTATTTTGGGGATGTTAAACTTGTAAAGAAAACTCGCCGATTGGCAAGCACTGCCCTTGGGCGAAGACAGAGGCGTAGTTGCACTTATACTTTATTCCTAAAATTTCCAACTGCGTCGAATGGTCTTCCTGCTAGAAATTTATACTTTCTTAAATTGTAAAGAGAACTCGCTGATTAGCGAGTCCTGTCCTTGGGTGAAGACAGAGGCGTAGTTACACTTACACTTTGTTCCTAGCATTTCCCGCTACGTCGAGTTTGCTTCTAGCGGGAAATTTATACTTTCTATGTAAAAATCCCCCTAGCATTTAGTCCAATCATTCTTATTTAATTCTCATATATTGTTATTGAAATGAGGGATTAAAATAAAACTACAAGACATTAAACGACCTTATGATACAGTAATCGGAATAGGCAGTGCATGCGATCCAACAATTCACATAAAAAGACTTAATCTCAGAAAAGCTTCACTACCTCTTGATTGGGTAGCATCCTTATCTCTTTCTAATGTAAGCAGATTATTGGAAAATAAATTCACTGGCTATATGGAACTTGAAAATATGCGTTTAAAAGATGGGTCTGCTTTTTATCTTGATGATGGATCTCCCATTTTTTCTGATGATAGATTTGCTAAGCCAGTTCAATCATATTTTGTAGAAGATACCTTTTACAATATTATTTCAGTTCATGATTTCCCAATACTCCCGAATCAAGATTGGACTGCCACATACCCTTCTTTTAAAGAAAAACTAAATAAACGGGTTAATCGTTTTCTTGACCTAATGAATACCAGTCAATCTATTCTCTTTGTAAGATGGTTTGCGAATTATAACCAAGCTGCCGAACTACAGTCCGCTTTGTATAAAATAACAAATGGTTTATTTCATATAGTCATCATAAATCCTGTAGAAGGTTTACCCAATGTCTCAGAAGTGGATTGGGGACTGGATAGAGTGTGTAGTGTTCAAGTCCCTAATCGTATCCATGACACTACAATTTGGGATTATATTCTAAATGGAGTCACGTTAACTCCATAATTTTTCTAGGCCAGACTAGTGCAAAAAAGCTGCAAGAGGCGTCCCCCTTGCAGCTTTTTTATTGTTATTTACTAGAAACGTCTATACGGTTAGCTGCTCGTTTTAAAGCAAGTTCGGCACGTTTGAAATCGATGTTGGCTTGCTTATCTTCTAAGCGACGCTCAGCACGGCGCTTCGCTTCATTCGCGCGGTGCACATCAATATGAGATGCCTCCTCAGCGGAAGGGGACAAAATTGTCACCTTATCAGGACGAACTTCAATGAAGCCGCCAGCCACTGCTACTTTATCAGTTCTGTTACCTATTTTCAGGCGAACAGCACTGATTCGCAGCGGTGCCACTGTAGAAATGTGACCCGGCAGGATCCCCATTTCTCCGCTTTCCGCTTTCACGCTAACCATTTCAACATCATTTTCATATACCGGTCCGTTAGGAGTCACGATACTGACTGGAACTGTCTTCATGGTTTTTCCCTCCTAAGGCCTTATTATGCTAACGTTGCAGCTTTCTCGATAGCTTCTTCAATACGACCTACAAGACGGAAAGATTCCTCTGGAAGATCGTCATATTTGCCTTCTAGAATTTCTTTAAATCCGCGTACAGTTTCTTTTACAGGTACGTAAGAACCAGGTTGGCCTGTAAATTGCTCTGCTACGTGGAAGTTTTGAGACAAGAAGAACTGAATGCGGCGCGCACGTTGTACAACTAGCTTGTCATCTTCAGACAACTCGTCCATACCAAGGATCGCAATGATATCTTGAAGCTCTTTGTAGCGTTGCAATGTTTGCTGTACTTGACGAGCTACTCCATAATGCTCTTCTCCTACGATTTCAGGAGATAATGCACGAGATGTAGACGCCAATGGATCTACCGCTGGGTAAATACCAATCTGTGTTAAACGACGCTCAAGGTTTGTTGTTGCATCTAAGTGAGCGAACGTTGTTGCAGGAGCCGGGTCAGTGTAGTCATCCGCTGGTACGTATACTGCCTGAATGGAAGTGATAGAACCTTTGTTAGTGGATGTGATACGCTCTTGCAATTGACCCATTTCTGTAGCTAGCGTTGGTTGGTAACCTACGGCAGATGGCATACGGCCAAGAAGCGCGGATACCTCAGAACCTGCTTGCGTGAAACGGAAGATATTATCGATGAACAATAGTACGTCTTGTCCTTGCTCATCACGGAAATATTCAGCCATTGTCAAACCAGTTAGGGCTACGCGTTGACGTGCTCCAGGCGGCTCATTCATTTGTCCGAATACCATTGCTGTTTTCTTAATAACGCCGGAATCGCTCATCTCATGGTATAGGTCATTACCTTCACGAGTACGCTCACCTACACCTGCGAATACGGAAATACCGCCGTGCTCTTGTGCGATGTTGTTGATCAATTCCTGAATTAATACCGTTTTACCTACGCCGGCACCACCGAATAGACCGATTTTACCACCCTTGATGTAAGGAGCAAGCAAGTCTACTACTTTAATACCAGTTTCAAGAATTTCTACTTTTGTAGAAAGCTCTTCAAACGCAGGAGCTTGACGGTGAATCGGGTCGCGGCGAACATCTGCAGAAACCTCGCCGTCTAAGTCGATTGCATCGCCAAGTACGTTAAATACGCGGCCAAGAGTTGCGTCCCCTACTGGAACGGAAATCGGGCTGCCAGTGTCTGTTACATTCATGCCACGAACAAGTCCGTCTGTAGAAGCCATCGCAACTGTACGAACTGTATCGTCGCCAAGGTGAAGAGCAACCTCTAATGTAAGGTTAATGGAAGCTTCGCCTTTACCGCTTGCTTCGTTTGTGACTTTAAGGGCGTTGTAGAGAGCAGGAAGCTTGCCGTCTTCAAACTTCACGTCTACAACCGGACCCATTATCGCTGTAACGCGTCCTTTATTCATCGGTTTCCCTCCTAATTGTTTGTTGCCGTCCAGCTTACATCAGCAGAGCAAATTCTCTCTGATGAAAGGCTAATAGACATGTTAATGAAAGCTTTCTATTCCAGTGCAGCCGCACCGCCGACGATTTCCGTAATTTCTTGCGTAATCGCTGCTTGACGTGCACGGTTGTAGGAAAGTGTAAGCGTATCGATAACGTCTTTTGCATTGTCAGTTGCATTTTTCATTGCTGTCATACGCGCTGCATGCTCACTTGCTTTACCGTCCAGCAAGGCACCGTAAATTAAGCTTTCTGCGTATTGCGGCAATAGTACCTTCAAAATGTCTTCTTCAGAAGGCTCGAACTCATAGTATCTGCTCGGCTTATTGGATTGAATATCCGTAAGAGGCAATACTTTTGTAGCTGCTACCTCTTGCTGTATTTTGCTTACGTAATGATTGTAGTAAATATATAGCTCGTCGTATGCTTCATCTGCAAACATGGAAACCGCACGAGATGCGATGTCTCTAATGTCAGAAAATACCGGTTGGTCAGATAATCCTGTAATTTGATCAATAATGTTAAAGCCGCGGCGTTTTAAGTAGTCACGGCCTGTACGACCAATTACAACGATAGCATACTGGCTGGAATCCAACTTGTGACGATCTTGAATTTCCTTACTTAGAGCACGTAGTACGTTACTGTTATATGCACCTGCAAGTCCACGGTCGGATGTAATTACGATATATCCTGTGCGTTTCACAGGACGAGCCGTCATCATTGGGTGATTAAACTTTCTACCACCGCCTGCGATGCTAGCTACTACCTCCTGAATTTTCTCCATGTATGGAACGAATGCTTTCGCATTTTGCTCCGCACGGTTCAATTTGGATGCAGACACCATCTCCATCGCCTTCGTAATTTGACTCGTTTTCTTCGTGGACGTAATTTTCGTTTTAATCTCGCGTAAAGATGCCACAGGGTTTCACCACCTTTTGTCGAAAGTAGGCATGGAAAGAGAATAGGACAAGCCTACTCTCTTATTACTATTTATAAGGAGCCAAGCCGGCTCCGCTTTTCGTTATTATTCAGAAACAACAAACGTCTTTTTGAACTCCTCGATTGCGCCGCCCATTACATCGTCAGGTTGAAGCTGACGAGTTGTACGGATTTGTTCAAGTACTTCTGCACGGTTGGAATCCATCCATGCAAGCAGCTCTTCTTCAAAGCGTTGAACGTCCACAACTGGAATATCATCAAGGAATCCGCGTGTTAGTGCATAAAGAATCATAACTTGCTTTTCTACCTTAAGAGGTTTGTGCAAGCCTTGTTTCAATACTTCTACTGTACGCGAACCACGATTTAGTTTCGCTTGTGTCGCTTTATCAAGGTCAGAACCGAATGCTGCGAATGCTTCTAGCTCACGGAAGGATGCTAAATCCAGACGAAGTGTACCAGAAACCTTGCTCATTGCTTTAATCTGAGCAGCTCCCCCTACGCGGGATACGGATGTACCTGCATCAATCGCAGGACGTACACCGGAGAAGAATAAGTCAGATTGTAAGAAAATTTGTCCGTCTGTAATCGAAATTACGTTTGTCGGAATGTAAGCAGAAACGTCCCCTGCTTGTGTTTCAATGAACGGAAGTGCCGTTAAGGAACCTGCGCCCTTTGCATCGCTTAATTTCGCAGCGCGCTCTAATAAACGGGAGTGCAAGTAGAATACATCCCCTGGATACGCTTCACGACCTGGAGGACGGCGAAGCAACAAGGAAAGCTCGCGGTATGCTGCTGCTTGCTTAGTAAGATCATCGTATACAACAAGAACGTGCTTGCCGTTGTACATGAACTCTTCACCCATCGTTACGCCTGTGTAAGGAGCCAAGTATAGTAATGGAGCCGGCTGGGAAGCAGACGCCGTTACAACGATTGTATAATCTAATGCGCCGAATTTACGCAATGTTTCAACTACGTTACGTACAGTGGACTCCTTTTGTCCGATTGCAACGTAAATACAGATCATATCTTGATCTTTTTGGTTAAGAATTGTATCGATCGCTACTGATGTTTTACCAGTTTGGCGGTCACCGATGATTAACTCACGTTGTCCACGGCCGATTGGTACAAGCGCATCAATCGCTTTAATACCCGTTTGAAGCGGCTCATGAACAGATTTACGATCCATTACGCCAGGAGCCGGGCTTTCGATTGGACGAGTTTTAGTTGTATTGATTGGACCTAATCCATCTACAGGTTGTCCAAGAGAGTTTACGACACGACCAACAAGTTCCGGACCTACTGGTACCTGCATGATACGTCCTGTACGACGCACTTCGTCACCTTCACGGATACCTGTGTAAGGTCCTAAAATAATGATACCTACATTGTTTTCTTCTAAGTTTTGCGCTAGTCCCATAACTCCGTTAGCAAATTCTACAAGTTCTCCGGCCATTACATTATCAAGACCATGAACAAGTGCGATACCGTCACCAACACGGATAACTGTACCAACATCGCTAACTTCGATTTCGGACTGATAGTTTTCGATTTGTTGCTTTAACAGTGCGCTAATTTCTTCAGCTCTGATGCTCATGCGTTTCACCCCTATCTATTGTTCAAAAGTTCACGCTGAATACGTGCTAATTTTCCTTGTAGGCTTCCGTCATAAATACGGTTGCCGATACGGACTTTAATGCCGCCTAATAAATCAGTATCTACAATATTTTTAATGCGGACCGCATCTTTTTCTATCTTCTTGGCAAACACTTCAGCAATTCCCACTTGCTCGTCCTCAGTAAGCGGGCGAACAGAGTAGACGATAGCATCCGCTACATTGCGCTCTTCATTCGCTAAAGTAAAATATACGTCTGCGATGTTTGCAATGATGTCCTCACGATGCTTGTCAATTAAAAGAAAAAGCGTATTTAGTACATAGGAAGACAAAGAAGAAAACGCTTGGCGAATTACTTCTTTCTTCTTTTCAGCGGAAATGTTTGGTTGAGTTAAGAATGTGCTTAATTCTTTGCTTGTAAGGAATACTTCCTTTACAGTGCGCAGCTCTTCTTCAAAAGTTTCGAGCATATGCTTTTCTTTGGCAAGCTTGAAAAGAGCAACTGCGTAACGCTTTGCTACAATGTCCTTACTCATCGCACTTCGCCTACCTCTTTAATGTAGTCGCGGATAAGCGATGCTTGATCCTCTTCCTTCAATTCCTTTTGAATGACTTTGGAAGCGATTTGAACAGATAAAACAGCAACTTGTGCTTGTAATGCAGCAATCGCTTGATCTTTCTCACGCTGGATTTCTTTCACCGCAGCTTCTTTAATGGACTCTGCTTCTGCCTTCGCAGCAACTAAAATACCATCTTTTTGCTCTTCTGCTTGCTTTTTCGCTCTCTCAATCAATTCTTGCGCTTCTACACGGGATTGCTTTACAGCTGCACGTTGCTCTTCTAATAATTTCTTAGTTTCTGCATTGTTCTTTTCAGCAGCCTCAATTTCACCTGCAATGTGTTGTTCACGCTGCTTCATCATGTTCATTAAGGGGCCAAATGCAACCTTTCGCACTAAGAACAAAAGGATAATAAAACTTACTAGAGTAAAGAGCACATCTCCGTTAGCCATAGCTGACCCTAACACGAACGTATTCACTTGAAACACAACGATTCACTCCCTTCAAGGGTTATTCAGCTTATATTTATGAAACTGTTTAATGTCAAAATTACTTAACTAAAGGAATGGCGAAGGCCCTCCATTCAGAGCTAACTTCGCCATTGTATACATCATATTGTGTTCTTAGCGGTTTAATGTTAAGAAACCAATAACGACTGCGATAATTGGAAGTGCTTCTACTAACGCAATACCGATGAACATTTGAGTTTGTAATAAACCTCTTAATTCTGGTTGACGAGCAATTCCTTCAACTGTACGAGATGCAACAAGACCGTTACCAATACCAGCGCCAACTGCTGCTAAACCAGTTGCGATAGCAGCTGCAATAATTCCTAAACTCATAATGATATATCCTCCTTTAAATGTTTCCTTAATTAATTTTTTATGAAATAAATTAATGGTCGCTGCTCACTTTGTGAGACATATAAACCATTGTTAACATAACGAAAACAAACGATTGGATGCTTCCGATAAACACACTGAATCCTTGCCATACAACTGTCGGAATGAACGTAAGGATCGTAATAACTACATTCCCAGCTGCACTCGATGCAGGTCCATGTGTAGCCAATTTTGCTAACATGCTTAATAAAATTTCACCTGCAAAGATGTTTCCGTATAGACGTAAGCCTAACGTTAAAGTATTAGCAAATTCCTCAATGATCTTAATAGGGAACAACCACCAAAGAGGCGCGAAAAAACTTTCTTTTATGTAGTTTTTGCTGCCTTTTTGCTTTACTCCATAGAAATGCGTTAGCACTACAATCATAACAGCCAACGTTAATGTAACAATAGGATCAGATGTTGGCGATCTCCAGATTAAATTCTCATGATATGAAAGGGAGAAGAATAACCCTAACATATTTGATACGAAAAGGAATAAGATTAATGTAGTACCCAATGACCAGAACTTCTTTCCTGTCTCCCAATCCATTGTACTACCAATGATTCCTTTAACAAAATCTAGTATCCACTCCACGAAGTTTTGCATACCAGTTGGCTTCATGGCTAGCTTACGGGTGCCAAGTGTCACTATTAATAGCACAATCGCCATTACGACGGGAATCATGATAATGTTGGATAGATTGAACGTCAGTCCTAAAAACTTAAACATATAAAAGTTATGTTCCATCTTTATTCACCTCGCTTTCACTGCTATGAATAAAATTATAATAAAACAAATTTATGACAATGATAGAATAGCCTATCACTATACCCAATAATAATGCCATAGATGAAATGTGGGTTTCATACTTAGCGGCGACAAGCGCAATCAAGGCTGCTCCTGAAAAACGCGAGAGCATCCCTAAGGATTTCACACGAATATTCTTAACTACCTTTTCTCCAAAATTGGTTACTTTTTTTGCTAAGTAGTTAATGGAGAAAAGGCTAAAGGATATTCCCATTATCAAACCTAAAAATTGTGAAGAATACGAAGTAAATCCCCAGCCTAAGACTAGTAAAGCTAACAAATATAACATTTGTTTTTTGAAACTTTTAACTGCTATTTCCATCATAGCTGATTCTCCTTGAAATAACGTTTAATAAGAGAAATGGTAGTATATACCCCAACAAATAACCCTAATAGCAGCCCGATAACTAAAAATAAAGGGGAAAGATGTGATCTTTCATCTAGCCACATTCCTCCAAAAATTCCTATAAGAATAAAGCCTACTAATTGGGACGTAATTGTCGTCATCAAAGCCGCAGCTTTCATTGGATTTCGTTTATTCCCATGCAAGCGTTCATCCCTCCAAATGGGTATAAGGAGTTTGGTGCAAAATGAGGTGTGAGATGTTTTTATGATTACCCTTTTTTATACGAGAATCATTTTTTGAGTTGTTGAAAAGCGAGTATTTTGTCAAAAGATAGACGAAAACTATCGCTGAAAACCTTATCATCCACTCACTTTGTTAGCATACAATAGTGTGTTAAATAGTGTCAATGCCAAATCGAAAAAAATCGAAAAATTCCAACTCAATCTTGAATTTGTCAATAAATGTTCACATTTTAAGCATTTTCCTATTGGAATTGAAGAGTTTTTTCTATGATATCCTCCTTTTTTCCTTTCTTTGCAAATATAAGCGCCTTATATGTCCCTTTGATAGATTGTTTTACTGATATAACTTCCCTCACTCTTCCGCTTGTCACATTTTGACGATACATAATGTAATCTACATATCGAAATGTGGCTGGATCATACAAAACAATTCCTAGTTCATCTGCTCCCCCAGGCAGATACATTTCATAACGGTACAATTCAGGAGCGTCCCCTTTCACAAATCGAAACCCCATAATTCGCGGATAATCGGGCTCCTCTACGAAGAATAAATAAGGAAGCTCGGCAGCGGTACTACCGCTTCGGACGCGCAAATAGCCTTCATGTACCCCTTCCCGCAAGGTGAAAGCGCTTAATTCTGTACCAATGACAACACGCTGTTTTTCATGCGGCTTTACATATACTGTATGCGGTAGCCTCCATTGTATACCAGGCCTAGCCTGCGGCGTCTCGAAAACATATTTTTGCACCTTCTCCGTTTGATTGTCGAGCGTCACAGCAACCTTACGTATCGTATGTCCCTGCGATGACCGAATGAGCCCGAATGATAGAGAAGAAGGATAAATAAGAAAAGGCGGATGCAGCGCTTGTTCGAGCTGAACGCGCCCAGCTCCCTGCTCATACACATGATATGGCTGCTTTCCTTTATATAGTAGCTTCGCTGTATTCATGAGCGCTGCCTTCACCTGCTCCGGTGTCCAGTTCGGGTGCGCCTGCTTCAGCAGCGCAGCGGCGCCCGCCACATGGGGCGCCGCCATACTCGTGCCCTGCAGCGACATATACCCTTTGGGAACCGTGCTGGTAATACCCACGCCTGGAGCAACGACATCGGGCTTAATCCCCCATGTTACCGTAACAGGACCGCGCGAGCTAAAACCAGCGAGACGATCTTGCTCTGTATGAAACACCGTACCGGCAAGCGAGCCCCTCTGCTTTCTAAGCCATGCACCGTCACGGCCGGACATAGCAGCAGCGGGAATAGCCGCTCCTTCAGCCATCCCGGCAAAGGAGCCCGGCATATTGTTATAAATAATAATGGCCTTTGCCCCTGCCCTCTGTGCATTCTGCACCTTTTCCGCAAACGAAAGCTCGCCTCGCTTTACAAGAACGATTTTGTTCCGAGCATTCTTCATATCAGCAGTCTTCCCAAGACCGGCATCCACCCATTCATATGTACGCTCTAGATTCCACTCCTTTGCCCCGCCAAGCTGCGCCAGCCGAAACTCCCTCCCTGCAACACGCAGGTAAGGAATGCGAAGACGCGGTGTGGATGCCCCGACCGTAATAGCCTGCGCCGCCGTTCCCGGGGATCCGATCGTCCAAATAGAGGGACCTGAGTTACCTGATGCCGTTACAGCAATAATCCCTGCTCTAGCAGCATAGTTTAAGGCAATGCTCGTCGGCCAATCTGGGCCGTTGACATCATTGCCGAGCGAAAGATTAAGAACATCCACCCGATCCTTGATTGCTCTCTCAATTGCGTTGAGTACCGTTTCGGTCGAGCCAACACCGCCAGGCCCAAGTGCGCGGTACGCGAAGATTTTTGCATCCGGTGCGATGCCCCTGAGCTTCCCATTTGCTGCAATGATACCCGCTACATGGGAGCCGTGCTGCGTTGGCTCCTTCGTTTTCGATTCCATCGGGTCAGAATCGTTATCTACCGTGTCATAGCCGCCTGCATAGCTGCGCCGCAAATCTGGGTGGCGGTAATCTAATCCTGTGTCAATAACCCCGACGCGGACCCCAGCCCCGCTTAAACGCCTGCCCGATGCATCAAAATAGCCGCGCACCTTAGCCCCGCCAATAAACGGGACGCTCTCTGTTATATCAGCTTTATACACAGATACAGGGGTAACGCGAGCGATGCCCGGGATCTTGGCCAGATTGCGCAGCTCCTTCCTGCTTCCTTGTACACTTAAGCCGGACAGTGCTGTTTGATACACACAGCGTACCCGTATATTCGGGTATTCACGCCGAAGCATTTGCTGCACCTTCTCCATTCGTTCAGGCGCAGTCTCAACAATGGCAATTTCCTGCTCATTTTCATAAGAAGACGGCACAGGCGGACGATTCGGAAACACAGTCGCCTCTGCTTTTGTCGCAAACAAAAGAAGACATCCTAGAAGTAAAACCCGAAGCATAACGAACCTCCCTTTTCCTATATGCTTCTCCTTTTCCAGCTATTCCATGTATAAGAAAGAGGGAAATAATTTTACTCCTATAATAAAGAACTCGCGCTGATTGACGAGCCGTTAGGCGAAGACAGCGGCATAGCTGCCCTTATCCTGTATTCCTAAGCTTTTCGAATGTATCAAATTCGCAGTTCATCACCATTAAGTGTGGCTGACAGGTCAACATTTATCGGGATTGCACTACGGACTATTTCAAAAACGGTTCTTTTTATCAACTGAAAATGGTCTGCTAGTGAAGATACTTCCAAAAAGTAATCTACTACAAGGTATGGTCTTCCAGCTGAAAATTTATACTTTCCCAAAATGTAAAAAAGACGAGAAGGGCATGCCTTCTCGTCTTTTATCTTATTTTGTACCAAATAAACGGTCTCCCGCATCCCCTAAGCCAGGGACGATATAACCATGGTCGTTCAATTTTTCATCCAAAGCCGCAATATAAATATCTACATCCGGATGCGCTTCCTGTACAATCTTTACTCCCTCTGGGGCAGCGATGATGCACATCAGCTTAATGCTCTTCGCACCGCGCTTTTTCAAGGAATTGATCGCTTCAGCAGCTGAACCGCCTGTCGCAAGCATTGGATCAAGCACGATAAAGTCACGCTCCTCCACATCACTTGGGAGCTTCACATAGTACTCAACTGGCTGCAATGTTTTCGGGTCGCGGTATAAACCAACATGCCCTACCTTTGCCGCTGGAATCATTTTTAAAATACCATCTACCATTCCAAGCCCCGCACGCAAAATTGGTATTAGGCCAAGCTTCTTCCCTGCGAGCACCTTTGTCTTCGTTACGCTTACCGGCGTCTCAATTTCTATTTCCTGTAATGGAAGATCGCGCGTTGCCTCGAAGGCCATTAAGCTGGCTACTTCATCGACTAGCTCACGAAATTCCTTCGTACCTGTTTTTTTATCACGAATATATGTAAGCTTGTGTTGAATAAGTGGATGATCGAAAACATATAGCTTTCCCATTTGCATCTCTCCTTTTTTGGGATGTGGCGTTCGTTGGTCTGCCCTTTTGAACACTATTTACGATTGTATAAAAAACCTGTTCAATATTCAAGTATAGCTTATCTCCTTTTCTTTACATATTTGTGGAAAGGACCATGTAACCATATAGGTAAAGAAAACTCGCTGATTGGCGAGCCCTGCCTTTGGGCGAAGACAGCGGCATAGCCCTACTTATACTTTATTCCTAAAATTTCTCGCCATGTCGAATTAGCATCCAGCTAGAAATTTATACTTAAAGAGGCAAAAAGACACCTTGCGTATTGATACAAGGTGTCTTGAATAATTGATGTATAGAATTACAATTCTGGATACATTGGGAATTTTGCAGTAAGTGCGTTAACGCGTTTTCTTGCTTCCTCTAATGCTTGCTCATTGTCATGGTTTTTCAATGTGTAAGCAATAACAGATGCAATCTCATCCATTTCCTCTAAGCCGAAGCCACGGGAAGTTGCTGCCGCTGTACCAAGTCGAATACCGCTTGTTACAAACGGGCTTGCAGGATCGAATGGGATAGCATTTTTGTTTACAGTAATACCAACTTCATCTAGAACGTGCTCGGCCACTTTTCCTGTAATATCTAGGTTACGAACATCAACTAGAATTAAGTGGTTGTCCGTACCGCCAGAGATAAGCGTCAAACCGTCTTTTTGTAATCCTTCTGCTAAACGCTGCGCGTTATTAACAACATTTTGTGCATATGTTTTGAAGCTATCTTGCAATGCTTCGCCAAATGCTACTGCTTTTGCAGCGATTACGTGCATTAATGGTCCGCCTTGAATGCCAGGGAAAATTGATTTATCGATTTGCTTTGCGAACTCTTCTTTACATAAAATCATACCGCCGCGAGGTCCGCGCAATGTTTTGTGAGTTGTTGTTGTTACGAAATCACAATAAGGAACTGGATTTGGATGTAGTCCTGCTGCAACCAATCCTGCGATATGAGCCATATCTACCATTAAATATGCGCCAACTTCATCCGCGATTTCACGGAACTTTGCGAAGTCAATTACACGTGGATATGCACTTGCACCTGCAACGATAAGCTTTGGCTTATGTGTACGTGCTTTCTCAAGAACATCGTTGTAATCAATGTATTGAGTTTCTGGATCTACACCGTAGTCTACGAAGTTGTATTGCACACCACTGAAGTTAACTGGGCTTCCGTGCGTTAAGTGACCGCCGTGCGCTAGGTTCATACCAAGAACTGTATCGCCGTGCTGAAGAATCGTAAAGTATACAGCCATGTTTGCTTGCGCACCAGAGTGAGGCTGTACGTTTACATGCTCTGCTCCGAAGATTTCCTTCGCGCGGTCTCTTGCGATATCTTCTGCTACGTCTACATGCTCACAACCACCGTAGTAACGTTTCCCAGGATAGCCTTCTGCGTACTTGTTTGTTAAAACAGAGCCTTGTGCCTCCATTACTGCTTGGCTAACAAAGTTTTCTGAAGCAATCAACTCGATGTTAGAACGTTGTCTTCCTAATTCCGCTTGAATCGCTTGAAATACTTTTTGATCCTGCTGCTTTAAATGCTCCATAAGAATCCCCCTTTTTTTCCCTCAAACGAATTACAATGCCATCTTGCTGCTTGTAGTATATCTTCATTGTTCTCTGAAGCATTTGTAGCCAAAACGGACGGCAATAAGCAGCAAAGGCAATGTATTTTCGGATTTTCTTGAAAAAATACGAAAATTATACGCGTAATTCATTTTTAACATTCACATTTTCAATTTCATTCTACCATGATTTTAGGTGGCGTCAAAAGAAAAAATAAAATATCCTGGCGTTTCTTGTCGATTTAAAAATGATATCGTTTCCAACTGCGTATTTTGCATCACTTTATGAATTTATTCTGTCTTTTCTTAATCGGACGCAAAAGTTCCTCTGCAGACGCCCACTTCAAGGAACACCGCCTTTTTAGTTTTCCATTCTCACAGAAAAGACTCTCCGCCAAAAACAGGAAAGGCCATCCCTAGGGATGGCCTATTAGTGACAGCTTACACTTTCCCTTTGTGCTGCCGGGTAGACTGCGCGGGCGCCGCCGATAAGTTTCGGACGGGTTTTCGCCAGCGTAATATGTGCACTGCCGATTTGCTTTAACGCGGTACGTACCGGAACTGCCACATGCTTGATGTGCATGCCAATAAATGTATCACCGATATCTATACCAGCATCTGCCTTGATAAACTCTACTACAACTGGATCCTTCATATTGTGGTAGGCATATGTCGGCAGCGCCCCTCCTGCGGAACGAACTGGAATTACTGTAACCATCTCTAGGTTATACTTCTGCGCAACTTCTCGTTCTACAACAAGTGCGCGATTTAGATGCTCACAGCATTGAAACACAAGGGAGATTCCAGTTTTGTCTTGAAACGCTCTCAGCTCTTCAAACAGGATTTGCGCGACCTCTATTGTACCTGATGTCCCAATCCTCGATCCGATTACTTCACTCGTACTGCAGCCGATAACAAACAATTGTCCAGCCTCTAGGGAAGCTTGCTCTTGAAAATCGGAAAGCACCGCGTGCATTTGCTGTCGTAATTGTTCTAAGTCATCCATCGCGACTCTTCCTTTCGTGGAAATTGGTTCCCAAAATTACGTTATGCTTGTTGGATACATAGAAGAAAGAAGCGTCTTCATTTCTTTTATGCTAAGGAAACCTGCTGTTTATTCTGCTTCGTACGTGTTAATTTTGCCTACACGATTTGCATGGCGTCCGCCTAGAAACTCAGTTGTTAGCCAAATTTCAGCAACATCTCGTGCCAAACCTGGTCCAATCACGCGCTCTCCCATTGCCATCATATTGGAATCATTATGCTCACGCGTTGCCTTCGCACTAAAGGTATCGTGTATAAGTGCACAACGAATGCCTTTTACCTTATTAGCGGCAATAGACATCCCAATGCCTGTACCACAAATTAAAATACCTCTGTCAGCCTCCCCTTTTGCAACCATTTCAGCTGCCGGAAATGCAAAATCAGGATAATCGACAGACGACCCAACTGCACATTCACAGCCAAGATCTACATATTCCATTCCAAGTTCTTCTAATAAATGTATAATTTCTTTACGGATATTCACGCCGCCGTGATCAGATGCTACTACTACCTTCATGTTCGGTCCCTCCAAATATAATCTCCCTACAGCCTAATTATACATGTCCGCCGCCTTCAGCGGCTTGATTTTTCGCAAAGCGCTGCAGCAGTGCATTTAATTCATGTAAAGTCCTTCTATACACTTCGAGTGAGCCGCCGTACGGATCAGAAATATCACGATCGATACGCTCTGTATATCCGTACAACGTATGCACCTTATCCCCTAACCCCGGATAATATTGGGCAATCGTCTGCTTATGGCCTCTCGTCATCGTCAACACAACATCTGCCCATTGCAGCAATTCCTCTGTTAACTGCTGGGAAGTATGATTGATTTCTATCCCTTGTTCCTGAAGTGCCGTTTTGGCATGCGCAGAGGCATCGCTTCCTGCATCTGCAAATACACCAGCCGACTTCACTTCAAAGACCTCTTTGCCATGATGACGAAGCACCGCTTCTGCCATCGGACTACGGCATGTATTTCCCGTACATACAAACAATATGCGTTTCATCCCGTTTCCCCTTTCCTAGGTTTCGTTGTTTCCCTTTGTCTCAATCATTATAATCTTTTCCTGCCGATAAAATTGGCCATATAGTTCTTGTTATCTTCATCATACAGTACAGAAAGGTATGTTGTTAAGCAGAAAGCTATCTATTTGCTCGAACAGCTTGTTTGAAAGATTTTTTGTACCCATACGGTTTTCTTATTTCCCTTCAGCATTTTTCACCCCACAACAAACTCGTTCTATTTCTATATTTTTTTGCATGAGACAAGAAGATAACAAATATACTTTAAAGAAGTTAATTGACAAAAGTAAGTGAGATATCGTATTATACTTACGTAATGTAAGTTAATAACTTTCAGGAGGTTTACAACATGATGGACACAGGTCTTTTAATTATTCGTTTAGTTGTGGGAATTCTATTTATCGGGCACGGCGCCCAAAAGCTGTTCGGCTGGTTTGGCGGCTATGGCTTAAAAGGAACAGGCGGCTGGCTGGAATCAATCGGAGTGAAGCCAGGCGTGTTCATGGCATTTTTAGCAGGGGCAGGCGAGCTTGTCGGTGGTTTATTATTTGCGGCTGGTGTCTTTACATGGGCGGGTGCTGCTCTGATTACGATTACAATGCTAGTTGCAATATTTACAGTTCATGGGAAAAATGGATTATGGAGCACACAAAACGGCTTTGAATATAATCTCGTGCTAATTGCCGCAGCCATCGGAGTAGCACTTAGCGGTCCAGGCGCTTATACTTTGTTTTAAGTAATTATCTTTTGAAGGGAGATCAATCATGCAGCATATTTTTCAAAAGGGAACGACAGATACAACCTTACTTTTACTTCACGGCACCGGAGGAACAGAAGAGGATTTGCTTCCACTCGCTGAAATGATTTCCCCTTCCGCTAACGTCTTAAGCGTACGCGGAAATGTATTGGAAAATGGGATGCCCCGCTTTTTCCGCAGAATGGCGGAGGGCATCTTTGATATAGAGGATTTAGTATTTCGCACGAAGGAATTACAGGAGTTTCTAGATGAGGCAGCGAGAAACTATAAATTTGACCGAAGCAAGGTTATCGCCATTGGTTACTCAAATGGCGCTAACCTTGCCGGCAGTTTATTATTCCATTATAAGAATGCTCTGCAGGCAGCTATCTTATTTCATCCGATGGTGCCAAGACGCGGCGTTGCCCTTCCTTCTTTAACTGAAATACCGGTTTTCATCGGGGCAGGAAACAATGACCCAATTTGCCCGCCGCAGGAGACCAATGATTTAGCAGCATTGCTGCAGGATGCCGGTGCAGATGTACAGCTATATTGGCACTCCTTTGGCCATCAGCTAACACGCGACGAAGTAGCTGCGGCAAAGACTTGGTTTGAAGAAAAGCTGTGATTAGCGAGCCCGCCCTTGGGCGAAGACAGCGGCATCGTTGCTCTTATACTTTATTCCTAAAATTTCTCGCTACGCAAATTCGCTCTTAGCTGGAAATTCGTAACTTATCCAAATGGAGAAAAGTCCGGTGCAGGCCGGACTTTTTTATGTTCTTCAAATTGCTTTTTGACGAATGTACAATAACCCGGCAGCGAAGAAAAGAAGAAGGCTCCCGCAAATTGCAAAGATAAGTGACTCAAATGATGTAAAAAAGCCTCCCCACGGCCCATCCCCATTAGGAAGCATCGTTAAAAACGGCTGTACCCACGGATAATATGGAGCATATTGCTTCGAGTTAGCTACTAGGATATTAGGAAGCGTAAACACTACATTTAAAGCAAGCGGTGCGGCAAAGCTCGACCATGCCATAGATACGAAAAGCAAGAGGGCAGCGAGAGGAAGTGTGGAAATCCATCCTCCAGCCAAGCTCTTCCACAGGGCTTCCAGCGGAATGGGGTCGGTAAATCCTTTCACTGCTCCAACTAGGATCCAGCTGATTCCGAAAAGCAGCTGATTAACAGCAATTAGCACAGCAATCATAATAAATTTGGCTAAATAGACATGCTCGCGACGGACAGGAAGACTCAGCAGCTGTTTCCAGCCGCCGTGAAGATGCTCATATCTGCAAATAAAGCTCGCTAGCACTCCGATAATGAGCGGCAGCAGTAAAAGAGAATGTGTTACCGACATAGCTAATAAAGACGCAAGCCACTTCGGGCCTGATAACAAATCACTCGTCGCAAAGCCAACAACTCCGGCAAAGACAGGACTGATAAAAAGAAGCGATAAAATCCTTGTTTTTCTAATTTTAAAATACTCTGTCGTAATAAGAGCCCAAAGCATTACTTCACGTCCTTCCTTTGAAAATCAATGATGCCGCCCAGAAGAATAACGCTTCCTGCCAAAACTCCAGCTAAAAGAAATTTTTCCTGACCTTGCCCCGCTTGCAATAGCGGCCATTTCCAAATGAACCAATCTGGTGCAGAATAGGCGTACATCGAGCAGACGCTGCCCAGAATGCCGACGGAAAGCGAATATGCTTGGTTTTGAATCGTAATTGAAAGCCAGAGCTGGATTGCAAGGATTGGGATTCCCGCTAGCAGGGGATAGAAGCTGTTTTTAAAAATGAGAAGCAGCGGAATATTATCACCAAAATGCAAATAAACGCCTAAGATAATCGTTCCGACAAATAATAGAGCACAAGATAGCAGCAGCATGAAAAATACAATAACAAATTTGGATGAAAATACATCTCTTCGTCTAACCGGCAAACTCAACAGCTGTTTCCAGGAACTTTGTTGATGTTCAATATTTGCAATTTGTGAGGCAAGAATCGTCATGCCCAGCAATAAAGCAGGTGCGACAAACATATTGATATTTTGGATGAGTCCTAGCCAAACATCTGGCTGCTGCTGAATCAACCAGTCATACCTTACCCCGTAATTTACTATTTGCAGCGAAACGACACCGAAGGGACCTAGAAAAACAAGCAGCCAAAACCATTTTCGCTTCAGCTTCAGCAAATCAGCTTGCAGAATGTCCAACATGGTGCAGATCCCCTCCACTCGTCAATTCAAGGAAAATCTCTTCTAATGATTTTCGTTCCTCTTCTACACGATAGACAGAAATATCGTTATGAATGAGCATACGGATTACATTCGTAACATGCTCATCCTTGTTTTCTTCCAGGTAAAGTGCCCCATTTTCTTGGCTAACAGCAATCCCTTTTGTTAAGAGAAGCGCTTTTGCTCTGTCAGTATCTTGTACACGAAGCTTGATTTGAGATTTCGCCCTATTTCTCAGGATTTCAATCTTATCCTGAAAAATAAGATTTCCTTTTAAAATGATACCAACCTTCGAAGCCATTTGATCAATTTCTGAGAGCAAATGACTTGAAACTAAAACCGTTATTCCATAGCGAGCAGGCATATTTTTAATTAAATCGCGAATTTCATGAATTCCAGAAGGATCTAAGCCATTTGTCGGCTCATCAAGGATCAGCAGTTCAGGATTCCCTAACAATGCAGCTGCAATCCCAAGCCGCTGCTTCATTCCGAGAGAATACTCCTTTACCCCTCGATTCGCATCTGCTGTTAATCCTACAATGCTAAGCACTTCATCAATCCTGCTTTTTTGAACTCTAACAATTTTCCGGATGGCTTCTAAATTCTCCCGCCCCGTCAAATGGGCATAGTAAGAGGGGGATTCAACCAAGGAACCAATCCTCTGCAACGCATGCAAATGATTCCTCTTCACATCATTGCCAAACAATTCAATGGCTCCAGAGGTTGGCTTCATCAAACCAAGCAGCATGCGGATTGTTGTTGTTTTGCCTGATCCATTCGGTCCTAAAAACCCATAAATCTCACCTTTTTGAATAGATAAGTTGATTCCATTCACAGCTGCTTTTCCTTTAAAGCTTTTTACTAAATCGGTCGTTTGAATAATCATGTGTTCCTTCATTTCAATCACCTCTATAGTTATCATAGAGCGCTACAGTTAAAACAAAGGTACTCGTTTGTTTAAAAATAGTTTAAAAACAATGGGACTGACCTCACAATGCCCGAACCGAATCTTCCCAACCCAATCACTGCGTATTGCTTGTTCATATGTACATCGCTCCTCTAAGATTGTATGACGGGGCGATTACCCAATCATGATTTTTCCTTTTGGATGCTTGAACGGATCTGGCTTTCTTCGAAGTGTAACAGCAAAAGCAATGGTCAATGGACCTACCCTTCCCGCAAACATCGTTAATATAATCAGAATTTTTCCAAATGGAGATAATTCAGGTGTTAGCCCCATAGAGAGCCCGACCGTTGCGAAAGCGGAAGTTGCTTCAAACAGAATCATTAAAAACTCTTTTCCTGGTTCTGTGATCGTTAATAGCATGGTAACCGTCATAACAAGGAGAAGACCGCTTAATGTAACAGTAAGTGCCTTATAAATCGTATCATATGGAATTCTTCTTTTGAAAAGCACTACATCTTCTTTCCCTTTTATCTGTGACCATACTGCTCCTAATAAAGTGGCCAATGTTGTTGTTTTAATTCCCCCGCCTGTAGATCCGGAAGAAGCTCCAATAAACATAAGAATAATAATAAGGAACAGGGTTGGCTGTGTTAAGTCAGGGATATTGAGAGTGTTGGCCCCTGCTGTTCTCGGCGTAACAGCTTGGAACAAAGACCCTAGAAATTTACCAGACATCGATAACGGTTGTAACGTTTTTGGATTATTAAATTCAAACAAGAAAATAAGCACCGTTCCTAACACCACTAACAGGGAGCTGGTAAGAAAAACAACCTTCGTATGTAAAGAGAAACGGCGGGTTTGTCTGTATTCATATACCTCATTCATCACGATAAATCCAATTCCCCCTAGTGTGATTAGCATACATACTACTAATGTAACAAGGGGATCTTCTACATAACCGGTCAAACTTCTAAATTCCCCCATTAAATCAAATCCTGCGTTATTAAAATTTGAAACGGAATGGAATATTCCATAATAAATAGCTCTTGGGAGTGGCATATCAAATGCGAAACGAGTTGCCAATAAAATCGCGCCAATCAATTCAATTACAATCGTAAAAATAAGAATTCTTTTTACTAAGCGGACAATACCTTCAACAGATAAATTGTTTAGGGCTTCTTGTAATAATAACCGTTCTTTCAGAGAAATCCTCTTCCCTAAAAGAAACGCAAACAAAGTCGCAAATGTCATAAATCCTAAACCACCTATTTGAATGAGAGACAAAATTACCAATTGTCCGAACATCGTGAATGTCGTTCCTGTATCCACCACCACAAGCCCTGTCACACATGTAGCAGATGTAGAGGTAAATAATGCATCTAACCATAGCAGACCCTTCCCACTCGTAGTGGCTATAGGAAGGGTTAGAAGAAACGCACCTAATATAATAATGAGGGCAAACCCAGCCACCAATACCTTGGGAGGATCTAGAGAATATATCGATCTTTTTTTCATTCTAATTCCTCCTTACTTAAGATAAGCTTCATCTCAAACAAACGAACCGTTTACTCTAATGGTCTCCTCACTCCATCAAAACATTCAACATACTTACCCTTCTTATCTATTAAAGATACATTCAATTACTAATTTTAGGAAATACTAAATTTAATTAATGACTTAAAAATAAGTATAGACACGGACGGGAAGATTAAAAAATTACTGTATGACCCGATTAAAGTAAGAATAAAATCTTTTTCATTGTGTATATTACACATCTTAATAGGTTGGAGGAAGCATATATCGCAAACTGGCTGTTCAGAAAAGGCTAATGAAAATAGAGGGATGTAGAAATGAATCGGTATTTTTATTATTTGATCATCGTAAACATGGTAGCAAATATTGTGGCATGCGTTCCGAGAATTTTATTAGAAGCTAGAACATTGGATATATTGGATTTTATCATCTCGATAGAATCGTTTACCCTTGGGTTTTCACGAGTGATTCCCTGCGGCTGGAGTTCGGCTTTGTTGAACGCGTTTTATTCATTTTTCTAGTGTTATATCTAGCTGTTTCATTCTTAAGCATTTTAATTCATTGGCATGTAGTGATCGAGCTCTTAAAAAAGATGATTTGGTTGGAACGGTTCAAATGGAAAGAGCGTAACCTTACGCCCTATCTGTTTGTTGTTGTGTTCTGGCTGATTAGTTTGAAAGTGGCCTCTTACCTAACTGAATATCAGGTCACCTTGTATACAAGCTATTTTTTGAACTGCTTACCAGCTTTCCTTATCGCTACTTTTCTCGTGTTGTGGTTCATAAAAAGAAGGGCAGCAACATGACTTCATGAAAAGATTGGTTTTTATGAAAAAGAAAATTCGCCGATTGGCGAGGCCCTCCTTTAGGCGAAGACAGAGGCATAGCCCTACTTATACTGTATTCCTAAAATTTCTCACTACGTCGAGTTGGCCTCCAGCTAGAAATTTATACTTTCTTAAAGTGCAAAAAAACTCAAAACACCCCTAAATGATTTGTATATTTTAGAGATGTTTTGAGAAATTTCGTTTATTACTTACTTTTAAAGAAAACTCGCCGATTGGCGAGCCCCGTTCTTGGGCGAAGACAGAGGCGTAGCCCTACTTATACTTTATTCCTAAAATTTCTCGCTACGTCGAATTGGCATCCAGCTAGAAATTTATCCTTTCTTAAAGTGTAAAAAATGATAAGGCAACAATCATAAATATCAATATTTACCCCTTTCATGAAGATATTCAGTTGTTGCATCAACTCCTTGCGGATACCACTTGTCCCAATATTTATCTCCTCTATGTTCAACGTCTTCGGTTGTATGTTCTAATGTAGTCATAATGAGTTGTTGAATTTCGGTAATCGTCTCATAAAAGCATTTTTCATACTGTCCACTTGGCTTAATTTTAACACTAGCACTAGTACCGACAAGTTTTCTATGTTTTTCTCTTAATTGATCTAAAGCGTCAAAAATATGTTGGGTTAAAATCGCCATATCTTGATGTTCTTCGGGTAACCGATTTTTTAAATTTTGAATACGATTATGCATACTACCCATCCCCCAGATTATTTTACTTTAGTATGTGATAAGAAAAAGAAACTATAAGCAATCTCATTACAGTGAAGGCTGTTAAGTCTTCCCTGTTGATAAGCCAATTCATACTAAATCCTTAGGTCTATCTGATGAGATTAATGTTTATAGGTGCATCATCAGATTTCACAGGGGATGGGATTAAGATCACAACTTTTTAACTGCTTTTTATCGTAATACTTGTTCCTGCACTATTAGAATCAACCTCTAAAGATAATCCCATCTCACGTACCATTACATCAACAATAACCATACCTATTCCAATGCCTTTTTGGGAGCTCTCTGCGGAGAAGCCTTTTCCTTTGTCCTGAATGGTAATTTGATTTTTTCTGACGGTTATCTTAACATATTTCCCTTCGCCTGCGTGACGAATTACATTTTGAAGCAGATTATCGATAATTCGCTCCATCCAGCTGCGGTCAATTGACCAGTGAAACACTTCAGCTGTTATATCTGCCACTACCTCTATCCCGTGTTGTTCGAGGGCCGGATACCAACTGGCAATGCTGCTTCGAATGAAACGATTTATCTCCGTATCGGCAGGCCGGAAAGGATATTTGCCGCTAGATAACAGCGTATATGACAATAAATTTTCAATAAGGCTGCTCAAGAAATCAATCCTTTGGTCAATGCTCGCCAAGGCTTCTTTACCCCTGGCCGTCAGAGCTTCCTGTCTCATAGAAGCCAGGTGCCCGCGAATAATCGTAAGCGGCGTTCTCAGGTCATGAGATAAGTTAGAAATCAATTCCCGCCGCAACTTTTCTTCCTGCTTCTCACGTTCGCGGCTTTCTCCCAATTCTTTTACCATCAGGTTAAAGCTCTCTTCAAGCTGGCCGATCTCATCATATTTTGAAATTGCAATTGGCAGCGGAATGCCTGATTGATGCCTGTTCTGCATCGCATTCCGCAAACGGATTAACCGTTTACGGAGGTTATTGAAAAATAGCGATGAAAACAAAATAAATAAAATGAAAATGATACAGACAAAGGAAACAAACAGATAGTTATACCCATTTGAAAGACGCTGAATCGGCGGATCCAGCAAAATACGATCTACTTTAATAACCATAAAACCAGCAGATGGGTCCTCCCCTAAAAATGCGAGTACAGTAAATGGATCTGCATCTACACTATCCTTCATAAATTGAATGGTATAAGGGACAGACCACTCTGCAGGAAGCTTATCCTTATACGAAAATGTGTCACGTGTTTTTCCCGTACGGTCAACCCAAAATACTTGCGAATCACGATACGTTTCATGCAGGCTCTCTAGCTTACCGCGTATTTCCTCATCTGTTTTTCCCGCCAGCTTTTTAGCCTCAGCATGCCACATGCTTTCCAGTTCATTGTAGCCTTTGTAGGGTGTCTGCTCATCCTTACTTTTCAATAGAATAGTAGGGACATATGTAATAATGGACGCAAATGGGATTGCAATCGGCATAAACAAAATAGCTGCTAGTACAATTAAACTGAATTTAAAGAGCAGTGAATTATACCATTTCATTGCTTTACCCGATAACCAATCCCGCGAATTGTTTCAATAATCTCAGGCTTTGAAGGATCCTTTTCAATCTTTTCACGCAAAAAACGAATATGTACCATTAAAGTTTTATCGCCTTCGATATACGGTTCTCCCCATACCCCTTCAAATAGCTGTTCCTTCGTTAAAATTTGATTCAAATGGCGCAAGAAATAATTAAAAATTTGAAATTGCTTGCCGGTCAACATAACCTCTTCATTCGTTAACGTATTGATAATACTATTCTTTGTTTGATCTACCTCTAAGTGACGCAATTGCAGTACTGGTGATAATAACCTATCATATCTTCGCAACTGTACTTCAACGCGCTTTGCCAGTTCATCTGGGTGAAATGGTTTTGTCAAATAATCATCAGCAAATTCCAAGCCTTCTAACTTATCTTCAATAGACCCTCTTGCTGATAGCATAAGAATTGGAACTTGAGGATATTTACTTTTTAGTCGCCTGCCCAAGGAAAAACCATCCAAGCCCGGCAGCATTATGTCCAAAATCATTAAATCATACTGTTCCAAATGATGGGGAAGTTCTAAGCCTGAGGTGTACCACTCGATCGTATAGCCTCTAGACTCCAAATCACTCTTTACCCATCTCCCTATTTCCGTATCGTCCTCTAAATATAGAATATTCATGATAACAACACCCCTTCGTTTTTTCCTTTATCATTTTCCGACAGAAGACCTCCACTTCAAGCCCGTGATGGGCGTAGCACAGTGGTAAGTGGGGGATGAATGTCGGCTAGGCGATTCGCCTAGCATGTTTGGCGAATAGGAAAACTCCACTGGACAAACATACGTTCTTTTGATAATATAAAATTACCAAAATGAACCAAAAGGGAGAGGGAGAGAATGAAGAAGTGCTATTTTTCCAATCGAATCTATAAACAAACGATCCCCCACGATTTGAATCAGGAACTCTTTCATTCTCTCCGTCTCTATAATAAGGCAATTCGCACGGCTTATGCTTGGCAGACAAAACATCTACGCACGGGGAACAAACCGTATGAAGGCAGTCTTCATCTAGCAATCAAGAAACGATTTCAACTGGATGACTATTATGCGAATAGCGCAGTCCAACAAGCAAATACTCTTCGTACATCTCAAAAGGAACTACAAGCACTATATATGAAACAGGTAGATGGTACCATTCATTCGATTCAAAAGAAACTAAAAAATGAACGCAGCAAGCTCACAGCATTACGGAAGATGAAGCAATCAGTTGTAACGGGAAAACCGAAATTGCACAAAAGAATGAGGTATCGGGTGCATCAAACCTCTTCCGGTGCGGTATATGCGTTTCATCGTAAGAACGAGACACAGGTTTGGTTCTCCCTCTATCTGTTTGAACATCGGCATATAGATAAAGAAATCAAACACCTCAAGGCAAAAATCGGACAGCTCCAGCATCGTCTTTTTCGGCAGGAGCAGAAAAAGGAGAAACTCCGGCGAGAGTTTCCTTCGGCTTTGTTCGGCTCCCGTTCCTTCTTTCGTAAGCAGTATACAATGTGTAAGGATCAAAAGAGTCATGCAGCGTGGAGACATGCATTCCGTTACAAAAGAAATGCCAAGCTGACCATCTCTGGACGGAAGGATGCGAAGTATGGCAACTTTGTGTTCCAATATGATACCCAAAGCCAAACCTTACATATCAGAAGTATTACGGGACAAGCGCTTATACTTCCCTATGTGTATTTTACTTATGGACAAGATCAGGTGCAAGAATCTATTGCTACACAGCTTTCCTGTCGGAACAAAAAGAAGTATGGCAAGCCAATCGGTTGGTCGATTGAAGACCATGGTACGTACTACATCATCAAATGTATCGTAGAAGAGCCAGAACATCCTCATATCAATTATTCAAAAGCAGACGGTGTCATTGGTGTAGATCTC
>NZ_SCFM01000089.1 GCF_004138295.1 Ectobacillus funiculus | reverse complement strand
GCGATATCGGAATCATGGAAGCAGAAGAAAGGTACATTTAGCTTTTCAAACAATTCAAATGCCGCTTCCACACGTGCTTTTGCTAAATCTAAGCCCTTATAATGATCCCAAGGACGAATCATCGTTCCTGCACCGAATGGATCTGTTCCATCAGCAGCGAATGTATGCCAATACGCAACAGAAAAGCGCAGAATTTCTTCCATTGTTTTGCCGTTTATTTTTTCTTCCGGGTTGTAATACTTAAATGAAAGTGGATTTTTTGATGCTGGACCTTCAAACTGAATTTGGTTAATATTTTGGAAATAAGCCATCTGAAACTTCCTCCTCTTTGGTTTTCATGTTACAAATTCACAATTTGTTGTTATCGCTTACAACAAACTAAAAATAAAACAACTATATACCAATTTTCCTTCAGCTGTACAACTTATGAATTGATTATATCACCGCAAACTTTGTTTGTCTACCGGATAAACAAAGTTTATTGTAATTAAAATTTATTCCGGAGAGTAAAATCGCTATAATAAATGTAAGTCTATTGTAAAAGAAGGGAACGGAAACTATTATGCAAACGACCTGGAATCAGCAGTTAGTAAAAAAAGAAAATAAATCAGTTGTATTCAATTTGATTATGAATCATTCCCCTATTTCACGTGCTGATATTGCGCAAAAATGCGGTTTAAACAAAGGAACGGTATCGTCATTAGTAGCAGAGCTGCTGGAGGAACAGTTAATTTATGAATCTGGCCCAGGCGAATCCAGCGGGGGCAGACGTCCAGTAATGCTTTTGTTTAACCAAGGTGCCGGCTATTCTGTTGGAATTGATCTTGGTGTCAACTACATTCTCGGAGTCTTAACTGATCTCCACGGAAACATTGTGATTACCAAAAATGAAAAGTATATAAATGTATCCTTTGAAGATACCCTTAATCGTGTGAAAAGTATTATTTCTTCTTTAATCGATACTGTCCCTCCCTCTCCCTATGGAATCGTCGGAATTGGAATTGGTGCACCGGGAGTTGTGAACAAAGAAGGAGATATTTTGCTTGCCCCTAATCTAGGTTGGAAAAACGTTTCACTAACAGCAGAGCTTGAAAACATGTTCAATGTACCTGTTATTGTTGAAAATGAGGCAAACGCCGGTGCTTACGGAGAGAAAAAATTTGGAATCGGACAACCCTTTGATGATCTCATTTATGTAAGTGCAGGAATTGGGATTGGAACAGGTATTATTATTAATGGGGAATTATATAAAGGAATTAATGGATATTCGGGTGAGTTCGGGCACATGACAATTGACAAAAACGGAATGCAGTGCCGATGTGGAAATAAAGGCTGTTGGGAACTATATGCTTCTGAACAATCCCTGCTATCAAAAGCAAATGAAATGAACTTGGGAATAACAAATGATGTCAATTTAGGCGAAATACTATTACTTGCACAAAGTGAGGAGCAAGCAGCCATTCAACTGTTGGAAGAGATCGGCAAAAACCTAGGCTTAGGAATCATTAATATCATTCATGCATTTAATCCCCAGCAAATTATCATTGGAAATCGCCTGGCAGCAGCAAGACAATGGATTGAACCGCAAGTTCGGGACGTTATTGGCAAATTCACATTGCCGTTCCATCAAACGGACATTAAGATTGATTTTTCAGATTTATCTCTTCCTTCTTCTGCTTTGGGAGTTGCGGCTTTTTCAACCGAAAATTTCCTGAAGTCAAAACTCCAAATGCAGTAGGTTGGATGTATTTTTTGATTAATGGCGATAATGATCGTAAATAAAGCCTACTATGAAATTCAACCGCAGGCTTTATTTACGACATTTCTCTTTATCTTGATCTAGTGAAAGGAATTCTTTATCTGTTGTGAAAAATTTAGCTTAATTTTGAAGTAACCTGTGAGTTCGTTAGCCAAACTTTTGACCTTCAATACTGCAGTATGATGAGTAAGCCACACAGCCATTCATCCTCAATAATTATACAAGAATCTGAGGAGGTACTCCTTTTTTGTATCTAAAAACCTGTTGTATGTAAGGGCTGAAGGGGTTGTAAATTAATTCAATCTAGAAAAAATTCAAAAAACTTAGTTAGTTCGGTGTACAAACGAACTAAGTGCTGTTATAATAAACTCGAGCTAGGATACTATAGTTACATAAGTTTTTCAAAGTAAATTGAGAGCGCTTTCTCTATATCTCCTAGCTAGAAAATTATAAAAAAGGAGGTTTAATTAACCATTCAAGAAAATCCTTTCAAAAAATATTTTTTTAAAAAGGAGATCACAATATGCTAAAAGTTTTACGTAAACCTGTTATTTGCGGACTAGCCTTAGCCTTATTGCTACCTGCAGGAATGAATAGTGTATCTGCTGCAAATGAACCAGTTAGTGCATTAGAAGTAAAACCAATGGACGAAAGATATAAAAATTCCTTTACAATTGGCGCAGCCGTTGAACCTTATCAATTAGAGGGAAAAGACGCAGAAGTATTAAAGCGCCATTATAATAGCATCGTTGCAGAGAATGTCATGAAGCCAATCAATATTCACCCAGAAGAAGGTAAGTTTAACTTTACAGAGGCAGATAAGATTGTTAAATTTGCCAAGGAAAACAATATGGACTTACGCGGCCATAACCTTGTCTGGCATAGTCAAGTACCAGATTGGTTCTTCCTTGATGAAGAAGGAAAGCCAATGGTTAATGAAACAGATCCAAAACAACGCGAGAAAAACAAAAAGCTTCTATTAAAGCGCTTAGAAACTCATATTAAAACAATCGTAAAACGCTATAAAAATGATGTAGACTCTTGGGATGTTGTTAATGAAGTAGTCGACGATTCAGGAGAATTACGTCAATCTCCATGGTACCAAATCACTGGTACTGACTATATCAAAGTCGCTTTTGAGACAGCTAGAAAATATGCTGGAAAAGACGCTAAGCTTTACATTAATGATTATAATACAGAAATAGAACCAAAAAGAACTGCAATATATAACCTAGTTAAGGATTTATTGGCGCAAGGTGTTCCAATTGATGGAATCGGACACCAGTCTCACATCCAAGTCGGCTGGCCTTCTATTCAAGAGATTGAAAAGACCATTAATATGTTTGCCGGTCTTGGGTTAGATAATCAAATTACTGAATTGGATGTTAGCCTTTATGGTTGGCCACCAACACCGGCGTATCCGTCTTATGACCTAATTCCACAAAGTGAATTCGAACGCCAAGCAGCATATTACGATCAGCTATTTGCTTTATATGAGAAATTAGGTGATAAAATTAGTAATGTAACATTCTGGGGCATTGCTGATAACCATACATGGTTAAATGACCGTGCAGAACAGTACAATAACGGGGTAGGAAAAGATGCACCATTTGTTTTTGATGCAAATTATAATGTAAAACCTGCCTATTGGGCAATTATGGACTAAAGAATAGAAAACTAGTAAATCAGCTCCGTGACCTCGGAGCTGGTTCTTTGAATTTCACGCGTATCTTACGATGGAATTCGGATGCTGATTATAAAAAAACCTATTTACTTACGATACGATTCACCTTGATTAGTTCTAAACACCTTCTTAACTCCCCTGCTCTGCTATATATTGAAATGGATAAAAAACAACCTTAAACAGCTGAGTTTCTTCTATCAGTAACTTAGTTCATACACTATACAAATCAAGTTTGCGCTGTTGTAATTGCACTATATAATGTATGCGATTTCACGGCTTGAAAATGGGAGGAATTATAAACACATGGAGACTATTAAAATTGGAATGGTTGGCTACAAATTTATGGGTAAAGCACACAGTCATGCCTATCGTGATCTTCCGCTCTTTTTCCCAAAAAGTATTCACCCTGAAATGAAGGTCATCTGTGGACGCAACCCCGAGGGTGTTGCTGAAGCAGCGAAACAATTCGGTTGGAAGGAATACACAACTGACTGGAGGGGCCTTTTAGACAGAGACGATATTGATTTAATTGATATTAATGCACCTAGTGATGTACATAAGGAAATAACCATTGCCGCAGTTCAGGCAGGCAAACACGTTTTTTGTGAAAAACCGTTAGCGCTTACATTGAAGGACGCGAGAGAAATGCTTGAAGCTGTTGAAGCTGCTGGGGTTAAACATATGGTCGGTTTTAACTATCGATTTGCTCCTGCTGTGATGTTAGCCAAAAAGCTAATTGAAGAAGGTAGATTAGGTGATATCTACCATTTTCGTGCCTGGTTTTTGCAGGATTGGCTCATTGATCCAAATTTTCCGCTTGCATGGAGGCTTCAGAAGGATATTGCAGGTTCAGGATCCCATGGGGACTTAGGCGCCCACCTCATTGACATGGCTCATTATCTCATTGGTGACATTACTGAGGTTATTGGAATGAGTGATACGTTCATCAAAGAAAGACCTCTTCCTACTAATATGGCAGGCCTATCAGCAACCGTTAGTGATAATGCAGAAAAAGGCGAAGTTACTGTAGACGATGCTACCTTATTTTTAGCCCGATTTGCCAACGGTGCTTTAGGAAGCTTTGAAGCTACCCGTTTTGCTTCAGGTCATCGCTGTACGAATTCCTTTGAAATTAACGGCAGTAAAGGAAGCGTGATTTTTGACTTTGAACGAATGAATGAATTGCAGGTGTATTTTACTGACGACAGCGCTGACGTGCAAGGCTTCCGCCGGGTATTAGCGACTGATCCTGCCCACGCCTTTGCTGAAGCATGGTGGCCGCCAGGACATACAATCGGGTATGAGCATACCTTTATTCATGAAATTGTCGAGTTAATGGCAGCATTCCGTGAGGACCGCCAGCCTGTTCCAAACTTCCGCGATGGTGTGAAATGCCAAGAAGTGCTGGAAGCTGTCGATTTATCAATTGAAAAACGTCAATGGATTAAGATTTCAGACATGTAAATAAAAGGAGTGTTTCACAAATGAAAAAACATGCAATGATTGTTTGGGGCGGTTGGGATGGTCATGAGCCAGAGCAAGTGGCACAAATCTTCAAAGGCATCCTTGAGGAAGAAAACTTTCATGTAGAAGTTTCAAATTCACTTGACTCCTATGCAGATGTTGAAAAATTAAAGTCACTAGATTTAATCGTTCCACACTGGACAATGGGGGAAATTGAAAAAAAATACGTATTGAATATATCTGAAGCTGTTATGAACGGTGTCGGCTTAGCCGGATGCCACGGCGGAATGTGCGACTCATTCCGGAACAACGTTGACTGGCAATTTATGACCGGCGGAAATTGGGTAGCACACCCAGGTAATGATGGCGTGGAGTACATGGTTAATATCAAGCATTCCACAAGTCAGCTATTAGAAGGCTTTTCTGATTTTAAAGTTGTCAGTGAGCAGTATTATCTTCATGTCGATCCTGCAGTAGAGGTACTCGCGACCACACGCTTCCCAGTTGTTGATGGTCCCCATGCTACGAATAAAGCAGTTGATATGCCTGTCGTATGGACAAAACGCTGGGGTCTGGGAAATGTGTTCTATAATTCATTAGGGCATCAAGCTAATATCGTGGCAATGCCAGAGGTTTCACTTATCATGCGCCGTGGCTTTTTGTGGGCTGCCGAGGGAAAGAAACGAGCTAAAACATTGGCGGGGACATCTGCTAACGGAAATCACACTGTATATTCAGGTATGGGAGATAGTCAATAAATTATATAACGAGGGAGCCAATATGAAAAAACTTAAAATTGGTATTGTTGGATGTGGAAATATCAGTTCAATCTATATGGAAAATTGTCAAAAATTCGATCATCTCGATCTTGTTGCATGTGCAGACTTAGATGAACAACGCGCACAAGCTCAAGCTGCAAAATACGGTATTCCTAAAGCCTATTCAGTACAGGAACTCCTTACAGACCCTGACATTGAATTAGTTATTAATTTAACGATTCCAAAGGCCCACGCAGCTGTTTGTATTCAAGCACTTGAAGCGGGTAAGCATGTCTATACGGAAAAACCTCTTGCAGTTACATGTGAGGAAGGACAACAAATTTTAGAAACGGCCAAGAAGCAAAACCTCTTAGTTGGCAGTGCGCCTGACACCTTCTTAGGTGCGGGTATCCAAACAGCAATTCATCTCATTGAACAAGGTGAAATCGGCGTTCCCATTGGGGCATCTGCTTTCATGATTACCCGCGGCCATGAGCATTGGCATCCGGACCCTGCATTCTATTATGATATTGGAGGCGGCCCAATGTTTGATATGGGACCTTATTATTTAACAGCCTTGGTGTCTCTATTAGGGCCAATTAAACGAATTTCTGGATCAACTCGCATTAGTTATCCAGAAAGAACAGTCACTAGCGAACCAAAAGCTGGTACTAAAATACAAGTTACAATCCCGACTCATATCTCAGGCACTATAGATTTTGCATCTGGTGCAATCGGAACAATTACAACAAGCTTTGACGCTTTTGGGGGAACGTCGCTGCCTCCTATCGAAATATACGGCAGTGAAGGTACATTGCTAGTTCCTGATCCAAATACGTTTGGAGGACCTGTCCGCATCAGAAAACGTGACGAAAAAGAATTTGTAAATGTGTCTCTATCTTATGGCTATTCACAAAACAGCAGGGGCCTTGGTGTAGCAGATATGGCCCAAGCTATCCTCAGTGGAAGTGAGCATCGCGCAAATGGCAATCTAGCTTACCATGTTTTAGAAGCAATGCATGGCTTCCATAATTCCTCAGATAATGGAAAGCATTACATAATGGAAAGTACCTGTGAGAGACCTCAATCTTTGTCTCTGAAACAACCAACGAGTATCTAAGAAATTTCTACTATTTGGATATGATTGAACTCCCCCATCTACTCGCTAACGCTCCTTTCCCACAAGGAGATTGTTGGTCGAACGAAGGTGGGGGATTCTGTATCTTCTTCCTAGGAAGCGAAATACAGCGCCGTTCAACAAGCCCCTCATAGGGAAAATAAGAATAGCTCACACTTCTTTTAATGGATAAAGCCACTGAGATGACCTTTTGCCTCTTATAAGAAGTAATAACTGCTTCTCTGTTTTCACCCTATACGTGTTGCGATGTTCTTGCACCAATGTACCTACCATTCTGAATCTAGATCCTCCGGTTTTTGAAGCAAAATGTGATCATGCAACAACCTATTGTGCCATTCCAAACGAGGTCTGGTTACTGTTTCTTCTAACCAAACTTTTGGCACATACTTCTGCAAAACGGCACGTTCTGCTTGAGGCAATCCATAAAGATCCCCTTAAACAGCGTAATAGGATAAAGAGAAAGACGATTATTAGCCTTACAGTAATACGGACATGGCTTTTCCTCTATAAAATCAAGTTCAATGGTTACTTACTGCACGCAAAAAATAATCTTGCGGAACCAATTCTTCTACGGATACCGTGACACGCTCATCTCGATGATTTTTTAATGCTCCCATCATAAGACAGCACTCCTTTTTCATCTTTTCTATCAGTGTTGACAGATGAAAAAGTGTTCAGACACAAAAACTCTTTATGGAGGGAGGCTAGCGGGAAAAGGAATCTTTTTTTTTATTTTACAAATAGTAACAGTAATCATCAATTCGAGAGGTGAAAGAGGAATACATATGCTAAGGGTTTTCTATAAGAAGAGACGGTCTAAGAAAAAGTTTTCTAAAATAAGTAACCAATTTGTAAAGGATGGTAGTGACGTTGCAAAATGCACAGTTGATAACTTATCCTCATTAAAAAAAATCTTTGGTAAAACAGATGATGTCCTTTTTAAGGAATTTGAAGTTTTTTTTCATGAGTCAAAAAAAGTATTTATTTGTTTTTTAGACGGTATGGTGAATGAAGACTATATAAATACCCATATTTTGAAACCGTTAATGGAGCCAAATTTTGCAAATGATTGTTCGAGTGAAGAGAATTTGCTAACAATCATAAAGAAAAGGATCTTAACAGCGACAACTGTTCAGGAACTTAAGAAGATGGATAAAGTGGTAGAAAGTGTTTTATCCGGAGAAACGGTTCTTTTCATCAATGGATTTAATATTGCAATATCAGTAAGTACCCAAGGTTTTGAATCAAGAAGTGTGGAAGAGCCTGAAACGGAATCCAATGTAAGAGGGCCACGCGATGGATTTAATGAAGTTTTAAAGGTAAATACCATGTTAATTCGCAGAAAAATTCAAAACCCGAATTTAATATTTGAGGATATGAAGATTGGTAAACAAACAAAAACCAATATCCGAATTGGCTATATAGAAGGGATAGCAAATACTAAGGTTGTCGAGGAAGTAAGGAAACGACTACAACGAATCGATACGGATGCAATATTAGAATCTGGTTATATTGAACAATTTATTGAAGATAGTCCTTTTTCACTATTTCCTACTATTGGAAGTAGCGAAAAGCCCAATAAAATTGCTGCCAAATTATTAGAGGGAAGAGTGGCCGTCATCTGCGATGGAACACCTTTTGTATTAACTATACCCTTTCTTTTTATTGAGGGTGTACAAGTTGAGGAAGATTATTATTCTCGGCCAGTTTTTGCTTCATTTATGAGATTACTGCGTTTATTAGCTCTATTTATTTCCATTGCCACACCGCCTTTTTATGTTGCACTTACCACCTACCATCAAGAGATGGTGCCTTCACTTTTGCTAGCAACAATGGCTGCAGCAGAGGAGCGTGTACCATTTCCTATATTCATTGAGGCACTCATTATGAGCATTGCCTTTCACCTGATAAAAGAGGCGGGAGTCAGGATGCCTAAACCAGTAGGATCGGCAATTAGTATTGTAGGTGCACTAGTTGTTGGAGAAGCAGCAGTACAAGCTGGTTTGGTCAGTACCCCAATGGTCATCGTCGTTGCCATTACCGGGATTTGTGAATTTGTTGTTGCAGCCTTTATAGATGCAGTTATATTGTCTCGGATATTTCTGCTTTTCTTGGCAGGCATATTTGGATTATTTGGCATATTAATGGGATTTCTGGTTATATTAGGGCACTTGTGTTCACTTAGTTCTTACGGTACTCCCTATTTAACTCCGCAAGCACCCATTATCTGGAGTGAATGGAAGGATTCTATTATTCGTCTCCCATTATGGCTTTTTAAATCTCGGCCTCAATCGATCACTCGGAAGGCATCCAGAAGAGAAGGTAATAATAACAAGCCAACGAGCCCGATAACTAGCAAAGGAGAGGATTAAGGTTGAAAAAGGGGCTGTTATTGTTAACTTGCCTTGCCATATTATCCGGATGTTGGGACAGAACTGAATTAAAGGAGCTGGGAATCGCTGTAGGGGTTGCAATTGATAAGGATGCTGACACAGGTAATTATATCTTTTCATCTCTCATGCTAAAACCAGCATCCTTTAGTACTCAATCTAATAGTACTACTCGTCCATTTGAAGAGGTCGTTACCAATGGAAAAACGATATTTGAAGCCATAAGGAAAGTAAATCTGATATTTGATCGCAAGGGTTTTTATGGACACAATAAGATAATCCTGATTAGTGAGGAATTGGCAAAAGAAGGAATTTTACCGATTCTTGACGCTTTTCAACGAGGAAAAGAATTCAGGGAATATGTGTACATTTGTATTGTAAAAAATGCAGCAGCAAGTGAGATATTAGCCTCAAGCACAAATGCGGCAACAATCTTACCTGCTATCCATTTACGGAATTTAGTTAATCATACGGACATACAGTTTAATGCAGCAAAAATAGATCTTCTCAATTTTTACAAACAGGTGTTAGCAAGTGGAATTAATCCAGTGGTTGGTGTGTTGGAATTTGAAAAAGACAGATTTTCAAAAAAACATGTAAAAATATCAGGTGGAGGTGTTTTTAACAAGGATAAATTAGTTGGATATTTAAATGAAAAAGAAACAAGAGGTTACCGTTGGGGCAAAGGAGAAGTAAAAACGGCAGCCATATCAGTACCCTCACCAGTAAATGAAGAACGGTTTGACACAGTTGAAGTGAAAAACGTAAAGTCTAAAATAAAGCCAACAATAAAAGGAGATGAAATATCTTTTATCATTAGTGTCAACGGTGAAGGAATTATCGCTGAACAGCAATCAATTGCTACATTTGAAAGCCAAGCAGAAAGGCTTGATTATTCGAGGAAAATAGAAGGGAAAATGAAGAAAATAATAGAAAAAGAAATAAAAATGGCAATGGAGAAGGCACAAAAAAAGCTTAAGTCTGATATTTTGGGTTTTGGCAACGCCTTAAACCAAGAAGATCCCAAAACATGGAATAAAGTAAAAAAGGATTGGAAGGAACGATTTACTGAAGTTCCATATACAGTAAGTGTTAACTTTTCAGTAAAGACTACTGGGTTGATGCGAGGGCCCTTCCAACCCGGATATTAACGTTTGAATAAAAGTACAGCAGTACGGTAAGCAATCAGTAGGAGAAAGATGATAATAAATATGGAAGAGCCAATTAATATTATGTTTGATAACATATCGGCCTTCTTTATTATATCAAGAATTAACATCGCGTTCTCTCCTTTGTTTGGAAGTTTCACTTTTATGCTTTAAAAAAATAATAATTAATAATAATACAGTCATAAGGATAATCATTACCATAACAAACCAATGAACTTCGGAGCCAAGCCATCTATGGTAGATTATATTATCAAAACGAAAAATATTGTAAATGGGAAAAAGGAGTCCTAGAACAACGATCACCCATTTTGGATCTTTGATTTTAAATATCCAAGTAACGGCAAGGACAGCGCCATAAAAGTGCAGACTCATTTTGAAAAATCCACCGATAAAAATGACTAATATGGCTAATAAGTCTACATTCGTTATAATGTCAGCGATATTAATCGCTAATAAGACATGAAGTAAAGGAATCGCAGAATTCGCTGCTAACTCTGGTCCCAACATGGAAATTAGAACGATTAAAGAAAAGATGATAAAAAATGTAGACAATGCTATAGCAAACAAGGAAACTTTCCTTATTTGTTCCTGCTTTCTAACAAAGTGCCAAAACATGAGAAAAACGACCAACTCACCAAAGGGAAAAGTGATAACTTCTACTAAAGTTTTTCCTAAAATCGGTTTTAAACCATTTCCCAAAACGGGAAGTAAGGCTCTTATATTAAAATGACCCGAAAACATTGTAATAATATAAATTAGAATAAGAAAAATAATGAAGACTGGCAATAAGATTTCAGCCATTCTTGCTAGAACCTCAAAGCCTAAAGTAAGTATGTAAGCGGTAACGATAATAAATAAATAAAGAATAATAATACGCGGTGTCAAAGGTAAAGCAGTCACTTTGATCAATTCGCTAAATTCATAAAAATTAAAACTGGCACCACTCAGGAAATAAGCGCTGTAAATAAAAAGTAAAGGGATAGCTAATTTTCTTCCTATTGTACTATCCAGAATATCTGAAAAATTCTTATTAGGATAAAATTTTGGGAATTGTGTAAATACCCACACAAGGCCTAATCCGATAAATGAGGCAATTAAAACAACAATCCAGGCATCCTGCTTTGCTTTTATCCCAAGTGCAAAAAGGGTCGTACTTCCAATCTCAAATAACATTATTAGAAAAAATAATTGTACTTTAGTGATATAAACCATACTTATATAACCGCCTTAAGTTATAGTATAGAGATAATGTTTTAATTAAGGTGATTTACATTTATTTAATTGTAAGCATTATTATTCATTTTGGACAAAAAGAATGTTGACTAAACTAGCGATATTGATTTAGCTAAATACTCAGCCAAATCACCTACTTCTATATAACCGTCATGACGTTTTCCATTCCCTGAGGCACTTGCATATGCTTGTGCCTGGAACGGTTTTTCAGCAATTAAAACTCTCCTATAAACATTCTCCTTTTCCATTAACGTTCTATTTCCTGCTCTTTACGATTTCTGGAAAACAGCTTAAAACTGGTTCACTTTGGTTTCTCTTGTTGTTTGTCATGCTGCTGTTTTTCACGATTTAAGGCTGCTTCCTTTTTCAGCCTGTATACATCCTCAAATGAATGAGTTTTTCAAATTCCTTCATTGCCTATCTACAATACCGTTACACGCTCATCTCGATGATGTTTTAACGCTCCCATCATCAGAGATCTCTCCTTTTTCATCTTTTCTATTAGTGTTGATAGAAAAGATGAAAAAGTGTTCAGACACAAAAACAGGCTGTGGAGAAAACTTTCTCGACAGCCTGAAAATATACTGGAACAAAACACCATAACGGCATATTTCTTATTTATCGAACTGTTTGTTTCTCTTATACAGTCACAGTCGATAATGTTTCTAATAGGTACTGATTGACCACCGCTTTTAAACGTTCCTGACGGCCGGATTTGTTCTT
>NZ_SCFM01000088.1 GCF_004138295.1 Ectobacillus funiculus | reverse complement strand
ACATTGACGTTTTGTGTTTTGTTCAGTTTTCAAAGAACTATGTTATCGCTCAATGCGACTTCAATAATTTATCATATCCTAAAAAACATGTCAACAATCTTTTTTGTTTTCTTTGTTTTGTTAGAAGCGATGTTTCTTATAATACTCTTTTCTATATGATTCGTCAATAACCTTTTTAAAAATTATCAACGAATGCTCTCCAATCAAAATAACATATAACTGTTAGCCTCTATTTATCCATTGATAAATCTGGTAGACGTGGGGACAAAACGCCAATTGCCAATTCGAAAGAAACATTCTTTTCATACAAAAACTAATATTACTGAACTACCCATCACCCACTCGCCCACACCCCTTTCCTACAAGAGGGACTTCTGTTGGCCGAAGGAAGGGATGTTCTTGCCTATTATTTGATAAAACCAACGATGACTGGAGTGAAACAGTATTGAATTCATATAGAAAATGGATCGTCATCTTAGTTTTATGCATAACACTTATGTATAAACCCGCTTGTCCATTAGCTTCATATCAGAAGCCACACATGGACACACTTAACATTTGGTCTCTTATGTTAGATAAACCATCCAAAAGTGAGGCTGTTCCTTCTCTGTCTCACCCTCCCTCCGTTTTGTTGGATGTTCCCCTTATATCGCAAATGCCAGAGCTTCCAAGGGGTTGTGAGGTCACAAGTTTAGCTATGCTGCTGCATTATAAGGGAATTCATGTCAATAAGTTAACTTTAGCGAAAGAAATAAAAAAAGATCCTACACCCTATAGAAGGATTGGGCAAACCGTTTATTTTGGAAATCCCAACAGAGGATTTGTTGGAAGCATGACAACTATGTCACGGCCTGGTTTTGGTGTATTTCATGGCCCTGTATATGAATTGGCCAATCGATACTTACAAGGTCGAGCTATCAATATAACTGGATCTTCATTTGAAACGGTGCTGTTTCACCTCGGACAGCAAAAACCAGTATGGATCCTTTCAACAAGCACCTTCGAAAGAGTTCCCGCACGGTATTGGCGAACTTGGCAAACACCGCAAGGTCCAGTCTCTATTACCTATAAGGAACATAGTGCTCTTTTGACTGGGTATGATAATCAATACGTTTATTTCAATGACCCTCTTGCCAATATAAAAAATAGAAGGGTTCCGCTTGCTTCCTTCATCCGCGGCTGGGAACAGTACGGAAGGCAAGCGATTACTTATAAATAGAGAAAGCTCGCTGATTGGCGAGCCGTTAGATGAAGACAGAAGTATAGTTACACTTTATTCTTAAAAATTTCTGCTATACCGAACTCGTTTCTGTTTGAGAATTTATACCTTCTTACAAGTGCGAAAAAAGCGATGCTGAGCATCGCTTTTTAGTTATTCTCTAACAAAAATGAAATACAGTGCGAAAATCACTGCCATTGCATACATAATTGGGTGGACTTCTCTTCCACGTCCTTTTACAGCCATTGTAATTGGATAGAAGATAAAGCCAATTGCAATACCAGTTGCAATGCTGTAGCTAAGAGGCATTGTAATTAATGTGAAGAATGCAGGAACTGCCACTTCGAATTTCTTCCAATCAATTTCACCTAAAGAAGATACCATAAGGATACCAACAATAATAAGAGCTGGAGCAGTTACTGCTGCAGTAACAACACTAAGCAATGGTGAAAATAGAAGTGCTAAAAGGAAGAAGCACGCAGTTACAACTGCTGTAAATCCTGAACGTCCACCAGCTGCTACGCCTGCGGAAGACTCAATATAAGCTGTTGTCGTAGATGTACCAAATACTGCTCCAATTGTTGTTGCAGCTGCATCCGCAAACATAGCCTTACCTGCACGAGGAAGCCTGTTGTCTTTCATCAAGCCAGCTTGATTAGCTACCGCAACTAACGTACCTGCTGTATCAAAGAAATCAATAAAGAAGAATGTTAAAACAACCAAAATCATTTTCGCAGTAAAGATATCACCGATATGCGCTAGTGCTACACCAAATGTTGGTGCAAGACTTGGAACCGCCCCAATTACTTGTTTTGGAGCATCGATTAATCCTGTCGCCACGCCGACAGCAGCTGTGATAACCATACCATAGAACACAGCACCGTTAATCTTCCTTGTCATAAGAATAACTGTTAAAACAACTCCAAAAATCGCAAGTAAAGTAGAACCTTTTGTAAAATCACCTAAACCTACAAGTGTTGCATCATTATTAACAATAATACCTGCACCTTGGAATCCGATAAATGCAATAAACAAACCAATACCTGCAGCAACTGCGTGCTTTAATTCAACAGGAATTGCATTAATGATCTTTTCACGAAGACCTGTAGCTGTTAACACGATAAATACAAGACCAGAAACCAGCGTACCGGCAATAGCAGTTTGCCAAGGAATTCCCATTGTTAAGATAACTGTATAAGCAAAAAATGCATTAATCCCCATACCAGGAGCTAAGGCAATTGGATAACGAGCGAAAATACCCATAATTAAGGAACCCACAGCTGCAGCTAATGCAGTTGCTACAAATACAGCTCCCGGGTCCATACCCATTCCCGCAGGAAGACCCTTAACGCTGCTTAAAGATAAAGTAGCAGGGTTAACAAACAAAATATAAGCCATCGATAAAAACGTCGTTAAGCCGGCAATGAACTCTCTTTTATAATTCGTGCCAAGCTCCTCAAATTGAAAATAGCGTTTCATTACTTTCCCTCCATATTACAAGATGTTTTTTGTATTATTCCCTAAACAGGGCCAACAAAAAATGCCTCCATACTTAGATGGAGGCGTCGAGGACAAAAACAAGAATTTTCGTCCCAGCACCTCGTAGTCTAGCCATTTACGGCGGCTAGGTAGAAACTTTTGGGCCATATCCCCAATATTATACGATGGCTTTTATATATGAATAAAATACCTTACCATTTTACTTTCCGTATAAATTATTGTCAATAAAAAAACGAACATTTATAAATAAATGTTCGTTTTCGTTCGGAATTTATTCCCATTCAATTGTTGCAGGCGGTTTACTTGTAATATCGTACACAATACGGTTTACATGCTTAACTTCATTTACAATCCGCACAGAGATTTTCTCTAATACATCCCAAGGAATACGAGCCCAGTCAGCAGTCATCCCATCAATAGATGTAACCGCGCGAATTCCTACTGTATAATCGTATGTTCTTTCATCTCCCATTACCCCTACACTTTTCATGCCAGGTAACGCTGTGAAATATTGCCAAACTTCACGTTCAAGTCCAGCATTCGTAATTTCTTCACGTAAAATTGCATCGGATTCACGAACAATCTCTAACTTTTCAGCTGTTACTTCACCCAATACACGAATTCCTAGACCAGGACCTGGGAATGGTTGACGCCATACAATCTCATCTGGAATACCAAGCTCCGTACCAAGCGCACGTACTTCATCCTTAAACAATGTTTTTAATGGCTCAATTAATGTAAATTGCATATCTTCAGGAAGACCGCCTACATTGTGATGTGATTTAATTGTTTGTGCAGTTGCCGTTCCACTCTCAATAATATCTGTATACAATGTTCCTTGTGCCAAGAAATCCATTCCTTGCAGTTTGGATGCCTCATCATCGAACACATAGATAAATTCATTTCCGATAATTTTTCGTTTTTGTTCTGGGTCTGTAACACCCACTAACTTGCTTAAGAAGCGTTCCTGTGCATCTACTTTAATTACGTTCATATGGAAGCCTTCGCTGAACGTCTTCATTACACCCTCAGCCTCTCCTTTACGAAGCAAGCCATGGTCTACGAAAATACATGTTAATTGATCACCGATCGCTTTATGAATTAATACCGCTACAACAGAAGAGTCTACACCGCCGCTTAATGCACAGAGTACCTTTTTGTCGCCTACTGTCTCACGAATTTTTTGCAATTCTGTTTCAATAAAGTTACCCATGTTCCAGCCTTCGCTGCAGCCGCAAACCTCAAATACGAAGTTTTTCAACAGATCATTACCGTATTCGGAATGACGAACCTCCGGGTGAAATTGTACGCCATAAAATCCACGCGCTTCATTGCTCATAGCAGCAATCGGGCACGATGCACTCGTTGCATCAACAACAAAGCCCTCCGGCAAGCCCGTTACTAAATCTCCGTGGCTCATCCAAACAACCTGCTCGCTAGGAAGATTGCTGTAAAGCTTGGATTCATTTTTTACTTCTAAAACAGCCTTTCCATACTCACGATGCTCTGCACGCTCTACCTTACCGCCTAAATGTTTTGTCATTAGCTGCATACCGTAGCAAACACCTAAAATTGGTAAACCTAACTCAAAAATCGCTTCATCACAACGGAAAGCTTGATCGCCATATACACTGTTCGGGCCGCCAGAGAAAATGATTCCCTTTGGATTCATTTTTTTAATCTCTTCAGCTGTCAATGTATGTGGATGAAGCTCGCTGTACACACCAAATTCACGAATACGACGCGCAATCAATTGATTATATTGGCTTCCGAAATCTAATACTACGATGAAATCATGCTGTTTACTCAAATTCATCACCTCAACGTTTATTCTGCCTAAGCAGTTTCAAAAACAGTACAAAAAAAGCCAAAATTCTGCCTCAAAATAAGAAAAGGCAGAATTCTAGCTTCCTAAAGAATATACCCGTTCTTTAAAAAAGTAGAATACCTGCCTTCATAGTCGAGTTATATTACGGTAACCCGGTAGAGACTCTCAGCCCATATCGCTGAGTATATATGAAGGTGCTTTTATGTCCTTTTCGATTGTAACAACGAAATATAACCACGGTCAAGAGAGAACTAGCAGAATTCAAGAGAGATTTTAGGCTTTTTCCTAACATTTCCTCGTTTTTCATATGACAATGTTTACCTTTTATAAAAAACTGAGTCGAAAGCGTTTACTCCTTAAAATAAATAAAGAAGACTCGCCGGCTGGAAAGTTCTGCTCCCCGAGCGAAGACAGAGGCGTAGCCCTACTGATACTGTATTCCTAACATTTCTCGCTACGTCGAATTGTCTTCCAGCTAGAAATTTATACTTTCTTACAGTGTAAATTAACCAAACAAAAGAACCATCTTCGTTTTAACGAAGATGGTTCTTTTTGCGAGCAGATATTACATCATGCCGCCCATTCCACCCATGCCGCCCATGCCGCCCATGTCAGGCATTCCAGCACCTTTCTCTTCTGGCTTGTCAGCCACAACAGCTTCTGTTGTTAAGAACATAGCCGCAACGGATGCTGCGTTTTGAAGAGCAGAACGAGTTACTTTTGTAGGGTCAACGATACCAGACTCGATCATGTTCACCCATTCGCCAGTAGCTGCGTTGAAACCTGTTCCAACTGCCGCATGCTTTAAGCGCTCTACTACTACAGATCCTTCTAGACCTGCATTAATTGCGATTTGGCGTACAGGCTCTTCTAAAGCACGAAGAACGATGCTTACACCTGTAGCTTCATCACCAGCTGCATTAATTGCTGCAACCTTGCTGTATACGTTCATCAACGCAGTACCACCGCCTGCTACGATACCTTCTTCTACTGCTGCACGCGTAGAGTTTAAAGCATCTTCAATGCGAAGTTTGCGTTCTTTTAATTCTGTTTCTGTAGCCGCACCAACTTTAATTACCGCTACACCGCCTGCTAGCTTAGCAAGACGCTCTTGTAATTTCTCACGGTCAAATTCAGAAGTAGACTCTTCATGCTGCGCACGAATTTGGTTGATACGCGCTGCAATTGCATCTTGGCTTCCCGCACCTTCAACAATTGTAGTGTTCTCTTTTGTAACAACTACCTTTGCTGCACGTCCTAAAGATGTAATTGTTGCAGATTTTAAATCACGGCCTAATTCTTCAGTGATTACTTCACCGCCTGTTAGGATTGCAACATCCTCTAGCATCGCTTTACGGCGATCACCAAAGCCTGGAGCCTTAACAGCTACTGCATTAAATGTTCCGCGAAGTTTGTTAACTACTAATGTAGCTAATGCTTCACCTTCTACATCCTCAGAGATTAAAAGCAATGGACGACCTTGTTGTACCACTTGCTCTAATACAGGAAGAATCTCTTGAATGCTAGTGATTTTCTTATCTGTAATTAAGATATATGGATTGTCTAAAACAGCTTCCATTTTCTCAGAATCTGTAATCATGTAAGGAGAAGCGTAGCCGCGGTCAAATTGCATACCTTCTACTACATCTAATTCTGTTGTGAAGCCTTTAGATTCTTCTAGTGTAATAACACCATCATTGCCTACACGCTCCATCGCTTCAGCAATCAATTGTCCTACTTCTTCGTCAGCAGCAGAAATCGCAGCTACTTGTGCAATCGAAGATTTGCCTTCAATTGGCTTAGAAATTGCTTTTAATTCGGCAACCGCAGCTGTAACAGCTTTTTCAATTCCTTTGCGAAGACCCATTGGGTTTGCACCAGCTGTTACGTTTTTCAAGCCTTCACGAATCATAGCTTGCGCAAGTACAGTCGCAGTTGTTGTACCGTCACCTGCTACATCATTCGTTTTGCTAGCTACTTCCGCAACAAGCTTTGCACCCATGTTTTCAAATGCATCTTCTAATTCGATTTCTTTTGCAATTGTTACACCGTCATTTGTAATTAGCGGAGAACCGAACTTCTTCTCTAATACAACATTACGTCCTTTTGGGCCAAGTGTAACCTTTACCGCATTTGCAAGAGTATCTACACCGCGAAGCATCGCGCGACGAGCATCTTCACTGAACTTAATATCCTTTGCCATGTTTCATGACCTCCTAATAGTTGTTTAGTAAAAATGTATAAAATTAGCCGATTACCGCTAAAATGTCGCTTTCACGTAAAATTAAGTATTCTGTGCCTTCGTACTTCACTTCAGTACCAGCGTATTTTGAGAAGATAATACGGTCGCCTACAGCTACTTCTAAAGCTACGCGCTCACCGTTTTCAAGAACACGACCTGTGCCGACTGCCACAATTTTTCCCTCTTGCGGCTTTTCTTGTGCAGTACCTGGTAAAACGATACCGCTTGCAGTTTTTTCTTCTGCTTCAACGAGTTCAATCACAACGCGATCACCTAATGGCTTTAGCATGAAAATAACCTCCTCAATAAGTATATAAGTTTTATCTTATTAGCACTCGATATCAACGAGTGCTAACACACTTATTATAATAATGAATCCATTTTTCTTTTGCAAGCAAAAAACTCACAAAATTTGTGAAAACAACCATTGTTTTGCTTATCCTGACCCTCACACAGTATATCCAATCGCTTCGAAAACATTCCCTTCGTGTTCCAACCGTATTCTATGTTACAATGAGACACATACCATAAATTGTTTTCGATACAAAACTCTGTTTTCCTTTTTACAAACGAAAATTTATAGCAAAAAAGGGGTTATGTAATTTGAATAAACGCTACGGCTGGATCATTGTTACATATATTGCAATGCAGCTATCCGGCGCAATCGGACTACCACTTTTAATTAAAACAGGATGGTATAATCAGTATGAACGCGAGGCGAAGCTCCAGATAGCTTCCGGACATTGGGCTATTATCAGCTTTCTCACGGCCCTTCTCATTATTCTATGGCTTTTGAGAAAAGACCGGGGGCAGATTAGCACAAATGACCAAAAATCAAATGCGGCTACAACAGTCGTTTGGATGATAACAGGGGTCTTCTTGGCCTTCTTCGCACAGACGATTGCAGGAATGATTGAAATGAAAGTATTCGGTATTGAACCTGGTTCCGAAAACACAGAACAGCTCATTGAAATTGCAGCTGCCACACCTTGGTTCATTCTTGTAACATCTGTGTTGGCGCCTGTACTCGAGGAAATTGTTTTTAGAAAAATTTTATTTGGAACACTCTATAAACGTTATAACTTTTTGGTTGCGGCAATTATCAGCTCCTTAATCTTCGCTGCCGTTCATTTGGATTTCTCCCATTTACTCATTTATATGTCCATGGGGATTGTGTTTGCCTTTCTATATGTACGAACACAAAGAATTATTGTTCCTATCACAGCTCATGTGATGATGAATACCTTTGTTGTACTTATAAATCTTGTATTTAAAGACGACATAGAGCGAATGATGCAAAAAGCTGAAAAACTGCAAGCATTTATCGGAGGATTTTAATTATGCGAAGCTCACCACTGTTTATGGCCACACTATATTTTGTTCTCGGTTCTGTTTTCACATACTTAGCCGTGACAAGTGTGGAGACTACGATTTGGAACTTTTATACGCTGCTTTTAATTGTTATGGCAACATTCGATTTTGGACTAGCCTTAAGGCTCATCCTTCTGAATATCAGGCTGCGAAAGCTAAAAACGCCTAAAAAATAAAAACGCGGGACATCTGCCGCGTTTTTTTTATTTTGGATAATGCTTGAGGAAGTAGACAAGCGTCTGCAATTCCACTGCCAAATCAATATGATGAATACGAATATGCTCTGGAACATCAATCCGAGCCGGCGTAAAATTCAATATACCTTCTATTGCAGTTTTCGCCAATCGATCTGTTACTGACTGCGCTACATGAGAAGGCACCGTTAAAATTGCTACCTTAATATCATCCGTAAGTCTCTCTTCTAGTTCATCTAGATGATAAACAGGGATATCCGCAATCGTTGACCCGATTTTTCCTGTGTCTACATCAAATGCCATCTGAATCCTTGTATTATTATTTTTCGTGAAATTATAGTTTAAGAAAGCGGTTCCTAAATTCCCAACCCCAATTAAAATAACCCCAATTACATCGTCCTGATCGAGTGTTTGACTAAAAAATGATAAAAGATAATTTACATTATAGCCGTATCCTTTTTTTCCTAATGCGCCAAAATAGGAAAAATCTCTTCGAATCGTAGCGGAATCTACCTTCACTGCCTCACTCAGCTCAGCTGATGAAACACGCTGCTTACCAGAAAGTGATAAATTTTTAATAAACCTGTAGTATAAAGGCAATCGTTTCGCAGTTGCCTGCGGAATCTTCGGCTGCTCCATAGATGTTCCCCCTTCTCGCTTCTCCCTACTCCATTTTATATGTTATTAGAATAAATTTGTAGAAGTTTATTCATCTAAAGCTTTCTTTGTATAATAGAACTAGACTATGTCACTCAATTTAAACTATACACTATTTTTAGTTATATTGAAAAACATAAGTTTTATGTAAGAGAGACGAACTAGAGGTGATTGCATTGATACTACTACAAGTGAATGGATTGGTAAAGCAGTATGGCGCTGATGTAATTCTATCAAATATAAAGCTAGAGGTACAAACACGTGACCGCGTTGCGCTTGTCGGCCGCAACGGTGCGGGTAAATCTACGCTTTTAAAAATCATTGCCGGCGAGCTATCGTATGATGGAGGAGAAATCATCAAGCCAAAGGATGTAACAATGGGATATCTAGCCCAGAATACTGGATTAGAAACTTCCTTAACCATTTGGGAGGAAATGATTACCGTATTCGCTGAGCTGCAAGCAACCGAGCGGGAAATCCGCCGGCTAGAGCAAGAGATGGGACGCGAGGAAGTATTTACTGATGAAACGCGCTACAATAAACTGCTTTCCGATTATGACAGATTACAGCAAACGTATAAAGAAAAGGGAGGCTATCAATATGAAGCAGATATTCGTTCTATATTGAGCGGGCTGGGCTTTCCGATCGAAACGCACGGCACAGTCATCTCTACCTTAAGCGGCGGGCAGAAAACGAGGCTCGCTCTCGGCAAGATGCTGCTTACAAAACCAGATTTACTTATTCTGGATGAACCGACAAACCATCTTGATATTGAGACACTTACATGGTTAGAGCAGTATTTACAGGGCTATCCCGGAGCAATCTTAATTGTTTCACATGATCGCTATTTCTTGGATCGTCTTGTAACACAGGTATACGAAATTTCCAATAAGCAAAGTAAAAAATTCACAGGAAATTATAGTAAATATTTAGAAGAAAAAGCTGCCTCCTATGAACTGGAGATGAAACGCTATGAAAAGCAGCAGGAAGAAGTATCAAAAATACAGGATTTCATCCAACGAAATATCGCTCGTGCTTCTACAACCAAACGGGCGCAAAGCAGACGAAAACAGCTTGAACGAATGGACTTAATGGAAAGACCTCTCGGCGATGAAAAATCGGCTTCCTTTCACTTTGATATTGACCGGCAAAGCGGAAATGATGTGCTAAAGGTGAAAGATTTAAAAATAGGATATGCAAACGAAGCCATCGCTCAGCATATTCATATGCATCTTACACGAGGGGACAGCATCGCTCTTGTTGGACCGAACGGAATTGGAAAATCAACGCTTCTAAAATCCATTATCGAACGGCTGAAGCCGCTGCAAGGAACGATTTCCTTTGGTTCAAATGTTACGGTTGGCTACTATGATCAGGAACAAGCAAACTTGACCTCCTCCAAACGTGTTCTGGATGAGCTATGGGATGAATTTCCGCTAAAACCGGAAAAAGAAATTCGTACAGTTCTCGGCAACTTTTTATTTTCTGGAGATGATGTATTAAAGCCCGTCTCTTCGTTAAGCGGTGGCGAAAAGGCTCGTGTCGCCCTCGCTAAACTTATGATGCAAAGATCAAACTTTCTAATCTTGGATGAGCCGACAAACCATCTGGATTTAAATAGTAAAGAAATATTAGAGAATGCCTTAATCGATTTTCCTGGCACCCTTTTATTTGTTTCCCATGACCGTTATTTTATCAATCGTGTAGCTACAAAGGTGATTGAGCTGTCAAGGGAGGGCTCAGAGGAGTATCTAGGTGACTATGACTATTATGTACAAAAGAAAGCGGAAATGTTAGAGCGGGCACAACTACAGCAAGAGGAACAAAGGCAGCCAGCTAAGGTTGAGCAAACAGTAGAAAAACGAACCTATCTTGAGGATAAAGAGCGAAAAAAGCTGGAGCGACAACGAGTCCGGAAGATTGAAGAGCTTGAGGCACGCATTATGGAGTGGGAAGAGCAAATTGCAGCATTAGAAGAAAAGCTCTGTCTTCCCGAGGTGTTTCAAGATTATGAACAGGTTCAGCAAATCAATGCAGAAAAGCAAGCCCTGCAAGAGCAGCTTGAGCTTGATATGGCCGAGTGGGAGAACCTACAAGAATAAGTTTAGACGGTGTCCTGCCAAGAACCAACATGACCCAGTCATAATAAAAAAGTCAGTGCTTCACTGACTTTTTTATTA
>NZ_SCFM01000087.1 GCF_004138295.1 Ectobacillus funiculus | reverse complement strand
GAACCAACATGACCCAGTCATAATAAAAAAGTCAGTGCTTCACTGACTTTTTTATTACACTTTAAGAAAGGATAAATTTCTAGCTGGAAGACCATTCGACGTAGCGGGAAATTTTAAGAATAAAGTATAAGGGCAACTACGTCTCTGTCTTCGCCCAAGGGCGGGGCTCGCCAATCGGCGAGTTTTCTTTATCCACAGATCCACTTAACCTCATCAACTTATCCACATTATCAACAAGAAAACATCCACTTATCAACAACTTTTACACAAATCATTGATGGTTAACCACATTTTCCAACATATTTATCCACAGAAAAAGCGATTCCTGTTTATAATCTAACATTCGAGATCTAAGCCTGGATTTGCATTTAAAGCCAAATTGGCCCGCTTGCCCTGACTGTATAAAATAGTACCTGCTGCCGCAATCATAGCAGCATTATCCGTACAAAGCGACAATGGCGGAATCACGAGCTCTATGTTCTGCATTGGTGAAAATGCCTCCTGCAGACGGTTACGCAGGCCTTTATTGGCAGCTACACCTCCCGCAAGCAATACCTGCTTTACTCCATATTCAGCAGCCGCTTTTACTGTTTTTGTAACAAGCACATCGATGACGCTGTCCTGAAAACTTGCTGCTAAATCTTCAGGGGCAATGACCTCTCCCCTTTGTTTTGCATTATGAACAGCGTTGATAACTGCGGATTTTAAGCCGCTGAAGCTAAAATCATAAGAATCCGGTTCCAACCAAGCGCGCGGCAAGCCAAGAACTGGCTGACCCTCATGTGCTAAGCGGTCAATATGAGGTCCGCCCGGATACGGAAGGGACAATGTTCTTGCTACCTTATCATAAGCCTCTCCAGCCGCATCATCACGCGTTTCCCCGATTACCTCAAACGAACCATGCTTCTCCATGTAAACAAGTTCTGTATGCCCTCCGGAAACAACGAGAGACAGCAAAGGAAACTTCATCTCCGTGATAAGACGATTCGCATAAATATGACCCGCAATATGGTGGACACCCACTAATGGGATTCCATGGGCAAATGCAACTGCCTTTGCAGCGTTCACTCCAATTAATAATGCCCCAACAAGACCAGGCCCTTCTGTCACCGCAATCGCATCTATATCTTGTAACGTTACATCCGCTTGCCTCAAGGCTTCTTCTAATACAACTGTAATTTGCTCTACATGATGGCGAGATGCAATCTCTGGAACTACTCCTCCAAATCGCTTATGGCTCTCGATTTGAGACGCCACCACATTAGATAAAATCTCATGACCATTCTTTACAACAGCTACGGCAGTCTCGTCACAGCTCGTCTCGATTCCTAATATAATACTATCTACTTTTGTCATAATCTCACCCACATTACAAGAGCATCCTCGTAGTTATCCGTATAATATCGTTTGCGAATACCGCCGTTTAAAAAACCAAATTTGCGGTACAGCTTTTGAGCAATCTCATTAGATACACGAACCTCTAGCGTCATCGAGTGAGCTCCTAATTTTTTTGCTTTTTCAATCACTTCATTTAGTAATGCTTCTCCCAGATTCCTCCCGCGATACTCAGGTAGAATGGCGATATTCGTAATATGAGATTCATCTAAAATGAGCCACATTCCGCAATAACCAATAATAGCACCATCTTTCTCCATCACAGTATATCGGGCATATTCATTTATTGTCATTTCGCGTTCAAATGTTTCGAAGGTCCAGGGAATCGCAAACGATACCTGTTCAATCGCAACAACCTGTGCAATATCCTCGGGTTTCATATCCCGAAATCTGATTGACTCACTCATTTCCTTTTCCCCTATTTTGCTTGATTTGCCAGCCAATTTGCTTCTGCTTCAGCCATACGAATATAATTTGGTACAAATGTATGTACTTCCTCTGACTCTTTTTGTAAACCAATGCAGCCTAGTTCACTTGGTCTTGGGTTATGTTTAGCCGTTGAAGCAAATACAGCCTGCTCCCCTAACGCAGCTATAATAGTCTCTTTATGAATAGATAAATCATTCCCTATAAATAATACTTTTTGATTTAACTCCTTTAATAATAGAAGCCATTCTGAAATAAGGATAATCCGTTCTTCTTCTTTTACCTTGAGCGTATCTTCATATGTATAAAGACCTGTATAGATTTGCTGTCTTCTTGCATCAAAAAGTGGACAAATATAACCATCGAAGTAAGAAGCATTTGCTGCTAAAACCTCTAAACTGGATACACCTGTAATCGGGATTTGCAGGGACCAGGCCAATGTTTTAGCCACTGTCACCCCAATACGCACCCCTGTATAAGATCCAGGACCTGCAGCCACTACAATTTTCTCAAGGTCACTCGGCTTTGTATCGCATTCCTTCAATAGCTGTTCAATTGCCGGCATGAGCCGTACAGAATGATTCTTCTTCACATTTGTAATAATTTCGCCTACTACTTGCTGTTCATCGAGAAGCGCGACGCCCATTACATAATTCGCTGTATCAATTGCTAATACTTTCATTCTTCAAAAGCTCCTCACATAATCTAATATACCGTTCTCCCTTCGGCTCTAACACAATGCCCCGATTGTTGCCGCCTTCATGAAATAAACTAATTTTAAGTAAGGAGGAAGGCAAATAGTGCTCAATTAAGTGAGCCCATTCAACTACTGTCACACCGCTCCCATAAAAATACTCATCGAATCCTAGATCTTCTTCACTCTCGGCTAATCGATATACGTCCATGTGATAGAGAGGGATTCTTCCTTTGTATTCCTTAATAATATTGAAGGTTGGACTATTTACAACTCGATTCACACCAAGACCTTTTGCAAGTCCCTTTGTGAAGGTTGTCTTTCCTGCACCTAAATCTCCCTCTAAAATAAAAACATCCTGCTCCTCAGCTAACATCCCCAGCTTTTCCGATATCTTCATTGTATCTTCTGGAGAGGAGGTTCTAATCTTATATTCGTTCAACTGCTTCACCAGCCTTATTTCTTATTTTTATAGTATATCCGTTCTTCCATGCTTGAGCATTCTATAAGAACGAAAAGATAAATTCCTGATTCTCATTATACTATTTTTTTAAATGAAAAATAATTGAACTACACTCCGCCTACCCGCTAACACAGCCTTCCCACGAGGAGGCTCTCCAGATAATGCCTATCATGTGCTTAAGTGGGTGATAAATGTCGGAGCTTCCGGCTGGAAATTTATACTTTCCTAACAGTATAAAAAAAACCTTAGGATAAGCTCCCAAGGATATCTAACTACTCTTATGTATCTAACAAATCCAAGCATAAAAAAACACGAAACATCTTGTTTCGCTTAGGAAAAATGGCGGTCCCGACGGGGATCGAACCCGCGATCTCCTGCGTGACAGGCAGGCATGTTAACCGCTACACCACGGAACCCTTTATTTATTTATAGCTTTGGTTGCGGGGACAGGATTTGAACCTGCGACCTTCGGGTTATGAGCCCGACGAGCTACCAGACTGCTCCACCCCGCGATGTTATGAAAAATAAAAAGGCCTAGCGACGTCCTACTCTCACAGGGGGAAACCCCCAA
>NZ_SCFM01000086.1 GCF_004138295.1 Ectobacillus funiculus | reverse complement strand
TTTGTTTAGTTTTCAAAGTTCATGTGTCACCGTAGCGACTTATCTAATATAATATATAACCTATTCGCTGTCAACGTTTTTTTAATTTCCCTCGCGACAACGTTTATTAATTTATCATATATCCCCATAATGGTCAACACTATTTTTGTTTATTTTTCAAAACCCGTAAAAATACCCGTCCCATTAATGTACCTTAAAGAAAACTCGCTGATTGGCGAGCTCTGCTCTTGGGCGAAGACAGAGGCGTAGTTGCACTTACATTCTATCCTCCAAAATTTCCTGCCACGTGAATTCATTTCTAGCTGGAATCTTATATTTTCTGAAAGCAAAATAAAAAGGCTCTACTGAGATGAGCCTTTTTCATGAAAGAATATACATTTGAATTACAGCTAGTGCACCTAATCCAGGAATTCCAAGAAAACCGCACACAGAGGCTGTGATGAGATTAATTGGAATATGCAAGTTCAATTGTGCTCCAATTACATTCAAAACAAATAGCAATAAAGCCCCAACAAGAACCCTTATAATGGACATTCCAATAAAACGAAATGGCTTTAATGGCGCACCTGCAAGCATAAGCAGCATAATAATACCAGCAACAATTGCTATTACCGCAATATGATCCATCATCTTCTCTCCCTTACAACTTGTACTACATCTATATGAGCAGACAATGGGAGACATACCATTTTGTATATGAAAAAGTAAGACTGCAAGCAAGAATTCACGTAAAAGGAAAACTCGAGCTGTTCAGTGAAGGCAGGAACATCGTTGCACTTACCCTTTCTTAAAGTGAAAAATAAATCGCCATATATAACCATTTTTTTCATCCGGTTATACATGGCGATCCATTTCTTAGAGAAAATTAAGAGTTGTCCTTGTTTCAAGCTAACTTTTTCTCTTACTTTAATTTCTTTACCTGTACTTTACGCTGCTTTGCTTCTTTCAACAAGTAGAGATATTTCGCTTCTGTAATTTTCAAGTGGCAAATTACATCCTCTGATGGCTCTAAACTTCTCTCCATCATTCTCTCTTGTCTCTTCCATTCATTCTTCTGTTGCTCTAATAGCTGCACAAGCTTTTCATCGTATTCACGTCTTAAAGAACCCTTTCGGCGAAAAAATATCATAGTTTTCTCCTCAAAGCTCTCTGCGTCCTTCTAAAGCTTTAGATAAGGTTACCTCATCCGCATACTCCAGGTCTCCACCTACAGGAAGCCCATGAGCAATCCTTGTAACCTTAATCCCCGTTGGCTTTAGAAGGCGGGAGATATACATAGCTGTTGCTTCTCCCTCAATATTTGGGTTTGTTGCTAGAATAACCTCTTGTACTGTTTCATCTTGAAGTCGCTTTAGCAGCTCAGGAATACGGATATCCTCAGGTCCAATCCCTTCCATTGGAGAGACTGCCCCGTGCAGCACATGGTATACACCTCGATATTCCTTCATTTTTTCCATTGCAATTACATCCTTTGGCTCTTGCACAACACAAACCAGCGATTGATCACGATGAGAATCATCACAAATGTAGCATGGATCACGGTCAGTAATGTGCCCACATATAGAGCAGTATGTTAGATTTCGCTTAGCATTGACTAAAGCCTTTGCAAAATCCAGTACATCATCTTCCTTCATATTCAGGACAAAAAAGGCCAGACGAACGGCCGTTTTCGGACCAATTCCTGGCAGTTTCATAAAGCTGTCAATCAGCTTTGATATAGGTTCTGGGTAATGCATGATACAGCCTCCTAGAATAGTCCGCCCGGCAGATTTAAACCTTTTGTGAACTGACCCATAGTAGAAGATGTTATCTCATCCATCTTTTTCAAGGCATCATTTGTTGCTGTTAATATAAGATCCTGCAGCATTTCAATATCCTCTGGATCTACAACCTCTTCTTTGATTTTCACTTCTAGAATCTGCTTTTGGCCATTTACAACAACGGTTACCATTCCACCGCCGGCAGTACCTTCAACTGTTCTTTTTTCTAATTCCTCTTGTGCCTCTTGCATTTTTTTTTGCATTTTTTGCATTTGTTTCATCATATTATTCATATTGCCCATTCCACCACGCATCATGTTACATTCCTCCTATATAATTATTCTTTTATTTCTACCAGATTCTCCCCTACGATTTTAATTGCTTCATCAATAAGAGGATCCTCTTTTGGTATCGGTTTTTCTGTTTGATCTAGTTTGAGAAACTCTTCTCGGATATCCTGCCAATTTTCCTTCGGGACTGGTACCATTTGTAGGCTCTTCCCTGACAAATTGAAAAGGATTTGCTCCATAGCTTGGATTCCCTGCGTATTATTATTCACCAAATCAGCATGAACACTATGTTCAAAAGCCAAAACATAGTAATCGGAAGCAGCAGCAACAGGTTCACTGTTCTCCAATAATACTGCAAACGCGACTTTGCTTTGCTGTTTTAGTTGTTCGAGTACTTCTCCCCAAATCCCTTTAACTCTCTCTAAATCTTTTCGAGTAGCCTTCTTTAGAACTTCATGGATTCGTCCTGCCGGCACATTCCGCTTTGTTCGGCTTTGTTTTGGAGCTTTTTTCTCTACAACCGGCAACGCTTCCTGTGAAATTGCAACACCATTCTGTTTTAAATGTCTTAGTTCAGCTTCCATTTCCTGCATACGCTGCAAAATGGTTTGCAAATGATCTGAGCCTTGCTTTTTTATTAAAAATTGCTGGCAAAGCTTCACCATCACAACCTCTAAAAAGATACGCGGATGATTTGTCCATTTCATTTCCTGCTGGCTTTTGCTCAAGGTATGAATCACTTCATAAATCGTTTCGGCAGGAATTTGTTCGCTTAACATCCGAAAATCTTCATCAACTATGACACGCTCTAATAAATCCCCTAAATGCGGGGAAGTTTGATACAGGAGCATATCTCGATAGTAGTAGATAAAATCCTCCATAAAGCGCATTGCATCTTTCCCGTGATTCATTAGCTCATCGATAATCCGAAGAGCTTGGGGCACGTCATTCTCAAAAATACATATCGCTAAACGAGACAATTGCTTTTGTGCCACCGACCCAGTTACAGCTAGCACATCCTCAGTTGTGACTATATCTTCACTGTATGAGATAGCCTGGTCAATAAGGCTAAGAGCATCCCTCATTCCACCTTCTGCTGCTCTTGCTACAATGTGGAGCGCTTCCTCTGCTACCTCTGTTCCCTCATTCCGTACAACTGTTGCAAGACGGTCTACAATATCCTGAACAGAGATTTTCCGAAACTCAAAACGTTGGCAACGTGAAATAATAGTCGGAGGAATTTTATGAGGCTCAGTAGTGGCCAGAATGAAGATAACATGCTTTGGAGGTTCTTCTAATGTTTTCAATAATGCATTGAAGGCACCCATGGAAAGCATGTGAACTTCATCGATAATATATACTTTATATCGAACAGAGGCAGGAGGTGTTCTTACCTTTTCAATTAGGTATCGAATATCATCCACGCCGTTATTAGAAGCTGCATCCATCTCTAACACTTGATCGTTTGTCCCAAGCATGATAGATTTGCACGTTTCACATTGATTACAAGGCTCTACTGTCGGTCCATTCTCACAGTTAATTGCCTTTGCAAACACCTTTGCTATTGTTGTTTTACCAGTACCTCTTGGACCTGAAAATAAATAAGCATGGGGAACCTTCCCCTGAAGAAGGGCATTTTGCAATGTTTTCGTTACATGCTCTTGACCGACCACATCGCCAAATGCTTGTGGTCTCCAAGTTCGGTAAAGCGCCTGATATGACACGAAAGTACGGCCTCCTTCGAACTATTTTGTCTCACCTATTATACATGATTATCATAATGGAAGTAAAAAAGAAAAAGCGAGGGAGTAAGGTTTTTCAGGATTGAGGAATGTAACAAAAGCTTTGTCCCTACATAAACTCACCTTACTAGTATAAAATAAATCAACACTATTGCTAAACACCTTTTTAAACAGCAAAAAACCTGCTTTAAAAAGCAGGTTTAATAGCTATTATATAACTGCCGTGCACCTTCTGTCGATTGTGTGCCATAAGCGTTACCTAAGCAGTTAGCTCGGTCCAGGCACCCCTACGGCACACGAGAGCTTCCGCTTATTGCTGCTTCCTTCCGGACCTGACAAGATTCACAGATTCCCGTTGCGTAGGACCCAGACGTCAACACCACTTACTTAGGGCAGACCCTACAGCAAGCACAACCTCGAGAAAGGGATTCGGCCTCGCTAGAGCGGATTGCGAGTACAGGGCACCGCTACCTCCCCGCTTAGCACGGCAAAGTTGAAACCATATTTGGTTGCCTTATTGAAGGCATTTTTAGTATATCCGTTTTTGAACATAAATGCAACTTATCAGCAGGAAGTATTTTTACCCATGTTTTCCTTTGCCTTTCTCTTCTTCCTGCGAAGCTCCCGGAAAAACTCTGATAGCATAGCTCCACATTCCTCATCCAACACGCCGCTGACCACCTCGGCCTGATGATTGAAACGTTCCTCCTGCAGTAAATTCATCAGCGTTCCGGCACAGCCTCCTTTAGGATCACTTGCGCCATACACAACCCTCTCTACCCGTGATAGAACAATAGCACCAGCACACATTGGACATGGCTCTAATGTTACATAAAGGGTTGCATTTTCAAGACGCCACGTCCCAAGACTTCGACATGCCTCATCAATTGCTAGCAACTCCGCATGAGCAACTGAGCGCTGCTCTGTTTCGCGAAGGTTATGTGCGCGGCTTATAACTTCATCCCCAATTACGATAACAGCACCAATAGGTACCTCTTGCATCTCTCCTGCTTTTTTTGCCTCTTCTATGGCAAGCTTCATATAATATTCATCACGTTCCATTAATAAATCCCTTTCTATTTATTGCAAATAACTTTCCTTTTTTCAATCCACAATAAGAGGAAGAGAAAGGAGAATATATTTATGCACAAGACTGCCCTACTTATAATTGACTTGATTAATGATTTTCAATTTGAACATGGACCTATTTTAGCAAAAAAGTGCAAGGATATGCTACCAAGCATTCTACAACTAAAGAACTGGATTAAGAAAAACCAAGGTCATGTGATTTATATCAATGATCATTATAACCTCTGGCAGGCTGATATGAATAAGATTATCCAGCATTGTGACAATGAATTAAGCAGCCCTATCCTGAAGGATATTGCACCTAAGGAAGATGATTATTTTCTCATTAAACCCCATTATTCAGCCTTTTATGAAACTCCGCTAAACACATTGCTTGGACATCTAAAAGTACAGAATCTGATTTTAACCGGAGTAGCGGGTAATATATGCATTTTATTCACGGCAAATGATGCGCATATGCGAAATTATAAACTATATGTACCTAAAAATTGTATTGCGTCAAATTCCGAAAAAGATAATGAACATGCTTTAACAGTCATGGAGGCAATTTTAAAAGCAGAGATTTCTCCTTCTTCTCAGCTTTCTCTTCACTCCCTATTCGAAACAAGCTCCAAAGCATTGGAATAAGATAAATTTCATCCATCTATATTCTCATATAATTTTATCTGGAAGTTTTCAAAAGAAACGCATCTTTTCTCATCATCTTATGCTACAATAAGTCTGTTTTGATTCTTATTTACCTAAAGGCCCGAGTAAAGGAGAAGAAGCAATGATCAACATACCTTTCATTACAGTCGAGGGTCCTATTGGAGTTGGAAAGACCTCTCTTGCAAAAGCTATTTCAAATCATTTCCGTCTTTATTTGTTGAAAGAGATAGTCAGTGAAAATCCTTTTCTAGGAAAATTTTATCAAGATATTGAAGAATGGAGCTTTCAAACTGAAATGTTCTTCCTCTGCAACCGCTATAAGCAACTAGAGGATATTCATATGAAATACTTAAGCAATGCTATACCTGTTGTAGCAGATTATCATATCCTTAAAAATTTAATTTTTGCAAACAGAACCTTGAAACCTAGTCAATACCATAAATATATTCAAATTTATAATATTCTTACCCAGGACATGCCTACCCCGAATGTGATCATCTACCTAACAGCAAGTTTGGAAACATTACAAAAACGCATTTCGCTCCGTGGCAGGGAGTTTGAAAAGAAGATTGATCCGCAATACCTGTTGCAGCTTATCTCAGATTACGAAACTGCTATGAATCAATTCGCTAAAAATCATCCTTCCATTCCTATTCTGAAATTCAATGGTGATGATATGGATTTTGTAAACGAAGAGGATGACTTGAACTATATCTTATCTGCATTGGAAATTACACTAAAGAAGGAGATTACAAAATCATGAAGATAAGACAAAAATATAAGCTCCCCAATAACGCCGTTATTACGATTGCAGGCACAGTTGGCGTAGGTAAATCCACTATGACTAAAGCATTAGCAAAGGCATTAGGCTACAGAACGTCATTCGAGAAGGTTGATACAAATCCATACCTAGATCAATTTTATGCCGATTTCGCACGCTGGAGCTTTCACCTGCAAATTTACTTTTTAGCTGAACGCTTTAAAGAACAAAAAAGAATCTTTGAATATGGCGGTGGATTCGTTCAGGACCGCTCTATTTATGAGGATACTGGTATTTTTGCAAAGATGCACTATGAAAAAGGCACTATGACAGAGGTTGATTATCAAACGTATAAAGAGCTATTTCATGCCATGGTTATGACTCCATATTTTCCGCATCCAGACCTATTGATTTACTTGGAGGGCTCATTTGAGGACATTCTAGAACGGATTCGTGAGCGTGGAAGACCAATGGAGCAGCAAACACCTTTAGAATATTGGAAGGAAATGCATGAACGCTATGAGAACTGGATTAGTAACTTTAACTCTTGCCCCGTTCTGCGTCTTAATATTAATGAATATGATATTATGAAAAATGAGGAATCCATTGAACCTGTTATTGAGAAAATTGCTTATTTCCTGCATGAAACAAAAAGGTTTGTGAGATAATAAAGAGACTCATGGAATGTACCATGAGTCTCTTTATTATCCCTTGCTGCTTCGTTTAGCAGGGGCAATTAATTCATCTCCAGATTTTCCTGCATGAATCCGTTGTCTTACTGTACTTTGACTGAGTCCATATGCTTCAGCTATTTCCTTCACAGTCATTTCTACTCCATTTACAGTGGCTGTTAAAGCTTTCCCTTTTTGTTTTACCGGTTTCAGTTCTGTCACAATAGCATTGGTTGTTTGGCAAATACAGCCGCATAGCTTGCGAAAAGCCTCTTTGCTCACTATATTTGAAACATTAGAGGTACTGTTTAAAATTCGGTCTCTCTTACAAACAGGACACTGTACATAATAAAGTGTTTTTTCCTGCATAGGAAAAGTTTGGATAATTAGGTCCATTGTTGCTCCTTTCTGTTTGTTGAGATATTCACTATAAAGAAAACTCGCCAATTGGCAAGCCCTGCTCTTGGGCGAAGACAGAATCGTAGTTGCACTTACACTTCGCTCCTAAAATTTCCTGCTACGTCGAATCGATTTCTAGCCGGAAATTTATACTTTCTTAAAGTGAAATAAAAACTCGTTACAGCATTGTAACGAGTTTTCCAATCTCCACTTATATGCGCTGTTGTCGTCAATATTTAAGTGGCGGAGGAAGAGGGATTCGAACCCCCGCGCGGCTTTCACCGCCTCTCGGTTTTCAAGACCGACCCCTTCAGCCAGACTTGGGTATTCCTCCTCCTATTGACATGAAGTATTATAGCAGAAGAAAAAAAGAAGCGTCAAGCATCTTTACTTCTCCTGCTTCGTCTTTGCAAGTAAGTATAAGAGAGGATTCCTTTTTTATTTAATCACTTCTCTATTTCTCATATATGGGCGAAGTACCTCTGGGATAATAACAGAGCCATCCTCCTGCTGATAATTCTCTAGAATAGCCGCTACCGTACGACCAAGTGCTAATCCAGAACCATTCAATGTATGTACATGCTCAGGCTTTGATTTTGGATCACGGCGGAAGCGAATATTGGCACGTCTGGCCTGAAATGCTTCAAAGTTACTGCAGGAAGAGATTTCACGATACATATTATAGCTCGGAATCCATACCTCAATGTCATACTTCTTTGCCGCTGTGAAGCCTAAATCTCCTGTACACATACTTAGAACACGGTATGGCAGCCCCAACAGCTGTAATACACGTTCAGCATCATTTGTTAGCTTCTCTAACTCCTCATAGGAATCCTCAGGTTTCACAAACTTTACTAATTCCACCTTATTAAATTGATGCTGCCGAATTAATCCACGTGTATCACGTCCCGCAGAGCCTGCCTCAGAACGGAAGCATGCACTAAACGCTGCGTATTGAATTGGTAAAGTGTCACCACTTAGGATTTCATCACGGTGTAAGTTTGTTACAGGTACCTCCGCAGTTGGAATCAGGAAGTAATCCTCACTCTCAATCCGAAATGCATCTTCTTCAAATTTTGGAAGCTGCCCTGTTCCTGTCATGCTGTCACGATTTACAATGTATGGAGGTAATACTTCTTTATATCCATGCTCTTCTGTATGGAGGTCTAGCATAAAGTTAATTAATGCACGCTCTAATTTTGCTCCTAAATCTTTATAGAATACAAAACGACTTCCAGTTACCTTACCTGCACGTTCAAAATCTAAAATATCAAGATTTGTTGCAATATCCCAATGCGGCTTTGGCTCAAAGGGAAACTGTGGAAGTTCCCCCCAAGTACGGATTTCAACGTTATCATCCTCTGTTTCACCTACTGGAACGGACTCATGCGGAATATTAGGGATTGTTAACAAAAGTTTTTCAAGGTCAGCCTCGACAACACGAAGCTCCTCATCCAATGATTTAATTTTGTCGCCTACCTCACGCATCTCCAAAATCAAGTGCTCTGCATCCTGCTTTTCACGCTTTAGCACTGCAACCTGCTGAGAAACCTCATTTCGTTTCCCTTTTAGCTCTTCTGTCTGCACTAAAAGATCTCTTCTCTTTGTGTCCAATTCTTCAAAGCGGCCAAAGTCTGTTAAATCCTCGCCACGATGCTGCAGTTTTGCCTTTACCCCTTCAAGGTCAGCCCGTAATACTTTAATGTCTAGCATCTTAACCCTCCTTTATTGTGTAAAACATAAAAAACTCCCGTCCCTATAAAAAAGGGACGGGAGTTATGCCCGCGTTGCCACCCTAGTTGAAAGCACATGCTTTCCTCTCGAGAAGGATAACGGCTCTTCGCCGAAAATGCTTACTAGTTCAAGCACGTTCTGCATTTCGCTCAAGGATGGATTCACAGGCTGCTTCTACCGATTTGCACCAACCATCGGCTCTCTAAAAAAAGCTTATCCTGTTACTGTTTCCCGTCAACGCTTTATACTATATAGATGTTCATCATCAATTTACTATAATCTTTAACAACTTGCAAGGAAGTTATACAACCTTATTCGCTTTTGCTTCTTCCACCATTTTTACAAAATATGCTGTAATACGGTGATCATCCGTTAACTCCGGATGGAAAGAGGCTGCGAGGAATGGACCTTGCTGTACTGCTACGATACGGTCACCATGAGTAGCAAGCACATCTACATGCCCTTCGACACCCACAACATACGGAGCACGAATGAACACACCAATAAAGTCCTCACCGACACCTTTGATAGATAACGGCGCCTCAAAGCTTTCACGTTGCCTTCCAAAGGCATTGCGTTCAACAGTAATATCCATTACTCCAATATGAGCTTCATCATAACCCACAAGGTTTTTCGCCAATAGAATCATACCTGCGCATGTCCCAAACATTGGCTTCCCTTCCTGCGCAAATTGACGAAGAGACTCCATAAAGCCATATTTATCAATTAAACGACGCATCGTTGTACTTTCTCCACCAGGTAAAATCAGACCATCAAGCTCAGTTAGCTGTTCTACCTTCTTTACAACAACTGCACGTGCCCCGGAAGCCTCAATGGATTGTATATGCTCACGAACTGCTCCTTGAAGCCCTAATACACCAATTGTAATCATGCTGCGAGCTCCTTTTGATTACCAGCCGCGCTCTTGCATGCGTTGCTCTGGTAATAATGATGAAATTTCAATACCTTTCATCGGGTTGCCTAATCCTTTTGATAAACGAGCAATAAGCTCATAGTCTTCATAATGAGTTGTAGCTTCTACGATTGAGCGCGCGAATTTAGCAGGGTTTTCGGACTTGAAGATACCTGATCCTACAAATACACCGTCTGCGCCTAATTGCATCATTAATGCAGCATCTGCTGGAGTTGCTACACCACCTGCTGCAAAGTTTACAACTGGTAAGCGGCCTAAACGTTTGATTTCTAATAACACTTCATAAGGAGCACCAATATTTTTTGCAAATGTCATCAGTTCATCTTCACGCATTGCAACAACTTGAGCAATTTGGGAGTTCACTTGACGCATATGACGAACTGCTTCTACGATGTTTCCTGTTCCTGGCTCACCTTTTGTACGAAGCATAGCTGCACCTTCACCAATACGACGAGATGCTTCCCCTAGGTCACGGCATCCGCATACGAATGGAACTGTATAATCGCTTTTCTTCAAATGATATACTTCATCCGCTGGAGTTAGTACTTCACTCTCATCAATGTAGTCTACTCCTAACGCCTCTAATACACGAGCCTCTACGATATGACCGATACGGCATTTTGCCATAACCGGAATAGATACGGCACCTAATACTTCTTCAACGATTGTTGGGTCAGCCATACGGGACACGCCGCCTGCTGCACGAATATCAGCAGGAACACGCTCTAATGCCATAACAGCAACTGCGCCTGCTTCCTCCGCAATTTTCGCTTGCTCGGCATTGATTACATCCATGATGACGCCGCCCTTTTGCATTTCTGCCATTCCACGCTTTACACGTTCTGTACCTGTTAAATTGTTAACCATTTAAAGAACCCCCTCTATATAAATTGCTTCTTTTTTACTTTCCTAACGAAAATTAAGAATACTCTTACATTCTAACACTACATATTACCGGCTTGTCCACTATTTTTTACTGAAAAATCAAGACGAAAAGCAGGAAATTCCGTACATTCTAGAAATCCGTACATTCTATAAGATGAACAAAATATGAAAAAATATAAGAAAAAAGTCCCCTTGAGGGAACTTTTTTTTACACTTTAAAAAATAAAGTATAAATTTTCAGCTAGAAGCCATTGGACATGGTGGGAAGCTTTCGAGACACAGTGTAAGTGTAACTACGCCTCTGTCTTCGCCCAAGGGCGGGGCTTGCCAATCGGCGAGCTTTCTTTAAAACCAGCCTTTTACCGTGTCAACTGCCCCGTTCCAAATTCCGACAAAGAATGAACCTACCCCGCGCATTGCAAGCACAACCACATTTGCCTTCTCTACGTTAGCTTGTGCAATAAGCTCGGTTTTTAATTCTTTCCCTGAAAGAAAGCCTGGATCACTGTTATCTTTTGCTTTTAATGTCATATACCCTACTGTTGTTCCCTTCTTCACGGGAGCGGTAATTTCCTTATCCTCCAACTCAGCTCCTGTTATGTAGGTGTTTTTAGATCCTTTTGGAACTGCAACAACAGTGTCTTTTTTCGTTTCAATTCCAACTTCTTTTTCTTTTCCCTTTACAATATTTATCGTCTCTGTACCCTTTACCTCAGAACCTTTTGGATACAATTCCTTTACCTCAAAACCGCTAAAACCATAATCGAAGAGTTTTTTTGTTTCTGCAAATCGCGCCTTATCAGAGTCTGTTTTAATTACTACTGAAATGAGCCTCATACCATCTCGTTTTGCCGTACCTGTGAAGCAATAGCCAGCCTCCGGTGTAGAACCAGTCTTTAGTCCATCAACACCTTCATACCCATATACCAATCCAGGGAGCATCCAGTTCCAGTTCTCCATCTTAACTGGGTATTTTCCGCCTTCTTGGAACACTTTTTTAGGAACGCTTGCTGTTTTTAGGATCTCCGGATAATCGTCTATTAAGCGTTTTGCTAAAATCGCACAATCTTTCGCAGACATCTTATTTTGCTCATCAGGGCTTGTCCCAGCAGGTTGATGTCCCTTTAAATCACTATTTGTTAGACCAGTAGCATTTACAAACTTATAGTTCTTCAGGCCTAGCTCCTTCGCTTTTTCATTCATTGATTTAACAAAGTTCCCTTCAGAACCACCAATTAACTCAGCTAATGCAATGGCTGCTCCATTAGCTGAATAAATTGCCATTGCTTCATACAATTCCTTTACTGTGTAGGAGCCACCATTTTCAAGAGGAACATTAGATAAATTTGTATCCTGTGAAATCATATGCGCATATTCTGATATCGTTGTTTTTTGATTCCATTTGATTTTTCCTTTTTCTATTGCTTCATGCACAAGATATTCCGTCATCATCTTCGTCATACTTGCAATAGCGAGGGATTCATCGGAGTTTTTTTCATACAGTATCTTCCCTGATTGTGCTTCCACTAAAATAGCTGATTCTGCCTTTATATCCAAATCCGTATCTGTTTCCGCAAATGCAGCCTTATACGAAAACAATAAACTATACATCAATGTAAACAATGTAACTACAGCAAATACCCTTTTTTGAAAGAAAACGTTCACCTTGCTACCTCCAATAAAATGTTTTCACATAACGGTTATTCTAACACACTTCAAAAAAAATAGACAGAGTTAGAAACCTCTGTCCAAAAGATAGAATATTAAGATGAGTAGTTTGGTGCTTCCTTCGTAATCTGGATATTATGCGGATGACTTTCGCGCAAACCATTACCTGTCATGCGAATAAACTGTGCATTTTCACGAAGGTATTCTAAGCTCGGTGCACCGCAATACCCCATACCAGAACGAAGTCCTCCTACTAATTGATGTACTGTATCAGCTAGTGGTCCCTTGTAAGGCAGACGTCCTTCAATTCCCTCTGGTACAAGTTTTTTATTTCCCTCTTGGAAATAGCGATCCTTACTTCCCTGCTCCATAGCACCAACAGAACCCATACCACGGTACACCTTAAAGCGACGTCCTTGATAAATTTCTGTATCACCAGGACTTTCAGAAACACCTGCAAACATGCTGCCTAGCATAACTGCATGAGCTCCTGAAGCAAGCGCCTTAACGATATCTCCAGAATATTTGATTCCACCGTCAGCAATGATAGGCACACCGTATTTACGTGCCTCTGAAGCACAATCATATACAGCAGTTAATTGCGGAACACCTACACCGGCTACAACGCGTGTTGTACAGATAGAGCCTGGTCCAATACCAACCTTAATAATATTAGCTCCTGCTTCAATTAAGTCTCTAGTCGCTGCTGCTGTTGCCACATTTCCGGCGATGATATTAAGGTTTGGATACTTCGCTCTAATTTCGCGAACTTTTTCTAAAACACCTAATGAATGCCCATGAGCTGTATCTAATACAATAACGTCCACATGTGCTTTTACAAGCGCATCAATACGCGCTAATGCATCAGCAGTTACTCCAACCGCTGCTCCTACAAGCAAGCGACCTACCTTATCCTTTGCGGAGTTAGGAAACTCAATTACCTTTTCAATATCTTTAATCGTAATAAGACCTTGTAACGTACCTTGTTCGTCAACAAGAGGGAGCTTTTCAATTTTGTGCTTTTGCAAGATTTGTTCAGCTTCTGATAAAGTTGTTCCTACTGGAGCAGTAATGAGATTTTCTTTTGTCATTACATCAGAAATTTTCATGGAGTATTCTTGAATAAAGCGCAAGTCACGATTTGTCAAAATTCCAACCAATTTTTGCTCTGTGTCATTATTAACAATCGGAACACCAGAAATACGGTATTTTCCCATAAGGTGTTCTGCATCGTATACTTGATGATCTGGAGTTAGGAAAAATGGATCTGAAATAACGCCACTTTCTGAGCGCTTTACTTTATCTACCTGTTCAGCCTGCTGCTCAATTGTCATGTTTTTATGAATAATACCTAATCCACCTTGACGAGCTATCGCGATCGCCATTTCTGCTTCTGTTACAGTATCCATACCAGCGCTGATAAGTGGAATATTGAGCTGTAGCGTTTCTGATAAAGCAGTTTTTACACTTACTTCTCGTGGTAGTACTTCTGATCTTGCTGGGATTAAAAGAACATCATCAAATGTTAAACCTTCTTTAACAAACTTGTTTTCCCACATAAGTTATCCCCCTCTGTTTCCAAAATATTATTAGTAGCTTAACAACTGGGTAAAATACTGTCAAGGAAGTGTTGATATGTTTGAATTTTTAGAATTCTAAAGGAGCTTTTTTTATGGTTAAGATACAATCTACTTGGCAAAAATTAAGTTTTTTTATTTCTTCTGTGCATTCTCAAAATTACCTTTCTCATTGCTATAAGGAATTATGTATAGAGGATGGTGATCGAAAGAGTTTTGATAATTGTTACCCATTCATTTATTACCTAGAGCATGGAAAGAGTTATTACGAACTGGCAAAAGACTCTCCGCTTTCCATTAAGCCTGTTTTGCTTTTCTATGGCATGGTGCAGCTCTTAAAGGCATGCTTACTTACTGTAGATCCGAACTATCCGGAGTCGACCTCTGTATTGGCCCATGGCGTTACAACACGTAAACGAAAAAAACAAAGCTATGAGTTTTTACAGGATGAAGTAAAGATTCAAAAAAATGGATTATTTACACATATTGCAGAGCGAATGTTCCATGTGAAACACTTAGAGGGTGAAAAATACACAATGGAGGGATTACTAAAACATGTTGGGGAATTAATTGACTTATTTTCCTATAGTAAAAAAACTTCTGAGTATTTACCAATAGAAAGAATAAACGAGACAGAGATTGTAATTCCTCCTTCAGTGCTAGACAGTTATTATATGACAAAAGAACGATTTATTGAATACTTCCGTGGGGCATGCCCTCATTTAGATATACAATATTTACGAAAAGAAGCAGAGCAGCAGTTGTCCTTTTCATCTCCAATCAAAAACTGGAATGGATTGCTCTGCTCACCTTTAGCATATGATTTACATAAGGATCAATATTATCTTCCTTCTAATCGTGATAATAAAAATAATCTCCCTGAGTTATTAATTCATTACCTTCTTCTTTATAACTTGAGCATGATCTCTCGTTACGAGACAGAATGGTGGAGTGACTTGCTCCGTAGCTATTCAACAGAAGATTATCCATTTATTCATCAATTTCTTTCTGCTACATCTGAAAAGGTACCATATTATATTTATTTATTTCTGATACAGAAAGCATAATAACTTTCATTTCTCAGGTAATATAAAGAAAACTCGCTGACTGGCGAGCCCTGCTCTTGGGCGAAAACAAAGGCGTAGTTGTTCAAAATGCAAAAAGAACCGTTCCTCTGGATACG
>NZ_SCFM01000085.1 GCF_004138295.1 Ectobacillus funiculus | reverse complement strand
CTCTGTCTTCGCCCAAGAGCAGGGCTCGCCAATCGGCGAGTTTTCTTTATATTGTAAGAAAGTATAAATTTCCAAGTGGAAGTGAATTCAGCGTAGTCGGAAATTTTGGAAATACAGTATAGGTAGGACTACCTTCTGTCTTCGTCAATCAGCGGGCTCACTTGCTCGTGATTTAGAAGCTGTTGCTTTATAGGTGTAGGGCTTTGGAGCACTAGTAAGGTGTTGTATGAGGAGTTTTCTCTTTATAATTAAAATATGATAAAATGAACAGCAGCATAAAACTGAAAATGAGGTTGAATCAATGAAGATGGCACCACCCGTTGAAAAAAACGAGTATATAGATGCAGTATTTGAGGATGTAACACATGATGGTGCCGGCGTGGCGAAGGTGAACGGCTATCCTATTTTCGTTCCGTACGGCTTGCCTGGCGAAGAGGCAAAGGTTAAGGTTATTAAGGTGAAAAAAAATTATGCATTTGGGCGTCTTGTCGAGCTGTATAAAGAAAGCCCATATCGTCAAGAAGCGCCTTGTCCTGTTTATAAGCAGTGCGGCGGCTGTCAGCTGCAGCATGTAAGCTATGAGGGGCAGCTGCAGATTAAAGAAAAGCAGGTACGAGATGTGATGGCGCGCATTGGCGGCCTAAAGGATGTAACAATCCACCCTGTGCTTGGGATGGAGCATCCGTGGCTGTATCGAAACAAAGCACAGGTACCAATTGGAGAACGTGAAGGAGGCCTTGTTGCCGGTTTTTATCGCCAAGGAACGCATGATATTATTGATATTGAAGCATGTCTTATCCAAGTTGAGGAAAATGATGTGCTTATCCAAAGGGTAAAGCAAATTTGCAGTAAGCATGGCGTTCAAGCTTACAATGAGAAGCTGCATAAAGGCACACTTCGTCATGTGATGGTTCGTTATGGTCAAGTAACAGGGGACATTATGCTTGTCTTTATTACCCGGAGCGATGAGCTGCCAAATAAGCAAGCGATGATTAAGGAAATTACAGCGGCATTTCCGAACATCAAATCGATCGTACAAAATGTAAATGAGAAACGAACAAATGTGATCTTTGGAGAGAAAACAAAGCTGCTTTGGGGTTCTGAATATATATATGACTATATTGGAAATGTAAAGTTTGCGATTTCCGCCCGTTCTTTTTATCAAGTGAATCCTGTGCAAACGAAGGTGCTCTATGAAAAAGCGCTAGAGTATGCAAAGCTAACAGGAGAAGAAATCGTGATTGATGCCTACTGCGGAATTGGGACAATCTCTCTATTCTTGGCGCAAAAGGCAAAGCATGTATACGGCGTAGAAATTGTGCCGGAAGCAATTGAGGATGCGAATCGCAATGCTGAGCTAAATGGCATTAAGAACGTAGAATTTGCCGTTGGCGAGGCTGAGAAGGTGATTCCAAATTGGTATGAGCAAGGTGTTCGGGCAGATGTTATTGTCGTCGACCCGCCGCGTAAAGGCTGTGATGAATCATTGCTTGAAACAATTATCGCGATGAAGCCAAAACGTGTTGTGTATGTGTCATGTGATCCGGCAACTTTAGCCAGGGATTTGCGCGTTTTGGAGGATGGCGGATTTAAAACCGTTGAAATTCAGCCAGTTGATATGTTTCCTCAGACGATGCATGTGGAAAATGTTGCAGTGCTTGAGAGGAACTTGTAGCCGTATAACACAAACATTTCTGGAATAACAGACCGAAGAACATCAGGTTCGTTGCCTGAGGATCTTCGGTTCTTTCATTTGGAAAGCAGTAAAAGGTAGGAGGAGTTGCACCGTCCCTCAAAATTTTGATAGAGCAGTGGTATAATGATTAGCTCGGATTAGCATTTACTGACTAAGCAGATGCTAATCATCGATTTTATATGAATCCCACATGAATTCTTAATGGGTAATCGGATAGGGGACATTACAGCTATATTTTATATTTAAAGTGACAGGACCCCTTTAATATGAGAAAGTAATTATAGTAAAATATTGTGAGAAAATATTGCAAATTAATGGGGGGAGAGAACATTATCAATTATGATCTTTTTGTATGCCTGTTTCCAACTAGAAAACGAGATTCAGGTACTGGTTTTAAGGCATTATTAAAAGTTTATCTTTATAAACGATAGATATTAGCAGATTTGTTTTATTATTAAAACCCGTTAAAAATTAGATAAATGGATATAGGGAAGCTAATAAATATTGTAGATAAACTGCCTTAGATGTCATAAAAATCTACATAACCCGCATGTAACCAAAAATTTTGCACTTAATATGCAAAAAAATTGTATATATGCATAAGAATTTGGCTGCAATCTCCGGAAAGTATTTAAAAATTCAGTTAATTTTTTGGCACGAAACTTGCATATGGAATAAATGAAGGTAAATGCTGGCTAGGTACAGTTGTTTACTATAATCGAAGGGGGAGCAGGAATGGAAAAAGCGGGAAAACAAGAGTATGAATTAAAGCGAGGAATGAAGGCAAGACATTTATTCATGATTTCATTGGGAGGGTGTATCGGTACAGGATTCTTTCTCGGGTCTGGTTATACGATCCATGAGGCAGGGGCGATGGGTGCTATTCTTTCATACGTAGCAGGCGGCTTTATTATGTATTTAACAATGCTATGTCTTGGTGAACTTTCTGTAGCCATGCCGGTTTCCGGTTCATTCCAAACGTATGCAACAAAGTTCATTAGTCCTGCTATGGGGTTTGCAATTGGCTGGCTGTACTGGCTAGGATGGGCGGTAACAGTTGCATTGGAGTGCTTGTCGGCATCTCAACTCATGCAACGGTGGTTTCCTTCATCTCCCGCTTGGATGTGGTGTGCATTGTTCGTATGCTTGCTATTTTTGCTCAATGCCTTATCCGCAAAGGTATTTGGCGAGTCAGAGTTCTTTTTTTCTAGTATTAAGATACTAGCTATTATTCTATTCATTGTTCTTGGGGGAACTGCTATGTTTGGTGTTATTCCAATCAAAGGTGGACAAGAGGTACCATTATTCTCCCGCTTTTTCGATGAAGGATTGTTTCCGAATGGGGTAAGTGCATTACTTATCACGATGATTACGGTAAACTTCTCCTTTCAGGGAACAGAATTAATTGGAATTGCGGCAGGGGAAAGTGAAAATCCTGCTAAAACAATCCCGAAGTCTATTAAACAAACAGTTTGGCGAACCCTTTTCTTCTTTGTTCTATCTATAATTGTACTTTCAGCTCTTATCCCGAGGGAACAAGCTGGGGTTGCCGAGAGTCCATTCGTTGTTGTGTTAGATAGTTTAGGAATCCCGTACGCCGCAGATATAATGAATGTTATCATTTTGACAGCATTGTTATCCGTAGGTAATTCAGGCTTATATGCAGCAACTCGTATGTTGTATGCGCTTTCTAAGGAGGGGATGGCAAAGCCGTGGGTCGGCCAAGTAAATAAAAGGGGAGTGCCAATGAATGCCTTAATTATTACAATTGCTATCGCGTGTCTTTCGCTGTTATCAAGTGTAGTAGCAGAAGAGACAATATTCGTTTGGCTGCTCTCACTTGCTGGATTAGGCGCACAAATTGGTTGGATTGCCATTACAGCATCGCAAATTGCGTTTCGAAGAGCATACACTCGTAAAGGCGGTAAGGTAGAGGATTTAAAATTTAAAGTTCCACTCTATCCAATCCTTCCGCTGATTGCACTGCTGTTAAATTGTATTGTGATGATTAGTCTTGCGTTTGATTCGGAGCAACGGACCGCACTTTATTGCGGGGGTGTGTTTTTTATTGGTTGTTATATATTGTATGAATGGAAGATTAAGAGAACGCGTCAAGCAGAAACAAGACCGCAGGAAGTACAGCTTGAATCTAATAAAGAGATGATTATGTAAATGCTTCTGAGGGGCAACTGCAGGGGAGAAGCAATTCTTAGAAATAATTTATAGATTTCGCAGATATGGAGAGGGGAAAAAACATGAAAAGGAAGATAAGAGTAATTGGATGTCCAATGGATTTAGGTCAGACACGCCGCGGGGTAGATATGGGGGCAAGTGCTATTCGTTATGCAGGCCTTGTGGAGGAATTGGAGCATTTAGGATATGAAGTAAATGATATAGGTGACATATATGTAGCACCTCGTTCTAAGGATCAAGATGGTGTAAATGAAAAGTTGAAAAATCTACCCCAAGTACATAATACGTGTGTACTTCTTGCTGAAGCAGTAAACCAGGCTGTACAGTCAAACAGCTTTCCGCTTGTACTAGGGGGGGATCATAGCATCGCAATTGGGACATTAGCAGGACTTGCTAGACATTATAGCAATTTAGGGGTAATTTGGTTTGATGCCCATGGGGATTTAAATACGGCGGAAACATCACCTTCAGGAAATATACATGGTATGTCATTAGCTGTTAGTTTAGGGTACGGTCATCCTTCACTGACGGAACTGTATGGAGCATATCCGAAGGTAAAGAAAGAAAACATTGTTATTATCGGGGCACGGTCACTGGATGAAGGGGAGAAAGAACTGATTTTTGAACAAGGTATTAAAGTATTTACAATGCAGGAAATTGACCGAATGGGTATGCCCCGTGTGATGGAAGAAACCATTGCTTACCTGGCCCATACGGATGGTATACACTTATCATTAGATTTAGATGGTTTAGATCCAAGCCACGCACCTGGGGTAGGAACACCGGTTATAGGAGGGCTGACGTATAGGGAGAGCCACCTTGCTCTAGAAATGCTGGCAGAGGCCAACATAGTCAAATCGGCTGAATTTGTAGAAGTGAATCCAATCTTAGATGAAAGAAACAAAACAGCGATTACAGCAGTGGAACTCATCCAATCATTAATGGGAAAGAGCTTGAAGCCTCAGCCTGTATTCGCAGAGCAAGTAAACAATTAACTATATTTATGCACACAAAAACGACCTGTTTTGGCAGGTCGTTTTTGTGTACTGCTATGGGGAAGACCGCGTCCTGTAGGGAGAGTTATCTTTCATTAAGTGTAATGTTGAGCTTTTTCATCCGATATTGCAAGCTTTGGCGACTTAGACCAAGCAGCTTTGCCGCGCGTGAGATGTTGTAGCTGCTTTTACGCAGTATATGCTCGATATAATGTCTTTCAAACAACCCCAACTGATCCTTTAAGTTGACTGTAATATCTAAATCCTCATTAATAAATGATTTAGTACTTGGAACAGATGCAGCCTGTTCTTTTGCCTGTATGCGGCTGCGATATTGAAACGGTAGGTGAGAATACTGAATAACATCTTCATCAGCTATGAAATTCATAGCTGCCTCAATTACATGCTCTAGTTCACGTACGTTACCAGGCCAATCATATTTAGAAAATAATTGAAGAACCTCGTCTGTTAAGCCTTTGACATCCATTTGAAATAAGGAGTTATACTTTTCAATAAAGCTTTGTGCCAAAAGAGGAATATCTTCTTTTCGTTGCCGTAAAGGAGGAATGAATAATGTTACGACACCCAGGCGGTAATATAAATCTTTACGCAAATGGTTATTAGCAATCGCATCGATCGGATCTTCATTAATATTTGCGATAATTCGCACATCAATAGGTATATCCTTTGTGTCACCAATACGCCGGATTGTTTTCTCCTGCAGCACACGCAGCAGCTTTGCCTGCAGGTTCGGGTTTAAGGAGTTAATCTCATCGAGCAGCAATGTACCTCCTTGCGCTTGTTCGAATAGGCCCGGGTGGTCAAGAGCACCTGTGAATGCACCACGCTTTGTACCAAATAGGAGCCCTTCTATTAAATTATCAGGAAGAGCGGCACAGTTTTGTGAAATAAATGGTCCTGATGCTCGGGCACTTCCATTATGAATGCTTTGAGCGAATAATTCTTTTCCTGTTCCAGTTTCCCCAACGATGAGTACATAAGAAGAGGTACGGGTTGCGCGTATTGCATTTTCAATGACCTCCTTGAGGTAGGGGCTGTCTCCAATAATGCTTTCGAAGGTAAATCTTGTGCTTCCCTTCTTTTTCATACTGCCTATTAATTGCTCCATCTTTGTGACGTCCTTAGCGATCTCAACAGCGCCGCGAATTTTACCATCTTCTATAATTGGAAAGGTATTGTTAATTGTTGTGATTTTCTTTCCCTTATTGTTGAAATACGTTTGCTTTACATTTACGGCCTCTTTTCCTTGCTGTACAGCCCGAACTAATGTACTCCCTTCTTCTTTAAAGGCGAATACATCGAGTAAGTCCTTATTTAACACATCCTTACTATCCATTGATTCCATTTGCATCATTTTTTTGTTATAAATGATCGTTGTTCCTGTTTCATCAACTGCATGTAAGCCTATATCTATCTCGTTCATAATTCTTTCATATACACGATTTATGTACTTTAAATGCTGTATAGATTGCTTAGAATATTCTGCCATGGCCCTACACCCCTTTATCTAAGTATCTCTTTTACTATTTAATCAAACATACTCCTCTGATGCAAAATATTTTTGCGTTTTTGAAAAAATAAATAATTACAAGCAAAAAAATATTGCATTTATTATTTGCGAGTTCCGAAAAGAATGTATATTTTCTCTGTTTCAAAGTTGGCATGAAAATTGCTTTATAAAATAGTGAAATCAAAATATTAGGGGGGAAATGTATGTCGTTTCCATATTTACATGAACCATTTACAAATTTTACAAAGGAATAAAATGTAAAATAATTTCAAGAAGCACTATTATATGTTCAAACTCAGCTTGGCGCATCATACCCACTTGTAATTGGCGGTAAGCGTATTAAAACAGACAAACATACTATTTCGAGAAATCCAGCCAATAGGGAAGAGGTTATCGGCATTATGTCTATGGTTGATGAGAATTTAGCAGGACAGGCAATGTAAGCCGCACTAGCAGCATTTGAAAGCTGGAAGAAATAGGATCCGCAGCATCGTGCTAACATTTTATTTCGTGCTGCAGCCATTCTGCACCGCTGGAAGCATGAATTTTCCGCGTATCTTGTGAAGGAAGCAGGAAAGCCGTGGATGCACTGGGGCAATCGTCGGATACCAGCCATTTGGGGGATTTAATATGTGAGGTACGGATTCTAAGGCAGGCAGCCCTGATTATTTACTCCTTCATATGCAGGCAAAAACAACATCGGAAACTTTTTAAAATCTAAAGAGGGAAGGGGATATATGATGAAAACAATAGTGAATACAAAAAACATTATTAATCAAACAGAACAATATGGGGCGAACAACTATCATCCACTGCCAATTGTTATTTCGGGGGCAGAAGGTGTATGGGTAACAGATCCAGAAGGCAACAAATATATGGATATGTTAAGTGCATATTCGGCAGTTAATCAGGGACATCGGCACCCAAGGATTATTCAGGCGTTGAAGGATCAAGCAGATCGTGTAACCCTAACATCCCGTGCATTTTATAACGACCAGCTCGGTCCATGGTACGAAAAAATTTGCAAACTAACAGGAAAAAGTATGGCCTTGCCAATGAACACCGGTGCTGAAGCAGTGGAAACTGCGATAAAAGCGGCACGGCGCTGGGGGTATGAGGTAAAGGGGATCGAAGAAAATTGTGCTGAAATTATTGCATGTACGGGTAACTTTCATGGCCGTACAATGGCTGCCGTCTCGCTATCCTCAGAGGCGGAATATAAGAGGGGATTTGGCCCAATGCTACCGGGCATCACGTTAATTCCATACGGGGATATAGAAGCATTACGGGAGGCTATTAAGCCAAACACAGCAGCATTTTTACTTGAGCCGATTCAGGGAGAAGCCGGAATTATAGTACCGCCTGCCGGATTTTTAAAAGCTGCTTCTGATATATGCAAGGAAAATAATGTCTTACTCATTGCAGATGAGATTCAGGTCGGCTTAGCACGTACTGGGAAGATGTTTGCTTACGAGTGGGAGGATATCACTCCTGATATATTAATTTTAGGAAAGGCGCTTGGCGGTGGTGTATTTCCAATTTCCTGCATTGCGGCAAATAAAGAAATTTTACATGTATTTAATCCAGGTTCACACGGGTCTACATTTGGCGGAAATCCGCTTGCTTGTGCGGTATCGATTGCAGCACTTGAGGTGTTGGAGGAGGAAAACTTGACGGAGCGTTCCTTGAAATTAGGAGAGTACTTTAAACAGCAGTTACTTCAGATTTCAAGCCCAATTATTAAGGAAGTAAGGGGGAGAGGCTTGTTTATTGGCGTGGAACTTCATGAAGCCGCTAGGCCTTACTGTGAGAAATTAAAGGGAACAGGGCTGCTCTGTAAGGAGACACATAGTACTGTTATCCGCTTTGCACCGCCGCTTACTATTTCCCAAGCGGAGCTTGATTGGGCGATTAATAGAATTCACAATGTATTATCTTACTAATTATGAAATGGGAGCTTGTATTCTACTATGAATGAGGTGAAGTGTATGTCGTCTGTAAAAGAGAAGGAAGAGGTACTTAAACGGGAGGAAGAGAAGGATGGATCTGATGATCTATTTTTCTCTACACAACAGGTTATTAAAGAAGCACTTACAAAGCTAGGATACAGAGATGAGGTATTTGAGCTGTTAAAGGAACCAATTCGTATGCTTACTGTCCGTATACCCGTAAAAATGGACAATGGTTCAATCCAAATTTTTACCGGTTTCCGTTCACAACATAACGATGCTGTAGGCCCGACCAAGGGGGGAGTTCGCTTTCACCCTGAGGTAACGGAGGAAGAGGTAAAGGCATTATCTATTTGGATGACTTTGAAGTGCGGGATTACTAACCTGCCGTATGGAGGGGGAAAAGGCGGCATCATTTGCGACCCAAGGAAAATGTCCTTTGGTGAACTTGAACGGCTTAGCCGCGGGTATGTCCGGGCTGTTAGTCAAATTGTTGGACCAACGAAGGATATACCAGCACCCGATGTGTATACAAACTCTCAAATTATGGCTTGGATGATGGATGAGTACAGTCGCCTTCGCGAATTTGATTCTCCTGGCTTTATCACAGGTAAGCCAATTGTACTGGGCGGTTCGCACGGACGAGAGACGGCTACGGCACGAGGTGTGGCTATCTGTATTGCAGAGGCATTAAAAACAAAAAATCTGCGGTTGCAGGATGCTCGCATTGTTGTGCAAGGCTTTGGAAATGCCGGAAGCTTCCTCGCAAAGTTCATGCATGATGCGGGTGCGAAAGTAGTTGGGATTTCAGACGTACACGGAGGATTGTATGATCCTAATGGATTAGACATCCCATATTTACTTGATCGTCGTGATAGCTTCGGGATGATTTCACAGCTATTTCAGAATACAATTTCTAATGAGGAACTGCTCGAGCTTGATTGTGATATTTTAGTGCCAGCTGCTGTATCCAATCAAATTACAGCACAAAATGCACATCGTATAAAGGCATCTATTATCGTCGAAGCGGCAAATGGACCGACAACAATGGAAGCGACAAATATATTGACGGAACGAGGTATTTTGCTTGTTCCTGATATATTAGCAAGTGCAGGTGGCGTGACAGTTTCATATTTTGAATGGGTACAAAACAACCAAGGGTACTATTGGTCAGAGGAAGAGGTTTATGGGAAATTGCAACGTGTAATGATCGATTCCTTCGAAACGGTTTTTGAAACGGCACAAGCTCATCAAGTCAATATGCGCATGGCAGCCTATATGATAGGTATTCGGAAAACAGCCGAAGCAGCGCGCTTTAGAGGGTGGATTTGAACTATAAAACTCTTTCCTTTTGCAGTTTGTAGAAGGTAAGGGAATAACAGGGGAGGGGGAACTCCTTCATGTGGGTCATTACCGTGTATGTAAAGAATGATATTGAAATCTTTGAATTTGAAAATGAGAAGGAAGCAAAGGAAGTATATAAGGGCATACAAGGATGTAAAATTTTGTCCGAGATAATTTGTGAGCCGCTCAGTTCGTTATGATCATCCTGCAATAATGTAATATGAAAGGGAAAATAATGGAGTAGAGGAGCAGGTCACTATGGGGACTTGCTCTTTTTTTGACTTATGCTGCTTATTCCGTTTTTCTTTTAGAGAATTCTGGTAAAGGATAGACTATGTTATATGAAAGGGAAGTTTTTTTGTTATATCTTAATTTCTGAAAGAAATGATGTTAATTAATCTAGGATTATTTATAAGTTAGTAAAACAATATTAATAGGGTATCGTACATACTCACGAAACAATTAACTTAGGGACAGGATAAGAAAAAATAGTACAATTTAGGATAAAATAGAGCTAAGTAATTGGAAAAGGGGAAACAAAATGGCACAAGGAAAAACGAATGCAATGCGGATGTTAGATGCGAAAAAGATGATGTATAACGTTATGACGTATACTAATGAAGATGGACAGATTGATGGTGTGTCAGTGGCCAGGAAGATTGGCAAGGATGCAAAGGTTGTATACAAGACGCTTGTAACGCAAGGGTTGACAAAGAGCTTATATGTATTTGTAATTCCGGTTGAGGCGGAGCTTGATTTGAAAAAGGCGGCAAAGGCAGCGGGAGAAAAGAAATTGGAAATGCTGCCCGTCAAAGATATTCAAAAGTGGACAGGCTACATTCGCGGCGGCTGCTCGCCAATCGGGATGAAAAAGTTATATCCTACCTTTATTGATGAAAGTGCGGCAGGGCTTTCCAGTATAGTAGTAAGCGGCGGGAAGATTGGGATGCAAATTGAGTTAAGTGTAGGGGATTTACAGACTGTTGCAGAAGCTGTTATGCATGATGTTAGAAAGACTGTATAATAGAAGCTTCTGCATGAGAAAATGAAGGAAACATGGTGATAAGGTTGAAATGGACTGGAGAACGAATTATTCCGAAGCTAATGAAGCCAATGAACGGGATGCTGCTTGAGCATATTGCCCGTTATTATTTTGCGATCCCTTATATAAAGGGGAGAGTATTGGATATTGCATGCGGGACAGGGTATGGCTGTCATATGGTAGCGAAGGATCGCAAACGGGAGGTTCATGAAATTATTGGTGTCGATGTGGACCAAGAAACGATTTTGTATGCAAATCGGGAATATAATCATCAAAAGGTGACATACATACAAGGAGATGCGTTAGATCCAGAGCTTCCGGAGAAGCTTGGGTTGTTCGATACAATTTTAAGCTTTGAAACAATTGAACATGTGCAGGATGACCAGTTATTTATGGATAGCTTATATCGGATGCTAAAGCCTGGAGGGAGGCTAATCTTATCGAGCCCATTTGGAAGAGGCAGGGGGATGCCTACGAGTGAGCCATTTCATGTTCACCAGCTTACACCGAAAGAGTTCGAAGAGCTTTTTACTCGCTTTTCTAGTATGGAGATGTATTATCAAAGAGGAGTAACCTTTGAAAAACCAAGGGATGACGTTCGTTATTTTATCGGCGTTGCAGTGTGTACCAAATAAGAAGGAGTGAAGATTTTGACAGATTTTATACAGCTTGGTGTTGGTCATCATCTGCAGAGGGCGCTGCGTTCGCATGGGCTTGTTCAGCCAACGCCGGTGCAGGAATGGGCAATCCCATTCTTACTCGAAGGAAGAGACGTAGTGGCACAGGCGCAGACAGGGACAGGAAAGACGTTGGCATTTGTTCTTCCTATGTTGGAAAGGATTAAGCGAGATGAGCCTCATGTACAAGCTTTAATTGTTACGCCGACGCGAGAGCTAGCTGTGCAAATCACAAGCGAGGTGAGAAAGCTAACCGCTCATATAGATGGTGTTCATGTGCTCGCTGTATATGGCGGGCAGGATGTAGAGCAGCAAATGAAAAGGCTAAAGGGGTCGACTCATATTGTTGTTGCTACGCCAGGCCGATTGCTCGACCATATCCGGCGCGGCACAGTAGACTTGTCAGGGGTGTCGATGCTAGTGCTTGATGAAGCAGATCAAATGCTGCATATTGGCTTTTTAGGGGATGTGGAGGAGATTATTAGAAAGACTCCTGCAGATAGACAAACAGCCTTGTTCTCGGCAACGATGCCTGCTGAGGTTCGCAAGCTTGCAAAGAAATATATGAATAGTCCGAAGGATGTACGTATCCAAAGTGAGGAAGTGACGCTGCGTGATATCCAGCAGCTTGTTGTGGAAACAACAGATCGTGCAAAGCAATCGGCACTTAGGCAGCTGCTTGATCAGTATCGTCCGTTTTTGGCGATTATTTTTTGCCGCACAAAGCGAAGAGCAAGCACGCTGCAGGCTGCCTTACGAGAGCATGGTTACAATTCTGATGAGCTGCACGGAGATTTATCTCAGGCAAAGCGTGAGAAAGTAATGAAGAAATTCCGCGATGCCGAAATACAATATCTCATCGCGACTGATGTAGCGGCACGCGGACTTGATGTCGAAGGTGTAACACATGTTTTTAACTACGATATTCCGCTTGATACAGAAAGCTATATTCATCGAATCGGCCGGACCGGCCGCGCTGGTGAAAAAGGTGTAGCGATTACGCTGGTTGCACCGAAGGATCGCCAGCTGCTAGAGACTATCGAAAAAGGGATTGAATCAGTGATTCCAAAGACAAGGATAGAGGGGCAGCAGGCTGAGCAAAGAGAAGGAACGGCACCGCGCGGCCAGAATAATCATCCGAAGGCGGAGGCAGCACCGCGTGGTAAGGCTGCTTCAAGGGCAAAAATGGATCGGCGCGGTGAGAAAGGCACTTCAAAACCAAGAGCGGAGCAGCGTGGTCAGAGCGCATCAAGCTCTAGGACAAAACAAGATAAGAAGCCGAGAAGTGCGGCAAAAGCAGATTCATCAACTTCTCGTTATTTCGGTCAGGATAAACAAAGGCAGGATGCGGCGTCGGGAAGGCAGAGACGAGGAAGAGCTGCTTCCCCAGCAAATAAAGGCCGTAGCAAAAAACGTTAATGTATTTCCTTTTATATCGAAAAGAATAGTACAAAACAGATGTCCCATCCAGTTGATTAAGCTGGATGGGATATTTTTTTACACTTGATCAAATAGAAGACAGTTCATTGTATCTATCAACTATGCTTTTAGCTAAAGGCTTGTTGATTGGTGAGGCTTCTTTCAATAGTTGCCTGTTTATTTGCCATCCCGGAGTTCCCACTGTTAAACCTTTTTTTGTGAAAATATGTAATTAAATCTTACATATATTAGGACTTCAGTCTATCAGATATATAGAATGAGGATACAAGGGAAGTAAACGTGACAAGTAGATGGAAATTCAATTGAAGCATTTTCAGTCTATCAGTTTCCCTTGCAGGCATTAAAAATAACTTTTCGAGGAGGAGATCTTATCTAGTGCCATGCAGCTAAAGCTGCAAGTCCATTACAATAGGGAGGTGTCGTATTGAGTAAGGCGATGGAGGATACGAGCAACCTGATAGAATTGGACCCGGATCTTTATAATGAGGATCTTGCCCCTGTTGCAAAGGAAAAGCGAAATTGGAGCTGGATTAACTTTTCAACGGTATGGATGGGCATGGTTCATAACATCGTAGCTTACGAGACAGCAGGAAGCCTGCTTGGGCTAGGGATGAGTGTATGGCAAGCACTTGGCACCGTTATCGTTGCGAATCTTGTCCTAATCGTGGCGATGTGGCTAAACGGTATTGCTGGAGCAAAATACGGATTGCCGTTTCCTGTACTAGTGAGAGCCGCGTTTGGCTATAAGGGAGCACATATTCCAGTATTAGTAAGGGCGTTCGTAGCTATCTTCTGGTTCGCTGTGCAGGCCTATGCAGGCAGTAAAGCTGTTGGTGCTGTTTTAGGAGTTTTAATTCCTGGCTGGGCTTCTCTCTCTTCCTATCATGTAATTGGAATGGGCTTAAATGATGCAATTGCTCTTGTGTTATTTTGGGTGCTGCATGCCTATATTATCTCCCATGGAATGGAGCGCGTTAAATTCTTCGAGCTTTGGGCGGGACCGCTCGTTATCATCTTAGGACTTGGCCTGGTTGCTTGGGCAATTTATACAGCGGATGGAATGGGTCCGTTGTTTCAGGAGAAATCCACATTGTCTGGCGCAGAGTTTTGGAAGGTTTTCGCGATCTCAGTTACCGGGCTTGTCGGAACATGGGCTACTTTGATTTTGAACATTCCAGACTTTACAAGGTTTTCGCGGAGCCAAAAAGATCAAGTGGTTGGTCAGGCAATTGGCTTGCCGGGAACTGCTATTATCTTCTCTCTTATGAGCGTTATTATTACCTCTGGAACAATTATTGCTTTTGGAAGGCCAATTTGGGATCCAGTAGAATTACTGCAGCAATTTGATAATCCTCTTGTCCTTATTTTAGGCGCCTTTTCTCTTTTAATTGCTACTTTATCAGTAAATGTTGCGGCAAACGTTGTTTCACCAGCGTATGATCTTGTAAACTTGTTTCCGAAAAAATTGAATTTTGTTAAGGCTGGTTTGATATCCATTGTTGTTGCGATCTTCTTTATGCCATGGCTCTGGTTTGATAATGCTGGAACCATTTTTAATATTCTCGGTGCCATTGGCGGTGCATTGGGTCCAGTTGCCGGAATTATGATTGCAGACTTTTATATCGTACGACGAAGAGAATACAGTATATCAGCCTTTTATACAAAACGAGGGATATATACCTACAAAAATGGCTGGAATCCAGCTGCTCTCATTGCGCTTGCTATCGGTTTAGCTGCATCATTTATTGGTCTGGTTGTCCCTGCCTTGGAAGTGCTGTATACGTATTCCTGGTTTTTAGGAATCGGCTTTGGATTTGTTTCTTATGTGTTGTTAATGCGCTCTGCAAGTCAAAGTATGTCAGAAAGCAGTGTAGATGATATAACACCTTCTGTACAATGAGAAGGATATTTGCTTGCACTGTAAGAAAGTATAAATTTCCAGCCGGAAGCCAATTCGACGTAGTCAGAAACTTTAGGAATACAGTATAAGTGCAACTACGCCTCTGTCCTCGCCCAAGGGCAGGGCTTGCTAATCGGCGAGTTTTCTTTAGAACAGACCCAGTAATCCATGCTGGGTCTGTGTTTTTTGCACTATAGCATTAAAATGAAATGGAGCTGTTTGTTCTTACTGACAGCTACTATATACAAGCAGCGAAGCTTATCATGCAGAGATATAATACAAAATTAATAAAAAATTAGATGTAATCGATTGCAAATAAACATAGAATAGATTATAATCAGGGATGTAATCGATTGCACCACTGGATGTAATCGATTGCAGTTGGAATGGAAGTGATATATTGGGTACACCGAGTCTCATTAGAGACAGATATCTTTTTCTGGTTGTTTCCTTTATCTTTTGGTTTTCACATTTTATTTACATCCCTACCTTGGCTCCTTATGTGCAGTCGCTGGGAGGAAAGTACACATTTACGGGTATTGTTTTGGGAAGCTATGGACTCATGCAGCTATTATTCCGGCTGCCGCTCGGGATTTTTTCAGATCTCACTAAGCTCAGAAAACCATTTATGATTTTTGGAATGGTAGTGAGCGCGTGTAGTTGTTTCGCATTCGCTATCACAGATAGCTTAGGCTGGGCGCTTGCCGCTCGTTCGCTTGCCGGACTTGCAGCTGCGACATGGGTTGCTTTTACCGCACTATATCCGACTTACTTTGCCAGTCACGAGGTTCATCGTGCGATGGGCAGTATCTCATTCATTGTCGTTTTAGCACAGCTGCTTGGTATGAGTTTAAGCGGTTATGTTGTAGATGAATGGGGATGGCACGCTCCTTTTTGGATAGGCGGGGTAATTGGTATTGCAGGTTTAGCGCTCTCATTACTTATTTTTGAGAAAAAAGAGGAAGTGACAAAGGCTCCAATCAAACTAAAGGATTTAATGTCCGTTATGCGGGAACCGTTATTGCTCAAGATTTCCTTCTTATCTATTTTGGCCCACAGTATTATTTTTACAACAATGTTTGGATTCATACCTGCCTATGCATTGAGTGTTGGGCTGAAGACGAGTGATATTAGCATGATTGTGTTTTCATTTATGATTCCTCATGCTATCGCCACCTTATTTATGGGAAAGGTGCTTGTGCCTCTTCTTGGTAAGTGGAGATCTTTAGAGGTAGCTTTCTTTTTCACAACCTGCTTTACACTTATAACACCTTTTGTTCAGACAAAAGTATTACTATGTGTGATTCAAAGCTTTAATGGCTTCTCGCTGGGGCTGCTTTTCCCTCTGTTTCTAGGAATGGCCGTTGAATCAATCCCGCTTGAAAAACGAGCCACTGCTATAGGAGGATATCAAGCATTATACGCACTTGGCATCTTTGGCGGACCGTTTTTTGCAGGGATATTAAACTCCATGCTAGGAATTGAGGCAGGCTTTTATTTTGCGGGAGCATTAGGATTATTGGCTACTACTCTAGTTCTTATTTGGAGAAAAAGGGAACATACTTATGAAGTTCCGAGTCTGAACAGATAAAGATAGCAATTACATCAAAACAGTTAAAGAAAGGGGAAATTTACAATGCGTTTAGCATACGATCCGTCACATTATCGTGATAATACAAATTTAAAAGATACAATTGAG
>NZ_SCFM01000084.1 GCF_004138295.1 Ectobacillus funiculus | reverse complement strand
CGATCTCTTTCCGGTACACCAAAAGCCTTAACCATTGCTCGATGAGAAGCATCTAATAGATTTCTTAGTGACTCCTTGTCTCGCCCTTCTATTACATCAAATCTAATTAATGGCATAATAAATAACCTCCAAAGTTAATGTAGTTACATTAATCCAGTGATACCATGTTTAAAATCCAGTTTGATACAATCTTTTCTAAAAAATCTTATATGATTTGTTAATAATGCAATCGATTACATAATCCTATGTTTTATATCCATGTAACATGAATTTCAAGTAGGACTCAGATATCAAAAGGACTGAATCACATTCAGATTATTAAGAATGAATGTAATCGATAGCAGTTCCTCGTTTTGCTTATCTTTATGCTACTCATTTCAAATCTCAATCATAAGTACCCAAAACTTAACCATATTTAAGTTTCCCAGAAGGAATAGTATCCTTGTTTTTACAAAACCCTGAGACAAACTTATTATATTTAGGTAATGTTTTGGATATGTTATGAGTTCATAATACTGTTAAAAACGTTTTCAGTCAATAAAAATTCTAAGATTTTTTCTATCCATTTGAGCCAACAATAGAAAAACCCCTCTAAGATAAGAGATTTATATACATAATTCATCTTTTTTCGTCAAAATTCTAAGCATTGAATGCCTGATTATCTATTTCAGATAATGATGAGTTTTAAACTAAATGCATATCCACACAAAAATATGGTTAATTATTGGGTAAGTTTTTAAAAAAATACTGGTTTCTGCGCAAAAACTTCAAGATATTTGCAGTCAATCTCTAAAATAAGAGAATTTGTTTATTTAAAGTTATTTATTTCAAAACTTCGGTAACAATAAAATAGAAATAATTAGGAAAGGGAGCTTCTTATGAAAAAAGGGCGGATTAAAATCGAGAAGTTTGCTCGTAGGTCTAATCAAAATCGAAACGAAACAAAGCTTACGAACACAGATACACAGCCCATCCCTATTTCTTTAAATTTGTCTGACAACCTGCAGCGAATCAAGGAAATTTTTTCTGATAATGATGATTTTGTTATCATTCACTGGCGCTACGGCCCAGAGATGAAATATACTGCATTTTCCATCTATTTCAAGACACTTATTCAACAAAAAGAGCTCAACTATATGAAAGAATCACTACAAGACCTGGTGACACACGAAGTAGGTCCAGGAACGATGATTACACCTGAGGACGTGATGTCCTTTTTCGAGCGCAATGGTGCCTCCGCCAACTCTCACCGTCTTGTCGAAGATTTCGAGAAGGTCGTAGAGAAAGTAGTTTCCGGTCATCTCGTCATTTTTTTTAATCAATGGGACAAAGCGCTCTCCTATCAGGCGATAGGCATTGAAATGAGACAGATTACTGAACCGGTCACTGAGCCGGTTGTGAAAGGTCCGCGTGAAAGCACCATTGAAAATTTGGACAAAAATTTGGGCATGCTGCGAGTACGTCTGCAATCGCCACGATTTAAAATCAGAACCTTTTCACTGAAAGGGGAGACGAATACAAAGGTTGCTTACGGCTATTTAGATGGAATCATCAATCCTGACATACTGGCTGAATTTGAAAGACGTATTGGCAAGTTAAATGAAGGAGAGATCCTGGAAACCTCCTATATTGAGGAACTGATTGAAGATTCCACATATTCTCCGTTTCCACAATACCGGTATACCGAACGACCTGATACAGCTGTTGCGGCTTTGTTAGATGGAAAAATTGTAGTGCTGGTAAATGGGACAGGATCGATACTGATCTGCCCAAGTCGATTTGTAGAGTTATTGCAATCGAGTGAAGATTACTATCAGCGAACCGCTTATTCAAGTCTGATCCGTTTTCTGAGAATGGTTGCCTTCGGCATTGCCCTGACGCTCCCTAGTCTTTACATTGCTTTATCTACCTTTCATCCAGAGTTGATTCCAACCGTTCTGTTGCTGAGAATCCTTGATACCCGAGAAGACATTCCGTTTCCACCTTTCATCGAAGCATTTCTTATGATATTTGCTTTTGAATTACTGCGCGAAGCAGGGGTTCGGTTGCCACGTCCTGTCGGTGCTGCTGTTAGTATCGTTGGAGCGCTTGTCATAGGGGAAGCGGCAATCGAAGCAGGGATTGCTTCACCGATTATGGTAATTGTCGTCTCGTTGACTGGAATTTCATCTTTCGCTCTGCCACAGTACAATTTTGCCATCGCGTTACGCATTTTGCAGCTTCCGTTCATGTTGTTTGCAACTTTTTTAGGGGGATTTGGTTTAATGATTGCATTCATCTTGCTCTGGCTGCATTTAGTGAATTTACGTTCTTTGGGACAGCCTTATTTGACCCCTGTAGAACCATTCAGACCCGAACAGTGGCGGGATGTTATCATTCGCACTCCGCTAAAAAACGTGCTCCGCTCTCCTCGAAGACACCATATGCGCATGCGAACAAAATAAGTGATATCTACTCAAGAAAGAATGATTAAAATGAATAGATTTATCTGTATATGCTTGAGTTTCTCATTGCTATTGTTATTGACTGGATGTTTGGATGCTTTACAACTAACCCGTAGAGCATTTGTCATGGGGATTGCTCTGGATGAAACGGAAGCAGGAAAAGTACTGTTAACCACACAGGTATACGTGCCATCTCCTAAAGGTGAAAAAAAGAAAGGTAGCAAAGGCTATATCAACGTTAGAACAACTGGTGATACCGTTGCAAAAGCGATTCGGGATATTCCCATTCATCTTGGTCGCAAAACCCATTGGGGACATTTACGCTCCATTGTGATTAGCGAGAAATTGGCACGAAAAAAAAGGATGGCAGAAGTCCTGGAGCTTTTTTATCGGGATCATGAAACTCGAATTACATCATCCGTTTTGATTAGCAAAGGGAACGCCGCCGACTATCTGAAAAAGGAACCATGGATAGAAACAACGATGGGACAACAAATATTGGCAAATGAAGAATCGACAGCCGACTTCAGCAACAAAACAGTAAAAACCAACCTGCTAACGCTGATTTTGCAGACGAGAAGCCAAGTAGGTAACAGTATCATCCCTCGCATTTATATAGAAGAACATGAATTCCCATCCATGGATGTAGCCGGAATTGTTCTTTTGAAAAAAAACAAAATGATTGGATATCTACCACCGGGAAACATCGAAGGTTTGCAAATTATTCGAAATGAATATCGAGGCGGGATGCTTCAAATACTCCCCTGCCAAACGCAGCCTGAAAAAATCGAAGTTGTTGAAGTCCTTTCCTCACAAACGACATTAAAACCTGTGATCAAAGACGATTCGCTAAACGTTCAAATAGCAAACAAAATGGAAGTTGTCTTACAGGAACTCAAGTGTTCGCGGATAGATGCACCAGAGAAAGAAAGAAAATTTGTGGAAAGGCTTGAACAAGCCTTGAAAAAGGAATTAAAGGAAACGGTTTCCTTGCTGCAAGAGAAACAATTTGACGCGATCGACTTGGGAAACAAAGTATACGCGAAAAATCCTACTTTATGGAAGCATTGGAAGAACAATTGGGATCAACGTTTTGCTGACAGCAATTTTGAGTTCGATGTGAAGATTCGAATTATCAACAGCGGAACGACAAACGGAAAACCTATGTTTTCCGAATAGACATCTCTGCTGTCTGAGTCGGCACGAGCAGTAGGATGAATCAGATAGCAGGGAGGATTTGAAAGAGAACGATGAAAATTGTGGTTCTGGTGATCATCTATATAGTCATTTTAGCTTATGATGTTCCCAAATTAAAGCAACGTGGCGGTAGAATCATTCTTGTTTACACTCTTTTGATGATAACTGCCTTGTATCAGAGTATTATTTTTGTATTCGACTTAGAATGGCCTTTTGTACATACAGCCTACGATGCCATTTTTGGAGATCTAGCCAGTCGGATCGTGGCATTTTTGAAAGTCCCTTAATAGCAGACTACGCACCGCTTGGAGGTGTATTCCGTGAAAGATCAACAACAGCTCAGCGCGGGCCAAATGTCCTTTTTATTTTTTACTTTTATTACAGGTTCTAATATCCTTACCATACCGGGACCGTTAATCGGATTTGCCCAAAACGGATCCTGGCTGTCCGTTTTGCTTTCGCTTGTGAACGGGATATTACTTTTGGCCGGCGTGATATTTTTATACCGGAAATTTCCGCAATTTAACTTGATCGAATATAGCCGAAAACTGGTGGGGAAATGGCTGACACTGATTTTTGCGGTTCCCTTTATTTTCATGCAGCTGCACAGTACCTCTGGAATCGTGCTGGATGTCGGTTTATTTATGACCACTTCGATGATGCGGGAGACACCTCTATACGTTTTTAATCTATTGATTTTTCTTGTTGTTGCGTTGACGGTTCGTTCGGGTATAGAAAATTTCTCACGGATGTTTGCGATGCTCATGATGACTGTCATCTTATCTGTAATGGTCATTGTCTTTTTAGCGAGCGCCAATTACCATCCTAAATACCTCGTCCCCGTTCTGCCGGACGGCTTCAAACCAGTTCTTTTGGGCACTTATTTCTACTATGGTGTTCCAATCTCAGAGCTCGTTCTTTTTACGATGTTATTGCCTTACGTACGCCGTGAAGAACATCACTTTCTGAAAAAGGGGATGTTTCTTGCTCTGATTGTTAATCATCTTATAATAATTATTGTCACGCTTAGCACACTTATGACCTTTGGGCCGATCGCCGGTGAACGGGCTTACTCGATGTTTGAGGTAGCCCGTACAATTGATTTGTATGAAGTGGTTCAAAGAGTTGAGTCGATCGTGGGCTACTCCCTTGTCATCAGTAACTACTTGAAGGCTGCTATATCGTTATACATTCTAAATATAACGATTACATATTTATTCAAACTTAAAGACAATCGGATTCTGATCTTTCCGCTTACACTAGTCTGCTTTCTTTTTTCTATGATTCAAATATCTTTAGGGCAAGCCCGGTGGGTAAACGCCGTGACGATAATCGAGCCCTTATGGAAAGCTTTATCTTACATACTGCCTTTACTCATTCTTACATTGACCGCCATTTTAAGAAAAAATAGAGAGTGACACTATTAGGGTTCTGACGCATACCACTAGCTTGCTGGCGATGTGGCACTATCCTTCTAAACAAAAACAGTGCGTAGTGACCCAGCATATTAGGGAGATATCCAAAGACCAAGCACGAAGCAATAAAAGAACACCAGCTGGGAGACTTCTGTACAAAGTCCGCTTTCGACGATAGAACGACGCTTTGTCGATACCAAGGAGTCTCATGGCTAGTTGGGTGGTTATGCGCAATAAATACGTCCTTAATCACTGCTTGCAAAAGGCAGTTTATACAGAAATCTTTTACGAGTGCACCATATCATTTCAGTAAACTACGAATCGTAGAACACATGTGCATAATAGTGATATTCCTTGGAGCATTTCTATATCACTCAAGGTTTTAGTGGCAATTCAATGTCTACTCTTTGTGGTTTTTATGGATGAGAATAGTTTTCTTTGTAGATAGATATTCTTCTGGACACTTGTGCGGTTCCCTAGCAATTCCCTATTCTCCTTCGTCTAACCATTGGTAAGGAAGGGCCATGCCCAGCAAAACCCAGACAATCACCCGCATGTAGTCACCATGTGGAATGTGGTACACATTTGCAGCAGGATTTGTTCATAAGTACATTATTACAAGTGTACTTATAAACATGTTTTTTCGAAAATTGAGCCTTCTGCAGTTAAAGAAAACTCGCCAATTGGCGAGCCTTGCCTTGGGATGAAGACAAAGGCGTAGTTGCACTTATACTGTATTCCTAAAATTTCCGACTACGTCGAATTGGCTTCCGGCTGGAAATTTATACTTTCTTACAGTGTAAATAATACTCTTTGAACCTATCAACTACTCAACAAAACCATTCCAATAGCCTTTTATGCATATGTGCATTTTAGTCTCCCGCACTACAAGCCTTACCCTATTCATGGAAGGAAATCCCTAGGTGCCAGCCAGACTAAAACCATAGTCTTTCCTAAAGGATGTTTTAATTTAAATTTGTGCTGTACATGGATACTACCTGAACACTCTTATTCCTATAAGACACACTGCATCACTGCTTCATGTTGATGTCTACAATATGTATGTTGTTGCGTTCTAAAAGAACCCCAATCAATGATAACTAACCTTGCTCGATATCATGTGCATTTGTAGATTATTCTTTGACTCCAGCTACTAACACTCTTGAAATGACTTTAATCCACTTTTAGTTCCTCGGAACACTGTGTACCACAAGTCCTCCACATACACTATTGAATCATTAATATGATTCCATTACCTCTTAGAAATACGTACATAAAACAGCGCAACTTTGTATATGTCCACTTATCCATTATGTCTTCATATGTACAGAACATCGATCACCAATAAAGTGTAGTGGACAACATGTGGAGAAAAAAGAAATTATTGAAACTAGATGAAACAAACACACTTCTAACTACTGGATAGTGGGGAGCACCAGTGGATGTCGCTTGTTTGCCATGACCTTTATTCCAACCTTTGGACTAGGAATCCCTATCTACATGTAACCATAATCAACATAATGAACTCATGGACAGATGATCTATCCATCACAACAATATAGAACTCTAGCCGATTCTCTTGTGAACCTTATAATAGCTCGTTCAGTAGAAAAGAGAAGGATAAAAAATCCAATAAATACTCATTACATCCAACAACCCTAACAACGGATTTTATTACCATATATTAGGATATAAAAAATAATCACTTAAAATAGTTACTATATATAGTTATCAATAATAGTAATTAGATAAAATTAATTCAATAACATTCAGATAAAACCCAATCAAAATAAGGATATATTTATAGTAACCATTTAAATTAACTATTATACATCACTATTATTTTATTAATCATGAATTCTCCTGATTTTTCAGGTGAAAAAATCATTATTTATTCTTTTTGTCTCTTTTTCTAATTATATAGCTCAAAAAAATCTGATATATGTCTCATTAATCACTAATGATAACTATAATTAGTTACCATAATGAAACCATTGATAATACTGAATTTATTGCAGTTAATTATATAAAGATTATACCAAACAGAACTATAAATAGTTACTTGATATGATTACCATAATCTGCTACTATATGATTACTCATCTAAGTTTCGTTGGAAGTAGGAGGTGTGAAAAACATTGAATGAAGCTCTTCACCGAACATACATAAACTTGAAGTTTGATGACGATACATCAGCAATGTTTGCTGATATTATTTCTAAGGATACTGTTTTAACAGAGGTATTTTTATACATAGGGCGCGAACTAAATAAACAGTATAAAGATCATAACCAAATGCTAGGCATTACAGTAAATGAAGTGATAGAAAACGTAGTTTTAGATAGGCTTACCCGAAAGCCTAAGGGCAAAACCTTTGTGTTTGAACAATCGCACACCAATATAAGCAGAAAAGCAGCTGAAAAGTGTGTAGACAAGTTACTTGATATGTCGTTGCTTTACGAGAAACCTAAAAAACCTTACAAATATCTGTTTTTAACAGTTCGTGGTCAACAAGTTTTGGTTTCTTTATCGAAAAAACAAAGCGCAGAATAAAAAATATGGAGGAGTGAAATTTTATATGGCGAAAAATTTCTTTAATAATGAACCGGCTATTAAAATGACAATGGTTGGATTTGGTCAAGCTGGTACTCGTATGGTAGACACATTTGCAGCAATCAAGAAAATTGACGGTTCATCTGTCTACAATTGTCTTGCACTGAATTCAAATGATGGAGACTTAACTGAACTAAGGTATATCCCAAAAAACAATCAAGTTTCTTTAAACCTTGGGGGGCTTGGAAAAGATCCGGCTAAGGCTACAAGAGTGTTGGAAGAAGACGAAGTTGCAAAAGAAAAATTAAAATCCTTTATTACAGAACGTGTACGTCCAGACGATGAATTAGTCTTATTCTTTGCAGGCCTTGGTGGGGGAACAGGAACTTCTACGATTGTGAAAGCAATTGAGGAGTTTTCTGCATTCCATAACAGACCTATTATTGCAGAGGAATTAAGAAAAATTGCTGCAGAACATTCCGTAGCTGAAATTAAAGCAAACCAAAACCGATTTAAGAGATTGGCACTAGAAAATGCTATTGATCGTAAAGACTTTATTAAAATTGGTATCGTTGTTACGCTCCCTGTTCGTGCTGATGGTCCAAATGTCTTAAAACAAGTAAATGACTTCTCACAACAAATCTGGAGCCTAGCGAACGACAAGACAAAAGGTGTTGCTTTTGTTATCTTTGCAGACAATCAGCATTTTTATGATGAGTATAATAGTTTAAATGAAAACGAGAAAAAGAACATCGTGAACTCTCGCGATTATGCAAATAAAAGAATTTGTGAGGTTATCCATGAGCTGAATACCGCAGCAACTATTGGCGGTACTGGGGTTGTTTTAGATCCAGCAGACTTCAAACGCATTCTTCTCGAAAAAACAGGTTGCCTAGTAATTAACCGTGTTTCAAAATCAATGGGTGAAATTCAAAATGCTAAGGATATTCAAGAAATGTTTACTGAGAGTATCAAAGGAAGTTCATTCCACGAACCAATTGAACTTATGCAAAAGGATGACCACGGTAATATTGTTACGTCTAAAATCCATCACTTTGGTATGTTAGCTGTTTTAGACCAACCAAAAGGATTTGGAGATGCTTTTATTGATGATGCCAAAGCAGATATCATTCAAAGATTACCGATTCGTGAGACTGTATTTAACGGATACATTGTAAGCAAGAATGACTTTAATACAAGTGTATATACTTTCTTCAAGACAGAGGCCCTGCCTACCCGTCTAGCTAAAGGACTTGTTGAGGAGTATAAAGAATATCAAGAGAAAAACAACAAGTTTATCTATCAACAATCTTCTATCGCTTCTATCAACAGTATTGAAGATGATGAGGACGATTTTGATTTCAACCTTTCTGATTTTATTGATCTGGGTGAAGAGAATACAGAGAACAGCAACCCATCAGAAAAAGAGGAAGAATTAGCAGATTTTCTAGATCCTGAGAAAATGAAATTCTAATTACTGCCCTAAGAATGCAAAGAGAATTAGATTATACGCTTTGCAAAACCTAGTCTATTTAACAGGAATTTAAGCACCACTAGCCTAGATTATTCTAGGC
>NZ_SCFM01000083.1 GCF_004138295.1 Ectobacillus funiculus | reverse complement strand
CCCTAAGAATGCAAAGAGAATTAGATTATACGCTTTGCAAAACCTAGTCTATTTAACAGGAATTTAAGCACCACTAGCCTAGATTATTCTAGGCTTTTTTACACTGTAGGAAAGTATAAATTTCCAGCTAGAAGTGAATTCGACGCAGCCGGAAATTTTAGGAATACAGTGTAAGTGCAACTACGCCTCTGTCTTCGTCCAAGGGCAGGGCTCGCCAATCGGCGAGTTTTCTTTATATACCAAATTATTGGGATGGGGCCTGTATCCCCTTCTGAAACTATACAACTTCTTTCAAAACACTGGTGAATTACTCTGACAACCCTACAAAGACACAGGCACGAAACAGGATAGATTCTTAAGTTATAATCCTGGTTCATAAAACTTACTGAAAGTTATCGTTACGCACAAAACTAGAAGTTTTGCATCTCCTTTCGAAGACGTGTGCCCACAGGATTGCACACTAGGGGACTGCTCTTGCTCAGCCAATAAGAGATATTCTTGTTCCTTATTACAGATGTAATCTGTCCCCCAAAAGCTCTCCCTAGCCTTCTTCACGATGTTCCAACTAGGGAGTATTCATTTTTGTAACTATATTCAAAAAAGGGAAAGGTGTACTTGAGAAAGATTCTATCCGCTTTAGACAGCTTGTCTGCCTATCATTTAAGCCTTCGCTGCTTTTAATCGTTCCAATTGCAGTTCTACCTCAAGCTGCAAAATAGTGTTTACCCTAGGCCGCCTGTGAGCCGCAAAAGCTTGACCCGCTTTTACCTCTGCTTCTAAAGTCCAGATGCACTCTTCCATTCGGACAAAGCCACGTATTGTATCGTCTGTGCTAAAAGAGTTGATCGTTGTTTGAATGGCCTTTACAGCCTTTGCTGCATCCGCTCTTGCAATGAGTTCCTGCTACTTTAGCTTCAGCTCTTCATGCTTACCCTTCAGCTTTTTTATTTTTTCATACAGGTTAGCAGCTTGTGCCTGGATGGTCTCCTGCTGCTTATACGATGCAAACTTGCGCTCCGGCACAATTTTATTCTGTAATGCTATCTTAGCAACGTTGTCTTCGTTTCGATCCACAGCTAGGTTTGCCTGTCTGACACGCTTTTCAATGATGTTATCTGCTTCTGCAACAAGCACCTTATACTTCATCTCCAAAAACAACTGATCAGCTACTACTTTCTGAACTCTTACAAGCTGTCCCCCCTGTTCACGCAGGTATTATACCGCCATGCTAATTGGACCTTCTGCCTGATTAAGCACCTCGTGAATGTCCGCAAGTACAATATTCTTGATACATTTAAAAATATCCATCTGAGTTTCCTGGCCATCTCAATAATCAAGTTTTTGTAGGTCTAAGTTAGAGAATCCTGTTCCCCCTATTTGTACATATTGTACATAGCTTGCAGAAGAAGTATTGTCATTTCGTCTGATTTTATGCGTAAAGTAAGCGACCATAAGAATAACGGGCAGAATCAGTACCTACGCGAACAGCCTCCAATTCCATCAGTGCAAGTCTGACCCATTTGCAGAGACGCTCTGCCAGCTTCCAGGTGGTCCAGCTAGCTACGATAGCCTTAAATCTCTAGTTTTGGGTTTATATAGCCCCGTATCACCTGTAAGATCCCAAATAAAAGGGATTCTTTTTGGGTAAAAATAGACACATTAAAGACTTCTCTTCAATCATCCCTTTATAATATCGTTATAAATGTGGTCCCTTTGTGGCATGTACTACACATGTGCATAACGATTTATGCATAAGTGCATCAATACAAGTAACGTTTTACAATGCGTTCACTATGCCACCTAACATTCTACAGAAATACTTAATCCACTACGGTACCACACTTTTAATTAACAACAAAATAGAATTCTATTAAGATATACAGCCCTTCGAACTATTCCCTCTTTCTCTAGAGAAAAGCATTCGCGCACCTTGAATCCCTAGTTTTCGACTCATCTAGTTCTGTATCACCAAAGTCCGAATAGAAAGAGGATTTCTTTGTATAAAAAACAGATTAGAGTTCTCTAGGAATTTCTCTCCAAATAATTCCTTATAACTCCACCACAATTGTAGTCACCTTGTGGTGTGTTTTACACATGTTCATGACGATTTATGCATAAGTACATCAACACAAGTGAAGTCTTACAACACACTAACCATGCAGTTTTAACATTTCATAGAAAGACTTTATCTGCATAATACTGTATTATTAGTTAACAACAAAACAGAACTTCATCAAGATCCGCAGCCTTTCAAACTAACTTCTAGACAATAAAAGACAGTCCAAAAAATGTAGTCAATTTGTGGTTCGTTGTCCACCTGTGCATTAACATATATGCATAGGTACACGAGTACAAGTACACTCTGATATTTCTATCTAACTAGAATAATCTAAGTTGGCTATGTTTATAGATAGGAATTATTACGAATTATTAGGGGGTCATCTATCTTAGTGTGCTCTCTCATAATATCTGCATGATCATTAATCATCTATAATTACAGTATCTGTATTGAATACAATTAGTTTTTCATGTGTTTCACTTGTGCCTTGTGGTGACTAAATACACCTCAACATGTGCACAAGTCGAGGTGTAAAACTTAGGTATTCTTCACTTGTATCGAATAAAAATTGAAGATGCTTAGTAGATCCAAATCACGTTTATGCCTGAATTATAAAAGTAAAATGGGGTATTGATTATTGTGCAGACCGAAGAAAAGTTAGGCAGGGATTCCCCTAGTCAGAGATTATATCCTTACTAATTTCTGTTAAATCCATAGAAAAAAGGGGGAGATAACCACTAATTATTGAAATTCATAACTCATCAAAAACACTTCTCCAGTTTATGCTATGAAGGATAATAAAGGCCCTTCCCAATACCACATAATACTTGTTATTGAATTTCTGATTCCTTAGGTGTCTACAAGTAATCTCTAATTCGAAGCGCTAGTGATAAAAGAGATACAAATAAAATAAGGGTTAGCAGTGGGGGATCAGCTGCTAACCCTTAAAATGTTCTTCAATTCTAGCTTCCAAATACTTATTTATATAGTCGTTAATAAATCTTTGCATCTTTACCACATCTTCACTCTTGCTAAATAAGCCTGTACGTATTTTACGCTCAGAATCAGGTTTTTGCTCCCAAAGTTCTAGGGCTTCCTGCTCTAATTTGGCACGTATCCTTGTTGTAGCAATGGTCCGCTCTATTCGCTCAGCCCGTATTTGTTCAGAAGGTTTAGGTTCCGGGAGTTGTTTCCTTAATTCTAGTTGCATCTGAGCTGTAATGTGGCTTAGAGTTTCCTTCATATGCTGCTCATACTCATATTTAATTTCTTTACGTATTGATTCTTGAGCTTCCTTAAGAAGGTTAGAAAATTCATCTCTCATTCTACTTATAGCAGAATTCACATCAATCCCAGTTTCTCCATCATTGAAATCGTCTGGAAAAGGTCTTGTATCAAAGTTACTCTCAATATAGGAATATATCCCGTTCAAAGGCCACTTTGCTTCTCTAAGAGCTACGATTCGTTTTCCAATTTCAAGATCGTGTTCTGTAAATATCTTTTCATTATTAACCCTTAAGTTATAATGAATCCGTCGTTTTTCGAGCTCATTAAACCATTGCGTTACCGTATTAGGATGCCTTTCAAGCATCGCAGCAAATTCAGCTATTTGCCACGAATTAATAATCTCCTCGGTTTTCATCTAATCACCCTTTTCGTTATTTACTATACATTCTAGGTAATCTTTGTAAACATGTGTACCACAACCTATGTATATATGTGCAGAATCCTAGTTTTATTTTTAAAAACAGTGCATTTGTAGACCAAGACATATCTACATAAATAGCGCATAATAAAATGTTACACACTAAAACACTTAAAGTAAATAGATGATTTTGTTCCCTGTCTAAAACCTTAGGGCTTAATAAAGTACATTTGTATAGTTATATATTCTCTCAAAATCAATTAAACCCCTTTATTTGTAGACACCTTGTGCTTCGTGTAGCACATGTGCATTAATACTTGTGCACACATACAAAGAAAATAGGCAGAGGTTCCTAGGTCTCCATGTAACCAAGGAAGAGAAATTGAGTACACCTATTCATAAAGACAGGGAAAGCCTTGTAAATTATCAATTAATTTCATAAGATGTTTCCTTAGGCTGTGGAGAAAGTCTTCTCCACAGCCTATTTTTATGTTTGAGAGCCCTTTTATCTGTCAACACTGATAGAAAAGAAGAAAAGGAGTGATGCTGTATGATGGGAGCGTTAAATAACCATCGAGAGGAACGAGTTATGGTGTCGGTAGAGGAATTAGTTCCAGAGGATCACTTTTTACGTACAGTAGAAGCAACCATTGACTTTGATTTCATAGAAGAAAAACTGCGTCCGTATTATTGTAAGGACAATGGGCGTCCGTCCCTACATCCGATTACGCTGTTCAAAATGATTTTTATTGGGTATTTCTATGGTATTCGTTCCGAACGCCAGTTAGAAAAAGAAATCAAAACCAATGTCGCTTATCGCTGGTTTTTAGGATTTTCTCTATCAGATCGTGTTCCTGATCATACAACGATTAGCTGGAATCGTCGGACACGCTTCGTTCATACGAATATTTTTGAAGAAATCTTTGATGAAATTGTTCAACAAGCCTCTGCACACGGCATGGTAGGGGCAGACTCGACTCATATCAAAGCAAATGCCAACAAAAATAAGTTTGTGCGCAAAGCGAAGGAAGAGCATCCGAAAGCCTATCTTGAAGGACTAGAAGCTGCCAGTAAAGGGGACCGTGTGGAACACGTAAAAAAGAACTAAAACAAAAAAAAGGAAAATGCCGCTAAAGATGACTTATATTTTACAACTCTCATATTTTTCACAGCCATGAAGTATAGTCATGCATTCTATGTATTTTTTTGTGAAAATAAAAAGCCCCTTCCCAGATTAAGCTCTAAAGTCAGTAGGGAAGTGGGGGTTGTCAATTTCTATTTCTCAATATATTGTTCAATAAATTGTACAAAGGTTCTCTTGAAGTCCCTTGTCTTTGTAGACGCTTTATCTAAGATATAGCTTACTAACATACGTATATCGATAGGCTCCTCCTTATTACTCTCATTAATGAAATCGACAATGTACTGTAACTGATTCATTCTAGCTTCTGTAGTCTCATCATCTAGATGTTTTAGAACATAATCCACAAAAATGGTAGATTCATAAATAGCTGTTTTCAATAAGAGTGCGGTAGTGCTTGATACAGTCATATCTAATGCATAGGCTAATTCACTCAATTTATCATGAATTGATTGGGAAAATCGAATTGAGATTCTTCTCTTTTGACTATCCCCATCTTTAAATGTATAGGGCGCTCTGCTTACGTCCCCCCGAATAAGCTTCCGTTCTTGAATCCAATAGTCTCTTCTAAAATAACCGGCCAGCAAATCTATAGTCTTCTCTGATTGCAAGCCCAGTACACATATCTCTTCAGCCACATCCTTAATAGGATTTGTAGTCATATAAGAAAGCCGATCTATACATTCATACAAACTCATAGTAATTGTAGGTTTTACTTCTCGTTTTTTATCTGAACGAACCTTCCTCACTCTTTCCAACATTTGCTCTTCCCCTCCAAATTTTTCAAAAATATAGCAGCGACACTTTCGCTCTGTCTCTTGTACATCCTATGAAAGGGGAGGGGTTGGTATACATGTTTATTTTTAATACAGCCTGTCCATAATAGATATATATAAACTCCTACTGAGAAGGTGAAGGTATGAAGGTAAAGATAACAAAAAAAGAGGCGAAACAATTGTCTAAAGATATCCGCAATGTTGCTAAAAAATATGGGTTCTCTACTTCGGGCTCCAAAGCTAATGATAAGCAAGCGGCTAAATCATGATGACAGAAATATATACTATATCCCTAGGAATCTGTCCCAGACATAATAGAATATCCTAGAGACACTGTATTGACCCTACATTTGATTGGTGGAATTTCCTCTAAAATATCCAGGCAATTTTATTTCTTGATTTTATGGTTTTCTATAAGCTATGAAGAGGGCTTTTCTTACACTTTAAGAAAATATAAGGGCAACTACGCCGCTGTCTTCGTCCAAGAGCAGGGCTCGCCAGTCGGCGAGTTTTCTTTGTTACAGATTTTCCGAACGGGAAAGCCCACTCCTTCAGGTGTGGGCTGAAAGTGAGATCAAACAAGACGTACCTTTAGGTACGTCAATTGTTTGATTTTTTTATGTTGTCTGTCATAATTACTTTTCAAATATTTCCTTTTTTGTATAATAGATACAGAACGTATGTACTGGAGGTGGGGAAATGAAAATTCACAAGGGATATAAGTTTAGAATCTATCCAACTAAAGAGCAGAGAATGTCAATACATAAAACATTAGGATGTTGCCGTTATATTTGGAACCTGGCTTTAGGTGCTCAAAAGAAACAAGATGCTTATTCGTATATAACTGAGGAAATGGTTCAAAACGGACAACTTCCTGAAAACCGATGGGAATGGGATTTTTTTAACGCAGAGAAGGAACAAAAAGAATTAACAGAATTGAAAAAACAATTGGATTGGTTAAAAGAAGCAGATTCTACTGCTTTGCAAAATTCTCTACAAGATTTAGGGGAATCCTTTAAACAATACTACCAAAAGAAAAAGAGAAAAAGAGAAAACCTAAGTTTAAAAGTAAGAAAAATGAGGTACATTCCTATACGTCCAAATGTAACTATAGTAAAATTGGTCCAACTATTCGGATGGAACAAGACCGTTTTATGAAAATCCCAAAGTTAGGGCTCGTTGAATTGGTTCCCGCACAACAAGTGAAGGGAAAAATATTGTCTGCTACAGTCAGTATGAATGCAACAGGAAAATATTTTGTTTCGCTTCTAACCGAGCAAGAAATTGAATTTGTACAACCTTCACTCTTTCAAGTGGGTATAGATGTGGGATTAAAAGATTTTGCTACATTTTCCGATGGAACAAAAATTGAAAATCCAAAGTGGCTTCGGAAACTAGAAGACAAACTCATAAAAGCACAACGGGTTCTATCAAGACGGAAATACAACAGCTCCAATTGGAATAAACAACGCAAAAAGGTAGCGAAAATTCATGAGAAAATAGTCAATGCTCGTACAGATTTCCTGCACAAGATAACTTCTTCGCTTGTTCACGAAAACCAAGTGATATGCATAGAAGATCTTCGTGTGAAGAATATGTTGAAGAATGGGAAATTGGCAAAAGCACTATCTGAGGTCTCTTGGTTTGAGTTTCGACGTATGTTGGAATATAAGTGTAAGTGGTATGGTAAAACACTTGTCGTCGTAGGCTCCAATTTTGCTTCTTCTCAATTATGTTCATGTTGTGGGCATAAGAATCCAGAGGTAAAGAACTTAGGAGTCCGAGAATGGACATGTTCAGAATGCAATACAATTCATGACAGAGACGTAAATGCTGCAAATAATATCTTGGCTGAAGGGCTGAGAATTTTCGTCGATGGGCAGTCGATGATAGCCTAATGGGTACCGAGCAGTAAGAGGTACATCCTTTTTGAACCGAAAGTTCAAATGACGTAGGAAAACCTGACAGCACAGATTGACCGCTGTGAAGCGTTATGTCTAACGGGGTGGGAGGTTAGAATCCCACTGCTTCAGCTGTGGGATTCTCAAAAAACCAAAAATATATATAAAGCCGTCCTAGATACTGCAAATCACTTATGTCAACTACCCACCACTTAAACGTTAACACGTTTTGAAGTGGGGGCTTGTAAAAGCCTAGTTGTCTAGTCTGAGTCTCCGGTATATGGTGAGCCATAGCGAGTGACTACGTTGGGTAAGTCAATACGGCTTTGTGT
>NZ_SCFM01000082.1 GCF_004138295.1 Ectobacillus funiculus | reverse complement strand
TATTAAAACACTACGCCTGACCTTCATAATCTGAACTAATTCATTAGATTTCCATCCCGAACATAAAATGTAGAACTTCCGATGTTATGTAAACCAACAATACTTAAAGAGGGACCCAAAAAGCCCCCTCTTTCTTGATGTTTTTTATTTTTACATTAATGGCCACCAGGATATCCATAGTGATGATGATATGGATAATAACCCACATGCTGGTATGGATAATGGTGGTGGTGATATGGATAATAACCTACATGATGGTATGGATAATGATGGTGATGATATGGATAATAACTCACCGGGTATGGATGATGATAAGGGTATTGTCTTTCCATGTGTACGCCCTCCCTTTCCTCTAGAATTCTTAATTAGGATATGCGTCCAATATCTAAAAAGAAATAAGATAAATACCTATATCCCCTTCAGGTTGCTTAGTTGGAGGGGATTTTTTGTATATTTTGCCCCCCCCTTGCTTTTGGGCAGAGGATGGCCGGGGGTGTGTGAGGCAGAGCCCCCACATGAGCGTGTAAGAATAAGGAAAGAGAGCAACATAATGAACGGATGATCTGGCGGTTCGGCTCGTATAATCGCTCGTGCAAGCCGATAACCT
>NZ_SCFM01000081.1 GCF_004138295.1 Ectobacillus funiculus | reverse complement strand
ACTTCCCTTGCTTTTGGGCAGGGGTTTTGGTCGGGGGTGTGTGGGGCAGAGCCCCCACATTAGCGTATAGGCATAAGGAGAGAAAGTAAATAATGAACGGCTGATCTGGCGGTTCGGCTCGTATAATTGCTCGTGCAAGCAGATAGCCTGAATCTTGCTTTTGGTCAGTCGGCTTGGCGAAAGAGCCAAAATGAGCCGAACAAAATCATGCAAGGAGGCGATAGCCAAGGTGGAGATTTTTTGAGTGGTTTCCTCAAAAAATACTACCTGGTCCTTGCGTGATTTTGAGCCTTTAATATAGAGAGTGTGAGATAGCAAGTGTAAATGTTATAAAAAGCACAAAAATAAGTTAACAAAGGATTATATATACGAATAAAAGCTTATAAATCCCTTGATATATATGCTTTTTTTGTAGTGGTGAAATTTACAACTCAGTACTTTTTCGTAGTTGGTTTTTTTACCAACTACGAAAAACGTTAGAAAGCCAATAATACCAAGGGTTTATCGTACTTAATACAACTCGTACTATCTCACTCTATATATTAAGGGCTCAAAATCACGCAAGGACCAGGTAGTATTTTTTGAGGAAACCACTCAAAAAATCTCCACCTTGGCTATCGCCTCCTTGCATGATTTTGTTCGGCTCATTTTGGCTCTTTCGCCAAGCCGACTGACCAAAAGCAAGATTAAGGTTATCGGCTTGCACGAGCGATTATACGAGCCAAACCGCCAGATCATCCGTTCATTATGTTGCTCTCTTTCCTTATTCTTACACGCTCATGTGGGGGCTCTGCCCCACACACCCCCGGCCATCCTCTGCCCAAAAGCAAGGGAAGTGCCAAAACCTTAATAAAAACAACAAAAACAGCCCTTTTTAGGCTGCCTGTTAACATAAGATTCGAAAGCGGAAGTTTAAGGCTGTTCTTCTGCTATCTTCATCTTTGTGTAGATTTCATCAATCTTATCTTCACTCATTCTAAAATGTTTACTTGCGAGTTTTATTACTTGAGGATCTTGAATTTCGGGAACGTAATTCTCACCATTGTTTGTTAAAATATCAAACTGGTTCTGTATATATTCATAGATTTCTTCCTCTTTAGGCGTCAGAGGGACATCCAAATCATTTAAAATATTACTACTATTTACGGTATTAGTCTGAGTTGATGTGTTAGGCAAATCATCGTCACCAATATAGATTAAAGTAACTGCAACAACAGCAAATAGCAACAGAGCTATAATTTTCAATGACAAAGGTAGCCAATTCATAGTAGATTGTTTCTCAGTCATAAACTTATCACTTCCTCAAGCTTCAAATTAATTTCATAGTAACATACAATTATCCTGTATATTCATAAAAAAAGGGCTGTATATCAATTCGAATAATACGTTGATAAGAAACTATTTCCTGTATACCCTATACATGTCCAGTTAACATAACGCGACATTATCGGAAGTCGTCTAATATCTACTTTAGATACTGAAACCTTTTGATAAATTGTACGTTTAAACATAATTGAATAGTCAAAATATACAAGCTTATTTTTTATCAAAAAATATACTATTATATCAAAGTTAATAAGGAAGTGAATTGATTTATGGTTGTACGTTTTTTTGCTAGGTTAACAGGAGGGCAGCAAGTACCGCCTGTTAACACGGATGCTTTTGGTTCAGCAAATTTTGTATTCAACGATGATTTTACAAGACTTCGTTTTAGATTAGTTGTGAATGATTTAGAAGAGTTTATTGCTGCTCATATTCATTTAGGAATGAGAGGCCAAAATGGGCCAGTTGTTACATTCCTTTTTGGACCAGTAACTCACGGCATCAGTGTCAATACTGGAGTGGTAACTGGAACAATTACAGAAGATGATCTTGTCGGTCCCTTACAAGGAATGTCTTTATTTGAATTAGCAAAACAGATGAATGCAGGCAATACTTACGTGAACGCTCATACGGAAAGATATCCAGATGGAGAAATTCGTGGTCAAATAAGACAAGTTCAATAATTTTTAATGGTGTAGACAGTATGCTTTTTTATAGAGTGTCTGTCTTTTTTATTGACGGCAAAACAAGGAAAGCCGATTAAGTGCTAGTTTTAACTTATATAACATTCGAAAGCAGAAGTAAATTTTTTTTATTCCTTACCTGATGATCTTTAAGGTAATATGATTCTTAAAGAGTGTACTAAAGAAAAAATAGAAAGCAGCCTAGAAAAGGCTGCTTGTTTACATAAGACTCGTTATCGGGAGTCAATGTATCTAGAAACCTATAAAAATACCCTCCAGTAAAGCAATCCGGAGGGCTTTTGTGTTCATTTAATCCTAGTATTCTTTCCAGTGTTTTTTATCATCGTCTTTCTCATTATCACAATCACAACCATTTATCCGTATTTTTATTATATTAACATTTCTATTTTTTTGTTCTTGTTCCTGTTCTTGTTCCTGTTTTTGTTTATCATCATCAGCCATATTTTTTCCCCCTTGGATTTATAATATCATCATATTAAAAATGAGTAGTTCGGATTCCATGCTTGTCCCGCATTTTCTAAAAACTTTAAAAATTTATGTATATACATGTGAAGTTAACATAATATCTTATTATCGAAAATCGATATATTTAGAAATCCATGAAGTCTTTTTAATTTCGTTGCTGCTTTAACACTCAGTAAGAGATAGAAGCAAAAGAACCAACAACGAAATTAAAAGAAACCGTACATTGTTATGATTTTACTTCATGCTTTCTCTTTTTCAATCTCAAGATGAGCAAAAGTAGCAGCGGTTGTAAACCGAATAAAAACAACGCAGCATTGCCCAGCATATCCCCGAGTTTAAATAAATTATTGATATTTGTCGGAATCATGGCAATGATGTAAATGACCGGAAGTAAGCCATACATAAATGGATGAATGTTCTTTTTAAAGAGTTGGGCCAGCCCCAAAGAAGCAGCATAGTGAGCTGTGGTAAAGGAAGCAAACATTTGCATAATCCATATCACTAGCAAAAGAGACTCAAACCGTTCAAATAGCAAACCAGGCATTTCAAAACTTCGCATGAGATCAAGCGTCGGCCATGTTTGCGTTATCACTCCATCGACGGAGAACGCACCGATGACCATCACGACAGTTATCGTGTAAAAGATCATCGGGAAAAAAATTCCAACTAGAATAACTTTTCCTGCTTTGTTTGGCTGTTTCATAAACGGTAACAGAATCAACATGATTTCAAAACCTGTATAGGAGAGAGCGGTTGTTTTGATTCCCTTTAGTACCGGTATAATCCCCAACCCTAGTACCGGGCGCAGATTATCCATCTCAAATATTTTAAAACTCATAAGGGTAACCATCAAAAAAATGCCAACCGTAATGGGAAAGATCATTTCAAACACACGGGCTAGCGGATTTATGCCGCCCATGATCAAATAGAGACTCGTCCACATATATGGCATAAGGATGGCCCATAGAGGGGTGCCTTCTAACAAGAAAAAACTTGTTATTTCTGCTAATACACGGACAAGAAACCCACACATCGTAAAAAAATAACATGCAAGGAGTAGACTTAGTAACCCGCTCACCCATTTCCCTACAATTTCTTGGCTGTATTGATAAAAGGTTTTTTCTGGAAACTGTTGACTTAATTTGACTATGATAATCCCTGCCATCATCGCGATCAGCCCGCCTAAAATCACAGTTAACCAGATATCTGGTGTTTTCACCTTCTCTGTAGATGTTCGGGGCAAGGTCAGAATCCCCGTTCCAATTATATAATTGATGACGATAATAGCTGCTTGAGGCGTCGTAATATGGTCTTTGGGGCTGGTAATCATCGCAGGTCACTTCCTTATTCACAATTCAGGATTACTACTTTCAAAAGGTTCCTTATTTCTCATTTTTCCACGCTTTTTCTTATAACCGGTACAATTTTACATTTCCAAAAAAGAACAAAAATTATGCATATCCTATACATGTTAAGTTTACATAACATCTCATTATCGGAAGTAAAATGGCGAGGGATTCCCTCGGGCATCCGCGCCAACACTGGGTTTCTCGCAATCTTCGAAATTATCAAGTATGCAGGATTTTATGCAATGCCCAAGCGATGCCCGAATGGCGTGGGTTTTAGCTTCCTCATCCTTTGACAAGTCTCCTTGTTTTTTGCATAAAATCCTGCATATTCTGCGATCTGAAGAATACAAGTGAAAGAGAACAGGATATTTCCTTGTTCATCACCTACCCAAACAAAAACACCCCTCTGATTCGGCGGAATGAGGGGTGTTTTTGTTTGATTAAAAGTTCATTGCATAAAAACTTAGCAATGAGAAATAAATAAGAAGGGGAATTGAAGATTCCCTTCATCCATGCAGCCATGTATCCATGTAACATGGCTGCTCGTTAGTATCTGAGCTATTAAAACATGAATGAGGCACACAGATTACATTTCTGTGTGCCTCATTTTTTTATTTCCAAAATTCCCACCATTTCTTCTCTTGCACTGCAGCAACCATTCTTTTTGTTTCCTGTATTTCTCGAACATGTTGTATGAGTAATTGATCTCGCTTTTCTAATCGCTCTAGGATACGCTGCTCAGTACCGAGCAGCTCCTGCTTAATCTCTTGCAACAGTTCTTGTTTTAGTTTCTCTCGTTCAGTAGAAAAGTCTAATTCCGGTGAGCGGGGGGTGTCCACTGGTGTGAGCGGGAGTTGCTCTCTCTCGCTCAATACTTGCTTGATGGCGTTCTCTAGTTTGCTTCCTTCACTCTGCAACTTCTTAATTTTTTCTAATAAGAGCACGTCCTGCTCAAGAAATGCTCGGCTATCCTGTTCACCTTTCGTGAACATATATCCTTGCTTTTCTAGTTCTAAACACCATCGGCGTAATGTGCTTTTACCCATTTCTAAGCGTTCTGCAACTTCATTATTCCAGTACGCTTTCTCCAATTGAGCACCTCCTGCTCACTTGTTTTATTTTTCCAAAAACTATTTCGAGCAAGGGGTGCTCAGTTCCTTTATTTTTGCTATATGGGGTACCACCAACAAGTTCTTAAGTAGGAATATCACACACAGTATATATCGCGTAGAATCGCCATTTTAATGTAGCCTTTTTTTTTGTAATAATTATTTAGGTCCACACAGCTTGTCTTGTTTATTAATAAACTAATTGTATTAGTAGCGAAATCTTAAGAGATTACAAAGGAGTTATCAGAATTGGCCACTCATACAGTTGATGTGTATGCTTTTTTTTTCAATGGTGCCAATTCCAGTACAAATATTAGTAGAATAGAACAAGATATTAGTAAAGCTAATAGTACGTGGAAAGGTTGTACAAAGTTCGTTTTAGAAGGTGCATATTTTAACGAAGATAAAATAGTAAACGCTGGTTCAATTCCATCTGACGGGGTTTTTAAAAATAGACAAATGGATTCCCTAATTAAGTTTGCTAGAAATGTTACTGGTAATAAAATTGGAATATATGTTTTTTATCTGAACGGGGATTTTTTAGCTGAAGGCAAAGGAAGAAAAGTTGTAGGGGCTAGTACAACAGAAGTGGGGTATTTTGAAAGTAGCACAAATTATGAGTTGTTTGGACATATTGTACTAACTGACAAAGCTGCCGGTCGTTATACATTTGCACACGAATGTGGACATGTTTTATTTAAGCGTTACAGTGAAACGCGAAATATGTTTATACATGATGATCCTTCGGGTCCGTATATTAATTTTCAAACAGGAAAAAGAGATCCTGCTCATAATAGTGATCAAAAAAACTTAATGTTTCCTATATCCCCTTCTGTTAATCCAATCGTCACATCACAGCAATGCCAAATAGCTAAGCAAAGTAAGATAGTGAGAAATAATATTGATAAATATTATGATTATTATGATTTTAGAAATACTTAGAAGGTAACGAGATTCTTATTAGATCTCGTTTTTATTTTTAGGATAAAAAACAATATTATGCTTATGTCAACGATACCGGATCGGGGACGGGCGGATAAGGAGTGGACAAGTCACGACACCCAAACCCCATTGTTCTCTCCAAAACCCATTGTCTTGGGGATGCCTACCGGCGAGGGAGCCTCCTCAAAAAGTGAGGGGTCAAGGGGAATCCCTGTCTCTATTAACATCAATAGCAGGATACCTAACTACAGAACATGAATTAATAAATACCTAGGTTTTTAACCTAGGTATAAACCTTGATAAAACTCAAAACTAAGGTTATTTTACCTAGATACCTAGGTTTTTATATAGGTTAGAAAGGTGGGTAAAATTGATTATCAAGGTACAGAAAACCAAGGTGAAATCTTACTAACCGTGAAAGAGGTAGCAGTAATTATAGAGGAGACACCAAATATTGTTCGAAATTGGATGAAGGAATTAAAATCATATATACCTTTGCAGAAGAACGAATCAGGATACAATGTATTCAATCAAGAAGCCTTAGAGCGACTTAAATTAATTAAGCAGCTGCATAGAGAACGAAATTATTCTATTAAGCAAATTGAACATTATTTTGCTACCGATGGGGCAACATTCATACCAACTCCAACTAAAGAAACAGGGGAAATCCTTGCTGAGGAATTAAGGGGTCTGCATGAAGAAATCAAAGACCTTAGAGAGTATGATCAAAGACAAGAAGAATTTAATAAAGCCTTATTTGCTAAACTCCAGGAGCAACAAACATACCTGGATAAAAAGCTGGATAAACGTGACCAAGATTTAATGCATCTAATAAGAGATACACAAGAAACAAAAAAAATGATAGCAGCTACACAACAAAAAAAGTGGTGGAACTTTTGGAGCCGATAAAAAGAAAAAACCGCGCTTATGGTAAGCACGGTTTTTTGGTGATTCCAGACGTGGTGTACGACTGGATCTATATAATTTAGAAAGGGATAGTAACACATGGATAGTGTACCACCCTATGGATAATTTCACTACGATTTGGATACACACTATTTTATGCAAAATTAGAGTGGGGGGGCGGCTACAACCCTTGCCGTTTCTACATTGTTAAAAAACATACATGACGTGAAATTTCATAGACTGGATAGAAAGTAAGAAGAATGGGGATCCCCCAAGGGTTTGGCAGGGAATCCCTAGCGATTCTTACTTCCGATAATGTGGGATTATGTAAACTAAAAATGTATAGAGTATTTATATCCGAATAACATAATTTTATATTACTTTGGTCAGCGCTTTATGGCGTAGGAAAATAATGTGTAGAAAAATAAAATTTTTCAAAATATTTTTATTATTATATATTTACAAGGAAAAGACGGAGCATTTTATCTTCTTCCGGGGAGGACAGGAACATGGAGAGAACCTGCATGCATGAAAATTTAAAACGAGAATGCATCGAGGAAGTGGGCATTGAAGTCGAAGTCGGTGAACTGCGTTCTGTCCGGGACTACATTGAGAAACACCATAAACCGAAATGTTGGCTGTACCCCTAACGGGTAGCTATTGTTAAACAAAGGGTTACTGCGGCAGCCTTCTTTTTTTCGCAATAATTACAGTTTGTATTTTAATTGTTCCTGCATTTTTTTATCCTTGCTGAAAATAATAAGATCGGGGTGATAAAATGGCAACTGCTAAAATCGGGGACAATATATTATTTAAGCGTGAAGGACAAAGCTATAAAGGAAATGTTACGATTGTAAGAGAAAATTCTGTTATTGTTGAGTACGGATACAATGAAGAAAAAAAACAACCACTTTCAACCGTAGTCAATCATAAAAATTATAAAATTACTTAAGCAACAAAAATGGGATCTTCCAGTGAAGATCCTTTTTGTATACCGATAACGATTGTTATATTAACCTCACTAAAAAAGCACATAAAACAACAGTAAGCGACCTCGATCATCCTCTTAGGAATCACAAGGTCGCTTACACTATTTCTTCATCCATGGTATTCATAATCCTTTCCGTTCATTGCAAATGAACGCTGATGTTGTCCCTTTCTTTATTAATTTAGATAAAGGCAACTTCTTATCAAAATAATAAGGTATAGGAGGTATTTAGAAAAGAGATCTTACTTTTACTACCCAGCGTATACTAGATACGCTTTCGCCTTCCGCTACTCTGGTGGTACCACCCTCTTTTTCAATAGATTTTGGTTTTATACCCTGTACATCATTTGTACATTCGCCTTGCTCTATCGCACTGGATCCACCTTCTTTTTGATATGTATGTTTTACTTGTACTTATCATACATCCAGGGTCGAATTTTGTAAATACTAAAAATTATAAATTTTCTAAAAATTCAAAATATATTGTAAATAAATGGTAATTGTGAATAGTTACCATATCGTTGTAGTGTACATACATTGAAATGAATTTGCTCATGATATATGTATCGGGTACGTAACGGTTGAGCCCAGATCTATATATGGTTCATAACAGAGGTGTATATAGGTCGGTCAAAGATTGTATACAGGTCATTGGTTCGTACAAACTATGTGGTTTGTGTGCAGTCGGAGAGAAGATTTTATTCGGTGGGGAAAAGGTTCATTGTAGTCGTATGCTAGCTGCTATGATTACAGTGGGGTTCCAACTTATCGGATAGAGTCGAGCTAAGATCGTGCCGAGTGCCGCAGGCTTTAGAGAGCAATTTAGCTCTTATAAGGCTAACGGTCATATATAGCCGAAAGGTTATATATGGTTGTACAGGTATTTTGTACGGTCGAACGAACCATTAGTATGAGTGGTGAACTGCTTGTTTATAGTCGAAAGATTATAGGCGGGTAATAAGCTATTTATATTAGTGCAAGGTAGATCGTTACGTGCTCGTGTTGTTCTAAAAGTTGATACATAAAATCGAGTATTCAAATTATCTTGAGAAGCTAACGGGATCTAATAAGAATCTCGTTTTTATTTTGAGTTTCATTTTTCGAGAAAGATTGAAGAGCATAAGGGATTTCTGTCCCCAACTAGGTTGTGGAGTCCGGCAATGCCTGACGAAATCGTGGGTACATGAAAATCTCAAAAGTGTCTCCATTGTGTGTCCATATTTTGAAGCAATGTCCCCCTCGTGTCCCCATCAAAATGTGAAAGTGTCTCCATTGCGTCCCCATGTATTGAGTTGCTGTTAACACAACTTTTTCTATTTTTCCCGAACAGATTTTAGGTGAGTGCGCAATTATACACTTGCTACGCTAGTGCACTTTGCGAAGTTGCGCGGCAACTTGTTCTCGATTCGTTTTTCCCGCAGGAGCTTAATCTCGAATGAAAACAAGAAGATTAACAGTGCCCTTATATAACAAAAAGCCTTCCAATTACTGGAGGGCTTTTTGTTTAGAGGATATTGTTTCTATTTGTCGAATGTAAGGATGTAAAGAGGAGGTGTATTCAATTGTTTGGTAATGCTGAAAAGAAATTGCTAGATAAGTTAGGGAAAATTAATGTAGATTGGCAAAAGTATCTCTCACGGCAACCGATTGTTCCAAACATTGAAACGAATCCAATCTTACCTGGAAATTCTAATCTTGCGAGCGAGTTCTATAAAAGATTAGTGGAAATGGTTAATGATTTCGATGCTTCTCTAGATCAAGAGCATGAAGTAGGGGTACGCCTAGTATCACATGGACAAACAATACAGTTTCATGTGGAGGATATTGGTTATTGGGATCCGAGTCTAATTTGTTTTTATGGGATATTGGAGGATAGTTCAAGGGTTAAATTGATTCAACATGTTTCACAGCTTAGTTTTTTATTAATGGCGGTTAAAAGATCAAATCCCGAAGAACCAAAAAGATCTATTGGATTTAGTAGCATTGAATTGAACTAATATGATTATAACCAGGCATTCCTTCGGGAGTGCCTTTTTAATATTTTTAGAAACAAAAAGCCTTCCCCGTGATCGGGAGGGCTTTTTGTTAATTATTGTTTTTGAACGTTAGCAGCTTGTGCTCCACGGTTACCTTGAGTAATTTCAAAAGTAACTTTTTGACCTTCTTCTAAAGATTTGTAACCTTCAGTTTGGATTGCTGAAAAGTGAACGAATACATCTTCTCCACCTTCACGCTCGATGAAACCAAAACCTTTTTCACTGTTAAACCATTTTACTGTACCTTGTACCAAGTTATTTCCCCCTGTGTGGATGATTCCACATTGTATTACCATTTTTGCTCTTTTACCGAACAAAACAGTTAACTTTATTATAACGTATTCCCGTTAAGACGAGATAATACAAAACATTGAAAATAAATAAAAAAGCCTTCCCCGTGATCAGGGAGGGCTATTTACTGTCACTATTATTTTCCGCTAGCAATATGCAGCAACGGTAGATCCTGCAAGAATGGCAGGAAGTTTACGAGCGATGCAGGAAAAGGTAATCAACTATTATACAGGCGAGAGAAGCCTATTCAGACGCGATACCGGTCGCAAGAGAGTCGCTAAAATAAGTAATACCTTATGACAAGCTTGCTTGATTTAGAATTCATCTGCAAGAGCCTTACAAGCGCTTATAACGAAGAAGGGATTATATTCACTGTTGAGGGTGTACTTTCTACCTTATTTGTAGACTTCATGAACAGAATACAGAAGGGTGATATTAAAAACCTTGCGAGAATCCTTTCAGCTCATGCACGAGAGGGGGAATCCGCATGATAGCACTTCTTACCTTCCTATCTGTTCTTGCAACTTACCTTATCTATTTGCTTGTCGATGATATCAAGAAGCAAATGGAGGTAAATAAGCGATGAAAAAGTTATTTATAGTTCTTATGACCATAGGCATGGTTGGTGAGTATCTTGACGAAGTTCATGGAATTGGATGGTATCTAGACACTGGAAATCAGGCACGGGACCTAACAATAGGTTGGGTATTAGGTTTTGGCGGGATCATTATGTGTGTGTTTCTTATTTTAAATTTCTTTGGGGTTTGGGATCGTAAAGAAGAAGAAACATACTATCAGGACGAGGAATATCAAGAGGATGCAGAAATATACGAGACACCAGTAAAAATAACATAGTGGAATGATTGGTACGATGATTAAACCTTGTAAGAGCGAAGGGGTTGCTATTCTAGCAGTTCCTTCCTATATTTTCATTGAACTGGATTGGAAAACAATGCTAAGATGAGGACAAATACATACGCAGAAATGGAAAAACGCCTTTACCTCATTCAACTTGGCGGAAGAGTAGGTAAAAGCGTCCCAATGGTAAGAAGCTTAAAAGGGCACAGTATACCCTTTTTTAAACATGTGTTATTAGCAACATATTAGCACATAGTTTTTTAGAAGGTCAATTCTATCCTTTCGAGACTTCTTACCATTTTTCGCGAATCTAAAAATGGAAAAGAGGTCTTTTTATTATGGATCAATTAAAAACAATGGATCAGTTGAACGAATTGGAATGGGCAAAGGTTTTTGAAGTAGCTGAACAGGATTTTTATCAAACAAAATTTATTCATGTAGACATGGTAGGAGATCGAAACGCTGGAGATCTACTTGCCCGTATTGTTTACTGGTTTTCACCTTCTAAAGATGGACGTTCTAAGCTACGTATCTTTAAAAATAAAAAATTCTGGTTAGCAAAAGCTCGTACTGATTGGTGGGATGAAATCCGCTTATCAGCTAAACAATATGATACTGCTATTAAAAAGCTTGTGGAGCTGCGGTTAGTAGAGGTTTGGAATACAATGTTTGACGGAAAGAAAACACCTCATATTCATTTGAATTGGGATACATATCTTATCTTAAAACAACAGGTTGCATACCAAATTTATCAGGAAAAAGTGCAAGCAGAATTGAAAAGACAGCAAGAGGAATATGCGGCATTTTTAGCACAACAGCAAGCCAATCCTGCATTATCACTGGATTTTACCCAAACGGTAAAACCGGTTGATCCACTATCTCCATGTGGTTTTACCCATGAGGAATATCCGGTTTTACCCAAAGGGGAATTTCGATTTTACCCAAACGGTAAAACCGAAAATGCCCAAACAGTAAAACCTATAACAAAGACTACATCAAAGACTACATCAAAGACTACATCAAAGACTACTACTAGTAATGAGCCTGAAACCATTAGTAGTAGTAGTAGTAGTCGTGATTCTATTGATCAAGAATTAAAGGGTAAATATCCTAATGCTCCATTTGATGTAGTTAAAACGGAAATGTTTGCTGATAAAAAGGCTATCACTAAAACAGACAAACAATATAGAGCCATCCTTGATTACAGATTAAAGAACTGGCAACCTGAACAGAAAAAATCTGGCGGTAAACAATCAACTCGTAAAGAACAGCTTCCAGAATGGCTAGAGGAGCAAAAACAACAGTCCCAGGAAACACAAATTGAAGCAGTAGACCTAGAAGAAGAACGCCGCCGTTTAGAGGAAGAGCTCAAGATGTACAAAAAAGCATAGAATACAGCTTTATTTTCCTTCTTGTGCGCTTTTTTAGCTAACATCGAGTAAAACTACCGATCTACGAAAAGCACGCTTATAAAGGACAATAGGGGCTTTAAAATGAATTTCTTTTGTATTCCCTGCTTCCAATGCAATATGAGCCAATACAAAGGCGTAGACAATATTTATACACTATACCTATACATTATTGGCGCTTCAATTTATATATGGATATAGTGCACACTTAAAATTGCGCTATACCGCCGCCCGAACGCCCCATTTCTATTCGAGTCCTCGTCCCCACACCTCATACTGCCTACGTCAGCATGAGGTGTGGGGAACATACAAATGGGGCGTTCGGGCTAGATAGAGGGTAAATGTGAAGAGAAAGAGAGAAAGAGGAAAAGAAGAATAAGAGATAAGATCAAAATAAGAGAAGAAACGGAATGAAATGAATCAGAAATATGAATAGATAATGATGCTAAGAACGATATGTATGGTGAAAAAAGATAGGGTAGAGTCGACGGAAAGAAGTGAAATAACAAATAAGAGGAACACATAGGGAAAGAGAATAACAAGACAGCCCCCGCGGGAAAAACAAATCGAAATGATTTAAAACGGTAAAGACGTTTTGAGAATTGAGAACAAGTTGCTGTGCAAATTCGCAAATTATAGATGCGAAGCAACTGTATAATTGCGCCCTGTAATAAATTCAGGGACAACAATATAAAAAATGTACATGTGAGAGGATGCTATATACGGATAAAAGCTTATGTATCAATTCTTTGAGAGGTCTATATATATGGGTTCAAATAGAGATATATAGGTTCTAGTCTTTGCGTAGCAAGGCTTTAAGGAGCGTATATATACGCTTTATTCCCCCTCTAAATAGAGGTGAAAATGGTGCAGTGGTTTGCCTATGTTTTGAGTTCTTTTTTGTTTAGATCGAGTGATAGCGAGTACGTATCGGACACCTGCTTAGCAAGATGTATAGATGCGCCCTCACCTAAAATCGTTCGGAAAAATAAAAAAAGTTGTGTTAACAGCAACTCAATACATGGGGACGTAATGGAGACACTTCTACATTTTGATGGGGACACGATAGGGACATCCCTCAAAAATAGGGGAACACAATGGAGACATTCAAACACTTTTATTGATATCACAGTTTCCCTAGGCTCTGCCTAGGCTAGCACCCTATGTGATAGCAAAAACCCCTTATGCTCTTCTGACTATGCTTAAATTTTTAAACAAAAAGACGAGATCCAAATAAGATCTCGTTCTAGTTAACATAAAATCCGATATAAGAAGTTAAAACAAATGTTTATGGGGTCCTGACGGCATTTCGCGGATATTATATGCTAAGACATTTTCTAGAATATTATTTATTGCTCCTTTCCGTTGGCAAGTGATTCTCGGTCGCTTGCTATTGGAGGCTGCTCTAACCATCCATTTTTTATCATTAGGTTTGCTCCGTCTTCTGCAAATTGTAAAAGTTCTAAAATTAGTCGTAAGTACTTAAGACCTAAATCTTTTCTTGAATTGACACTCAGAGCAGAACCGTAATATGAAAGGGTTAATTGTGTAGACAATTGAATTTGGTACAGCATATATTTATCTGAAAAGGTCATAGAAGTAGAGTTCGTGATCATTGATTGCCAGGAAATAGGTGAATTCAATTTATCTTCCTCAAATACCGATTCAAATATTTTTATGTGTTTATTGGCAATGTCAAGTCCCCTCATGAAATGCTGACGAATCTCTTTTGATTGGGTTACTTGGATGAATCCCACTTTTAAAGCAGCATGTAAATGCATTTTTAGCATATTGAAAGTAATATCTCCAATTTCGATAGCATTCAACGGACGACGATTTCCCAACCATCCAGTTAAAAAACTTTGGTGCTTTACAAAATCGATCGAATCGGGTGGTGTAATAATAGGAGGTCGAGTAAAAAGTCCTTTTGAAAGCATTAAATCAATGGATTGATCAAAAAGCTCCATCGTTTCGGACATACAGGTTATGTAATACTTCCGTAAGTCAGAACGAATTGAAGTACTAACAGACAAAGAATATCCAGTCATTCCTTGCAAAGTCATGATATAAATATAATTTAGGTAGAAAGAGTCTTGAAAAAGACGTGGTGCGTGAATGTTTACGTCGTCTTTTTCTGTAAACCCACGTGGAATAGGGTAATTTTCCTTTAACATGAATACTATAATTTCTTGGACATGCTTTTTGGATAATTCAAGGGAAGTTTGGTAGATCGATTTGACTTCGTGATCTTCGATATGTTCGAGTGCATAACGAAAGAAACAAATGGACATTGTATCAAAAATGTATTGAGTCCAAAGGCTTGCAATTTCCGGAGCAGTTAATCGAATTGGGCTATTTGTCTCCAAGGTTGATCCTCCGATTTACGATATTCTTTAATGTTTATTATTGTTTTCTCAGAAAATAAAAAATATGTAAAAAGTTAGAAACTCCAACAATCTACGCTAACGGGTGCGAGAGAAAATTGTAGATTTTGAATGTATATTCCATACACGTCCAGTTAACATAATCCCACATTATCGGAATTCAATGTATCTTGGACTTTATAAAAAGTCTCAGTCTACTACAATAACTGAAAAGAAAATGCCTTTGCTGCAGTAAGGGCATTTGTTTCCTGTCATTAAGTATTGATAAACTCTATTTCCCGCATTATCAGTAGTTAATGTACTTCTACATAGAAAAACCCCTATATGAGCATACAGGGGTTTTCGATATCTAATAGTTTTTTTGGATTTAATGGAAGCTAAAGCAAGCAGCACCTACTATAATTAATAGGATAAATAATACGACGATTAGTGCAAATCCTCCAGCAAAACCACCACAGCCGCCGCCATAGCCACAGCCACCTCCGTAGCCGCCGTAGCCACCATAACCTAAACCATAACCATACATATATATGTCTCCTTTTCCTTTTTATAAGGAGGAAAAAAACTCTTTGTAACGGATACAGGATATTGTATGTTTTAGGGGATTCTTGGAGCCAGTCTAGATTGTAAAGGCGATGCCCTTATTTAAGCATCGCCCTTGAAAATTATAGTTTTTAAGAACACATGTATTAGTATATTGTACTGTTCTTTTGTGAAGCTCATTTGTAGTCTAAATTACTGCTTATTTAGTTGAACAAGAAGTAATGTATATTCCATACATGTCAAGTTTACATAACCTATCATTATCGGAAGTAGCCATGCCCAGGGCATCCGCGTGGGTTTTAGCTTCCCCATCCTTTGACAAGTCTCCCTACTTTTTGCATAAAATCTTGCATACATATTTGTTACAATTGCTAGTATAAGCGAATGCACTAACCATGTTATATTAACTATGCTGTGACGATCTACTTATAGGTTATATTTAGTCCTATGCCCAGTCTGGATATAACCAAAAAACCGTGCTTACCATAAGCACGGTTTTTTCCTGTTATCGACTCCAAAAGTGCCACCACTTTTTTTGTTGTGTGGCTGCTATCATTTTTTTTGTCTCTTGAGTTTCACGAATCATCGACATTAAAGCTTCGTCTCTATTCATCAACACTTGTTCCTGGCGATCTAAACGGTTGGTCATCGTTTTATCTTGTTGGTCTAATCGTTTAGTCAGTTCCTGTAACAATTGATTTTGGGTCGACACGACCTCTTTTAGTGCAGCAATCTCTATTTGTAATGGTTCTGTATCGTTTTTTTCTGTATCTACTCTCGATATATCTCTTCTCGAATGTGCCGCTACTACTGACTTTATAGCCGATTCAAGCGATACACCCGCTTTTTTCTTTTCTTCGATAAGCGATCTGAACACTTTAATATCTGTATCGTTATAAATCCGATACGTGTTTTCATCTTTTTGAAATAGATATCCGGCTGCTTCAAGCTTTTGACTGTATTTCCTAACTGTTACAGCGTCGATCTGTAAGATCTCCGCCATATCTTTAGGTCGATACGTTCTCATAGCGGCCTCCTTTTACATTCTTTTTTGTATCGAGGTTCGATATAAAAGACTGTTTTTCCTTCATTGTGCAATTATGTTAACCTGACATGAATAGAATATGCATTGTTTTTGTTCAGCTAAAGAAGCAGGGAGTTGAAGAAGGAATTACCAAATAATCCATTGAACTATACTTAATCTCATACACAAAAATAAAAAATTCTGCACACAACTTAGTTGCCTTTTGACAATATATTAAACCATCCAGTTCAACAAAAACGAGGAGGTTGTTTATGAAACAAAAAATCCTTAAAGCTTTTTTAAGTATATTAGTTTTAAGTATGCTTGTGCTTGTATTCCCCGTATCCTCGAGTGCAGCAAGCAATCCAAGGTGTAGGACCTACGTCTTTACGGGATGGGAAGCTTATTTGTGGTCAGATGGTCTTTATAGCACATTTGTACTTGTTAAATGTACTAGATAACTAAGGTAGCAATAAAATATTCTTAATTTTCTGATTTTTATTACACAATCTTAATATGCAGGATTTTATACAATTTCAGAGCGGGAAATAAAATGGCAAGGTGGCTATAACCCTTGCCATTTCTGTATTGTATAAAAACATGCACAACGTGAAATTTCATGGACCGGACAGAAAGTAAGAAGAATGCTGATGCCCCAAGGGTTTGGTAGGGAATCCCTAGCGATTCCCTAGCGATTCCCACTTTCGATAATGCTGTGTTATGTTAACCTGACATGTATACTATATACATTCAAAATTAAATTTAGGTAAGCTACTAGGCATACATCCAATCTAAACTTTGACCCTGAGCATAAATAGTTATAAGTCTAATTTCAATAAGGAGTGAACCTCGAATCATGGTAGATATACGACAAATGCCAATCTATGCCCAGAGTCCTTGGGGTCTTCAAAATTGTTTGTATCGGTTCACATATCTGTGGCTTAGAAACGGAGACAATTTCTTGTTTTTTTTGACGACTGTTGGGCACGAAGTAATTTATGGCTATAGGTTTTTCGGTGGAAGATGGAATCATTATTCGGTTCCTTTAAGCGCTATTAATTTCTTCCATTGTTCTCCTCCGACTCCAACTCTATATTAAAACACTACGCCTGACCTTCATAATCTGAACTAATTCATTAGATTTCCATCCCGAACATAAAATGTAGAACTTCCGATGTTATGTAAACCAACAATACTTAAAGAGGGACCCAAAAAGCCCCCTCTTTCTTGATGTTTTTTATTTTTACATTAATGGCCACCAGGATATCCATAGTGATGATGATATGGATAATAACCCACATGCTGGTATGGATAATGGTGGT
>NZ_SCFM01000080.1 GCF_004138295.1 Ectobacillus funiculus | reverse complement strand
CCGACTGCTCCATTTTCATATTCGGCAAGAATTGTGATCAAGTCATCATTTTCCACATCAGCAAGCTCGGAGGAACCCGCTTGTTTTGGTCTTTGAGGGATCACAATCTTGGATAAAGCGTTTACACTGCTGATATCACCAAGGATAAACTGGGAAATGCTAAGTAGGTGAGAACCAAGGTCACCAAGCGCACCGCTTCCAGAATGTTTATTAATATGACGCCATGTGATTGGCAATGTTGGATCTAGCAATCCATCCTGATCGTACGTTCCAGAGAATCTCATAATTTTGCCGAGTTTTCCAGAAGAAACAAGTTCTTTAATATAAGCGTTTGCAGGATTCATAACATTGTTATACCCAACATAATTCACAACGCCCTTTTGTTTAGCAAGTGCAGCTAATTCTTTTGACTGCTCTGCAGAAAGGGTAAGTGGTTTTTCACAATACACGTGTTTGCCGTTTTCTAAAGCTGCTTTTGCAACCTCATAGTGGAAAGCATTCGGTGTAGCAATATCGACAACATCAACCTGTGGATCTGTAACAACTTCTTGCCAGTTCTCAGCCCATCTTGAGAATCCAAATTTTTCGCATGCCAGCTTGGCTGCCTCAACATTTACATCAGCTACAACTTCAAAAACAGGTTTTCCAGACTCAGGTCCAAATAACATTAGAGCGTTTGCAAAAGAGTTAGTATGAGCTTTCCCCATCCATCCAGCACCAACAAGTCCTATTCTTACTTCTTTCATATGTCTCTCTCCTTTTAGTTTTACTATTGTTTATTGCTTTTCTCTATTTCATTTTAGTACAGGTAAAATGCAATTACACTAAGTTATGTTGCTTATTTACTTAATAATATTGCTTTTAACATTTCCTGAGGTAGCGTTTTCGAAAATTTGCTGGCATAGCAATCAATCGTGTTTCCTTCTGAAGCAAAGGCATGCTATAGGTGCATTCATTGGTCTTTGCCTTCCGCAGTCTCAGCGACTCGCTTATCTCATTCAGGACCGTACTGATGGACAGCGCATAATGATTGTATGAGCGATAAATAGTCTGCTTCTTCTATTATTTCGACTCAATCACGAAACTAAGGATTTACCATAGGTACTTAGGTTAGTCTGACAATCGTCTTCTGAATAACTAAAGTATTTATTGGAAACAGTAATTTACATATAAGCGGTGCCTCTAATTAAAAGGAGATAACATTAGAGACTTTACTATCAGTACTACGGGTGGCTAGTTATGTTAATCGTCTGTTTTACTAATACATATTCCAATCTTTGTTATGAGAATAAGAAACAAGTGTATGTACTTAAAGGAGGGAAGATCTATTAACCCCTCTTATATATCTGTTAATGGCGGGGCTAATAGGTTGGAATAATCAATGAAAGGTGATGTAGGTGTTCAAAAAATTTCGTTTTTATTTAAAGAATGAAAAAAAAAGCATCACATCCACACAACCAAAACAAAAAGTCGATTGTATCTCCCATACCATTCATACGGATCTAGATAGTAACATGAAAATAGTCAAGGAAAGATTAGGAACCAATGATGATATTGTCTTCAGAGAATTTCAAGGATTTGTACTGACACCAATAAAAATCTTTATTTGTTATATGTCAGGCTTAGTTGATGATAAATATATTGGCCATAATATTTTAAAGCCTTTGATGGAAGCGAATTTTACAAATGAACATATGCTGGAACCGTTTGAAAACGTACTTCAAATCGTCAAGGATAACATTTTAAATGTGAGTAGTTTGAACGAGATACAATCAATGCAAGACGCATTATACGGCGTGTTATCCGGGCAAACTATGGTATTTATACACGGATGCAGTGCGGCGTTATCTATTGAAACACAGGGATTTGAATCAAGAAGTGTTACGGAACCAGATACTGAGGTTACTGTAAGAGGACCTCGCGAAGGATTTACGGAAAATATTGAGGTGAATACAGCCTTAATTCGAAGAAAAATTATCAATCCCAATCTTACATTTGAAAAACTAACACTTGGGAAGGAAACGCATACTAAAATTCGCATTGGTTACATAAAAGGCGTTACGAATCCAAAAGTGATAGAAGAGGTCAAAGAAAGATTAAAACGGATTGAGCTGGATTCCATTTTAGAATCCGGCTATATTGAACAACTTATTGAAGATCATCCTTACTCGCTCTTTGCCACGATTGGGAACAGTGAAAAGCCGGATCTTGTTGCAGCGAAAATGCTTGAAGGAAGGGTTGCTATTCTTTGTAACGGTACTCCCTTTGTTTTAACTGTTCCACATCTTTTTATTGAAAATATACAAGTAAGTGAAGACCATTATTCCCGACCCTATCTTTCATCCTTGATGCGTTTATTAAGGATTGTTTCTTTATTTCTAACCATAAATATACCTGCAATCTATGTGGCTTTGACAAGCTATCATCAAGCTATGATTCCGAGTATTTTAGTAACTAAGATTGCCTCTGCAGAAGAAAAAGTACCATTCCCAGTCATTCTTGAAGTCATTATGATAGGTGTGGCTTTTGAATTGCTCAGAGAAGCTGGCATTCGCATGCCAAGAGCGGTTGGATCCGCTACTACGATTGTTGGAACTTTAATCATTGGTCAGGCTGCAGTTGAAGCAGGTTTTTTAAGTGCACCGATAGTGATTATTATGGCGTTTACGGGGATTTCTGGTATGGTCATTCCACCGTTAAATGACATTATTGTTTTTTCACGGTTGGTATTAGTATTCTTAGCGGGAGTGTTGGGGTTTTATGGGATTTTGATTGGCAGCATTCTTTTTATTGCCCATATGACTTCTTTACAATCTTTTGGTTCGCCTTATTTAGCCCCATTAGCGCCTACAATCTGGGGTGATTGGAAAGATGTTATCATTAGAGCCCCTTTACAGCTAACAAAGAAAAAGCCTTAATCGACTGAACCGTTGAATGATCATTTAACCGAAAAGGTTCTTGGTGGAGGGATACGATTGAAGCGCGTCGGTTTCATTTTATGTTCTTTGTTTTTGCTGACAGGGTGTTGGGACAAGCAAGAGATTAAAAAGCTTGGATTTGTTCTGGCAATTGGCATTGATAAAGGGCCTAAAGGAGATATTTTAGTGACAGCCCAGGTGGTGAATCCCGAAGTAGCCCAAGGGGAAGGTTCAATAGAGAAATCTTCCGTTAAACTGGTGGGAAACAAAGGAAAAACCGTTTTTCAGGCTATTCGAAAAATGCTTCAAGAATTTGATCGAAAAAACCATTATGCTCATAATAAGGTTATTGTAATTAGTGAAGACCTTGCCAAAGAAGGACTGCTGCCTATCCTAGATTCTTTAAAGCGGGGAGGAGAAGTTCGCGGATACGTTTGGCTTTGTATTGCTAAAGGTGTAAAGGCGAGGGAGGTTTTGGGGGTGAAACCAGAAGGAGTTGAAACGATACAAGCTAATTATTTAAAAGGAATCATTGAAAATCAACAATTTAATTATAGTTCCGCTAATGTAACGATACTGGAGTTTTATAAGAAGGTTTTGGGAACGGGTATTTATCCTGTTGCAGGTTCCTTTCAAATGATCCGAAAAAATATGTATCCTGTAGAAGAAAATTCTAAGACAAAAACAGATTATATTAAGCTCTCTGGTGGAGCTGTTTTTAGAAAAGATATGTTAGTTGGTTATTTGAATGAAACCGAGACACATGGATATAATTGGATAGCTGGAAAGGTTAAAAGCGGAATTATTGTACTCCCTTCCTTAATTGAGAAAGGAAAATCGGCATCTATTGAAGTCATCAAAGCAAGCGCGAAAATTAAACCTGTTTTAAAAGAAAACAGGATATCTTTTATCATTGATATTCATGAAAAGGCCGTGATTGTGGAAGAACAGGGGAGAGGCCAACTCAAGTCTTCTCAAGAAAGATTCCGGTATTTCAGAAACATGGAAAAAGAGAATGAGAAGCTTGTTAGAAAAGAAGTTATGCAAGCAGTGAATAAAGCTAAAAGGCTCCGGTCCGATTTTTTAGGGCTTGGCAGCGCTCTTAATAAAAAATACCCTGCGAAATGGAATGAAACGAAAAAAGAATGGGATGCACAGCTTTCAGATATTCAAGTGATTGTAAAGGTTGATGTGACGATCAGGGGAGCGAGAGAAATGAAGGGTCCTTTTTAAAGCTCGGTGATATAAAATACTACTTTAGTGATTTGAACAGAAATGAATCAATTGAAAAATAATGGCTGGCATGGAGAATAAAGAAATGAAACAGATTACAAAAAATCAGCTTTTTTGCCTCATTTTATTATATGAAATAGGAAGCACAACACTGTTTTTATTGGGGGAGCGTGCAAAGCAAGATTCGTGGATCGTTATTTTTCTTGCTATGCTGATTGGGTTTATTTTACTTTGGGTATATACGGAAATAACCAAACATTTTCCTGAAGATCATTTGGCTGAGGTTATCAATAGTTTATTTGGAAAATGGATTGCAAAACCTTTGATTTTTTTGTATGCAGGATACCTATTTTATGATGCATGTTTAAATTTCTTTGAATTCGGAGAAATCATGAGAATTACATCCCTTATGAATACCCCACCATTTATTATAGGCGGAGTTTTCATAGTGACGGTCATTTATATGCTGCTAATTGGGCAACAGGTTGTACCCCGAACGGCTGAGATGCTATTGCCAGCTTTTTTATTTTTTCTTCTGACATCTCTCGTTTTAAGTGTAATCTCTCAGCATTTTGATATTACTCAACTACAACCGATTTTAGGAAATGGCATGACTCCCATTTTAAAAGTACTCCCTAACGTAATAACCTTTCCATTCGGTGAAATAGTCGTTTTTCTTTTTTTATGGAAATTTGTAGCTGAAAAGAAGTCTATTCGATTCACATCTTTTTTAGCATTTAGTTTAGCTGGAATTATCATTATGCTTTCTCAAATTACTATTATTTCTGTATTGGGTACGGGCCTGGCAGCAAACTCTGTAGTCCCTTTGCTGGAAGTTATTTTATCCATTAATTTAGGGGACATTATCATGAATCTTGATGTTTTTCTTATTGCCATACTCTTTATTGGTGGTCTTTTCAAAATGATTATTAACTTCTATGGAGCTGTGTTAGCTTTATCGTATCTCTTCAATGTTAAAAATCAAAAATTCATGATTATTTTGGTTGGTATATGTGTAATTGGGTATTCATTCCTTCATCTCAAAACTCTTCCGCATCAGCGGGCAATAACGGAAGGAGCAGCGGTGCTATGGCCGTATACTATGATGATATATCAAATAATACCGATATATATCTTGATTATCATTATTTTAAATAAAAAAATAATCAATCAATAACCACAAGGAGAATGGTAAAAATGACCTTACAGAAACTACAAGATTCTGGGTTCATAGTGAGTATTCTATTCATTGGGGGGATTGTATATTTATTCATACTGAACATGATCGTTTTTTATAAGTTATTATCATTTGCAATAAAAAGGATGAGAAATTAAATGTATTACTCAGATGAGTCAAACTTCAATAGAATGAACGTTATACTCATCAAGCGGAGCGAGTCTTAGGAACATTTTTACCTCTAGTGAGAGAGGACATAACTTTGAATCCATTTTACAATATAGTGTGCCTCTGCTTCCTTTTGGTGTATTTCTGCATAAGCAAGTGTTCCCTCTACCAGTTGCAAGGCTTTGTGAATAGGCAAGGATACTTGAATGGGTAGTTGCGTATCAGCTTTCCCATTTTGTTGTCTATATTCTCTGGAAGATCCTATCCTATTTTCGCCAATATGTACATTAGCTATAAGATTAAGCATGGTAGTTCTTGAAGAACATTCTTCAGATAGATAGTAGAAAATGCCGGGGAATAGTTGAAATACAAGAACTTCAGCATATGCTCTTACCTTAGAAAATGCCCAAATTTCCTTATGAGAATCTTCAAAATCAGAGAAGGAAAGAATAAGTTTCTTTGCAGGATTCGGATGTTGGCTCTCCATTTTTCGTAGTGTGTTCAAAATCCCGCTAAAATCTTGTTTTTCTACCTCTTCTTCAGAAATATCATATAACACTAGGGTATCCTGTTGCATATGCACCTCCAGATTATTCGTTGTTTAAATCATTCCCAAAATTGTTCGTGTATAGATAGCTCCCCAGTTAGCCTATAAGTTCCTGTTAAGACTTTACTTGCGGTCTGTTTTCTTGGATAACATGTTGTATCCAGGCATAATCGACTAACGATAGACATTTTTTATAACTGCATTTATTTCCTTTTTTGTTTATAGAAAGTATATAGATTTTTTGCATCGTCTTCTGACAATGAAATCCAATTAATATACTTGATTTCTATCCCAAATTCATGATAAATGCGCTGCATGTACCGCTCTACTTGCAACTTTTCCTTCTGCAGAGCTTCTTTTTTCAATTCTCTCTTTCGCGTATTGTATAAAAGTTTCATTTGCTACTATCTCCTCTTGTTCTATGTATTTTTATTGATTTTATAAAAGAAAACATTAATAAGGGTTACCAATTTACAGCGAAATATACATAGGGACCTCCCATTCCTCAGGTGTTTTATTCTCAATCATCCGCGTTGGATCACTGAAAAGCTGCTTGAATATTCCCATAATGTCGATGAAACGAAGCGTATGCATCTATTCGCCCAGTGGATCATACGTCCGCGTATTTTGCTCTCTCCCATAATCGTCAAAAGGGTCTTCGGCAAAGTCATGTTTTTTGTAAGTGGGTATATGTCTTTTGAGTATGTCCGCTTCTCTAGCATTTAAACAGTAGATATTTCCAGTATTTACTTAAAAATATCCATACTATAATGGCAGGATAACATTCCATAGCAACCGAATAACAGATAAGAGGAAGGGAAGGGAGGGATGGAGCCAACGTATTGGAGTAAAGAGAAGTATCTAAGTTTCTACAAGTTGGATAGCACGTTAAGGAAGTATTGTTTAACATTCAAGGAATCTAGGTATCGTTTGTGGCATAAATAATTCTAGCATTCTTTATAATAAAGACGTTCTGTTATTACAAAGACTCATGCAGCCGTAGAATAGAAGCGTTCTAGGCACTCTCTGCGGGCAAGGTTGTTCGGGAAGTAGGGAATCTATGAAAATGGAGGATAGGTATGGGCATTCTTATATTTGTTTTACTGCTAGTCATCTTAGTTGTTGTTACTTGTGATTTTCGTAATACGAAACGCGACGACGCTGGAGTTCTATACAATCTTTACTTTGATAAAGATGGTTTTCCTATCTGGGAAGAGTTAAAGAAAGGCAGTTCAACAAGAGAGAAAGATAACAGGATAATGACTAAAGCTAAAAATAAATCAGTATTATAAGGCAGTTTCCTACATACATTGAATCCTGCTAATGGTGTGTTGGGTTGGGTACAAAAACCTCAAAACCATCGCAATATCGACACTATTATTTTACAAGGATGTGTGATGGAAACAAAAACGGAAAACACTATTCTTTCTGCAGCATGACAAGAAAAGATAGTGTTTTTGCGTTTGGGATAATGAATTATCTGAATTTCATAGACATGTGGTGGAACTACTCCGATTTTCCTTTTTTCAAATCGATACAAAGCTACCTAGCAGATTTTACCGAAAGGATACCCTTGCTTCAATTACATGCGGGAAGGATCCTAATCATAAGTAAGATGAAGAGCATGTTAATTAATCAAGCATACAAGTTGCGTTTATACCTAAATAGGGAAATTGGTCTTTTAGTTTTCTATAATATTATTATGTTAACTGAAGGCGGGATGTATGAATAGGATTAAAAAACAATTTCACCAATATGTATGTTGGAAGAAAGTAATGATTAAAGGAATAAGGGATATATAATTTGTATTTGGAGGTAGAAAGCAAATAATTTCATTGACCGTATTTAAATAAAATTTAAATAAAAAATATTATTTTAAAAAACAGCTAAAGGACGGCTCCATGCAAGTCAACGGGAACTGTATTATTTTAAAAAAGGGGGGATCGCCATGAATTCCATACAGAAAAAAGACATACGGGTATCAATTATGAAAATATGGTCTGGGATGTAAAGCTATTGCAAGCATGTGAGTGTTTTGCACCAGCCCCCTTAATTTTAATGACAATCTAATCATATTAAACGATGGTTTTGATAATTTCAATTACTGTATATTTAAATTAAAAACAAAAATATCATTAAACACTGTAGGGAAGGACGTTTGGGTAAGATATTTTTAAAATTTACAAAAAATACAACAAATTAACAATTTTAATAAGGCTCATTAATATTACATTTGCAAAAACAGTTTAATATTTAAATGTCATAATAGATTATAAGGGGAGTTGATAGGCAGTGAGGTTTCAATTAAAGAAGAAATCTATTCCATTGTTAGCAACAACAGTACTTACCACTACAGCTTTAACGGCACAGGCTTTTTACGGAGATATCCAAAACTCCAAAGCTGAAGAAAAGTCAAAGAAAGATAGAGCTTGGCTTGCTGGTGATCATCATGTACATAGCGAATGGAGTGTCGGCTGGGACAATTCTACAAACCCTCCAACTCCTATCCAGGGTGGAGATGCTATTTACCCAACTGTAAAAAATGCTGAAAATGCTAGGAAGTATGGGCTTGATTGGATGGTTACAACGGATCATGGCGGTCCTAACCATTCTAAAGTGAATTTAGAACAAGCATACCCTGAGCTAATTAAGTCTCGCCAGGCAGTTCCGGAGGTTCTTCAGTTCTACGGAATGGAATTTGATACGCCTGCCGCTGATCATAGTTCACTCATCATTCCTAAGAATGACAATGAGTCACAGACACTCTACGACATTGAAAGTCAATTTAATAAGCGTGAGCCATATCCAAATGACGGAACGCGGGATACTGAATCTAATATGATTGCTGCATTGAACTATATGAAACAATTGGACGAGCCTCCAGTACTGTTTGCGAACCACCCAGCACGTTCCGCAACGGGCTATGGACAATGGGGGCAAGATACACCGCAGGAATTTCGTAACTGGAACGATACAGCACCTAATGTGTCCGTTGGCATGGAAGGCGCTCCGGGTCATCAGGCAGGTGCTATAAATCAAGACGGATCTATTGACTCGAATGGTACTCGTGGCGGATACGGAAATGCTGCAACTATGGGTGGATTTGATCAAATGACCGCTCAGGTTGGCGGTTTATGGGATTCCATGTTAGGGGAAGGAAGACACTGGTGGGTAACATCCACATCCGACTCCCATGTTAACTGGCGAGATGGAGGAAGTGATTTTTGGCCGGGGGAATACTCTAAAACTTACGTAAAAGCAGAAAAAGATTACCAAGATATTATGGATGGCCTGCGCAATGGTCGCATTTTTATCACAACAGGTGATTTGGTCTCTGAACTAGATATAAAGGCGTTTGCAGTTGGCAACGGAAAAGGGAACGGTAATACAGCAGCTATTGGGGAAACAATTTCTTTACCAGGTAAGAAGTCCGATGTGGAAGTGACTATTCGACTTCGTGATCCAAATGCTAACAATGCTCATGGTGATAATCCAAAGGTAAAACGCGTGGATCTAATCGTTGGTGAAGTAACTGGACAAGTTTCTGATCGTTCAACAGCTACCAATCCGACAACAAAAGTAGTAAAACGTTTCTACGAAGGTGATTGGAAGCAAGACGGTGAATATATTACGATCTCATACACATTAAAGAACGTAGATAAAGATTCATACATTCGTGTACGTGGAACAAACACTGACCAATTAGAGCCAGAAGTAGATCCTCGCGGTGAGAATCCTTGGACGGATCTTTGGTTTTACTCTAATCCAATCTTTGTGAAGGCTAATAAATAGATTAGAAGAGACAGAAATTTGGCGAGGAGTGTAGTAGCTTCTCGTCTTTGAATTATATTCCGTATACATCGGGGAAGGAAACTATAAGAAGGGGTTTGGGTATAATGAAAAAACAATGGATCCCCATTTTGCTTATTTTGCTTACATTTCATTATTTCTTTTCTTCATCAGCATCTGCACATACAAATAACAGTGAAGGCTTTTCAACTATCGAAGTGAAGGGGAAGACACTTCAGTACGAACTGAAGCTGGACCTTACTGAATTAGGGCATGCGATGAATAAAGAAATAAGTCAACAACAATCCATTAACTCGGATGTCCTACAGAAATATCTAAATTCTCATATAAAGCTGTATGCAGATGGTGTTCTGATTGAAGGAATCGTGAAAAAAACAGATGTGGCGACGATAAAGGATAGGCAGTTTGGTGTGATGAATTTGACTTATGAAATGGACCATGCGCCTGGAAGGCTTGTCCTCAATTATAATATATTCTTTGATGATTCTGATCCCAGCCATGCCAATTTTGTAACAGTTAAAATGAATGGAAAACAACAAGAAAAAATTCTTTCATATGAGGCAAGAGAGTTAGAAGTTGGAGAAATGGGCTTTCTACAAAACGCGAAACAGTTTTTGCTGCTTGGATTAGAACATATTTTTACCGGTTATGATCATATTTTGTTCGTCATTAGTTTGCTTTTCGGTGCAAAAACAATACGCCATATTTTCTCTCTGGTTACTGCCTTTACAATTGCACATAGTATCACACTGGCACTTGCGACCTTACAAATCGTGCAGTTGCCAAGTAAATTAATTGAATCGGCCATTGCATTAAGTATTATTTATGTTGCACTTATTAACATATTTGATCAAAATTCCAAGCATCAGCCCTGGATTGCTTTTTGTTTTGGACTCATCCACGGATTTGGATTCGCAGGAATTTTATCAGAAATGCGATTAGATGAAAGTCACATGGTAACTTCACTTTTATCCTTCAATATTGGAATCGAGATCGGACAATTATTAATCGTATCACTAGTGTTTCCGTTAATACGGCTGATTAAGAAAATAAGACCGGCTAACTGGTTAATCCCAGGAACCTCTGTGGGGATTTTAGCGTTTGGGCTGTTATGGTTTTTCCAGCGAGCTTTTTAATGATACAACCTGTCAGGATTCTTATTTGTCCAAGCTATTAATGTGGTTGTAATAGCTTAATAAGGGTTTAACAGAAAGATCCTTTCCAAACGGGATAAAAATCTCTTATCGAAGCTTAAGAAACTAATTTAAGTATTGAATTTAAACGTTAGAATAAAAAACCTTTTTGTTAAAATTGCTCAACAAAAAGGTTTTTTATTTCACTGTAAGAAGGTATAAATTTCCAGCAAGAAGCGAATTTGATGTGGTCGGAAATTTTAAGAATACAGTATAAGTTGTCTTCGCCCAAGAACAGGGCTTGTCAATCGGCGAGCTTTCTTTGAGGGAGGGTAACATAAAGGGATTTCGAAAGTCTAAATAGGTTAAATCTCTCTAGATATTAACGAAAGTGTTTTCTTTACAACGTTAATAACACACTTTTTGTAAATAACTTGATATTCATATATCCATATATCATTCATTTGATTGTTTTTAGTCTACTAATATGTTCTTTTGTTATGCTGTTACTACGTGAAAGATAGCATGTTGCTGTGATTACTTTTATATCTCACCAATGAAGACAACAAAAGCGATTTCTGCACAAGTTAATTCTCTTGTTGAGGTTGATGTCTTTCTATCTATTCTTATAATTTGGGAGTATTTTAAATTTAATTCACTCATCATTAGTAATAAACGAAAATAAACAAAAATTAATTAAATAAAAACGAAAACAAATGTTGAATAACGATAAAAATAGTATTAAAATGAAAATAGTTAATTAACTATTTAATAACGAATCAATATTTTGGATTACTTAAGTATCGATATAATGTTTATTTCATCAAATAGATTTTCTCTAGAAAGAAATTTTCTAACATAATGAAAACGCAAACAAAATGTGCTAATAGAAAGGAAGACGATTTATGAGTTTTCAAGGATACGATAAGAATTTTAATATTACGGACCAAGTAGCTATTGTAACAGGTGGAGCAAGTGGAATTGGAAAGGCCGTAGCAGAATTATACTTAGAAAAAGGTGCAAAAGTTGCTGTTTTTGACCTGAAAGATGATGTGAAAGATGTAGCTAAGGAATTGAGTGCAGAAAATGCCATCGGCGTACAATGTGATGTTACTAATAATGAGAGTATGGACAGGGCAATCCAGACAGTTAGAGAATACTTTGGTAAGATTGATATTCTAGTAAACTGTGCTGGTATTGCCTTACTCGATGATGCAGAAAATATTTCTGATGCTTACTGGCAAAAAACGATTGATCTTAATTTAACTGGATCATTTAAAATGTGTCAGAAAGTCGGAAGTATCATGATTGAGCAAGGAAATGGCGGAAACATTATCAACTTAGCTTCTCAAGCAGCACTTATTGCCTTAGATAATCATGTGGCTTATGCTGCAAGTAAAGCTGGAATTCTTGGAATGACTAAAGTGCTTGCTTATGAATGGGCTCAATTCGATATTAAAGTAAACGCTATCTCGCCTACTGTTATTTTAACTGAGTTAGGAAAAAAAGCTTGGGCTGGAGAAAAAGGTGAAAAAGCGAAAAAAGAAATTCCACTTGGACGCTTTGGATACCCAGAAGAAGTTGCAGCTATTGCCTTATTCCTGGCCTGTGATGCAACGAACTTCATTACGGGTGAAAATATTGTAGTTGATGGCGGTAATACGATTAAATAGTAGGAATAAAATTGATATATCGTAGAGGTATAGTATGTATTGCTGTACCTCTTTTTCTATGTTGTTTGTCCCTGATAATAGATCTGAAAAACATGTATGCCCGCTGGAATCAAGGTTGATCAACAAGGGAATTATGATGTTTTCGTTCCACGCTGGGCCTATGGGATTCCAGCTGCCATGAACAGGATTGTAATGAAAAATGGAAAGCCATTATTAGAGGCATTTCCAAGCTAGGAGTGGAATATAGTCGGTAACGTGAATGTTCTTCAATCCATCTTAGCTTTCAACTGTAGAGCTATGCTTACTGGATAAGAACAAGTAATTCATTATCCTTAAAAACGGAGTGATACTGTGAATAAGACATATGATGTCATCATTACAGGTGCTAGGTGTGCTGGTTCCGCCCTGGCTATTAATCTTGCTAAGGCAGGCTTTCATGTGCTGTTAGTAGATCGTTCGACTTTTCCAAGCGATACATTATCTACACATACTTTTTTCAATAACACTGTCGCTCTTCTTCGAGAGATGGGTGTTATAGACAAGTTATTGGAAACGAATGTACAACCGGTACGGGATATCAAGTTTCAGTTTGAAGATACCGTGATAGAAGGTCCTATGCCTAAGGTTGATGGAGAGGAGAACTGTTATTGTATTAGAAGAACTCATCTTGACTATATCTTGCTCGAACACGCCAAAGCTCAAAAGAATGTAACTGTTATCGAAGGGTTTCGTGTGACAGATGTTATCCGTGATGATGAGACAATTATAGGTGTGAAAGGTGTAGATAGCCATAACAAGAAACAAGAGTTTTTAGCTCGCCTGGTAGTTGGAGCAGACGGTCGATCCTCCATTATTCGTAAGTTAGTAAAAAGCGAACGCAAAATCAGTATTCCGGCAGCAGTTGGTATCTATTTCGGATATTTCTCCGGATTTCTTCACGATAATGTTCCTAAATTTGAGGTATATAAGATAAAGGATAATACGGCGATTCTCTTTCCAACAAATGATAGTTTATATGTTATTGTTGGGATTTTCTCGTTAGATAATAAGGCATTGATAGAAGGATTAAAATCAAATCCGGAAAGTTGCCTACGTAAGCTTTTAACAAATCACTTTCCAAACACAACGATTGGTGCACGCTTACAAAATGCAGAACTAGTAGAACCAATCAAAGGGATTCTCGGATATGATAACTATTGGTATGAAGGAATGGGAAAAGGATGGGCGTTGGTTGGGGATGCGGTTTGTTTTAAAGACCCTGGCATGGCGCAGGGTATCCATGATGCTATATATGGAGCACGTATATTGTCCAATATTTTATCAATATATAAGGGACAATCCAATCCATGGAAGCAAATGTCTGAAGAATATCAAAAAGCAATAGAAGCTGAGTTTATGGTTCGTTTTCATATGGGATGCCAATTTTCCAAGAATGAGCCCGTATCTGAACAGCAAGATGCTGTCAACAAGCTAATCAGTTCCCATCCTTTGGCGATAGAGAAACTTTTAGGGATTTATAATTATGCAAATGAGCCCGCTGCTTTAGAAGAAGAGCTCGCACGGATTATGCGGTCAATCTCATAATGAGTGTTAGAGATTGAGTGGGAAAATAGGTTGTTAGAACATAGAACAGCGATATTCTAGTGATGTAAGGTTAGTGGTTCATTCAGTTCTGGTGCAAAAAATCACTAAAGCTTGGACATACTACTCCACAAACGGCGTGTGAACAGCATGTTCAAGCTTTAGAAATGAATGGCAATTATTTTAGTTTTTTTGCACCAGAACCATTAATTTTAATGATAACGTAATTCTATCAAACAACATTTTTCCCTTACATGCCCACTCAGGCATTGCATAAAATCCTGCATATTTGATAAATTAAGAGATTGCGAGAAACCCAGTGTTGGCGCGGATGCCCAAGGGAATCCCACTTCCGATAATATGAGATTATGTTAACTTGATGTGAATAGGATATACACTGTAAAGATAGTAAGCAAAACGTGAAACAAAACCATATCTACCTACAAATCAAAATTCTTCAACTAGAAGACAAAAAATGGTCATTTCCTGGTTTATATTAAGATAAATGATTGAAGGTAATAATGTATGTATCAGTAAAAAAAGAGAGGGAATCGTATGGCTTACCCTTCATATAAAGATTTACAAGAGGTTAGAAAACAACTCAAAGATGTGGGATATGAACGTTGGGTGGAACATGACTTGTTTTCATGGCAATGGTGGCTTCTTCTTGCAGCTACGATTTTACCTTGGATAGGATGGATGTATCTTGTTAAGAAACCACATCGTCCTCATGTATTTGCTTTTGCCATGTTGATAGGTATTACATCTAGTATCCTAGATGTAATTGGTGCAGATATGTTGTTATGGGGGTATCCTACAAAATTGATCTTTATGGTTCCACCACTGTTTCCGGCTGATTTGACTATGATTCCTGTTTTATTTAGTTTAGTGTACTACTATGGAAAAGTCTGGAGCCGATATATTGTTTATGTTATATTCCTTGCTATTGTATTCTCATATGTATTTGAGCCATTGTTTGAAATAGTGGATATATACAGAATGCATCACTTTCCTCATTGGGCATCTCTCATTGGCTTTGTCTGTGTAGCTTTAATTGTTAGATGGGTTTTGGATATGATATTACCTAAAAGAGACTAATACATAGTTATCTAAAAATAACAAATATAGAATCAACTTCTTATTCGCATGCTGCATGGATACTTCCGAGAACGAGAATTATGTCAAATCATAAGAAACCGCCTGTCATTTTATAAGAATTTTTGTCATATGTATTCCAATCATATAGGATTTTTCGCATAATATTACTTGTACATAAAGAATTCTATTACAATGTACAATGGATGATCAGGGGAATTATTTATTATGTTGTTTACGGATATTAAGGATTTAGAAAAAAAGATTAACCAGTTTAGAGTAATATTACATCAAACAGTTAAAGAAACAGGCTTAAATAGTCTTGAAACAGTTAATTGTAGTCAGCAACTAGACCAACTTATCCTAATCCATCAAAAACTTTCTTATGAAAAAAAAAAATAGAACTATGTTGTTGAATGTGAAGCTGGCGCAGGCCGGCTTTTTGTTTTCCTCCCTACTTTTTCTGCTTGTAATTTATTAAGGGATCTTTGTAGGATCCTAGATACATTGAATTTCGATAATGTTGGATGATGTAATCTGACACGTGTATGGTATACATTATTTCATTATGTCCTATTTTATTTGTTTGAAAATTTAAACAGATGGAGATGATGGTAAAGAAGGTAAAGAAGGTAAAGAAAAGTAGTCGTAGGGGTGAAATCTATGATAGTAACTAAGATCAGTTCCAAAGGGCAAGTAACCATACCTAAATTCATTCGAGAAGTTTTAGAATTGAATACAGGAGATTACATTACGTTTGATTTTGAAAATGGTACAATCTCCATTGAAAAAGTAAATATACAAGAATTGAGAAACATAGTAAACGAGGGGAAATGACATGAATCAAACTCCTCCGTTCCGAAGACCAAGAGCGCATCTATCTCAATTTACCACTTCCCAACTTCATTTACGAAATCCCTTGGTTGTTGCTTTTTTTGCTTTTTCGTATCCAGGTTTTGGACATCTGTTGCTACATCGTTACGCATCAGCTTTTATTCTCATCATATGGGAAGCGTTTATTAATAACCTATCAAAGGTTAATCTGGGTATCTTCTATTCCTTACTAGGAGATTTTGAAACAGCTAAAAAAGTCCTTGATGAAAGATGGCTCATGTTATATGTAGCAATTTATATGTTTGGGATTTGGGATGGTTATCGATCAACTATAGATCACAATAAACTCTACTTATTAGCTGATTGGGAAGATGCTCCTATCCCTCCCATCAAGTATGGCTCTTGGGCTATCAACTATTTAGATAAGCGTAAACCATGGATTGCCTTAGTATGGTCAGTCCTTTTTCCTGGACTCGGGCACCTGTATGTTCAGAAGGTTATTGCTGGTTTTTTTATTTTTGGATATACAGTCATGATATTGTATCTCGGACATATTCCACAGGCAATTCAGTTTACAATGCTTGGGGATTTTGAGCAAACTAAACTGGTTCTAAATATACAGTGGATGCTGTATCTCCCATCAATATACATATTTGTTCTATATGATTCCTATATTTCAGCTATCGAACAGAATAAATTATTTGAAAAAGAGTTATCTAAATATTTACGTCAGAATTATCAAAGTTCTAATTTTAAAATGCCTATTTAGCAAGGGGGGACAGATATGTTGGTGATTACAACGTTTGAGAATTCTATTTTCATTGAGCTTGCTATTAGTTCACTGGAACAAAAGGGAATTCCAAAAGAACAGATATTTGCAGCTCCCCTTGATAAAAGAACGGAACCGAGACAATTATTTGATACGATTCACCGAGCTGATGGATTTAGTATGTTTGATACAGCAGCAATATTAGGGACATGTTTCATGCTTTTGGGTGCAATTTATGGATATGTATTAAAATGGGGACCCATCATTTGGGGTACTATTGGAGCAGTTACAGGCTTACTTGTAGGGTTCTTGATTAAATTATGGACAGTTAAAAAGGGGAAAGGAGGAAACAAAAAAATATCGGCGGAAATCATACTTATGATACGGTGTGAAGATTATCAATGGGAAACGGTTGAAAAGACCTTGTGGGATTATAAAGCATTAGGGATGACTAGGATTAGAGATGATAAAAGAGGAAAAATAAAATGACTTTTATCTGGATTAGCTTAATCATTCTTAGCTTAATAGCTATTTTTGTACCGAAATACATATCTAGAATAGAAGTATACGCAACGTCAACGTGCTTTTTTGCTTTGGTTTTTGGAGCTCTTACCGATATAATTCTTGATTTGCACTATGACCTGTATGGCTACTATGAGAAGGGATTCCAATTGATAACTTTATTAATCTTTTTATTTGTGTATCCGACAATAAGTACATTATTCTTAAATTTTTTCCTTCTATGTTCTTTTCCCCGTCGAGAACATGTTTTTTTGTTTCTCTTGCCGTTAGTCTGTTGGCTTGACGAAAGAGCCACAACAAGCCGCAAAAAATTGTGCAAGGACAAAAAAAGTCATGTTTTTGCCCTCCTGTTTATAAACCATAACATGAGAAAAATAGCTATAAGGGAAGCCGGCAAAGTTTGAAAAAAATAACTTGTATACAAGGTGACTTGATATTCTGTTAGATAGGAGGACACTGGCAGACTGATAAACCATAACACAATAATAAATAGATAAGGTGTAAGATTACGCTCTCTCCATTTGAACCATTTCAACCAAATTACCTTTTTTAGGACCTCCATCATTACATGCCAATGAATTACAATATTGAGAAATGCAACCGCTAAATATAACGTCAGAAAAATGAACAAAACACGTTCAATGAAACCGAACTTCAGTCGAATGGAATCGCTCGTGGCAGTCCAAGGATGTACAAGTGTGTCAACATGTTCAAATCCATGATATCCAGCTGGGGCAAAATAGGTAGTAGCTGCGCTTCCTGCAACTACGAGGAAAATGAGCCCAACTTGGAGCCAAGTTATCCTCTGCTTCTTTGGAAATACACGATTGAAAATAATTAAATTGACTGAACCCATAAATAGAAATAAGGCAGTAGAAAATGCTGAATAGCTCGGAGTATGATAGATGTACATGACAGACTCCTTCACATAATCCCATTCCATGCCTTCGCTCGTATACACTTTTATCATAATGAGGAGCACGAGAGGGATGTTGAACACGAGAATGGCTTCAACCGTATATAATACACTTTTGGAGCTCATTAATATGCCAAATGAAACAAAGCATAGAAAAATGGAAACAATCCATTTAAGTGACATGTCTGGTGTTAAAAACAACTTCAGTAAGTAGCAATAGTTCATAAGACTTATTAGCCCTGATGAGAACTATCCAACTGTAAGGTACATAAGAAATGGGACTGCAATCCATTTCGGAGCGTACTCTTGTAGTAGCTCAGGCAATCCTTTGCCAGGGAATTTGTAAAAAAAATGAGCTATTATATACGTAACTATAGAGCCTGTAATGAGGGCAAGAATTATGGAAACAATTGCTCCCTCTGCTCTATCTTTTAATAAAAGTTGAGGAACGGATGCAACAACACTTGCCATCATGTTTACGAGTATCAAATAACAAAAATACCGATTCATTGCTACATACCTCTATTTTCATTAGGATTTTCTGAATAACCATTTTGAAATACATGATTTCTCAAAGCTGTTAAGACGTGTGATATACATAATGAGACCGATATATTTTCCTCTTGATATCTCTATGGTTGCTCCAAACAATCATTCAGAACTATTTGATAGATCATATCGCAAAGCCTGTCTTAATTGTTATAGTGAGGTAATTAACCCAATATTATGCACAAGACGAAGTACTTTCTTTACTGATAAGCATGATTATGTGAACACAAATACCCTCCGAATCAACTTAGCTGGAGGGATTTTTTATAGACCTTTAGATACATTGAATTCCGATAATGCGGGATTATAATAATTGGATGTGTATGAGGTATACATGTCTCAATCCTGAAAAGTATTAGGGATAAGAAAGCAGGATAAAATGGACTAGAAGGACTGACGTGCGAATCAAGCATTAAGAAGGGGAGAACCCTAAAGATGGAGAAAGCTAAAATTAGTGCTATTCAGCTATTTGCCCTGATGTTTATGTTTGAGATGGGAACTGCATTGGTCATACCATATGGAATAGCTGCTAAAAAGGACGCCTGGCTTGCTATTCTTATAGGAATGTGCGAGGGAATGATCTTATTTTTCATTTATTATTTTTTATTTCGTCAATATCCAAATTTACCACTTACCGGATATGCTAAAAAAGTATTTGGTAAATACTTGGGGTGGATCATTGGTCTGTTATACATTCTCTACTTTTTGTATACTACTATCCATAATGTTCGTAGTTTCGGGGAGTTGCTGCTTTCATCGACCATGACCGAAACACCGTTATTGGCTCTCATTATCTTGTTCGTTCTTGCCATTTGTTATGTACTTTATCTAGGGATTGAAGTATTAGTGAGAACAGCAGAAGTCTTCATTGTCGTTCTGCTTTTTCTGGGCTTCATAGGAAATTTTCTTGTCTTTGTTTCGGGTGGAATTGTTCTTCATAATTTGCAGCCTTTTCTTGAATATGGATGGAAACCAATCTTAACGACGGCACTTCTGGAGACTAGCAATTTTCCTTTTGGTCAAATGGTTGCCTTTATAACACTACTTCCTTATTTAAATTGTCCTGGATTATTGAAAAAAGTATGGTTGTCTGCCTTGATTTCAAGCGGTCTGGCCTTAAGTTGGACAGCTAGTTTAGATATCGCTGTTCTTGGTGTCGAAAAAGTAGAGAGATCCACTTTTCCTTTGTTATCAACTATCCGAACGGTCAACCTTTTAGAGTTTATCCAACGTTTGGATATTATTGTTGTTTTTACTTTGTTGATTACAGTATTTTTCAAGGCATCCATCTTTTTCTATTGTACCCTAATTGGAATCGTGGATTTGTTCAAGTTAAAAAATTATCAACAGATTATTTTGCCCGTTGGTTGTATTCTTATCTTTGGGTCAATGGTTTTGGCCCCAAATTTTTCAGAACACATAGAGGAAGGTATATATTTTGATCGTTACATTGTCGCTTATTTTCATCTTATTATCCCATTACTAATGCTAATTGTTACCTTGATTCGTAACCGTTTCAAAAAGAAAGCTAAGGAAGGATAAAAAGATCAGATTGGGATCTAATGCAACATAATATAAATATTTTGATTTCTCATCGATGTAGATTTTAAACCTAAATACTTCCAACATCGGGGGTTATGTTAGCCTGACATGAATGAATAAAATATACAAAAAAGACACTGATGCCTATACAGTGTCTTTTTTGGCTGCAAAGGTTGTCATATCATGAATCTATATCATGTTATGCCTTGTATTTATTTTTATAACTATTGAATAGTTCATTATTTCTTTTGATACCCCTCTTGCTCAACTAAAGACCACACTTTATCTTGATTCCAAACAAACAATCCAAATAGTATATGTTTTAAACCATACCAGTATGTATCCCAATGTAAATATGCTAAGAATAGGATTCCTAGAACAAAATATAACACGGAAAAAATACGCAATATTACATTCATAATGTTGCATGATCGTTGCGGTTTCTCACTCTTCATTTAATTTCCCCTTTATATGTACTCAAACCCAAAATAGGAAAACCTCTTTATTTACATTTTTTATAAAATAAACACTTTTTATACTTTTCCCTATTTTTTAAGTTGAGATGATCGGGGAGTGTTTACTATAAACAGCAGCCTTTCAAGGGGAAGAGTTTGTTCTTATCCGGTTGAAATATTCTAGGTGGGGAGCTTAGTTTCGAATGATGTTAATTGCAAGCTTATTGTGCTCTATTTACTCAGTATTATTCTAAAAAGGAAAAGCTACCCAACTGCTCAATTGGGTAGCTTCTTGGCTAAAGCCGATTGTTTTGTGTGCTTCACAGCATACTGAGGTCGATTACTTAAAATTAACGCTTAACACTAACACAACAAGGTGTACTAAGCCTATGATGTTGAGTGCACTCTTATTATGCACTTTTCTCCTAGGTATTATTCAAAAAGGGAAAAAGCTATACACCGATTAATGTATAGCTTTCCTTAGAAAGTTGGTTTTTGCGTACTTCACAGTAGGTAAGTGTTAAAAAACCAGAATGCACCATTAACTCCAAGTATTGGATGCGACCTTATTATGTACTTCTTGCCTAGAATTATTCAACAAAGGAAAAAACTATCCATAATGAATTGGATGGATTAAG
>NZ_SCFM01000008.1 GCF_004138295.1 Ectobacillus funiculus | reverse complement strand
GGGAAACGAAGCGGACAAATTACAAAAATCCTAGAAGCAGAAGCGATTCGTTTGGTGGATATCGCGGTTCAAAGAAATAAACCGATTGTTTTAGAGGTATTAGATACAACTCTATCAAAGTCTGCCGGCCGTTACCGCAATCGGAAGCAAAACCGAAGGATGAGCATGTTTGCCTATAAAAAGATGCAGGATAGCATTCACAGCCGAGCCGCTAAAATGGGAGTCATTGTGTTTAAAGTGAATCCTGCCTTCACCAGCCAGATCGGGAAAATGAAGTATATGAAACAGATGCATATTTCCATCCATCAAGCAGCTTCCTATGTCATCGGCAGACGCGGCATGAATCTGAAGGAACAGGTGCCAAAGGTGTTGCGAACCTATACAGAACGTAAGGATGGGGAGCATCACTGGAAACAATGGAGTGTTTTGACAAAAGCATTCAAAGCGATTCGTCCGCACGTATTCTATCATGTATCGGGCGAATCTTATCCATTATTCAATAAAGAGATTTGTAACGATGGGCTGACACAAGCAGAACGTGATGTTTTGCAGAAGTATGTACCAAAAATTTGGTTAGAAGAAAGAGAAACCTGACTTCGTTTGGAATGGCATCATCTGTTCTTGCATCACCATCATTTTGCCGCAAAGGCCAGAGGATCTAGCTCCAGAATGGTGGGTGCATTGGTGCAAGAACATCGCAACACGTATAGGGTGAAAAAAGAGAAGCAACTATCACTACTTGTATGAGACAAAGTCGCCTCGGTGATATTTGTCCCTTACAAGAAAGTGTGAGCTCTCCCTATTTGCCTTATGAGAAGCCTGTTGAACGGCTCTGTATTTCGCTTCCTAGGAAGAAGATACGGAATCTCCCACCTCAAGGAGCGTTAGCGAGTAGGTGGGGGTAGTTCAATTTACACAATCCATTTACTCGAGGATATACAATTCGACCTTTATCCTTATTGGATTACTTAATCAGCTAAGAAAAGTGAGCGTAATCCGATTTTGATTCAATAAATTAATTTCCGCATACTGAAATTTATACCTCTCCCCAACAGAAAGAGGGTATCCCAAAAGGTTAGCGCTAGACGCCGCCCTTTCGAATACCCTTTAGTATTTTTAAATCCTATTTTCAAACGTGTGATTTAAGCGGAGAAACATTTAAAAAGGAAATAATAGCTTCAATCCAAATCCAACAAGGATGCTTCCGCCAAGCACTTCCCCATATGTACCCAGCCAAGTTTTCACATGATTCCCAAGCAAAAGGCCTGCCCATGTAAGAAACATGCTGACCGCACCAAAAATAACGACCGTAGCTACTGTACGGGCTCCATAAATTCCAAGACTTAAGCCGACAGAGAAGCTGTCCAAACTTACGCTGAGAGAAAACAAAATAAGCCCGAATCCTGCCGGAGCGATCTTGCTGTCTTCTTCTCCGAACAATGATGAATAAATAATATGGAATCCTAATCCAAGGAGAAGCAGACCACCTGCTATTGTAGAAATGGAGCCAAATTGTTCTGATAAAAAGCGCCCAATTGCCATCCCTAATAAAGGCATAATCACATGAAATATCCCGATTACAATACCTATGTAAAACATTTGCCTCAGCCTCATGGATATCATACCCATACCGAGGCTGATAGAGAACGCGTCCAATCCTAAGGCAAATGCCATGATAATAAGGGTCATTAGCTCCCCAATTACATGTTGAATGTCCATACCTTCCCTCCTTGGACTTGCTACTTAAAGATATGCAGCGCCAAGGAAGGATAGAAGTTATTTTTCAGATATGCTGCGATGACCGGCAGCCTTTGTAAGACGGTTCATGATAGCAATCCCAATCCCTTCTCCCGGGAACGCTTCGCTATAAATTACATCAACCCCAGCATCGTCAAATGAACGCAGCACATCATATAGATGAGCGGCAACAGTCGCTAAGTCGGAGCGCTGCCCACATGGAAGGATAACATCTGCTTCATAAAAATGCTGGTTTTCTTCTGTCGTCAGTACACCAACCCGAAGTCCTTCCTTCTTTCTCTGCTTCACAAGATCTTGCAGGAATTCCCTCGAGCCTTCTACAATCGTAAGCGGAGCCTTTGGTGCATAATGCGTATATTTCATCCCCGGCGATTTTGGCGCCTCCGTTTCATCCTTCAAAGCTGGATCTAATAGAACTTGTCCAACTGCCTCCTCAAGCTGCTCCTTTGTAATGCCGCCCGGACGCAAAATAACCGGAATGTCTCCTGTACAATCAAGCACAGTAGATTCAACACCGATGCCAGTAGGACCGCCATCGACAATGCCGGGAATTCTTCCGTTTAAATCCTCATATACGTGAGAGGCAAGCGTCGGACTCGGACGGCCAGAGCGGTTCGCACTTGGAGCTGCAACCGGAACATTTGCTTGCCGAATAAGCGCCAACGCAAGCGGGTGGGCCGGCATGCGCACTGCTACTGTGGATAAACCAGCCGTTACCTTGTCAGACACACTCTTCTGCTTCGGGAACAGCAACGTGAGCGGACCTGGCCAAAACATCTCCATCAGCGTTTCAGCAACTGGCGGAATATATGCTGCCATGCTATCTAGCTGCTCTTTCGAAGCTATATGAACGATTAACGGATTATCGCTTGGTCTCCCCTTTGCTTCAAATATTTTCGCAACTGCTTCATCGCTTGTTGCATCCGCTCCTAATCCGTATACTGTCTCTGTTGGAAATGCGACTGTCTGTTTTTGTCGTAAAAGCGCAGCTGCCTCCTCCAATTGTGGATAACCATTTTTATTTTCCACAGACTTATCCACAAGCCATACTTTTGTGTTCATAATTACTCACATCCCTTTTCCTCTCATAATCCTTTGTTTCTTCAGTGTACTATGAAGAAACCTAAAAGCACAAACAAGGTTTATCCACATTTTGTGGATAAACCTTGTTAATTTGTGGATATCCTTGTGAATAGCTGACAATTCAAAATAAGTGAATTTCCCCTCTCAACGCTGCCTGCAAAGTGCTCTAATGAAGCAATTCCAGCTGGAACCCGCACCTTATCCACAAGCTTAAATCCAAACAATCCAAACAGCGGCATGGCGTTTTTACTATTTGTCACCAAATACAAATCCTCGATTCCGCGCTTATGCAGCTGCTCTAAAAACGTTTCAAGAAACCCTAGCAGCTGCATTTGCTCCACATTTGGCGAAAAAACGAGCGACCGCAGCAGAGCCGCATTTCCTGCACGTTCATATCCGATCACTGCTTGTATCGCGTTATCTTCCTCTAAAAGCATAAATTGCGAATACATATCTGGAATACGTGTATCACATATTGGTACTTGTCCAAGAAAAGCTAGTAAGTTATCCACATCCTGTTCTGATGCAAATCGCATATTATTCATTTCGCAGCCCCTCTCCCCATCATACAAACTACTATATGAAATGGAGCCACAAAATAGAACTTATTTAGAAAAAAGGGAGGAAAATACTTCGCCGATAAAGAATTTCACCTGCGGCTCTTCCTCTTCCTTCACGACAATTTTCTTTGGCTGCTCTTTCTGATCCACTTCTTCTAGCTCTGTCTTCTCTTTAGCTTCTTTCTTTTTCTTTGGCTCAGAAGCTTGCTCCGCAGCTTTGGACTCCGCTATGTCCTTTGCTTTTACTGCTACTTCTGTTTCCTTTATCTTCTTTGTTTCTGCTTGGATCTCTTTTATATTTCCTTTTTCTTGCTTAGGCTGCTCCTTCTCGGCATTCTTCTTCTCCGTCACAGTCTTTTTCGGCTTTTCTTCAATTTTAGTTTCTTCTGTTTGCTCCTCTTCTGCAGGCTTCTCTGCTGCTGAGGCAGTCTTTACATCTTCCTGCGCAACAGCGGTACCACTTGAGAAATCCAAGAAGCATAACGGCGGAAACAATACGCACCACCAGTTTGCGCCTTCACCTTTTCCAAGCGTCACTAACACTGCCTCATACTCTCCTGCAGGATATAGAAAATTACCATATATCTTCGTCGGAAATTTAATATGCTTCCCAAATTCTACTGTAAAGGATTGATTGCTTTTTTCTTCTCGTAACGTCTGTTCGACCGTTTTCTCTAGCTCTGGTAGGCGGCTTTGAATGATACGGCGCGCATCTTCGATAGACTTTAGATCTACAACCCAAGTATCAATTTGCGCCTTTACACGATCGCGAACCTTTCTTTTTAAAGCCTGGTCCTCTTCGGAATCACTATTTGCCAAAATCCGCAGGCGAATGGCCTCGTCCGGAATCACCTTTTGCTCAGTTGCTTCCACTGTTGTATATCCGAAATGCGCCATCATTTGCGCACCGATTACCATCAATAAAAGAAATGCGATAATTTGCTTTTTCATTCTCCCCACACCGTCCCTTCAGTAAAACAGTGTAGACACAATTCTGCCAATTTAAACTAGTAGATTAAGAAACTAGTATAAAAATTTTAAAGACCGACTTTTATAAAAGGAGCGTATAAATGTCTACGCTCCTTGCTTTGGTTCCACTTTAAGAAAGCATAAGTGCAACTACGCCTCTGTCTTCGCCCAAGAGCAGGGCTCGCCAGTCGGCGAGTTTTCTTTATAGAGCAGCGTGTTAGATCTCTGCAAATACCATTCGATCTTTTCCATTTATATCAAAAACAATCTCAACAGTTGCTGACTTAAAGGTTTGCTGCAGCATATCCCGTACCGCCTCACCTTGCCCAGCACCTATCTCAAACGCTACAATTGCCTGCTCCCGGAGGACAAGCGGCAATTCTGTCATAAAGCGGCGGTAAAAGTCTAAGCCATCCTCTCCTCCCACAAGAGCCCGTACTGGTTCATGATCCTTTACGACAGTGGATAGACCTTGCCAATCTTCATACGGAATATAGGGAGGATTGGAAACAACTACATCCAGTTTCTTTCCTTCTTGGATAAACGGCTGCAATAAATCGCCATGATAGAATGTTACATGAGCACCGAGGTGCTCCGCATTTCTTTTCGCCACCTCAATGGACTCCTCGGCAATATCAACAGTTGCTACCTGCAAGCCTGGATGTTCCAGCGCCAGTGTAATGGAAATCGCACCGCTTCCTGTTCCAATATCAGCAACCTCAAGCGGAGCTGAGCCAAATTTCCTTTGAATACGCTCCAGCACGCCGAGCACAAGCTCTTCCGTCTCTGGTCTTGGGATCAGGACTTCTTCATTCACAAAAAATGAGCGGCCATAAAAGGATTCCACCCCTGTTATATATTGGACAGGGATTCCCTCTCCATGCTTAGCAACTGCGTCCGAGAATGCGTTCTCTTGCTCCCTAGTTAGCTCTTCTCTCATATTCATTAAAAGCCCAGTCCGATTTGTCCCCATTACGTAGCAAAGCAACAGCTCGCCTGCGTTTTCATCGCGCCCTTTCTCCCGCAAAAAAGAAGAAGCCCATTTGAGGGCTTCGTACACGCGCATTACAGTGCGGACTCCATTTTTTGTGCTTGATCTTCCATGATTAACGCATTGATGATATCATCTAGCTTCCCTTGGATAATTTGATCAAGCTTTTGAATGGTCAAGCCAATTCGGTGATCCGTTACACGGTTTTGCGGGAAGTTATATGTGCGAATACGCTCTGAGCGGTCACCTGTTCCAACTGCTTGCTTACGATTTTGATCGTACTCCGCCTGCGCCTCCTGCTGAAACTTATCATACACGCGGGCACGTAATACCTTCATCGCCTTTTCCTTGTTCTTAATCTGAGACTTTTCGTCCTGACACGATACAACAACACCTGTTGGGATATGTGTCAAACGAACAGCTGACATCGTCGTATTTACGCTCTGTCCGCCCGGTCCGCTTGATGCAAATGTATCAACACGAATATCCTTATCGTGGATTTCAATCTCTACCTCTTCCGCCTCCGGCAATACCGCTACCGTTGCCGTAGATGTATGAATGCGTCCGCCAGATTCTGTCTCTGGTACACGTTGTACGCGGTGCGCACCATTTTCGAATTTCATCTTCGAGTATGCACCGGCCCCATTAATCATGAAAATAATCTCCTTAAAGCCGCCAAGTTCTGTAGGGCTTGCCTCAATAACCTCAGACTTCCACCCCTGTACCTCGGCATAACGGCTGTACATACGATATAAAGTACCAGCAAACAGGGCTGCTTCATCACCACCGGCAGCGCCGCGAATCTCAATAATTACGTTTTTGTCATCATTTGGATCCTTTGGAAGGAGCAATATTTTTAGGCGTCCTGCTAGCTCTGCTTCTTGCTTTTCAAGCTCAGAAACCTCTTCCTTCACCATCTCACGCATGTCTGCATCAAGCTTATCCTCAAGCATTGCTTTTGCATCCTTTAGCTGCTCGCGTACACTTTTATATTCGCGGTACACTTCCACCGTCTCTTGAATATCGGATTGTTCTTTTGAATATTCGCGAAGCTTCTTCGGATCATTTACAATTGCCGGATCACTTAACAGCTCATTTAATTTATCATAACGGTCTTCAACCGCCTGTAAACGATCTAACATATCATTCACCTCAATCTTCAATTTCTAAGGAATAGTATATGGGAGAAAAACAAAGAAAATCAAATACGTACAGAATAAAGAAAACTCGCTGATTGGCAAGCCCTACTTATACTTTATTCCTAAAATTTCTCGCTACGTCGAATGAACTTCCAGCTGGGAATTTATACTTTCTTACAGTGAAACAGCAGCAGCCTGCTTTTTGTCTCATTGCTCGAGGGCCTCTAACATTGAGCAGGTCCCCCAAACAGGAATGCTCTCCTATTTTCAAAAAAACCCGCTTTTTGAGCGAGTTTGCTTTCACCTTGGTACACTATGACAATGACGACACCGCGGTTCGTATGACTCCGATGCGCCAACTAAAATAATTGGATCATAAAATGATGCAGGCCTGTCATCAATAAGCCGCTGCGTACGGCTTGCAGGTGCACCGCACACAGAACAGACAGCTTGCAGTTTTGTTACTTGCTCGGCAATGGCCATCAACTCCGGAACCCTTCCAAACGGCAGTCCGCGGAAATCCTGATCCAATCCGGCTACGATTACACGATAGCCGCTATTCGCGAGAGTTTGCACAACCTCGACGATATTTTCATCAAAAAACTGTACCTCATCAATTGCTACTACATCTATCTCTTCCGTTACAGCATCCAGAATTTCAGCTGAAGACGTTACTGCCATAGCCTTCGTCTTTGCGCCATTGTGAGACACAACATCTTCTTCGCTGTAGCGGTTATCAATACTAGGCTTAAACACGATTGCGTATTGTTTAGCAAATTGCGTACGACGCACACGGCGGATCAACTCCTCTGATTTGCCGGAAAACATACTGCCGCAAATTACTTCAATCCAACCGTTTTGATTCATTAAGTACATGTTCGGCATACCTCCTGCTTTCCTTCACCACGTAAGCGCGAAGGAGAAAAGTGCCTGTTCCAATCATCTATGTTACCTTCCAGCTTATCTGCCGGGTTAGTAAAATTCCTATTTATATCAAAAAAAGCAGGCAAGCGAATATACACTTGCCTGCTTTTATCTCTACATGAATTAAAGACCGTATTTCTTGTTGAAGCGATCTACGCGGCCAGCCGCTGCAGCAAACTTCTGACGACCTGTGTAGAATGGGTGAGAGTCAGAACTGATCTCCACTTTAATTAATGGATATGTTTGACCGTCCTCCCACTCGATTGTTTCGTTGGAGTGCTTTGTAGAACCAGTCAAAATTTTGAAACCTGTGTTCACGTCCATGAATACAACCTTTTTATAGTTCGGATGAATTCCTGCTTTCATTCTTGTCATCTCCTTCCGCCCTGAATCTATTTCGAAACAGAGTTTTTCACCATGTGATGCCCTGAGGCAAAATCTTAGATGAAACACACATGATGAAATTATAACAACAGTGTGTTGAAATTGCAACTACCTGTTTTTTCAAGAAAACAAAACAGGCTGCATCCTCTTTTCTTGCACTTTCAAAAAGGCGTAAAGTTTCATCTCGCATTTCATTTCATGCAGCAAGAAACTTTAAGAATAGAGTGCAAATGCAATTATACCTTTATCCTCGCCTAATGTCACCCATCAGCGAGTTTTCTTGCTTTATTTCATTGTGACGGCGCCTTTGTCTTTTTGCTCTTGTGAAATCATTTGAAAGAATTCTTCGTTTGACTTTGTTGTTTTGAGCGTACGCAAGAAACGGTCTGTGAAGTCGGACATATCTGTCATTGCTTTGCGAATTGCCCAAAGCTTGTCTAAATGCTCCTTCGGAATGAGCAGATCTTCCTTACGCGTACCGGAACGGCGAATGTCGATGGCAGGGAAAATGCGGCGTTCTGCTAGGCTGCGATCTAGGTGAAGCTCCAGATTTCCTGTTCCTTTGAATTCCTCATAAATCACATCATCCATACGTGATCCTGTATCAACGAGCGCTGTTGCTAGAATCGTTAGGCTGCCGCCTTCTTCAATATTTCGCGCCGCTCCAAAGAAACGCTTCGGACGATGGAATGCCGCTGGATCGATACCGCCGGATAATGTACGGCCGCTTGGCGGAATGACAAGATTGTACGCACGCGCTAACCGAGTAATACTATCCATTAAAATAATAACGTCTTTTTTGTGCTCAACGAGACGCATTGCTCTCTCTAATACAAGCTCCGCTACTTTAATGTGATTTTCCGGAACTTCATCGAAGGTAGAGCTGACAACATCACCTTGGACAGAGCGCTCAATGTCTGTTACTTCTTCTGGACGCTCATCAATAAGCAGGACAATTAGCTCTGCTTCTGGATGATTGGTGGTAATGCTATGAGCAATTTCCTTTAACAGCTCTGTTTTCCCGGCTTTTGGGGGAGCTACAATCAACCCGCGCTGCCCAAAACCGACAGGCGCAACTAAATCCATAATACGTGTGGACAACTTATTGTGCTGCGTTTCAAGCTTCATTTGACGATTTGGGTATAAAGGCGTGAGCGCAGGAAAATGAACACGCTCCTTGGCAGATTCTGGGTCATCTCCATTTACTGCTTCTACTTGCAACAGTCCGAAATATCGTTCATTTTCCTTAGGAGGACGTACTTTGCCGGATACTTTATCTCCGTTTCGAAGATCGAAACGACGGATTTGTGAGGCAGAAATATAAATGTCTTCCGAGCTTGGAGAATAATTGATTGGTCGTAAGAAGCCAAAACCTTCAGATTGAATAATTTCAAGAACGCCTTCCATAAAGAAAAAGCCTTCTTTTTCTGCTTGCGCCTTCAAAATCGCAAAAACGAGCTCTTTTTTTGTTAATTTGCTGTAGTAAGAAATCTTAAATTCTTTGGCATGCTCATACAGCTCTTTTAATTTCATATTTTCTAATGCTGCAATTGTTAAACTCATTGAAACACCACTCTTTAGTTTTTTCTTTTTTAAGGGTAAAAGGAAAGGAAGGTATCGTGAAAGGCAAGTGAACGCAAGTAGAATAGTATTCACTATTGTAACCCAATTTTCTCGGTTTAATCAACCGTTTACTAAAAAAGAAAAGGAGAAACGAAGGCAGCGATTGCTGCCTTCGTTCACGGTCTTATTTAATAACAAGGTTCGACCTTTTTGCAGACTATAATGACCATCAACAAGATGGATTTCGCACGCATAACAAGGGATTATATTGTACCCACACTTCCTTTAAACCGTGAGTATTGCTATGAATTTTGTATTTGTTCGATTTCCTGCTCAGTCAGCTTTTCACGCCAAATACGAGCACCAAGTCCTCGAAGCTTCTCTTCTAACTCTTCATATCCTCTATCCACGTGTTCAAGACCGGTTAGTTCTGTTATTCCCTGTGCCATCAAACCAGCAATGACAAGAGCTGCACCAGCACGAAGATCACTTGCCTTTACCTTTGCTCCATTGAGCTCGACAGGACCTGCGACAATAGCTGTGCGCCCTTCTACCTTCACACGTGCATTCATCCGTCTCAGTTCGTCAATATGCTTGAAACGGGCACCATAAATCGTATCCGTAACAACACCCGTTCCGTTTGCTCTCGTTAAAAGCGTTGTGAATGGCTGCTGCAAATCGGTAGGAAAACCAGGATACACAAGCGTTTTAATATCCACCATCTTCAAATCGCGGCTGCCTCTCACGATAATTTGGTCATCGTTTGTTTCGACTTGAACTCCCATCTCGCGAAGCTTTGCAATTACTGATTCAAGATGCTGAGGAATCACATTGTCAATTAACAATTCTTCACTGGCAGCTGCTCCTAGAATCATGTATGTACCGGCCTCAATCCGATCTGGAATAATGGAGTGGTAACAGCCCTTAAGTGTATCCACACCGTCAATACGAATAACATCTGTTCCTGCCCCTTTAATCCGAGCACCCATGCTCGTAAGAAGGGTTGCGACATCAATAATTTCTGGCTCCTTGGCCGCATTTTCAATAATCGTACGCCCTTTTGCCCGGACAGCAGCAAGCATGATGTTAATCGTAGCGCCGACGCTGACAACATCCAAATAAATACGGGCCCCGCGCAGCTCGTCCGCACGCAAATAAATAGCGCCTTGTTCATTTGTTACACGCGCACCGAGTGCCTCAAACCCTTTAATGTGCTGATCAATCGGACGTGGACCTAGGTGACAGCCGCCAGGGAGACCGATAACTGCCTTTTTGAAGCGTCCGAGCATCGCGCCCATTAAGTAATAAGATGCACGCAGCTTTTTTACTTTTCCATTTGGAAGCGGCATGGATACCATACGAGATGGATCTACCGTCATATCCTGTCCATCATATGAAACCACACCGCCAATTTCCTCAAGTAAATCACCTAAGAGTTGTACATCAGAAATACCGGGGATGCCGCCGATTGTAACAGGAGTTTCTGCCAAAATGGTCGCCGGAATAAGAGCGACAGCGCTATTTTTCGCACCGCTGATGCGGACGGAGCCTTTAAGCGGCATTCCGCCTTGAATGATCAACTTTTCCATTTTGTTCTCCCTTCCTGGTGGATCCGCTCCACCGGTGGTTTATGTTTTACTGGTTTTTCCAGTCGTTTGCGAATTGCTCCATACCTTTGTCTGTAAGAGGGTGCTTAGAAATTTGGTCAATTACTTTGTAAGGAATTGTTGCAATATGAGCGCCCGCCATAGCTACGCGAGTAACATGGTCTGGATGACGAACAGATGCTGCAATGATTTGCGTATCGAAATTATGAATGCGGAACAATTCAGCTACCTTTGCTACTAATTGTACACCGTCTTCAGAAATATCATCTAAGCGGCCCAAGAATGGAGATACGTAAGTTGCACCTGCACGAGCTGCCAATAATGCTTGGTTCACCGTAAAGATAAGGGTAACATTCGTCTTAACACCTTTATCTGCAAGATAACGACAAGCTTCTAAACCAGCTAAAGTCATAGGTAGTTTGATTGTAACTTTTTCATCTCCACCGTTAATTTTAATAAGCTCGTCAGCTTGTGCGATCATTTCATCAGCAGTAAGCGCATCTGGCGTTACTTCAGCTGATACAGACTCTACACGTGGAACTGCTTGGCAGATTTCAGCAATACGATCTTCGAATTTAACGCCCTCTTTAGCTACTAAGGAAGGGTTTGTCGTTACACCAGCTAATACTCCTAGCTTATATGCCTTTTTAATGTCTTCTAGGTTTGCAGTATCGATAAAAAACTTCATGGATAAAATCCCCCTTTTAATGTATCAAGCATCCGAAATCGAAGTGGCAAACACTCTGATTCGCAGCTTAGTCTTTAACGTATTAAGCATACCATATTTTTTGAATTTTTCAGCATATTGTTGATTTTTGTCTGTTTTTGTAAAATGTTGACGTTTTCATCGTACAAGAAAAGGAAACCGTCTAACGGACTAGACGGTTTCCAAGCTGTAATTTTATTTCAACAACAAATTAAACTGCTTTACCGTTAGAACCGAATTCGCGAATTTTGCCAATAACAGTTTGCTTAATTGCTTCGCGGCCTGGTCCCATAAATTTACGAGGATCGTAAGCTTCAGCATCGCTAGCTAATACTTCACGAACTGCATGCGTAAACGCGATTTGGTTTTCTGTGTTCACATTGATTTTGGATGTTCCTAAAGAAATCGCTTGGTCGATGTCTTTTTTCGGAATTCCTGTACCACCGTGAAGTACTAATGGTACTCCAGTTAAGTTACGAACTTCTTCCATTTCTTTGAAGCCTAGGTTTGGCTCACCTTTGTAAGGTCCATGAACTGAACCTAAAGCTGGTGCCAAGCAGTCAATGCCTGTACGCTTTACAAGCTCCGCACACTCTTGTGGATCAGCATAAATTACGCCTTCTGCGATAACATCGTCTTCTTGTCCGCCTACAGTGCCTAATTCAGCTTCTACAGAAATACCGTTAGCATGAGCATATTCTACTACCTTCTTTGTAGTCTCAACATTCTCTTCAAATGGATGATGAGAAGCATCGATCATAACAGATGTGAAACCTGCTTCAATCGCAGCTTTACATTTTTCAAAGCTAGAACCGTGGTCTAAATGGATTGCAACAGGAACTGTAATGTTCATATCCTCCATTAAACCCTTTACCATCATAACAGTTGTTTTGAAACCGCCCATATGACGAGCTGCACCCTCAGAAACCCCAAGGATAACAGGAGACTTTTCTTCCTCAGCAGCTGCTAGGATTGCTTGTGTCCACTCAAGGTTGTTAAGGTTAAATTGACCAACTGCGTATTTACCCGCTAATGCTTTGTTAAGCATTTCTGTCATTGAAACTAAAGGCATGGTGAATCCTCCTAAACCGTTTTTGGCATCCGATAAGTTTCCATCATTCGTATTGTTACCGACGTAATAGAAAATATGTATTGAACCCTATCGGACTTTTTTCTACCTTCATAGAATAACAACTTGTCTAGGAAAACTCAACTGAATTCCACAAGGCTTCCGCACTTGAAAGCGTTTTTTTTATAATTATTTTTGGAAATTTTTAAATCTAAGCGTTTACACCAATCTCTGCCCGTACTGCTTGGCGTATTTCATCGATATCAAACGGCTTCGCAAAATGCATAAGAGCTCCTAAATCCTTTGCTTCCTGAATCATGTCCAGCTCACCATATGCCGTCATTAAAATTACTTTAATATCCTTATCAATTTCCTTCACACGTTTTAAAATTTCAATTCCGTCCATCCCAGGAATCTTCATATCCAAAACAACTAAATCTGGACGGTCATTTAAAACGATATCGATGGCCTGAAAGCCATTAGCCGCCTGATATGTTTGATAGCCCTCCTTCTGAAATACCTCGTTCAGTAAAATACGAATTCCGTACTGATCGTCCACAATTAAAATCTTTCCACTCATTGTTTCCCCAACCTTTCTTAGTTAAAAGCACGTGGTATTCTACTTTCTCTCCCACAACTACTTCTATACACTTTATTGTTTTCCTTCTTCGTCTCCTAAAAACTGCCAAAAATTGCTATATTAAGAAGGCGTTCTGGTGTGGAAATCTATTTCTCCTCCATTGTACTTGTCCTCTTCCATTTCTGCCAACTCCTATTTCGAATTTTTCAAGAAATAAGATATAATGAACAGGGATTTCAAAAGGAGTGAATCATTGTGTTAAAAATATTCTCAACGCAGCTGAGCGGGTATTTCAAAAGGATCGCTGAACAGGAAGAAATGAATATAGAAGATGGCGCACGGCTGCTCGCGCAAGCATTAATTGGAAATGGTTCTATTTATATGCATGGAATGAAAGAAATGGAAGGTGTAGTTCTAGAGGCCTTATATGGAGAAGAGCCGCTAGAGGGAACCAAACCCTTATTTGAGGGTGGAGAGCTGGCGGCTATCACTTCAGCTGACCGCGTGCTGCTCATCAGCCGTTTTTCTACAGATACCGAAGCGGTAGAACTAGCAAGGCACCTGCAGACAGAGGGACATTTTATTGTAGGTGTATCCGCAATCAAAGAAGGGATGCATTCCCTTGAGCAATTTACGGATGTTCACATTGATACAAAGCTAATTAAAGGACTTATTCCTGATGAAGATGGCGGCCGCTTCGGCTTTCCAAGCCTAATAATTGCACTGCTTGCATATTACGGCTTAAAATTTACAATGGATGAAATTATGGCAGAATACAAATAAGAGGCGAAAATATGCTCGTCTCTTATTTGTACTCGTCGATTGGTGAAGATAAAAGCAAGTTACACTTATACTGTATTCTTAACAATTACGACTACGTTGAGTTCACGTTCTGCTGGAAATTAAATGCGTTGTACATACATCCTGTCAGTCCACATCCTTGATGGAAAGTGTTCATATTTGCTTTCAAATTGACATTCCACAACATTCTCTCTGCCACTGAAGGTTTAATTTAAATTTTTATAATATTTCAATTCCATACTATCAATCAACGTTAATTTCTCTCGTGCAGGTGTTCTTGGTCTGGCATCTGGAATCATCTCTGGGTATCCAAGTACAAGGCTGCAAACCTTCGATCACTTGAAAAAACATTGCAACAAATCTAAGAATGTTAGCATCATCAACCTACATTCCCTTGTGTCAGCTGATTATTATAAAGGTCAGAGTAAAATCCATTCCTCATTCGGTAATCATTTTTTTAAAAGATTCTTAGAAATTTAAAGATGAAATATTGTATACATGCAAGTATGACTAAAAACGAAAAGTTGTAAACACTGAATTTGATTAAAAACTTTTTGCTCTCTTTACGGTTGGCCTGAATGAATAGTTTATAAGAGATTACACTGGCTAAAGACGCGATAATTGTTCCAAGTCCTCCGATATTTACTCCTAATAATAAGGGTTTCCAATCAGAAGTAAAGTTTGACAGGAGAATTGAAGCAGGCACATTGCTGATCAATTGACTCAAAACTATAGAACTAAAAAAGACAGATGTGCCTCCTCTTAAATTAGCGCGAGCAAATGTGTTCATTTCATTTGAGTTAGATATATTTCCAATAAAAATAAAAAAACAGACAAAGGTTATCAGAAGAAGATAATCAATCTTAAATAGTAATTTTCTATTCAAAATAAATGCTGTCATCAATGTGATTACTAGCGCAATGTAATAATTGATGGCTCCAAAAATAGACGCGATAATAATGACAAGTATCAGGCTCCAGACTACAGCTTTTTTTCGATCTCTTATGGTAGTAACAGGAAGTTCTATTTTTAATTCTGTTTTACGAAGTTTTTGAATAAATATAAACAACGAACTGATGCCAAGCACAGCTAATAACAGGACTGAACCAAAAAATGGGATGGGCTTAATTCCATAGTAAGAATAAATGTACAAATTTTGCGGATTTCCCATAGGCGTCAGGCTGCTTCCGATGTTTGCCGCAATTGTCTGCAGGATGATCGTATCCATCATATTCATTTGTGTCTTTTTACTAATGACAAGTGTTATTGGTACAAAGGTGAGCAAAGCGACATCATTCGTTACAAACATCGAGCAAATAAAGCATAACAAAATCAGAATAACGGATATTGTCCTGCTGTTATTGCATTTATTCAATATAGCAACAGCAAATTTGTCTAATAACTTTAGCTCTTCAAAGGCCTTTATGGCCACCATTAGATTAAATAAACTGATCAGCACTTTAAAATCAATATATTCGAGCCTTGGCGGATATATAAAGCAGCTTACAACTGCCAGTATCAGTGAAATGGTAAGCACTATATCCTTTTTTAAAAATGCAAATTTCATAAGGATTCTTTTTTTATTTTGGACGAATATTAATTCTTTCACAATGCACCACCTGTAATCTACGTTAATAGAAAGAAACGAAAGAGCAATTATTACCCTAAATAAGCATTCTCTAATATATATCCAACAAAATCCATAGATTACAATAAATTCAATAGATTTTCTTATCAACTAGATGTTCCATAATCTGGTCCTTAAATGGAATAATATGACTAACGTTTTTAAACAACAACAATAATATAAGGTATTTTTTATGTGTGGCTCCTGTCAAAAAGCATGCTTTATGACAGACAGGCTCGATATGTCTAGAAAAGAGTAGGTCACAAGGTCCTGAATGAGAATTTTGCAATATGTCATCCCTGCAAAACACTTTATGACATATAGAAATAGGTTCTTAGCGTGACTGAATTGAGGCATTTTTTCTTTTGTAAATCCACGTAATGTTGGCAGGCAAAGAAGCATCTCCTACAAGCTAGATGGCTTTTTCATATTCCCTCATTATTTTATAAAACGTGTTTTTCTTCAATTCTAACATCTCCATAAATATAACGCCTCTCTAATGTCTGCACCGACATTTTGAGAGGCACGACTTGCAAAGAGGTTACATCCAACATCCGTTACTAATGAAAGTAGCGCCACCAACACCATAATCAATCCCGTTTGCTGGATAACGTGGACATTGCGTTCTACTACTCCGAAATTAACAATATGCGCTGCTAATGTGGGCTGGAGCAAATCAAAAATACTTCAAATATCATAAAGAGCGGCCCGAGGATAACGTATTTCCAGTAAGGCCTGATATATGTTTTTAATCCCCACATACTTACTTTGCTCCTTTGGCTAGATAATCTTTTCAAAATTGGCTCATTCTAAGGGTCCTTTTTCTTCCTCTTTCTCTGTTTGATCCGTTTTTGGATTCGTATCTTCGACTTCATGGAGTTCAAAGTGCTTGGTAAATTCGTCAATCACCAACTCAATCGCTTTTAATTCCCCAAGAATAATTGGTTTAATTTCTTGGAACTCTGGTGCTTCTAGCTGCTGTTTTAATGTGATACTTTTTACCTTTAGTCTTTCTAAAAACTCAAGTGCTCGACCTCGGCGAAAGGTTTGAGCACCATGATGATGATGCTTTCCTTTATGTCTCCCTCCCCTATGCTTTTCACCTTTCATATGACCATCAAAATCCTTCATTGCTACACATCCTTTCGTATACATTTGTATACAATATTTATATACCTAATGTATACAAATGTATGCACCCTGTCAAGTAAATTGTTCATAAAGAAAACTCGCCGATTGGCGAGCCCTGCTCTCGGGCGAAGACAGAGGCGTAGTTACACTTATACTGTACTACTAAAATTCCCCACTACGTCGAATGAACTTCCATCTGGGAATTTATACCTTTTTACAGTGTGAAAAGCGAATCATTCCTAAAATTAAAGCAAAAAAAGAAGCTAATCTTCTACATATGTAGACGATCAGCTTCTTTTTCTCTTTAAACGGACTTTTTCAGTGCCCGCTCTTCTTACTATTACTTGCTCTCTGTATTAATTAAAGACGCGTGCACGAAGTCACGGAACAACGGCTGCGGTCTTGTTGGACGAGATAAAAATTCTGGATGGAACTGAGATGCTACAAACCAAGGATGGTTTTTCAGCTCAATAATTTCGACTAGGCGACCATCTGGGCTTGTACCAGAGAAAACAAAGCCCGCCTTCTCCATCTCTTGACGATATTGGTTATTAAACTCATAACGATGACGATGACGTTCATATACAACCGGCTCACCGTATGCATTAAATGCTTTTGTTTCTTCACTAAGCTTACAAGGGTATAGGCCAAGACGAAGCGTTCCGCCAAGATCTTCTACATCCTTTTGCTCTGGAAGCAAATCGATAATTGGGTACGGTGTCGTTGGGTTAATTTCAGAGGAGTTTGCTCCTTGAAGCCCTACTACATTTCGTGCAAATTCAATACATGCCAGCTGCATGCCTAAGCAAATGCCAAGGAATGGTACATGATGTTCACGAGCATATTGCGTCGCAACAATTTTACCTTCTATGCCGCGGTCACCAAAACCACCTGGTACAAGAATACCATCTGCATCTCCTACAAGCTCTTGTACATTTTCGGCAGTTACATGCTCAGCATTAATCCACTGAATGTCAATATCAGCATCAAATGCATAGCCCGCATGACGAAGTGATTCTACAACGGAAATGTAAGCATCTTGAAGCTCTACATATTTTCCTACTAAAGCAATCTTCACGACTTTAGATAAGTTGCGAACCTTATTAACAAGTGACTTCCACTCTTCCATCTCTGCCGGTTTGCAGTCAAGCTTTAAGTGATCGCAAACAATTTGATCCATCTTTTGGTCCTGAAGCGCCAATGGCACAGCATATAGTGTATCAGCATCACGACATTCAATAACTGCCTTCGGATCAATATCACAGAATAGGGCAAGCTTGTCCTTCATATCCTGAGAAACCGCCATTTCTGTACGAACAACAATAATATTCGGCTGAATACCTAAGCTGCGAAGCTCTTTTACGCTATGCTGCGTTGGCTTTGTTTTCATTTCACCTGCCGCTTTAATATATGGAATTAAAGTACAGTGAATGTACATTACATTATTGTGGCCGATATCACTTTTAATTTGACGAATGGCTTCTAAGAACGGCAATGATTCAATATCGCCAACTGTGCCGCCAATTTCTGTAATAACTACATCCGCACTTGTTTCACGGCCCGCACGGTATACGCGCTCTTTCAATTCATTGGTAATATGAGGGATAACCTGCACTGTCCCTCCTAGGTAATCGCCACGGCGCTCCTTTTGAATAACCGTAGAATATACCTTACCTGTTGTAACATTCGAATGCTTCGTTAAGTTAATATCGATAAAACGCTCATAGTGGCCAAGGTCAAGATCCGTTTCTGCACCATCACCTGTCACAAATACTTCTCCATGCTGATATGGGCTCATTGTCCCTGGGTCAACATTGATGTAAGGATCAAATTTTTGAATTGTAACATTTAACCCGCGATTTTTTAATAATCTTCCAAGAGATGCTGCAGTGATCCCTTTTCCTAACGACGATACTACACCGCCTGTTACAAAAATATACTTAGTCATGAATGTTCTCCCTTCCGTCGTATCACATCTATTATTTAATACGCCGCTTATTACGGCAGTATGTAAGGAGCAGCTCGTTTATTTACACTGTAGGAAAGTATAAATTTCCAGCTAGAAGCCATTTGACGTAGTGGGAATTTTTAGGAATACAGTGTAAGTGCAACTACGCCTCTGTCTTCGCCTAACGGCTCACCCTTGCTCTCTTCCGTAAAAATAACCATCCCCGCCCACAGGCTGCTTGCCGATACATAGCAGGGCTTTCTTGCACAGGGATTTAGACATGCCCTAAACTTATGCTACCCAAATAAAAAAAGAAAATTGCTAACCCTATACTGTTAGTGTTTCAAAATAGGGAGCAATTCTCTTTCTATATAAACAACGTACATGTTTTTGCTTTTTTAAAGAGCCCAAAAATGATTGTACCTACACTATGTAGAAAAGTCAAGAACTACAATTCTTCCTCTTCTTCTGTTTCTTCTGTTTCTTCGAAGTCTTCTTCTAGCTCTTCAAGTTCCTCTTCCTCTTCCAGGTCGTCGAGTTCCTCATCGTCTTCAATCAAGTCTTCTTCTTCAATCAAGTCTTCGTCTTCATCTTCATCATCGATGAAGTCAACATCCTCTTCCATCTCATCGAGGTCATCGAGATCATCAGTATCTTCATAATCTGTATCTTCGGCTGCGAAGTCATCAAATTCATCCTCATCGACTTTGCGCTTCTTCTTCGGTTTCGGCTGCGGCAATACTTCTTCTTCAATTTGCTCGTAAGGGTACCAGCTGCGCAAGCCCCAACGGTTTTCACCTAAGCTGATAAAACGACCATCAACGTTCAAATCTGTATAAAACTGAGCGAGTCGTACCGTTACTTGTTCTTTTGATAAACCGAGCGTTTCTGATACTTCCTCTACGATATCTCGGAATGCAGTTGCCTGCTTTTTGCCCTCGAGAATCGCATAAGCAAGCTCGATCATAGACAATTCTTTCAGTTCCTCTGGAGAATATTGCTCTAGATTCACGTGTGAGGCACTTCCTTTCTTTACCATGTATCATCTTACATCATTTCGTTCCGATCGCCAGAAATAGAATCCAGCGCCGATTCATTTGACTAGCCCTTATACCAATTAGCTTATTTTAAGGGAAATCTCATTTTACTATAAGGCCTGTACAAAAAAAATCCATACTATTCATTATAAACAAAACAGCAGGAAATATGCTATAGAAAAGAGTCCTTTTCCTTTAAGAAAAGAGAAACTTTTCTTAAAGTGTAGCAAAAGAGGGAAAACAGCCCGTTTGCCCTCCCTCCAAGCGCTGACCGATAGCCTCAGATCGCTAGCTTTCTTACATATTGCGCCGGTATTGCCCGCCCACTTCATATAACGCCTGGGTAATTTGGCCAAGGCTCGCATACTTGACCGTCTCCATTAGCTCGGCGAAAATATTGCCGCCGGAGACAGCAGTCTGCTTCAGCTGATCCAGAGCCGCTTCCGTTTGCTTTTTATTCCGTGCTTGGAATGCCTTCAAATTACGGATTTGTGTTTCTTTTTCTTCATATGAAGCGCGGGCAAGCTCCATGTTGTTCATGTTCTCTTCTGATGCCTCATTTTGGTTTAGATACGTATTCACTCCGATAATCGGCAGCTCTCCCGTATGTTTTTGCATCTCATAATACATAGATTCATCCTGAATTTTGCCGCGCTGGTATTGTGTTTCCATCGCACCGAGTACGCCGCCGCGGTCATTAATACGCTCAAATTCCTGCAAAACAGCCTCCTCCACGAGATCTGTCAGTTCCTCTAAAATGAAGGAGCCTTGCAGCGGATTCTCATTTTTGGTTAAGCCGTGCTCCTTTGTGATAATAAGCTGTATGGCCATCGCTCGGCGTACTGATTCCTCCGTCGGTGTTGTAATAGCTTCATCATACGCATTTGTATGCAGGGAGTTGCAATTATCATGCAGTGCCATAAGCGCCTGAAGCGTTGTGCGAATATCATTGAAGGCGATTTCCTGCGCATGCAAGGAGCGGCCAGACGTTTGCACATGGTACTTCAGCTTTTGGCTTCTTTCGTTTGCGCCATATCTTTCCTTCATCACAATTGCCCAAATGCGGCGCGCCACACGACCAATTACCGAATATTCCGCATCAAGTCCATTGCTAAAAAAATATGATAGATTTGGCGCAAAGTCATCAATATGCATACCGCGGCTTAAGTAGTACTCTACATAGGTGAAGCCATTTGACAGCGTGAACGCCAGCTGGGAAATTGGATTTGCGCCAGCCTCTGCAATATGATAGCCGGAAATGGATACAGAGTAGTAATTGCGTACCTTATGCTGGATAAAGTACTCTTGAATATCCCCCATTAACCGCAGCGCAAACTCGGTGGAGAAAATGCATGTATTTTGCCCTTGGTCCTCTTTTAAAATATCCGCCTGCACCGTGCCGCGAACGCGCTGCAAGGTTTGCGCTTTGATTCTCTCATATTCTTCATCAGTTATCGTACGGCCAAGCTCCTGCTCTGCCTTTTCGATCTGCTGCTCAATTGCTGTGTTCATAAACATCGCTAAAATGATTGGCGCTGGTCCATTAATCGTCATTGATACCGATGTGGACGGCGCGCATAAATCAAAGCCGCTGTACAGCTTCTTCATATCATCTAGTGTACAAACGTTCACACCGCTTTCGCCAATTTTCCCGAAAATATCTGGACGATGCGCCGGGTCTTCTCCGTATAGCGTAACCGAATCAAATGCCGTGCTCAGGCGCTTCGCCTGATCCTCCTGACATAGGTAATGAAAACGGCGATTTGTACGCTCGGGCGTCCCCTCACCAGCAAACTGCCGCTTCGGGTCTTCATCAGAGCGCTTAAACGGAAACACCCCTGCAGTATACGGAAATTCACCCGGGACATTCTCCTTGCGTACCCAGCGTAATATTTCCCCGTAATCCCTGTATTTTGGGAGCGCGACCTTCGGGATTTCTGTACCAGAAAGCGTTTTCACCTTTAATTTTGTCCGAGTTTCCTTATCACGCACCTTGATGACAAATTCATCCGCCGCATACTTCGCCTTTACCTCATCCCACGTATCCAGAATCCGCTTCGCTTCTGGTGAAAGACTATTTTCATAGCTGATCTTGACAGCCTGCAGCGTCTCAATAGCAGCGGCATCTGCCCCCTGCTCCTCAATCGCCTTTACCGCACCTTCAATTTGAAAAAGGCGCTCTGCTGCCTTCCCCTGTTCCTCTGTACTCTTATGATAATTGCGCACTGTATCGGTTATGTCACGCAGATAGTAGCGGCGGTCATTCGGAATAATCATATTTTGCTTTTGCACAGAACCTGCTTGGATTGTTTTTGGTTTCCAATTCTTATTCGCTTTCCTATTGATGAGCTCTAGCAGCCTCAGAAATACAGTGTTGGTACCCGCATCGTTAAATTGGCTCGCAATCGTTCCGTATACAGGCATTTCCTCCAGCCGCTGCTCAAACAGCATATGGCTTCGTTGGTACTGCTTTTGCACCTGACGCAGCGCATCTTCTGAACCTTTGCGTTCAAACTTGTTAATTACAATGAGGTCTGCATAATCAATCATATCAATTTTCTCAAGCTGAGACGGGGCCCCGAACTCACTTGTCATAACATACATACTTAAATCGCTGTAATCCGTAATGGCTGCATCTCCCTGACCAATACCGCTCGTTTCAACAATAACTAGGTCAAATCCTGCCGCTTTGACAACCGTAATTGCATCCTGAATCGCAAGAGAGAGCTCCGATCGCGACTCCCTTGTAGCAAGACTGCGCATGTAGACGCGCGGAGAGTGAATAGCGTTCATCCGAATGCGGTCGCCAAGAAGGGCTCCGCCTGTTTTTTGCTTCGTTGGATCAATCGAGAGGATTGCTATTTTTATATCATCGATTTCCTGCAAAAAACGGCGGATCATCTCATCTGTTAAGGAGCTTTTTCCAGCACCGCCCGTTCCCGTAATCCCAAGCACAATCGCATTGCCCTTGGCGCACTCGCCTAATGAAGCAATGATTTCACTCCCTTTTCCAACGCTTTCCTCCGCCAGGGTGATGAGTCTTGCAACAGTACTTGCATCGTCTAAGTCGATCTGCTTCGTTATATTCATGACGTCCCGCGTGGTCGGGGCATCACATTCCTCCAGCATTTTATTGATCATCCCCTGCAATCCAAGACGACGCCCATCCTCTGGTGAGAAGATTCTCCTAATACCGTAGGCATGCAGCTCATCCATTTCCCGCGGAATGATGACACCGCCGCCACCGCCATAAATCCGAATTTGGTTCGCTCCTTTTTCCTGAAGAAGATCATACATGTATTTAAAGTATTCTACATGCCCGCCTTGATAAGATGACACAGCAATTCCCTGCACATCCTCTTGAATCGCCGCGTTGACAACCTCCTCTACGGAACGGTTATGGCCAAGATGAATGACTTCCGCTCCGCTTGCTTGCAGAATTCGTCTCATAATATTGATAGAAGCATCATGCCCATCAAATAAACTAGAGGCTGTTACAAAACGAACCTTGTATGTCGGACGGTATACTTGAATTACAGCCATATTTCACTCCCCTATTCCTTTTAGATATCCCTCATTCGAACACCATTCAATAGGTACCTAAGCTGCAAATCTGTGTATTCCTCAATCGTATATAGCTTCTGCATCGCCCAGCGACGAAAGCCCCACATTTGTCCTTGTACGAAAATATTATGGGCAATCCCATCAATCTCCCGCTTCGTTAAGAGGAATTCGCCGTTTTCTACGCATTTTTGTAAAATGGTTTCAAACATCGCAACCATTTCCATCTCTTTTCCGAGAATGTACTTAATGGATTCGCTTGGTAAAGACCGCATTTCCTGATATAAAATCAGAACCTCTTCTTGAAATTCATTCATTACCTTAAAATAGCTGGTCACAGCTGCTGTCAAGCTTTCTAGGCTCCCCTTTTCTGTATTGAGGGCCTGATCGAGCCGTTCCTTTACATTTTCATAAATACTGTCACACACAAGATAAAGCACATCATCCTTGGTGCGAATATATTCATAGAGCGTACCGATGCTAAAGCCGGCAGCCCTCGCAATTTCTCTTGTTGTTGTCCGATGGAATCCTTTCTCTTTAAAGAGGCTTACAGCACCTTTGACCATTTGCGCCCGCCGCACCGCAACGAGCTTTTCATCCTTGACGGATGCTTGTACAGTATGTTTCCCCAATGTAATTCCCCTCTCCTATTGTACAAGGGAAGCACAAGAGAGCCTGCGCTTCCCTCCTCGTCTCCCGCTTCACTGATTCCTTAAAGCACCAAGTTATTTGGCTAATATACGGGAGATAACAAGTCTTTGAATTTCTTGCGTCCCCTCATAAATCTGTGTGATTTTCGCATCGCGCATAAAACGCTCCACCGGGTAATCCTTCGTATAACCGTAGCCGCCAAATACCTGTACCGCTTCTACTGTGACCTTCATTGCGGCATCCCCGGCGAAAAGCTTCGACATAGCGGATTCCTTGCTGTAGGGGAGCCCCGTTGATTCCAGCCACGCCGCTTGATATGTTAATAGCCTTGCCGCCTCCACCTGTGTCGCCATATCTGCCAGCTTAAAGGCGATGCCCTGCTGCTCAATAATCGGCTTGCCAAATTGCCGGCGTTCTTTAGCATACGCCACCGCTGCGTCCAGAGCACCCTGTGCAATTCCAACAGCCTGTGCCGCGATGCCGTTACGGCCGCCGTCGAGTGTCTGCATCGCAATCTTAAAGCCTTGACCTTCCGCGCCAAGAAGATTCCGAGCCGGTACGCGGCAATCTTCAAAGATAATTTCCGTTGTCGGTGAGGAACGAATGCCAAGCTTTGCTTCCTTCTTACCAATAGAGAATCCCGGCGCGTTAGCCTCAACAATAAACGCACTTGTGCCGCGATGCTTTACCCCAGGGTCTGTTAAAGCAAATACAATATAGATGTCCGCAACCCCTCCATTTGTAATAAAAATTTTGGAGCCGTTCAGAACATAATGATCACCGTCACGTTTTGCCGTCGTCTTCATGCCTCCAGCATCAGAACCAGATCCCGGTTCTGTTAAACCGTAGGCTCCGATTTTTTTCCCCTCCGCCAGCGGTCGTAAGTATAATTGCTTTTGCTCCTCCGTACCAAATGTATACAGCGGCCAACCAGCTAGAGAAACATGAGCAGATAACGTGACTCCCGTCGAAGCGCAAACGCGGGACAACTCCTCTACCGCGATGCAATAGGCCAGGTAATCGCTGCCAATTCCGCCGTATTCCTCCGGCCATGGAATCCCTGTTAGGCCAAGCTCCGCCATTTGCTCAAAAATCCCCCGCTCAAAACGCTCCTCCTCATCACGCGCCGCTGCAGTAGGTGCTACTTCATTTTTAGCAAAATCCCGAACCATTTTCCGGATCATCTCATGTTCCTCTGATAATCTGAATCTCATGCTTCATTCCCCCGATTCTACAGATGCTTGCTAATCACAAGGCGCTGAATTTCACTCGTTCCCTCATAGATCTCGCAAACCTTGGCATCGCGGAAAAAACGCTCGACCGGATAGTCCTCTGTGTAGCCATATCCGCCGAAAACCTGAATGGCCTCAATGGAAACCTCCACAGCTGTTTTTGATGCAAATAGCTTTGCGATTGATGCCTCCTTCGCACACGGAAGCCCTCGTTGCCGAAGCGATGCGGCTCGATAGACAAGAAGATGCGCGGCCTCCACGCCTGCGGCCATATCTGCCAGCTTAAAAGAGATTCCTTGCTGCGCGTAAATCGGCTTGCCGAACTGATGGCGCGCCTTTGCGTAACGAACAGCCTCTGCCAGCGCGGCCTCCGCGATGCCAAGCGCTTGAGCAGCGATGCCGATGCGTCCGGCATCAAGATTGGCCATGGCGATATTAAAGCCCTTCCCTTCTGCACCAAGAAGGTTTTCCGCCGGTACCATCATATTGTCAAACGTAAGCTGGACTGTACGTGAGCCGTGCAGTCCCATTTTCTTCTCATCTTTACCGATAATAAGCCCGGGTGCTCCCTTCTCTACGATGAAAGCCGAGATCCCCCGCCGGCCAGCTGACCGATTCGTAGAGGCGAATACGATATACGTATCCGCCTCGCCCCCGTTCGTAATAAATGCCTTTGAACCATTGATTAGATAGTGATCGCCCTTCTTGACGGCATGGGTTTTTAAGCTTGCGGCATCCGAGCCCGCGCTCGGCTCCGTTAAAGCAAATGCACCCAGCAGCTGCCCAGTTGCTAAGCGCGGCACAAATTTCTGCTTTTGCTCCTCCGTACCAAAGTATAAAATTGGATTTGTTCCTACAGAGGTATGCACGGCAAGAATCACACCAACCGCTGCGCTTACCTTTGAAAACTCATGAATAGCAATCACATATGACGTAAAGTCCATGCCCGCACCGCCGTACTCCTCCGGAACCGGAATCCCCATCAGCCCCAGGCTGCCCATCTTCCGCAAGATATCACGCGGAAATTCCCCCTGCTCCATACGAGGAACAAAGGGGGCAACCTCCTTTTGTGCGAAATCCCGAACCATTTTTTGCAGGGTGCGCTGTTCATCTGTCAATGAAAAGTTCACATTCTTCACCCCTAGCTCATATAGTACCGAAGGACAGGCCGGTGCGGCTCAGTCCCTACCGGCTACTCGTATACATAAAAGCCGCGGCCTGTTTTCTTTCCAAGCCAGCCTGCCTTCACATATTTTCGAAGAAGCGGGCATGGGCGGTATTTGCTGTCGCCTAAGCCCTCATGCAAAACCTCCATAATATAGAGACATGTATCAAGCCCAATAAAATCAGCAAGCGTTAGCGGCCCCATCGGATGATTCATCCCGAGCTTCATCACTTCATCGATCGCTTCCTTAGTTGCGACGCCTTCATATAATGTATAGATAGCTTCATTAATCATAGGAAGCAAAATACGGTTCGAAACGAAGCCTGGGAAGTCATTAACTTCTACTGGAACTTTACCGATTTGCTTTGTAACCTCTTCAATTGCTTCATAAACCTCATCCGTTGTCGCAAGACCCCGAATAATTTCTACGAGTTTCATAACGGGAACTGGGTTCATAAAGTGCATACCGATTACTTGTTCCGGTCTCTTTGTCGCAGCAGCAATTTCAGTGATCGGCAAGGATGAGGTATTAGACGCAAGAATTGTCCGAGCTGGCGCAATTTCATCGAGTTGTGCAAAAATTTGCTTCTTAATATCCATGCGCTCGACTGCTGCTTCAATCACAAGGTCTGCTTCAGCTGCGCTTTGGATGGTCAAAACAGGTGTAATACGTGCAAGTGTGTCATTCTTATCCTCTTCTGCCATACGCCCCTTTTCGACCTGCCGAGCAAGATTCTTCGTAATAACAGCAATCCCTTTGTCGATCTGCTCCTTCTTTACATCCTGGAGCACAACGCTATAGCCTGCCATCGCGCATACTTGCGCAATTCCGGATCCCATCTGACCTGCACCAATTACCATAATGTGTTGTACACTCATGTTTTTTCCCCCTTAATAAATATGTAATGATAAGCAAAATCAGCCTGCTTTGCTTGCGCCAAAAGTCTCCTCCCTTAGCAAATAGACCGATGATGCTAGACAACCTTTAAAGAAAACTTGCCGGTTGGCGAGCCCCGCCTTTGGACGAAGACAGAAGCCTAATTACCCCCACACTGTTTCCGGCTAGATCGAATTGACGTCTTCTAGCTGAAAACTTATACATTTTTACGGTGCGAGAAAGGTGAAAGCTCTCTCCCCTTAACGAACCTCAATCATGACTGCATCGCCTTGACCGCCGCCACTGCAAATTGCCGCAATACCGATGCCGCCGCCCCTAGCCTTAAGTGCGTGAATAAGCGTTACAATGATACGAGCACCACTGGCGCCAATCGGGTGACCGAGCGCTACGGCGCCGCCGTTTACATTCACCTTTTCCATGGGGATCCCCGCAATCTTGCTGCTAACTAGCACAACTGCCGCAAATGCTTCATTAATCTCAAATAAGTCAATATCTCTGGCAGCCTTCCCCGTTTTCCTCAGGAGTTCATTAATGACATAGCCAGGCGTCCTTGGGAAATCCTTTGCCTCTACCGCGATGGCCGCATGCCCAAGAATCGTCGCAAGCGGTGCCCTTCCCTCCTGCCGTGCCCGCTCCTCACTCATTAACACAAGCGCAGCGGCGCCATCGTTTAGTCCCGGCGCATTTCCTGCCGTAATCGTACCGTCCGCGCCAAATACAGGTCTTAGCTGGGAGAGCTTTTCTAAAGATGTATCCGTGCGCGGTGCTTCATCCCTTGTAATCATGAGGGCATCGCCCTTACGCCGCGGGATTGCAACAGGAGTAATTTCCTCCTGAAAGCTGCCCGACTGCTGCGCCGCCACCGCTCTCATATGGCTGTGATACGCCCATTCATCCTGCTCCTTGCGCAGGATTCCCTCTTCCTTCGCTACAGCGTTTCCGTATGTTCCCATATGAACACCGGAAAATGCACATGTTAGACCGTCCGCTACATTGGCATCAACAACTTCGTTATGCCCCATCCGATAACCCCAGCGTGCCCCGCCCAATAAATAGGGGGCATTGCTCATTGATTCCATGCCGCCCGCTACAATAAGCGACTGATCGCCAGCGCGGATGATTTGGTCAGCAAGCGTCACGCTTCTCATGCCGGATGCGCATACCTTATTAATCGTTTCTGTACGCGCCTCCCAGGGGATGTTTGCGTACCGGGCAGCTTGACGAGAAGGAATTTGCCCTTGCCCGCCCTGCACAACCGTTCCAAAAATCACTTCTTCCACCTGCTGTGGTACAATATCCGCCCGCTGTAAGGCAGCTTGAATGGCAATGCCTCCAAGCTCGGCCGCCTTTACATCCCTCAAGGCGCCGCCCAATTTTCCAATGGGTGTCCTTGCTGCTCCCAGAATAACTGTTCTAGCCAAGCCCCATCCCCCCTTTGCCGCACTCACGACAGCACAGCACCACTCCCAAAAATGAGATGACTGAACAATTGTTCAACCTTGCTCTATCAGGAGAAGATGAGATACAAACCTCTCTCATCTTAGCTGACCGCATCCCTTAGACTAAGAAGCCGGGTGCCCCATGTCTCCAATCACTGAACGCTCTAGAATCTCTGTTACATCGAGGGTTTCTACCATTTCCTCCACTTCCTTCGCCTTCGTACCGTCGCTTAGCATCGTTAAACAATATGGACATCCTGCGCTAATTACGGACGGACGAACTGCGAGCGCCTGCTCTGTTCTTGCAACATTAATGCGTGTTCCTGCTGACTCCTCCATCCACATCAGCCCGCCCCCCGCACCACAGCACATGCCGGTTTCACGATTTCGTTCCATCTCCACCAGAGTTACGCCGGGAATCGCCCTTAAAATATCGCGCGGCGCATCATATACCTCGTTGTAGCGGCCCAAATAACAGGAGTCATGGAATGTGATTGTCTCTTGAACCGCATGCTGGGGCTTTAATTTGCCTTCCTTTACCCATTTAGCAAGTAATTCCGTATGATGATACACATCTGCCTCTAGACCGAAGTCAGGGTATTCATTTTTAAAGCTGTTATACGCATGCGGATCAATCGTAACAATTTTTTTCACACCCGCTTTTTCAAACTCCTCTATATTCTTAGTTGCCAGATCCTGAAATAAGAACTCATTCCCAAGACGACGAGGTGTATCACCGGAATTTCTTTCTTTATTCCCGAGAATCGCAAATGAGACGCCAGCCTCATTCATCAGCCTTGCAAATGAACGGGCAATTTTTTGGCTGCGGTTATCGTAGGAGCCCATAGAACCAATCCAAAATAAGTACTCAAAATTTTCTCCCCTCTTGGACAACTCCTTCACTGTTGGGATACTTACATCCTCACATGCTTCACGCCACGTCTCGCGTTCCTTTTTGCTGAGCCCCCATGGGTTGCCCTGCCGTTCAATATTTGTCATTGCCCGCTGCGCATCGGCATCCATCCGTCCTTCCGTTAACACAAGATACCGGCGGAGATCGATAATTTTATCAACGTGTTCATTCATAACCGGGCACTGGTCTTCGCAGTTGCGGCATGTTGTACACGCCCAAATTTCAGCTTCGGTAATAACATCGCCGATTAAGTTCGGGTTGTACCCTGCGGCAGCTGCCGTTTCCTGCACGCCCGCCCCTGAGCCTTGCGCTGCAAGCTGATTACCGCGCGTGTGATTGAAGGCAAAGGCCGGAACCCACGGTGTTCTAGAGGTAACGGCCGCCCCTGTATCCGTTAAATGATCACGGAGCTTTACAATCAGGTCCATCGGCGATAGCAGCTTGCCTGTCCCTGTTGCTGGGCACATATTTGTACAGCGGCCGCATTCCACACAGGCGTACAAATCGATGAGCTGGTTCTGTCTAAAATCGGTGATGCTTCCAACTCCGAATGTTTCCTGCGACTCATCTTCAAAATCAATTTTTTCAAGCTTACCCGGGTTTGTTAGGCGGCTAAAATAGACATTTACAGGACCAGCGATTAAGTGAGCATGTTTAGACTGAGGTACATAGACAAGAAATGTAAGTAGAATCAGAAGATGTATCCACCAAGAGAGGTAAAAAAGAACCGTTGCAGCTAGTGAATTTAGATGAGATAGAATGTATGCGATTGCAGAGGCGATCGGTTCACTCCACGATAATTCTTCACCGTGCCAAATAATCCCTGCCCCATTTCCCAACAAAACAGAAATCATCAGGCCTCCGATGAAAATCAGCACAAGACCAGATTTAAAATTACGCTTCAGCCGTACAAGCTTTTCGATATAGCGGCGGTAAAATGCCCAAAATACTGCAATTAAAATAATGAGTGTCACAATTTCTTGGAAGAATGTAAATGCAGGGTAGAGCGGTCCAAGGGGAAGATGAGAACCGGGTGCTAAGCCTTTCCAAATGAAGTCAATCGCCCCAAATTGGACAAGAATAAAACCATAGAAGAACATGACATGGATAGTGCCGCTTTTTTTATCCTTCAGCAGCTTCTTTTGGCCAAAAACATTTTCTTTCACGTTTTGCCATCTTTCTTTCACTCTTCCATCAAACTCCGCTTTCCGCCCAAGCTTAATATAGGCGCTACGCGTTTGAATTACATATACGAATAGATACACCGCATATACGGTAATCACTGCAAACGCTAGCCAGTTGAAGAGCAGCCATATGTTCATTCTCTCAACCCCTTTCTATTATGGCACTTGCCTGATGGGCTTCTAGAAAAGTACTATACAGTTTGCTGGAGATCGGATACTACAATATATATGAAGCAAGAAGAGAATTCATCCAAATAAAATGAGCAGGCAGTATGTAAAGTTTTACGTAAGCGCTTAAAAAGGAAATGAGAATGGCGGCAGTTTTTTAGAGGATATAGTTTTAAAGAAAACTCGCCGACTGGCGAGCCCTGCTCTTGGGCGAAGACAGAGGCATCGTTGCACTTACGCTGTATTCCTAAAATTTCCGACTACGTCGAGCTGGCTCCTAGCTGGGAATTTATACTTTCTTACAGTGTAAATACATGGATTATACTTCCATTATAATTTGAATGAGCATTCAGTCAATGTTTTTATTCATAAGGGCAGCGAATTTTTTTCCTAACGCTGTGAAAACTAAAAGAACTAGTACAAAGAAGGGGGAGTATTATGCTATTTTTCTTGTTATCCCTCGCTTTCCTTCTCATTTGGCTGTCTGCTGATTATTGGTTCGGCAGACAAAGGCAGCTTAAACGGGTTCGACATCGTATTCTTCCCATGCGTGAGAGTGACTTTCGTTTATATACATACGGCCAAGCTCTTTATGATGACCTCTTCGCTGATATTCGCAGGGCCCGCCGTCATATTCACATTCTATTTTTCATCGTTAAAAATGACCCGATTAGTCATGAATTTTTGCGCCTGCTCATGGAAAAGGCACAGCAAGGTATAGAGGTACGGTTGCTGCTTGACCGGATTGGCAGCATTAGCCTTTCAAGAAAATGGATTCGCAAGCTGCGCCAAAGCGGCGTATATTTTTCATTTTGTCATAACATACGGCTTCCATTTTTATTTTATTCCGCTAATGAACGTAATCATCGAAAAATTACTGCCATTGACGGCGAAATCGGCTATATCGGCGGCTTTAATATTGGCGAGGAATATTTGGGACATGACCCAAAGCTTGGACACTGGCGGGATTATCATCTTCGGCTAGCAGGAGAAGGTGTACAGGATTTACAGGAGCAATTTCTTCATGATTGGTATGATGAGACAGCCGAAAACCTCATGTCCGAAGCAAAATATTTTCCAAAGCTGCAAAAAGGAAGTGTTCGGCACCGTTTCATCCCAACAGACGGTGCTTATTTGAAGCAAACCTTTCTCGACTTGATTGAAGAAGCCAAGCATGATTTATATATTGGAACGCCCTACTTCATTCCAGGCAAGGAGCTAGCAGATGCATTAGTCGCAGCCGCAAAACGCGGGGTACGCATTGCCATTCTCGTTCCGAAAAAAGCGGATCATTCCTTTGTGAGAGAGGCGAAGTTTCCGTACTTGCGGCGCCTGCTGAAAGCCGGCTGCACTGTTTATGAATTCCAAGATGGCTTCTTTCACGCAAAAATAATCATGATTGACGGCCGAATCTGTGATATCGGAACCGCAAATGTTGATTTCCGAAGTCTTTATATTAATCATGAAATGAACTGTATTATGTATGACTCGCCCTTCTTAGAGGTAATTAAAAAGGAGGTCGACCAAGATTTGGAGGCATCAACAAAAATCACCTTAGCTGATCTTACATCCTTGCCGCTTCCAGATCGAGTAAAGGAAGGAATTGCGAATATTATCGCGTTCTTTCTCTAAATTAAAGATAAGAAATCATACGGGAGAGGATTATGTGAAGATTCGATTCGGGTATGTATCGCACGCACTTTCGCTTTGGGACTGCTCCCCTGCAAAGACCATGACATTCACCCGGTGGCAGCAGCTTGAAAAAGGGGAACGGGAGGAAAAGCTCTCTATTATTACCTTGCAAAATCTACAGCACACACTGCGGGCACTTCATTACAATATTGCTCAAGAAATATGGCTCTATCGCCTCTCCTCCTCTATCGTTCCGTTAGCTACACATCCTGAGGTAGAGTTTGATTATATTGATCTGTTTCGTGATATGTGGAAAGAGATTGGACAGCTTATTCAAAAGCATCGCCTGCGCGTTAGTTTTCATCCAAATCAATTCACGCTGTTTACAAGTGACAAGCAGCATATTACGGACAATGCCGTAGTGGATATGGAATACCATTATCGTGTTCTCGAAGCGATGGGCATCGCGAAGGAATCCTATATTAACATCCATGTCGGCGGCGCTTACGGAGATAAGGAGGCAGCTATCGCCCGTTTCCATCAAAATCTCCAAAAGCTCCCTTTACCGATTAAGTGGCAAATGACGCTTGAGAATGATGACAAAACATACACAACTGAGGAAACTCTCGCCGTTTGTCAAAAAGAGCAAATTCCGCTTGTGTTTGACTATCATCATCACAAGGCAAATGAGAGCGGTGATGATCTCACTGCACTGCTTACGGATGTATTCACAACCTGGGATCATACAGAGATAATTCCGAAGGTACACTTGTCTTCTCCAAAATCTGAAAAGGAATTTCGCTCTCATGCTGATTATGTAGATGCCGCTTTTGTCAGACCATTCTTCGAAGCAGCTAAGGGGACTGGACGTGACTTTGATGTGATGGTTGAAAGCAAGCAAAAGGATAAGGCGGCGCTGCAGCTTGTCGAGGACTTTGCCAAAATGAGAGGGTATAAACGGATAGGCGGCGCTACAATTGAAATTTAATCGTACTAACGAGCTTGCTGTAGAAAAGTAGAAATGAAAAGGAGCTGATACCTCGAGCCTGCTTTCAGCGGACTTTTGGATATCAGCTCTTTTCTGGGCAAATAAACAAGGTAATGCAGCAACTATCTATTTCGTAACGCAGAGACTTTCGTAGCTACGACGAAACGCAATTAGATCTTTAATCGTAATGATTTTTAAGTTAAAACGTTCAGCAAGCAAGACTAGGTCTGGCACACGTGCCATTGTACCGTCATCCTTCAAAATTTCACAAATCACACCCACAGGCTCCCCGCCTGCTAATAAAGCTAAATCAACAGCTGCTTCCGTATGTCCTGCTCGATAAAGCACTCCGCCCTCTTTCGCTATTAACGGAAACACATGCCCCGGACGGCGAAAATCACTCGCTTTTGTATCCTCACGTAATAAAGCTTGGATTGTTTCAGAGCGTTCAAATGCACTAATTCCTGTTGTAGTGGTTTTGTAATCGATACTAATTGTAAAGGCTGTGCCATGCATATCTGTATTATGCTGCTGGACAATCATCGGATGCAGTTCAAATTTTGCAGCCAGCTGTTCAGAAATTGGCGTGCAAATAAGCCCTCGGCCGTACATAGCCATAAAATTAATCACTTCAGGTGTAGAATGTTCAGCAAGCGCAACAAAATCACCTTCATTTTCGCGGTCTTCATCATCACACACAATAATGATTTTTCCGCTCTGTAAATCCTTCAATGCTTCTTCAATTGTATGAAACATATTTGTCACCTCAACCATTTAACTAGCAAGAATTTTTAAAGAAGCTTTTTAAACTGGGAAATGACATTTTCAACTGTAAAGCCGTATTCCTCAATTAGCTTATCTCCTGGTGCTGAAGCCCCAAATTGATCGATAGCCAGTACAGAGCCATGGTCACCAACATATTTGCTCCAGCCTAAGGAAGCTCCCATCTCAATGCCAAGGCGCGCTTTTACGTTTTTAGGAATTACACTTTCTTTGTATGCTACTGATTGTTTTTCAAAACGATCCCAGCTCGGCATGCTAATTACCGATACGTGAATCCCTTCCTCCTGAAGCGCCTTTTGTGCTTCGACAGCTAGAGAAACCTCAGAGCCGGATGCGAGTAATAGACCAACAGCATCACCTTTTGCTTCAGAAATCACATATGCTCCCTTTTTCACACCTTCATATGCCCTCTCAGCATCAACAAGCGTTGGCAAATCCTGACGTGTAAAAACAAGAGCTGTTGGTGTGTCTTTACTTTCTAATGCCAGCTTCCAAGCCGCCGCTGTCTCATTGCCTTCTGCCGGGCGCATGGTAGATAAACCCGGCAGTGCACGTAAGGATGCAAGCTGCTCAATCGGCTCGTGCGTTGGTCCATCCTCTCCAACAGCAATACTGTCATGAGTAAATACATAAATAACGGGCAGCTTCATTAATGCAGAAAGACGAATCGCCGGGCGTAAATAATCCGAGAAGACAAAGAATGTAGCACCAAAGACCTTCACACCGCCATGAAGTGCCATTCCATTAAGAGCTGCACCCATTCCGAACTCGCGAACACCAAACCAAATATTACGCCCGCTGTAATCTGCAGCGCTAAAGTTTCCTTCACCCTTTAGTAAGGTTTTATTAGAAGAGGCTAAGTCAGCGGAACCTCCAAATAATTGCGGTGTATGTTTCGCAAGAGCATTTAATACTGTGCCGCTTGAAGCACGGGTTGCTAACTTATCTTCGCCAACGCGGTACACAGGAACGTCCCCAGCCCATCCTTCTGGAAGCTCGCCATGAATTGCTTGCGTTAACTCCTTCGCCAAGGCTGGATATGCTTCAGCATATTGGGCAAATAACTGATCCCATGCTTGCTCCTTCTGTTCCCCTGCTTCCTTTAGGCCTGCAAAATGTTCTTTCACTTCTTCTGGAACATAGAATTCCTCTTCATAATTCCAGCCGTACTGTTCCTTTACAAGCTTGATTTCAGCTTTCCCGAGCGGGGAACCATGTGAATCAGATGTACCGCCTTTATTCGGAGAACCATAACCAATGATTGTTTTGACTTCGATTAACGTTGGCTGCTCCTCATTTTCCTTTGCTTCAGCTAATGCTTTGGCAAGTGCATGAATATCGTTGCCATCCTCAACACGAATCACTTGCCAACCATATGCTTTGAAACGGTCCGCAGCACTTTCGCTAAATGACATATGAAGGTCGCCATCAAGAGAAATATCATTTGAATCATATAATACAACTAAACGGCCAAGCTTAAGATGACCCGCAAGCGAAGCTGCTTCTGCAGATACACCCTCCATCAGATCGCCATCACCGCAAATGCTGTAGGTATAATGATCAACAACATTAAAATGATCGCGATTGTACGTAGTCGCTAAATGTCTTTCTGCCATTGCCATCCCTACAGCCATGGCAATCCCTTGTCCTAGAGGACCAGTTGTAGCATCTACCCCAGGTGTGTGCCCAAACTCAGGATGACCTGGTGTTTTGCTGCCCCACTGACGGAAGTTTTTTAGTTCTTCTAATGATAGATCGTAACCAGTTAAATGAAGCAAGCTGTATAATAACATAGATCCATGACCTGCCGATAATACAAAACGGTCACGATTAAACCAGTTCGGATTGCTTGGGTTATAATTCATAAACTTTGCCCAAAGTGTATAAGCCATCGGTGCGGCGCCCATCGGCATTCCCGGATGACCGGATCCAACCTTTTCGATTGCATCAATAGAAAGAGTTCTAATAGTATTAATAGATAGCTGATCAACATTTACTTTTTGTTCAATCACGACTTTTCCTCCTTAATGGCGCGCCTCAATGAATTGAAAGTTTTTAATACTACCTCCAATTGCTATAAAGGAGTGTGTTAGCATAACACCCGCTTCTTTTTTACGGACTCCCTTAAGCAACGCTCCATCTGTAATTCCTGTTGCTACAAAAAAGCAGTCATCTGACTTTACAATTTCATCAATCGTTAACACTTTTTCAGGATCGGTTAACCCCATTTGAATGCAGCGATCGAATTCCTCTTGGTTTTGAGGAACAAGCTTGGCTTGAAAGTCGCCTCCCAAACATTTTAAAGCAGCCGCAGCAATAACCCCTTCTGGAGCGCCGCCTGTCCCTACTAATATGTCAATATCCATTTCCTCAATTGCTGTAGCGATTGCGCCAGTCACATCACCATCAGAAAACAGCTTGACTCTCGCGCCCGCAGCAAATACTTGTTGAATTAAATCATGATGACGCGGTCGATCTTGAATCATAACTGTCAGTTCGGTTACATCTTTTCCTAATGCCTTTGCGACAGACTTCATATTTTCAGTTAACGATGCATCTATATTTATGGCTCCCTTTGCCTTTGGACCTACAGCTATCTTTTTCATATACATATCAGGAGCATGCAGTAAACTTCCTTTAGTAGCTGCAGCAAGTACAACAAGTGAGTTATCCTGCCCTTTCGCCATTAAGCTTGTCCCTTCAACAGGGTCAACTGCGATATCTACCTCAGGTCCATTTCCCGTTCCAAGTTCCTCACCGATATAAAGCATAGGGGCCTCATCCATTTCCCCCTCACCAATTACAATCCGACCATTCATATCAATGAGGTTCATTTGATTACGCATCGCTTCTGTTCCGGCCCCATCCGCTGCATTTTTATCTCCCTTTCCTATCCATGGATAGGAAGCAATAGCTGCCCGCTGTGCTACAGTGAGGAAATCCATGGCTAACGTTGGGACGCACTCTTTACTGTTAATACTTGTTCTAATCAGCATATTATCCCCCTACTAGTTAAGACTTCAGTTAAAGAGATGAATTTATATACGATTAAATAAATAAATATACAACAAAGTCATGGAGGATTCACTAGGAAAACCCACACTAGGAATGGTAAACTCCATTTTCTTTTAAGAGGTATAAACAAAACCGCTATAATGCTTCCCTTTATCTTTTAGGGAAAATATATCTCTCAACTTAAAAGTCATAATGAGAATCCACCCTCTTATTGAAACGGCAAGACCGACTGTTTTCCTTTCCATAAGCTGGCGGATCCTCTATTATTTCCTTACCTATGACTATTTCTTACCTCTACTAACTGTATACCTTAAACAGCTTGCACCGCATTAACTGTAGTTAAGAAAGTAGAGAGAATTAAGAATGCTGATGTTGCACCTGGATCTTGGTTTCCTAATGATCTCTCCCCTAAACGGCTCGATCTTCCTCTCTTAGAAAGTAAATCTTTCGTAGATTCCATACCCTTTTCTCCGGAGGAAACCGCTTCCGTAAACGCTGCCATAAAGTCACCAGTTTGCTCAAATCGGCTCTTTAGGCTTTCTAAAGCAGGCTGCAGTGTATCAACCATTGTCTTATCGCCAACCTCTGCCTTTCCGCGTTCTTTAATTCCCTCAATAAAAGCTACCCAGAAGTCCTTCAAATCTTCGCCTGTCAGTTCTGATTTACCCTGAAATACCTTTGCCCCTTTTAGAAATCCTGTTGCGTATAGAGGTCCTACAGAGGAGCCTACTGCACTTAAGAATGTCCGGCCTGCAGTAATACAAACTCTTCCGCAATCCTGTTCTTCTCTTAGCTCATTACTTAACTTTTCATCAATAGCCTGCCAGCCGATTGACATCGTTACACCGTGGTCACCGTCACCAAGCTTTCTGTCCAGCTCTGATAAATAGTCTTTATTTTCTTCAATCACTTGAACTACATTCTTCAAAAAGGCTTTTAAGTCTGCTGCAGTAAACTTCATCTTATATTTCCTCCTTATTTCTGAACATACATTGGACAATCTGCTTGGTGGTCAACAAGCTCCGTTAGCTCATCATCTAACTTAATTAAAGTAACAGAACAACCGCCCATTTCTAATGATGTGCTATAATCCCCAACGTAAGAACGGTGAATTTCAATACCCTTTTCAGTAAGAATTTGCTCTACTCTTCTAAACATGATGTATAACTCCATACGTGTTGTGGAGCCTAAACCGTTTACAAGAACGGCTACCTTTTCCCCTTTTTCCAAAGGCATATCAGCTAGAATATCATTGACTAAACGATCCGCAACTTGATCAGCCGGTTGAAGCTCGCCTTTTTCAATTCCTGGCTCTCCATGATGACCAAGGCCGATTTCCATTTCATTTTCCTCAAGTTCAAAGCTTGGCTTTCCAGTCTGTGGAAGAGAGCAAGGCGTTAATCCTACACCCATTGTACGTGTATGGTCATTTGCTTTTTTCGCAACTCTTACTACTGCTTCTAAATCGTAGCCTTTCTCTGCTGCTGCACCAGCAGCCTTCGTTACAAAAAACTCACCCGCAATACCTCTGCGCTTTTCAATTTCTTCTTTCGGAGCAGATGCTACATCATCTGTTACTAATACCATTCCTACCTTAGTTCCATATTCTAAATCAGCTAAATCAGCTGCCATACCAAAGTTCATTACATCTCCAGCATAATTGCCGTATACGTACACAACACCGGCGCCTTTATCAATTGTTCTTGTCACTTCTAAGATTGGATCTGGCGGCGGAGAAGCAAAAATGTTACCGACAGCAACCCCGTCAGCCATCCCGTCTCCAACATATCCCATAAAAGCAGGTTCGTGACCAGAGCCGCCACCAATTAATACACCCACTTTTCCTTCGCGAGTTTCTTTGGCTGTTACAAGGGAGCGCTTATTCTCTGGTAACTGCTTTACATATTGGGGATACGCTTTCACGTAGCCCTCTATCATCTCATCTACGACGTTATTTGGATTATTAATAAGCTTTTTCATGTTAGACACTTGCTCCCTTCAGGAATTCTTGTTCTCTATCGCTAATTTGTTGAATTTTACGTCCAGAGTTTCCTCCAGTAAATTCTGATTCTAAGTATGTTTTTACAACAGCTTTAGCGAGTTCAATACCAATTACCTTAGCCCCCATTGTTAACACTTGTGCGTTATTACTTTTTTGAGCACGTTCGGCTGAATATACGTCGTGACACAAAGCTGCGCGAATTCCTGGTACCTTCCCAGCTGCGATTGCAACTCCTATACCAGTGCCGCAAACTAAAATTCCTCTTTCGATTTTGTTTGCATTAATATCGCTAGCAACTTGGAAAGCTACCTCAGGATAATCAATTTCGCTGCAAGAATCAGCACAACCGTAATCATACACCTCGTGACCTAATTCTTTTATATATTCTTTAATAGCTTCTTTCATTTCAAACGCATTGTGATCGGAGCCTAATCCAATTTTCATTATACATCCACCTTTCTGATTTTTCTAACTAGATTTTTGAAAGCTTATTTTTATAATCTTATTTTTTCATTTATTCTTAAAATTGTCAATTGATTATTTTCGTTTATTTTCGATATTTTTTGTTTGTGTTTTTATTTATCCATTTTTCAAAACAAAAACTTAGATATAAGAAAAGTAGACAAAGCCTGCCATTTTTGGCCTTGGGAGCTAGACATCGCCCCGAAAATTTATACTTTCTTATTTTGAAAGAAAACTCACCGATTGGCGAGCCTTGTTCCCCGGTAAAGACAGAGGCGTAGCCCTACTTATACTGCATTCCTAAAATTTCCGACTACGCCGAATTCACTTCTAGCTGGGAATTTATACTTTCTTACAGTGTAAAAAAAGAAGAGTAAATCAGCTGGATCGCTATATATCCCAACTGATTCCTCTCCTTATTTATCAATGAACATTTAATTGCTTGCAGCCTGCTTAATATTATTTAAATCATTGGATTGAGTTACCTTTCCAATCTTAGGAAGAGTAACAAATCTCATTAAAAGTGCACTAACTATATATAAAGCTGTATAGATCCAAATTACACCCACTGCACCAAGGCTGCCAATGAAAACGCCTACAATTGCAGGTCCAACAAATGTACTTAATCCTGCTCCAAGACTAAGAATTGACATTGCAGCACCCTTATTTTCAGGAGCTAATGAAGGAACGAGTGCAGATAACGGAACGTAGCCGGCTAAGCATGCTCCAAAGCCTGCAGCTGCAATCGTTGCTGCTATATAATTCGCTCCCATAAACGCTGGTACATAATAAAATGCTAGAGTAAAGAACGCACAGCCTACTCCACCAAACCACATAACCGTATTACGCCAGCCCAGCTTATCACCAACGATACCAAAAATTAAGTTAAACACAATATTGGTTGTCCAAAGTGCACCGTAAATTTGCAGCCATTCTGTCCGTGTAAATCCAGCATCCATCATATATGTTGGCATGAATACAACAAATCCGTATGCTCCTGCTGTATTAATTGTTCTTACAAGACCGCCTAATCCAACCTTTGGGATTTCAAACGCAATAGTAATCCCTTTTGTCAAGTATTTGAGAGCTTCCGCTTTCGTTTCAAACTTCTTATTATTTTTTTGACTCGCATCTTCTTTATTTAACAAAATCGCAATGGTAGCGCCTAACGCAACAAAGATTAATGCGCTCCAAAGTGTATGGATTTCACCTAAAATTGGAAGAGCAAAACTAGAATAGTAGGCACCTAACACATTTAAACCACCCGTAAATGCAAACCAAAACCAGCCCACTGCCGTACCAAGCTTGTCGCTTGGAGCATAGTATGTAATCCAAACCAAAAAGGAATACGCAAACAATGGATAACCAAGACCCCTAAGAGAATACGTAGGAATCATAATAGCAAGATTCATGCCTTTTATCCCAACTGTCAAGAAAGCCAATGTGCCAATTACAAATAAAGATAATCCAATAATCATTGCTTTTCGTGGTCCTAAAATTTCAGCAAGTACCCCAGATAGCCATGCTGCGATTGCAACCGCGAAACCGTATACAGAAAACAATAGGGCAGATTCTTGTACCGTTAAGCCATGATCCATTAAATAGGAAGAAAGCCATCCCTGCTCAAGACCGTCCCCCATCATAAAGATTAATACCCCAAACAAACCTAATGCCATTTTAGAATCCAAGCCTAGTTTTTGTAACACTCCATTCACGTGTCTTCCTCCTTTATACTTATTTCAGGAATAGTCTCCTGAGTATGCGCCGGAGACTATTCCTCACTTTACTGAGTTAAAGGTTTCTTATAGATTCGGATTTAAAACTACCTTTAATGATTGGGATCCATTTTTAACAAGCTGGAAGCCTTTTTCAAATTCTTCTAATGGCAATGTATGTGTTACAACTCCTTCTGTTGGGAGGTCACCATTTGCAATTCCTTTAATAACGTGCTCATAGCAATATGGGCCTAAGTGTGATCCTAATATATCTAGCTCTTTTCTATCACTGATAATACTCCAATCAACTGTAACTGGATCTTTAAATACGCTAAATTCTACGAATCTACCCAGCTTACGAATCATCGTTAAGCCTTGCTCAACTGATTTTTGCGCTCCAGTTGCTTCAATATAAATGTCACAGCCATAGCCATCTGTTAACTCTTTTACAATAGCGATTGCATCTTCTTTTGCTGGGTTGATAACCATGTCAGCACCGAATTTCTTTGCAAGCTCTAGACGATCTTCAAATAAATCCAACACAATTAATTTTCCTGGACCTGATTTTTTAATAGCTCCAATCATTCCAAGGCCGAGAGTTCCTGCTCCAGCAAGTACAACTACATCCCCAAGCTGAATTTGTGCACGCTGCACTGCGTGGAATGAACAAGCATACGGTTCAATTAGAATGGCTTTCTCGATTGGCAGGTCCTCTGGAACCTTATAGTTGATTGCTTCCTTCGTAAACTTCATATATTCAGCCATTGCACCATTTACATTGTTTTGGAATCCATATAAATCATGTTTTTCGCACATCCAATACTGACCACGGTTACAGAAGCGGCATTTCCAACAAGGAACAATTTGTTCAGAAATCACTCGATCTCCAATCGCAAATCCTTCTACTCCTTCACCCAATGCAACAACATGACCAATAAATTCATGTCCTGGAATCATCGGTGCTTTAATATAAGCCGGTTGTGTCGCATCTCCCCAGAAACTTGGAGCGCCTTCAAATGCTTTCAAATCCCCTGCACAAATTCCGCAAGCTTCAACCTTTACTAAGATTTCGCCTTCACCAATCTCTGGAACTGGGACTTCTTCCAATCGATAATCACCAGGTGTATAGGCTACTACAGCTTTCATTGTTTTTGGAATAGTAACCTGATTAGGATCTTGATTTGTGACAGTAATTGGACACATAATATATCTCTCCCTTGTTTAATAAGATGCTTTGCTTTTTAAATTCTTTGAGTTAGGTTTTACGTGAACCTGCACTTCCAATTATGAGTAGTAGGATAAAAAGAATTCAACCCCTACCCTTCAGATAACGCTTACATTTGCGATAGTGAAAGGTTTAATAAATCTATCCCCCTCCTTATAATCTAACACCAAGTATAAGCACACATTCTACATGATCACCTTACTCCTTCTTGTTGTTTTCTTTCGTTAGATGATTTATTGTTTTCATTATATTACACTTTTTATCGTTTAGTCAATTTATTTTTTCGTTATCTTTCGTTTTATTTTCGTTTATTTTTTATTATTAAATAATTTACATTATATCTAATAAGTGTTGTAATATTATTATAAATGAAAATCCGTTTTTGTTTATTGTTGTTTAATATCAAATTTTGTAATTATACCTTATAAAACGAAAAATACATTAACAAAATACACATACACGAGGGTGAGACTCATGAGAAAAATGTTTGCTCCAGAAAGACAAAAGATTATAATGGAAAAATTAAACGAACAACAAAGAATCATCATAAAGGATCTCTCAAGAGAAATAAACGTATCGGAAGCTACCTTAAGAACAGACCTGACTAAAATGGAGGAAGAAGGCCTCCTCAAAAGGACACACGGCGGAGCTATTCTGCCAGATGATATAGATAACGAAACTAGCTTCTCCACACGGGAACAAAAAAATAGGGATGAAAAATCTGCCATTGCAAAAAAAGCGGCAGAATTACTTTCCCCGGGCCAATGTATCATGTTAGACGCAAGCTCGACAGCTCTGGAACTTGCCCGTTATCTGAGAGATATGCAAATTCGCCTAACTGTCGTTACAAGCGGAATTAACACCGCCCTTGAATTGCATGATCATCCCGATATTACGGTTATCCTACTAGGCGGAATTGTCAAAAAGGGCTCCTATTCCCTAGAGGGAAGCTTAGGTATAAATATTTTAAGCCAAATTAATATCGACTTGATGTTTACATCAGCCAATGGCTTTTCATTCGAATCTGGCTTAACTGATTTCAGCGTATATGAAGTAGAGCTAAAAAAGGCTATGGTCAATGCCGCAAATCGGGTAGTTGCCTTGCTTGATCATACTAAAATCAACAAAAATTCTATTGCTTCATTTGCTTCAATTGACCAAGTAGACACCATTATAACTGACTATGCAATGCAGGATAATCTTCTAAAGAAATTTAAAGAACACAACATCGATGTAAAGGTAGTAGCAATTTACTGAGACGTTCTTTGCTTCCTTCATTAAAGATTATCTTCAACCAAAACATCCCTCCCCATATAACTGGAAGAGGGATATTTTTTATAGTAAAGTGCTTCTACGCATGTATCAATTCATACAAAATCATATTTTGTCATAACCGTTGTTGCCATATCTTGATTTATAGGGGACTAAATTCCATTGCTATACCCCATTCGCAGCCCCATCACTCCGCGGATCTACCCCACCATGCAGAAACCCTTGCTCATCTATCAAAATTGCATTTGCGTGCCCCATTGCCTGATCCAGATCATGAACCCGTTTTACTAGGTGACCCGCCGCCTGCAGCGCTGCTGTAACCTCCTTGGAAATCCGCCCCTCTATTTTCAGCTCCTGTGTGGCTTCTCCCCATGTTCTTCCCCAGACAAACCGAGGTTCACTAATGGCTTGCTGCGGATTCATTCCATAATCTAGCATTCTTGTAATTATAACTGTTTGTGTTTGCGGCTGCCCCTCTCCCCCTTGCGTGCCATATAACACATAAGGCTTATCATCCTTAAAGGCCATTGCTGGCATTAACGTATGGAAGCTTCGTTTCCGAGGCTCTAAGCAGTTGACATGATTCGGGTCTATTGAAAAGAAGGAGCCGCGATTTTGCATAAGAATGCCCGTGTCCCCTGCAACGATCCCAGAGCCAAATTCAAAATAAAGACTTTGAATAAATGATACTGCATTACCCTCCTCATCAACTACAGCCGCATGGGCTGTGTCACTTCCAATTGGCTGTGTCGTGATATCCCGCACCTTTTGGAGGCTGATGGATTGGGCCATTTCTTTTGCATATGTCTTGCTTAATAGCCTCTCAAGAGGAATGGAAGCAAAATTAGGATCTGTTAAGAATGCGTTTCGATCCTCAAAGCTCCGTTTCAGTGCTTCTACTAGCAGATGATAGTATTCATAGGAGCCGTGTGGAATTGTCTTAAGATCATAGTTCTCTAAAATATTTAATGCCATTAAACCAACAAAGCCTTGTGAATTTGGCGGCACCTGCATGATATTATAGCCACGATAGGTAGAGGATATTGGCTCTGTCCAGCTCCCCTTGTGCGCTGCAAAATCCTCCATCTCCAGCAATCCGCCCTTTTCTTGCAGACCCGCTACAATCCGCCTCGCTAGTTCGCCCTTATAAAAGGAATCCCTTCCCTGCTCGGCAAGAGCTTTTAATGTGTTAGCTAAGCCTTTTTGAATAAACTTCTCATTTATGCGCGGAGCCCGACCATTCGGCAAGAAAATAGCTGCTGTTTCAGGATACTGAGCCAATACGTCCATAGTATGCAATGTGTTAACATGCTGATTTTTTGAAAAAGGAAAGCCAGACTCTGCATACGTAATCGCAGGCTCCAAGACATCGCTGAGGGAAAGACGGCCATACTCCCGTAATACAGCATCCCAGCTATCAACCATGCCCGGAACGGTAATGGCACTTTTGATCCCGCGAGTTGGAATCGAAGAAAAACCAGCAAAGGACTCCCTTGTTACCTTATACCCTGATCTCCCGCTGCCATTATATGCTCGCGCCTTATGATCCTTCTTATTGTACAGCAGCCAAAATGAATCTCCCCCAAGCCCTGTCATATGCGGATAGACAACTGCGAGGCAGGCACTTACTGCCACTGCTGCGTCAAAGGCATTTCCCCCTTTTTGTAAAATCCTCTGTCCTGCCGCGGAAGCCAAGTAATGCGGGCTGACAACCATTGTTTTCGTTCCAACCATAGCTTCATTCATACCGCATGTTCCTCCCCTGTTTTATGATCTTTATTTATCCCTAATATAGAGCGATCATCTCTATTTATTCCTTTATCGGTAAACATAAACAGAATCGCTCCGACAATCAATAAAGCTCCTGATAGGTAAAAACCAAATTCCAAACTTCCTGTTACATCAGCAAAATAGCCTGTAATGTATGGTGCAAAGATAGATGACAGCATACCGCTAAAATTAAAGAACCCATATACCTTGGAATACATTGACGATGGTGTGATATCGGCAATATAGGAAATAAGAACTGGATCCAGCGCAAGCTTTCCAAGTAATCCATACAATACTAAACCGACAATCATCAGCGAGTAATTTTCTGTATACGGAATTACAAGCTGACAAATGGCTCCGGCTAAGGCTAAACCAATAATAAGCGGCTTCTTGCTTTTGATTTTATCTGAGATGAACCCAAAGAAGATCGCACCTGGTATAGAAGCCCATGGTACCAAGGAAGAGATGATACCTGTTTGTGAGCCATCCACACCTCTTGCGGTTTGCAGGTAGTACGGAAGCCAAGTTAGCATTCCGAAAAAGCCATATAGAGAACAAAAAATGATGATATAGACGAAAATGTGGTTTTTTGTGAATAAAAGCTTTAAATTCCCCTTCTCTTGTTGTTGCACATGCTGCTTCTCATTTCCTCCCTGACTATCACGGACAAATAAACCAATTAAAATCGCAATTACGATGGTTGGAATTGCAAATAGGTAAAATGAGAACTGCCAGCCTTTATCTAATGTATATGTAAAATAACTAGCGGAAATAAAACCAAGTGAAATCCCAAATGCCATACCGCTATTGATAAGAGCTGATACAATACCACGGTACTTTTTAGGAGTTAAGTTAGAAGAAATACCGTATTGAGAGCCGTAATATGTCCCTTCTCCTAATCCCGTTAAAGCCCGCATCATCAGAAACATGACAAAGGTGGCAGCCGTACCGCTCAGATAAGTAGCAACACCAAATAAAATGTATCCAGTCACCAACACCTTCACTCGGCCAAATTTGTCAGCTAAAAATCCAGTTGGAATCTGCATAAACGCGTATGCAGCAAAAAAGACAGTGGACATAAGTCCCAGGTGCGCCTTGTCTAAATTCCATTGCTGTCCAATCTCCCCCATCACCGGTGACAAAATATTGCGGTCAGCATACATAAACACCCACCCTAAAAAGAATAGGAAAATGACCACAGCAGGATGTGTTTTCTTCATCGCTTTCACTCCTTACGTTTTTTGGAAATGATGAGCTCATTATATAAACACATTTTCCACCCTGCTGTATTCTCGGAAGATTTTCTTACACACTTTCTTTCGTTTCGAAATTATAATCACTCATTTTTATTGATTAAGAACAAAAAAATGTTAATATAATTACAAATAGATCAATATTTATCAAATATGATTACGAAAGGAAAGGTGAGTTTTTTGTCATCTGACTATCATGTTCCAAATCTGGTTTTAGACGAACTAGACAAGAAGATTCTGTCCCGGCTTCATGAAAACAGCCGTCTCTCCTACACAGATTTAGGAAAGGAAATTGGAATATCACGTGTAGCAGTACAGTCTCGTATTAACAATTTGATGGAAAAGGGAGTAATCGAAAAATTTACGACCGTTATCAATCCAACCAAAATTGGAATTCACGTATCTGCTTTTTTTAGCGTGGAGGTAGAGCCGCAGCATTTAGAGGCGGTAGCTGATCGGCTAGCTGAGGAGCATGCGGTTACAAGCCTATATCATATGACAGGACCAAGCAAATTGCATATGCATGGGATTTTTACTGATAATCAGGAAATGGAGACTTTTTTAACAACAAAGCTGTACCCTCTTCAAGGGGTAGTAAGCGTCGACTGTCAGATTTTAATTAAGCGCTATAAAAGCCGTATGGGAATGAAGTTATAGACGAATGGGGGAAGAAAGGTGAAAGGTTCATATAAGGAGCTTACACTGGCGATGCTTCGCACAGGTATATTCGGGTTTGGCGGCGGTCCTTCGGTTATTCCGTTAATCCGCCATGAGGCCGTTTCTCGTTACCGCTGGCTGGAGGATGATGAATTTGGTGAAGTTTTGGCAATCGCCAATGCTTTACCCGGACCAATTGCAACAAAAATGGCAGCTTACTTAGGGTATAAACAAAAAGGAGTATTGGGCGCCTTTACTGGTGTGCTGGCACATATTTTGCCAACGTGTTTGGCGATGATTCTGCTTCTCACAGCTGTAAATGTCCTGAGCTACTCAAAAGCTGTGGGCGGTATGATTGCAGCGGTGATGCCGGTAATTGCAGTCATGCTTGGGCTCATGGCCTATGAGTTTGCGGAAAAGGCTGTGAAGGGCTTAGGGAAATGGCTTGGCGGGCTTTGTTTTATCATTTCCTTTTTACTGCTGCAGGTGATTTCCATCCATCCTGCCATTGTCATTGTCATATTTCTCGCATATGGGGCTGTTCACTTCAAGCTCAAGGATAAAAGTAAGCATAACAAATCAAAAGGCAAGGAGATGTCGGTATGACTGATTGGATTAATATATTGATAGGCTTCTTCCTTGCAAATGTACTTGGCTATGGCGGAGGACCAGCTTCCATTCCTCTTATGTATGCAGAGATTGTAACCCATCATCATTGGTTAACCAATACAGAATTTTCAAATATGCTGGCACTTGGAAACGCATTGCCAGGACCAATTGCAACCAAAATTGCTGCATATGTTGGCTATGATGTCTATGGATGGTGGGGCTTCTTTGTTGCTTTATTCGCGACTGTTTTTCCATCGGCTCTTGCGCTTATCCTTTTATTAAAGGTTATCCAGCGCCATCGCCAGTCCCTCATCGTAAAAGGAATGACTCTACTTGTTCAGCCTGTCATTGCGATTATGATGGCCGTCCTAACCTGGCAAATGATGAAGGATGCTGCCCTATCCATCGGAATATGGCAATCACTCATTATTGCGCTTATTGCTTTGCTGGCGCTAACAAAATGGAAGGTTCATCCTGCCCTACTTATCGTTGCTGCCTTTACATACGGTGGGCTGATTCTTCCACATTTGTAGTTTACATGCAAAAAAGCCAAGAAAAATTAATTTTTCTTGGCTTTTTTCATGAATACATGAGTTTTTGTAAAGAATAAATTTTGGCTGAGAAATTTATTCTTTGGGGGAAAATCAATATGAATGAAAATCGGATCAAATTAACTTCATCTGAAATTGCTGCGATTTGGACATCTTACATCAATAATAGTATGGCCAAATGTATTTTAAGCTATTTTCTGAAAGATGTAGAAGATGAAGATATTCGACCTATTGTTCAATTTATTTATGATACCGCAATTACTAATTTAGAAAAGCTTACTCATTTGTTTAAAGAAGAGGCTTTACCTATGCCGATAGGTTTCACAAGTGAAGATGTTAATATGAATGCTCCTCGTCTATATACGGATATGTTTATGCTTACATACCTTAACCATATGGCAAAGGTTGGTTTACTTACATACAGTGGTTATATTAGTATAAGCGCACGTAAAGATGTAAGAACCCATTTTATAAAAGGTCTTGAGAAATTATCCGAGTTATATGATAGAAGCTCTGATGTGGCTCTATCAAAGGGTATATTTGTTAGAGCTCCTTATATTTCCTATCCAACAACAACCGATTATGTTGATAGCAAAAAATATTTAAGCGGGTTTTCTCTCTTTAGTAAAGAAAGACCGTTAAATGCTATTGAGATCTCTCATCTTTTCATGAATATGCAAACCAACTTAATAGGATCAAAATTGGCAATTAGCTTTGCCCAAACCTCGCCCATAGAAAACATTCAGCAATGGATGTTACGAGGAAGAGACATCTCTAAAAAACATGTAAAACTCTTCATTGCTATCCTTATGGATAACGATATACAACCGCCTATGTCGTCCGATAGCTCTATAACCGATTCGACAATTCCGCCCTTTTCTGATAAATTGACCATGTTTCATATGACACTGTTAAGTACTTCAGGTATGGGAAACTATGCGACTGCAGCTGCAGCGAGCCAGCGAAGCGACTTAATAACCAATTATGAGCGGCTATCACTTGAAATAGGACAATATGCTAAGGATGGTGCAAATATTATGATTCAAAATAGCTGGCTAGAGCAACCACCTGGGACACTAGATAAAGAAGCGTTGACGAAAAAAAAGAACCTATCATAGCTTTTCACAAACATCACACTGAGAAATGACAAGCTTTCCAGTGTGATGTTTCTTTTTCCTAATCAACAGTTAAACTTTCTCCAAGTAATCTTATGTGAACAAGGGTGTCCGAAAAGATAGCGCACATGGCTAACCTTTTCGGACACCCTCACAGTCCAACAATTATTTGGTAAAACGGTATACAATTGCCTCATATGGGCGAAGGTTACTATGCTTATAATCTTGAGCAGGGTCTGCATAATTAGAAATCAACACTTCGCTGTTCCAGCCTTCAAAGCTGACCTCTTCTGGCAATACCCATTCTGCTCCCTCACTGTAATAGTTGCTGACCGTCAACAATACCTCATCCTCCGTACGACGTATATACGCCCAAACCCGTGGATGATCTGCCAGCAGCAGCTCATAATTGCCATACGTAATAACATCGTATTGCTTTCGAAGTTCAATGAGCTTTTTATAATAATGTAAAATGGAATCAGGATCCTTGACCGCTTCTTCTGTATTAATATCCTTGTAATTGGAAGCTGCTGCAATCCAAGGCGTTCCTGATGTGAAGCCCGCGTTTTCAGTAGCATCCCACTGCATTGGCGTACGTGAATTGTCTCTGGATTTTTGCTGGATCGCGGCCATAATATCCTCATGGCTCATGCCTTGCTCCCGCTTTAATTTATAGATATTTAATGTTTCTACATCACGGTAGTCATCAATCGAATTGAAGCCTGGGTTTGTCATGCCAATTTCTTCGCCTTGATAAATGTAAGGAGTCCCCTGCAGCATATGCAAGGAGGTTGCCAGCATTTTTGCTGATTCCTTTCGATATATCGTGTCGTTGCCAAACCGAGAAACAATACGCGGCTGGTCATGGTTGCACCAGAAGATGGCATTCCAGCCTCCTCCATCATACATCCCCCTCTGCCATGTTGACATAATGTCTTTCAGCTGCAAGAAATCAAAGTCCGCTTTTGTCCATTTGTCTCCATTCGGGTAATCTACCTTTAAGTGATGGAAACTAAACGTCATACTTAGCTCTTTTCGGTCTGGGTTTGAATACTTGATGCAGTTATCAATCGTTGTAGAAGACATCTCACCGACCGTAATAATATCTGTGCCTGCAAATACTTCCTCATGCATCTCTTGCAGGAATTCATGCACACGCGGACCGTCAGTATAATATTTACGCCCATCATTCATTGCGCCCTCTGCTGTGTCATTCGGAAAGCTTTGATCCTTTGAGATTAGATTGATAACATCAAGTCGAAAGCCAGTCACCCCTTTTTCCGCCCAAAACGCCATCATTTTATATACTTCCTTGCGCAGCTCTTCATTTTCCCAATTTAAATCTGCTTGTGTAGTATCAAACAAATGAAGGTAATACTGTCCGGTTATTTCATCATACTTCCAAGCAGATCCGCCGAATTTGGATTCCCAATTCGTTGGCTCGTCACGCCAGATGTAAAAATTGCGGTATGGGTTGTCCTTGCTCTTTTTCGACTCTTGAAACCATTTATGCTCCGTTGAGCTATGATTCACGACGATATCCATCATAATGCCGATATTTCGCTTTTTGGATTCCTCAAGAAGCTCTTCGAACTCTTCCATCGTACCGTAGCTTTCATCAATTCCATAATAATCACTTACATCATAGCCATTATCATTTTGCGGCGATTCATAAATCGGAGTTAACCAAATATAATCGACTCCTAAAAAGGAAAGATAGTCCAATTTTTCGATAATCCCTTTTATATCTCCTGTTGCACCACCATTATGACTGCGAAAGCTTTTCGGATAAATTTGATATACTACAGACTTTTTCCAGTCCTGTTTCATTTTTTCCACCACCATTTGTTATTGAAGCAGACATTTTTTACTCATGTCATCGCCTCTAAAATTTCCGACTACGTCGGTTCACCTCTAGCCGGAAATTTATACCTTCTTACAGTGCAAGATACCACTATGAGCAACTTGTCCGCTAATAGTGATATCACTGCATAAGCAGCACTAGGAGGCTGTGCAAGTGACAGGCTCCGAATGATGCATAGATTATTTTTCCTTACGCAGTTTTCCAAGGATTATAGTTAATACGAATGGTACAACTAACACGATTACCATACCGATGAAAAACGCTCCCCATTTTTCCGGGAAAATGGATAAGAATCCAGGTAAACCGCCCACACCAATGGATGCAGCTTTTACACCTTGAAGTGAAATAAACATACCCGCAAGCGCGGAGCCAATGACAGCTGAAATAAAGGCATAGCGGAATCGTAGGTTTACACCAAACATAGCCGGTTCTGTAATACCAAGATAAGCAGAGACAGCAGACGTTGCGGATAAGCTCTTTAATTTCTCATCCTTTACTACGAACATCATAGCCAATGCAGCCGTACCTTGCGCAATATTTGACAAAGCGACCATTGGCCATAAGAATGTACCTCCTGTGCTTCCAATTAACTGCAGGTCCACCGCCAAAAACGTATGGTGCATCCCTGTAATAACGAGCGGTGCGTAAAGTCCCCCGTAAATAAGTCCGCCTAAAAGCGGCGCCACCTCGAAAATACCTACTACTGCATTTGTAATGACGTTGCCAATCGCAAATGTGATTGGTCCAATTACGATAAATGAAAGAAAGCCAGTTAGTAATAACGCGATCGGTGCTACAAGCAATAGCTGGAATGCATCTGCGATACGCTTCCTTAGAAATTTTTCAATCGTAGCTAACACATAAGAAGCAAGTAATACCGGCAATACCTGACCTTGATAACCAACCTTTTGGACGTCCAGACCAAATAAATTCCATTTCGGGATTTCCTTTGCCGCTCCATATCCCCATGCGTTGAGAAGATCAGGATGGACGAGCATTAAACCAAGAACGATCCCCAATAGCGGACTTCCGCCAAATCTATTGACAGCGGACCAACCAATCAAGCCTGGCAAAAATACAAACGCCGTATTCGCAATTAAGTTAATAATGCTGGCAAAGTCCTTCCATTGCGGATAGACATCGACTAACGCCTTCTTATCAAAGAAAATGCCAGGTCCGGTCAAGATATTATTAATCCCCATCAGCAAACCTGCTGTTACAATGGCTGGCAAAATTGGAATAAAGATATCTGCCAATGTTTTAATCGCACGCTGCAGCGGATTCAATTTTTTAGCCGCTTCATCCTTTATTTCTTGCTTACTAGCTTGAGAGATTCCTGTCATCCCAACCATTTCGTTATACACTTTATCAACGGTCCCCTGCCCGATAACAACCTGGAACTGACCGTTTGTAGAGAAGGAACCTTTAACTAAATCAATCTGCTCTAATGCCTCTTTATCTACTTTACTCTCATCCTTTAAAGCAAAGCGCAAACGAGTTACACAGTGAGTCGCAGCAGCAATGTTTTCTTTACCGCCAACATGAACAAGTATCTCTTCAGCAACCTGACGATGTTTATCGCTCATTATTAATCCTCCCTTATATTAGAAACGCCTTAGATAGCGTTTACATGTAGCGTTTACAGTTTTCATCTTAACTTATATATACGAGTTAGTCAACACTTATATATACGAGTTATCTGTTGTTTTAACCAATCCCCATTATCTTCAATAAAAGGTATATATTCACTTCGTAAAGCATGTATGGGTTCATTTATGAGCATAGCGGTTGGAGAAGATATCCGAGGTTCTGCAAGTACCTTGAAGTGGGCCGGCACAAACCGTGAAGATGAGAGAATTGAGATCCAGGGTGATAGAAAGGCTAAAGTAACGCCCAATTTATGGCACACCCATCCGGCCTAGACGAACGCGCGGAAGCAAACGTTTATCGTATAGCCAAACCGAATGAGATCTATGTCCTAACAAATGAGGGATGGCTGTACACCAGAACCAGCAAACTTATCAAGCTTAAAAAAATGCAAAGGATACAGAACACTCACCGATTAGCAACCCCTGCCCCCCAGGCGAAGACAGAGGAAGTGTCATAATGACTCCCCATTATGACTCGATCCTTTTACGAATTACAGTTATGATCAATAACATAACAGGGACTACAATCTGAAGGGGGACATGTAAAAGCATCGGGACTTTCTTTAGCCCAATTTCTAGATGCTCGATATAAGAATCAGCAATCATAAATGACAAAGGGACTGCAATTGCACCAAATAAAAGGACCATAGCACGATAATTTTTTAATTTAAACAGCTGGGCAGCCCCGATTGCGGCACCATAGAGAAACGAACCCACTTTAAAGAATCCGCCTATTATCATCGTGATAATTACAACTGCATCAAAGCCTTCGACGAAGCCCCCAATAGATGCCATTCTCACTACCGTAAGCAATGGATATGTCTTCTTACCGACCCAATCAGGACCTATGACTAAAATGATGCTCAGCATATTCACAGTCAATAAAATGCCAGCTGCAAGAACTACCATCATGCCTACTTTCTTTACCTTCTTTGGATTATGTAACACCGGCCAAAGCATCATAAATAGTACCATTTCTCCGAACGGAAACGAGATAGTAAGCGGAAAGGCAGCGTTCCATACTGTTCCAATTCCTTTTTCTAGTATAGGTGTGAGCCGTTGTATATCGACAACATGAGAGCTATATACGATAACCCATGTAAATACTGCGATGAGAAACAGAAAAGGAAAGAAGACCTCCCCTGTACGAGCGAATACCTCAATTCCACCATATAAACAGTACATAATTACAGCCATAAAGCCGCCAATAACAAAGATAGTGGGGGTTTTCGGCAAGATAGTTCCGGCGATAAGCTCACCAAAATCCCTTGCCACTCGTGAAGCTATATAAATAAAATAAAGAATATAAACTAGCATCAATGGATAACCGATCCATCTTCCTACAATTTTAGGAAGCATTTGTACCAGTGTATCCCCTGGATAGTATTCAAATAATTTGGTATACACCCACATTAAGACCAACCCACAGAACATACTGACTAGAATGACTAACCAAGCGTCCTGTCTTGCTTCTGCGCCTAACCCAAAAATTACTGTACTCCCTACTTCAAAAGCCATCATTATATAAAAAAGTTGGACAGATCCTATTTTTTCCTGCATCATTTATCGTTCTCCTTTATATCCGTTATTACGCATAGGATATATAGAATAAAAGTAGCGATTGTTATTCTTTTATAGTATATGATTTAGTTTTCAACCTCTTCTGTATGATGGCAATAAGCAGTAACAACATCGGAAGTACTGTGAAAGTAGATACTAGATAAAAAGGTTCTATTGTTCCTAAAAATCGGGTCAGCTCCTGCGCGTCAGAAGATGACCATATACCAAATAAAACTATAAAAAGGCCAAGCGGGAGTACAATAGGACGGTAGTCAGATAAACGCAGCCATTGGGCAGTTCCGAGAACAAGTACATAATAGAAGACTGAAATCTTGATAAATAACCCCATTGCCCAAATCATTATCACAAATGATTCAAGATGCTCAAAAAAACCAGCAATGCTAATATATTTGAGTGCCAAAAACACCGGATAGCTATGTCTAGTTACCGAATCTCCCAACAAAAAAACGGCAATAAGATTCACAAAAACTGACAATATCATCACAACAAGCATCGAAAGCATCCCCCATTTCCTCCCTTTTGTATGATCTGTTACAAGGGGAAGCATCATGGAAATAAGAAAAACTTCACTAAACCAAGCCATCGGTGTAGACGCTCCAAAGACGGAAGGCATCATGCCATGATCCATAATCGGAAGCATATTCTTTAGTTGTAAATCAGGCATGAGCAGAAGAAACAGGAGCGGAGAAACAGTAAAGATTGGAACTAACAGTTGAGAAACTCTCCCCAATACTTCTACACCGCCTCGTACTGCAAAGGCACAGACCAAAACCATGCTTCCCATGATCACCATCATCGGAGTTTTAGGAAAAAAAGAAGCCATAAAGAAATCTGAATACTCCCTAGCTATAATGCCGCATGTGTGCAAAACCACAAACAAGTAGACAAACCCCAGTATTTTTCCTGGAATCTGTCCAATAATATGTCTACTGTATTCAATAATGGATTCCTTAGGATAGAGCCTATGTAATTGATACGCGATGAAAACTGTAAAAAATCCATTCAAGGAGGCCAAAAGCGGCGAGATCCACATATCACGCCCAGCAAATTTTCCCGTAATCGCTGGAATGACTAGAATAGCGGTTGCCATTATCGTTGGTATCATCATCAGCGCCATCTGAAATGCAGAAATTCTCCCTTTTTCAATCATTCTCTGTTCTCCTTCTTTTGGTTCATATCCCTTGCTACCAATTGCGCTCAAGCACCTTACCAAGCGGCTTGAAAAACTTAGTAACCATTTGCGTAGGCCCTGCTATATTCGGAACGAAAAGGAGAAGGATAGCGAGCAGGCACCCCATGGCTGTTAGGATTACAAAAGCCGCTTTTTCCTTGTTCTGATTCCGATTCATTTTTGGCCATTCATACAGCGTGATAAGAACCACCCATACTGTTATTCCTGCTATCGTTGTCCATTTCATTTCTCTTCAACCTCGTTTTCCCTCAAGCCTGCTGGTGTGGTGGACAGACCAGGCCGTTTGACCCTTGTTTTAATGTCTACATTCACATCTACCTGCGGAAGCACATCATCCCAATGATCTTTGACCTTGTTCCATTGTTTCGGATATTTACGATGAAACGCATCCGCAAAACCGAACGCGTCCACATTCATTTCTTTTTTTACTTGGGTAAGAGTCTGGTTAATACGTTGTGTGATATCTTTTTCTAAATCCTTTTCCACTCTCTTCAGAACATTGGAATTCATAATGTCAAGACGGCTTCCATTTTGCACAATGGCGCCTTCTGATTTGATTTTCACCTGCACCTTCCACTTGCCATTCTTTATAGTCGGGAGGAGCTTTGTTGTTTCTTGAATAGGATCCAACGATATAGATTGCCCTTTTTGAGGATGTATTGTAACTGAAGTCACTCCAATCTCATTTCGCAGCCATAGCAGTCCTTTGGTGCTTGAAATATCAATGTAACCGACCATTTTATCTCTCTTAAAAAGAGCAGTGCCTACTATATAAGCAGTTGTTTCGTTGGGTTCTCCTCCCTTTTCTGGCGGTAGCTTTTTAATCAAAGGCAGGAGAGCCGCCCCCGCATCACCTGTTATCATCTGTTCAAAATCTTTCACGGTAACATTCACACCGGTATGCATTTCTGCTAGCTTCCGGAGCGTTTCTCCCTCATATGGCTCTAAAGGAGGCTTGAACTCTAGAATACCAGCCGCTTCTCCAAAACTAACAAACAATTGAGCGCGTTCCCGAGGTTCCGGATGGCGCATCAAAAAGTCAAGCTGCTCATTAAGATCTCCTTTTTTAGCGAGCTTATGACCGATAATATATGTTTTGCAGTGCCCCCAGAAAAGCTTTCGCGGAAATTTCACCTGGAGCTTTGATGCAGCATCCGCCATATCTTCTCCCACTGCTGATCTCACCAAAACCTGAGCGCCTGAACCTCCTGTTCCTGTCCCTCCTCCCATTTGACCACCGCCCCCAGCCCGTGGAACCAAAACCTGCACCGTAAGCTTGATGTTTTTCCCTTCTTCTTTGTCAATAGCCGCTCCTAATACTAGTGCTGTGTCATTCACCTCTCTCCTGTCCCAGCAACCAGTAAGCAAAAAGGAAACAAAAACCAAGAGAAGAATGATAGCTAGTTTTATGATGCTTCGACATAGAAAAAGGTTCATTCTTGTTCACATCCTTCTCATCATGTTTTTGCTCTACTGCTCGCCGCCCTTACTCGGATCCGGTTTTTGCCCGGAAGATTGTCGATACGGGTTAAATTCCCCAGTTAAATGGGGCCTTGTATTCATCATCCACCATGGCGCCCGAATCAAGGTATCTTTCACCTCATTCCCTTTCATCGGAGCGATAGGTGTAAGGTATGGAATCCCGAAGGAACGCAATGTGCATAAGTGAACGACAATCGTAATCACCCCAAGCATAACCCCAAGTAAACCGAGCGATCCGGCGAGCAAAATCATCGGAAAGCGCAGCATCCGCAATGCAATCCCTTGGGTATAATGCGGCACCATAAAGGATGCAACTCCTGTAATTGCAACAACAATGACCATCGGAGCCGAAACCAGACCAGCTTGAACAGCTGCTTGACCGATAACTAAAGCACCTACGATACTAACAGCAGCCCCGACCTGCTTTGGCAGCCGAACCCCTGCTTCACGCAATGCTTCAAATGTAACCTCCATCATTAGCGCCTCCACTAAAGCAGGAAACGGAACAGCCTCCCGTGAAGATGCCACGCTAATTAACAAGGATGTTGGCACCATCTCTTGGTGATATGTAAGAACGGCCACATAAAGTGAAGGCAGGGTAAGAGAGAACCCCATAAATACAAGGCGCAACAAACGAATGGCTGAACTCACCAGATAACGCTGGTAATAATCTTCCGGCGACTGAAGCAAGGAAAAAAAGCTAATAGGAGCAATTAAAACAAAAGGAGTTCCATCCACTAGAATCACCACACGTCCCTCTAAGAGATTAGCAGCGGCTACATCAGGACGTTCTGTATTAATGAGTTGCGGGAAGGGTGAATAGGGATTGTCTTCAATCAGCTCCTCGATATACCCGCTTTCTAATACACTGTCTATTTCAATTCTCTGCAATCGATTTTCTACTTCCTCAATAAGAGTTTGATCCGCAAGTCCTTCCATGTAGGCAATTACAATATTAGTGCTGGTATAGCGCCCGATTGTCATCGGTTTCATTTTGAGGGCAGGACTTTTGATTTTTCGTCGCAGGAGAGCCGTATTGATCCCCAAGGTTTCCACAAAGCCTTCCCTTGGTCCCCGCACAACACTCTCTGCCTGCGGTTCTCCAATTGCTCGCTTTTCCCACTTAGCCAGTCCAAAGGCTAATCCAAATACCTCCTGTTGTATTAAAAGCACGGGATGTCCGACGGAGATATTCTCTATACAATCCGTAAGCGTCTTAATTTCTCTCATCTTTGAAATATGTAGCTTTTCCTCTAACAGCTCATATGGATTACAGAAATCCCCTTCTATTTCTGACATAAGGGGAGCAATCACTTGATCATCGATTTCCGCGTTATTCGATAATCCTTCTATATAAATAAGAGCGGCCTTTGTTTGTCCGCCAATTAAAAACGTACGGAAAACAACATCAAAACAATCCTGATACATGGAGCGAAGAACCTGTAGATTTTCATCCAGCTCTGAAGAAAGCAGTGTCTGTTGGTCTATAGCTTGCGATTCTTGTGTACGGAGTTGTTCTTTCTTATGAAATCTTTTTCTATTTTTTCGAAATAACATGTACAGCGCCTTCCTCTTGTTCAAGGTTGTATGAAAATTCATGATAAAACATACCTTTATCTTGTGATGTACCAATAAAAACTATCCTATGTTATTGGGAATTTTTTCAGGCTCTTAAACACTATAATTGCTTTATGTATATACAAAGATCTTGTTCAATGACATATCCCATACAATCCTGCCAGATATTGATTTTCTGACAATTTCTTCGCCTGCCCATACCTTTGAAGAAAAAAGATGAAAGCATCAGAAAAAGCATACCCATTGCTGGGTATGCTTCTAGCGACGAGCCACATCTGAAAAATAAAATCTATCCAGGCGGTGTCGTGATTCTGTATATTCGAATTGCCGTCCATCATACAAATGCGTATAGTTTTTAACGACAATTACATAATCTGTCCCATTTAAGTCTAAGTATTTTTGGTCTTCTTCCGTACAGGGCTGTGCTTCAATTACCCGGTGCGCATAGCTAATTTGCAGACTTAACGTTTGTTCAATATACTGGTAAATTGAGGCCTGTACAGTCTCCTCGGTGAGGTCAGGTATGATATCAGAGACAAAATAGTTCACGTCTAAAATCACATTCTCCCCATCAATATTACGAACACGCTTAATTAGATCAATCTCTGTTTTTCTCTTTACATTCAGAAGCTTCGCAACAGCCTTGTCAGCAGACAGCCTCTGCATTTCAACTACCTTGGTTACAATATTTCGATTGAGCCGTTCATTTTCCTCTCTAAAGCTTACAATTCCGCCAAGACGAAACTCAATATTTTTCTTACGAAGAACGAAGACGCCCTTACCATGAATCTTTTGCACATACCCGCGCTCCTGCAATAGATCCACCGCTTTGCGCACCGTACCGCGGCTTGCATCGAACTGTGCCATTAACTCTGTCTCTGATGGGATCTTGTCTCCTTCTTTCAGTTTACCGCCTTCAATTTGTTTTATGATTGCGTTATATATCGTTTCGTACTTGCTCATTCAAAAATCTCCTTTTTTCTATATAACCTTAGTATACCATTGTTTGCGGCGACAGGAAAAAAAGCGCCCTACATGGCTAATGGTGTATAATACAAAGACTTTTAGCTGCTTTATCACAAAACTTCTCCGCCACATATATTATCATTATTTAGAGGCGGCAATTGTCATCATCTAGGGAAAAATGATACTATCATGTGAGATACACTTCAGAGAAAAGGTAGGTTTATCATGATCATTAGAAATGAACAGGATTTGGAAGGATTACGAAAAATCGGACGAATTGTCGCTCTCGCGCGTGAGGAAATGAAGCGATTGGCAAAACCCGGCATGACAACGAAGGAGCTCGATTTAATCGGTAAACGCATCCTTGACGAGCATGGTGCAGAATCTGCGCCAGAGAAGGAATATAACTTCCCAGGCATCACATGCATCAGTGTTAACGAGGAAGTCGCGCATGGTATCCCTGGGGATCGCATGATTCAAGATGGTGATCTTGTAAATATTGATATTTCGGCAGCGCTCGACGGCTATTACGCGGATACCGGCATTTCCTTTGTAGTTGGGCAAGGAGATGAGCTCAAAGCAAAGCTATGCCAGGTTGCAGAGGATGCATTTTGGGCAGCGATGAAAAAAACAAGAGCTGGTGCGAAGCGTAACCAAATTGGGCGTGCCGTCTTTAACGAGGCACGTAAAAATGGGCTTGCTGTTATCGAAAACCTGACCGGTCATGGCATCGGCCGCAGCCTCCATGAGGAACCAGAGCATATCTTAAACTACTTCGATCCGCGTGACGGGGCATTGCTAAAGGATGGACTTGTATTAGCAGTAGAGCCGTTTATCTCCGCAGGAGCAAACCATATTGTTGAGCTAGGTGACGGCTGGACATTTGTAACACCGGATAAAAGCTTGGTAGCACAATGCGAGCATACAATTGTTGTTACCAAAGGTGAACCAATTATTTTAACTGCTCTAGATTAAGGGAATAATCTTATGGAAACGGGACACTCTTCTCTGCAGCACTGCACGGAAGAGTGTCCTATTTTACACTTTAAGAAAGTTCTCCATTATGCACTTGTAGGAATTCGCCCACTAAGCAGATATGATTTTGACTGATTAGTTATATTCCCTAAACACCTCACTTCCTAAAAACTTCATTTCATGTAATGTTTTATAACATTAAAATATTTAGATAACAAAGCTCCTTTTTCCTTTAAACCCTTATTCCTCCTGAATCTTCTAGGCTTCTTCCTCTTTAGCCAACAGGAAATGTATGCGTTATCATTTTCTGAATTTTCAAAATGATGTTAGCTTTTCTCACAAAACTGCTTCATTTTTTCTTTAGCCATAGTATAAATACTCTAGATACAATAATTGAGTAAGGGAGAGGGAGAATATGAAGTTAGCTGATTTAAAGAAGAGCGGACATACACCATCACTCGTTGCATCGTTTTTATACTTTGATGTAAGCTTTATGATTTGGGTTATCCTTGGGGCACTTGGAGCCTTCATCACAGCCGATTTCGGATTATCGCCAGCGCAAAAGGGATTAATCGTTGGGATTCCGATCTTAGGGGGATCTATCTTCCGAATCATATTAGGGGTTCTAACAGACCGCATCGGACCAAGAAAAACAGCAATTGGCGGTATGATTGTCACAATGGTTCCTCTGCTTTGGGGATGGTTAGCTGGAAACAGCCTGAATGAATTACTTGCAATCGGTATTTTATTAGGAGTAGCCGGCGCAAGCTTCTCTGCTGCACTGCCAATGGCAAGCCGTTGGTATCCGCCTCATCTGCAGGGCTTGGCAATGGGGATCGCTGGCGCAGGTAACAGCGGAACATTATTTGCAACATTATTTGGTCCTCGTCTTGCAACAGCATACGGTTGGCACAGTGTTTTAGGTTTTGCACTTATTCCTTTAATCCTTGTATTTATTGCTTATCTATTTATGGCAAAGGATGCACCGTCCCAACCAGCACCAAAAACATTAAAAGAGACATTCTCTGTGTTCAAATATAAAGATACTTGGTTCTTCTGTGCTCTATATAGCGTTACATTCGGAGGCTTTGTGGGACTTTCCAGCTTCCTGAGCATTTTCTTCGTAGATCAGTATGGCTTATCAAAGGTATCTGCAGGTGATTTCGTAACCCTTTGCGTGGCATCTGGAAGTATCTTACGACCAGTTGGCGGTTTTCTTGCTGATAGAATCGGCGGAACAAAGCTCCTTATCTTCTTGTTTAGCGCAGTGGCTATTCTCATGTTCGGCGTAAGCTACTTGCCTGCCTTTAGTATCGTTATGGTTATGCTATTTGTCGGAATGGGCTGCCTTGGTATGGGGAATGGCGCAGTATTTCAAATCATTCCACAGCGCTTCCGTGAAGAGATCGGTATGGTTACAGGTCTTGTCGGCGCGGCTGGCGGTATCGGCGGCTTCTTCGTACCAAACCTATTAGGATCTCTTAAGCAGATTACAGGCACATATGCATCAGGATTTATTGGGTATTCTTTAATGGGACTTGCAGCTTTAATTGTATTGCTTACAGCTGTACAAACTTGGAAGAAAACTTTCTTAGTTCAAAGCAATAAGGTAGAAGCATAAAGAAAACTCGCCGACTGGCGAGCCCTGCCCTTGGGCGAAGACAGCGGCATAGCCCCACTTATACTTTATTCCTAAAATTTCTCGCTCCGTCGAATTGGCATCCAGCTAGAAATTTATACTTTCTGAAAGTGCAATAAAAAACACAGCCATTCCGGCTGTGTTTTTTTATGCTTTAAGAAGCAGTGAAGCAGATTAAATCTGCTTTGCTTCTTGTCTTTACATTTTCTCCGGTGCAGAGACGCCAATTAAAGCTAATGCATTATGCAAGGTAATTTGCACTGCCTTCATTAGGTCATAACGCGCCTGACTTTTTTCCATGTTTTCACGATCTAATACCTTTTCCGCATTGTAGAAGCTATGAAGGGCAGATGCTAGCTCAAATACGTAGTGCGTCATGCGATGCGGCAAACGTTTTACAGCCGCCTCCGCTACTGCTGCCGGAAATTCACCAAGCTTTTTCAAGAGGTCAATTTCTTTCTCAGAGTCCACTAATGCATAATTGGCACTGCTGCCGTGTGTTAAGCCAAGCTCTTCGCCTTGACGAAGGATGCTGCAAACACGGGCATGCGCATATTGTCCATAGTATACAGGATTTTCATTTGATGTGGATACAGCAAGGTCCATATCAAAATCAAGATGGGAATCGCTGCTGCGCATCGCGAAGAAGTAGCGCATCGCATCCACGCCAACCTCTTCCATCAGCTCGCGCAATGTAACAGCCTTTCCTGTACGCTTGCTCATTTTTACCTTTTCACCGTTTTGGTACAGCTGCACCATCTGGATGATTTGTACTTCCAGGGCATCGCCGCTATAGCCAAGTGCCTGGATTGCCGCTCTCATACGCGGGATGTAGCCGTGATGGTCCGCGCCCCAGATGTTAATAAGCTTCTCAAAGCCGCGCTCTAGCTTATCACGGTGGTAGGCGATATCCGGTGTTAGGTATGTGTAAGAACCGTCATTTTTAATAAGCACGCGGTCCTTGTCATCGCCATACGTTGTGGAACGGAACCATGTCGCCCCGCCCTCCTCAAAGATTTCGCCGCGCTCCTTTAATACGTCTAAAGCTTGGTCAATCTTTCCGTTATGGTATAGGGACGTCTCAGAATACCACACATCAAAGCCAACACGGAAGCTTTCTAAGTCTTTTTGCAGCTTTTCTAATTCATATTTTAAGCCGTATTCGCGGAAGAAATCATAACGTTCTTTTTCGTCCGCATTTAGATAGCGATCCCCAAACTCGTCAGCCAAGCGCTTACCGATTTGGATAACGTCCTCGCCATAATAACCATCCGCCGGCATTTCTGCCTCCTTGCCAAGTGCCTGCATGTAGCGCGCCTCTACGGAAAGAGCGAGATTATGAATTTGGTTTCCGGCATCGTTAATATAATACTCCCGAGATACATCGTAGCCCGCCTTTGCAAGCAAATTGCACAGAGTATCGCCAACAGCCGCGCCGCGGGCATGGCCTAAGTGAAGGTCGCCGGTTGGGTTTGCGGATACGAATTCCACCTGAACCTTTTGCCCCTTCCCTGTATTCGTTTCGCCATACTTCTCTCCTGCTTGCAGAATCGCAGGGATGAGGTCTGTTAAATAGCTGTTATTCATGTAAAAGTTGATAAAGCCCGGTCCGGCAATCTCAATTTTCTCAACAGATGCCTTAGTTTTGTCAAAGCCTGCAGCAATTTCCTCGGCAATCGCACGAGGAGGCTTTTTCGCAACACGCGCTAGCTGCATCGCCATGTTTGTAGAGTAATCGCCATGTGTCTTGTCCTTCGGCGTTTCAAGGATAACATTTGGGATTTGCTCTTCTGAAGCCAAGCCTGCCTTCACAACTGCCGCTTGAATCTCTTGCTTTACTAGTTCTTTTACTTGCTCTAAGGAATTCATTTTACACTCTCCTTCAACTTCATCGTAATCGTATATCGTCCCGCTTCACTGCCGCTAATGCGCAAAGCGTATGTAAAAAACAGCTGTCCTCTTTTCTTCTGATCCGACCATTCAAAAAGAACGTTATCTGTTTTTGTTTCTAATGGAAATGTTCCTAGCTCGCTTGTGTACGTTCCTTTTGTCCATTCTCCCTTTTTATGGGTTTGCCGCATGGACACAGAACCAGAGCGCATAATGAGCACTGTATCGTCCTGAATTTTAACGACTGTCTTTACCTCTCCCTGCTCATTTGGCTCTTGAAACGTAATGTATGTACCTTGACCTTTTTCATAGTATAAACCATTTGTTTCAAAAGCAATAGTTTCCTTGCGCGCCCCTTCGCGAATTTGTGTTACAAAATGAACATGTATCGGCAAACCTGCAGTACCCTTGTCCACATCTTGCCCACCTTTCTCATTCGCTAAAATAGTCACTTTCACTATCATACCAAAAAGAAAAGGGGAATGTCTTGCAAAAAGTGAGAAAAAGCGTTGACTGCTTAGCTGAAAGCTCATACTTTCCTAAGATGTAAAGAAAACTCGCCGATTGGCGAGCCCTGCCTTCGGGTGAAGACAGAGGCGTAGCTCTATTTATACTTTATTCCCAAAATTTCTCACTACGTCGAATTATCTTCTAGCTAGAAATTTATACTTTCTTAAAGTATAAAAAACAGCCAGCTCTCCTATCCGAAAGCTGACTGCTTCAAACTCGTTATTTGATTAGCGCTGTTGTACCAAGCCTAGCAAAATTTCGCGAACGATTTTGCCTGCTACAATCGGTGTTTGTTCACTATGGTCATACACTGGCGCAACCTCTACAATATCAGCACCTACTACATTCACCTCAGAATTTGCAAGCTCTACTAAAGATGCAAGCAATTCCTTGGATGAAATGCCGCCTGCTTCGAGTGTACCTGTTCCAGGTGCATGAGCAGGATCTAATACATCAATGTCAATTGTTAAGTACACTGGTCTTCCCGCCAATTCAGGCAACACCTTCTTCAGAGGCTCAAGAACATCAAACTTGAACAGGTTCATCCCAACTTCCTTCGCCCACTGGAACTCTTCCTTTAAACCAGAGCGGATCCCGAATGAATACACATTTTTCGGACCAATTAAGTTGCAAACCTTCTTAATCGGTGTTGCATGCGAATATGGCTCGCCTTCATAATTATCACGAAGGTCTGTATGCGCGTCAAAATGAATAATCGCAAGATCTGGGTACTTTTTGTACATTGCCTTCATAACTGGCCAAGATACCAAATGCTCACCGCCAAGACCAAGCGGAAACTTGCCGTCAGCTAACAAGCTGTCGATGTATTCTTCAATCATATTGACGCTTTTTTCTGGATTTCCAAATGGAAGCGGAATATCCCCCGCATCAAAATATTTTACTTCCTCAAGCTCACGATCCATATATGGACTGTATTCTTCTAGTCCAATTGACAACTCACGGATGCGAGCTGGGCCAAAACGAGAGCCCGGACGGAAACTTACTGTCCAGTCCATCGGCATGCCGTAGATGACTGCCTCAGCCTCATCATAATTTTGATGACTTTTAATAAAAACATTACCAGAATATGCTTCGTCAAAACGCATATCTTTCTCCTCCTATCTATGTAAACACACTGCCTATTTAATTAAATCACCAACGAACTTCGGCAAAGCAAATGCTGCTTTATGAAGCTCCTTTGTATAATATTTTGTTTCAATATCGTGAAAGCGCGCTTCGCTTACCGCTAATGGATCATGCTGCTTAGATCCAATTGTGAATGTCCAAAGGCCGCTTGGGTACGTTGGAATGTTTGCGGTGTATAAACGTGTGATTGGGAAAATCTCACTTACGTCCTTAAACACATTTGTAATCAATTCCGGTGTAAACCAAGGGTTGTCCGTTTGCGCAACGAAAATCCCATCTTCCTTCAACGCCTTAGAAATTCCCGCATAGAAACCCTTTGTAAATAAATTTACCGCCGGTCCTACCGGTTCTGTAGAGTCAACCATAATGACGTCATATTCATTTTCGCTTTGCGCAATATGAAGGAAACCGTCGTCCACCTTTACTTCTACACGTGGATTATCCAACTCGCCTGCGATCTCTGGCAAATACTTCTTAGAATACTCAATTACTTTGCCATCAATTTCAACAAGTGTCGCTTGTTTCACGCTTGGGTGCTTTAAAACTTCACGAATCACACCGCCATCTCCGCCACCTACCACAAGCACGTTTTCAGGGCTTGGATGCGTAAACAAAGGAACATGAGCCACCATTTCGTGGTATACAAACTCATCCTTTTGTGTTGTCATGACCATCCCGTCAAGAATTAGCATGTTTCCAAACTCTTCTGTTTCTACCATGTCAAGCTTTTGAAATTCTGTTTGCTCTGTATGTAAAGTGCGCTTCATTTTCGCTGTAATTCCAAAATTCTCTGTTTGCTTCTCCGTAAACCATAATTCCATCTCAGTATCACGCCCTTCTTCTTTATTTGATTTACAGTTGCAGCCACCCTAAATATCACTTAACAAAAATAAAACAAAAACTCTAAAATGTATAGATGAAAATACAAAAAACACATGGGCTTCTACAACATCTTCACATTATATTTTTCACAGCAGCTATGTATCATTTCTATTACCTTTTCCGACTTTTAAAATAAATATGAAGAAAACCCCTATTACTATGAAGGAGCACAATTGTCTCTTCATCTCTCTAATCTGTCCTGGCATCATTTGCAAATGCCTTCGCTAATAAGCTTGCTTTTCTTCCACACTCCTATACCTAAGCAAACTTCTCTTAACATTCAGTTGAAGGGAAATAATATTTTTGTTAATTTTTTCAAAATTTATTGTTCTTTTATTTATTCAACCTCATAATGAATATGTTACAAATAAATGGAAGGAGATTTTCCTATGAAGCATCCTCTCATTTTTGCTCACCGCGGCGTAAAAGGAACACATCCAGAAAATACAATGGCTGCTTTTTTAGAAGCAGAGCGCGTAGGTGCTCACGGGATTGAGCTGGATATTCATCTTTCTAATGATGGCGAAATCATTGTCATTCATGATGAAACACTCAATCGCACAACAAATGGAACAGGTCTGGCATTCAACTATACACTACAGCAGTTGAAGGCGCTTGATGCGGGCAGTTTTTTTGATCATCGCTTCGCTGGGGAGCAAATCCCTTCTCTTCGTGAAGTACTGGCTTGGGCTGCGGGAACTGCACTATTACTGAATATTGAACTAAAAAATGATATTATCCGCTATCCTGAGCTTGAGCAAAAGACAGTGCAGCTCGTTCGTGAGTATGGCCTAGAAGATCGGGTTATATTCTCCTCCTTTAATCATGAATCTATTGAGCTGCTCTCTTCCCTTGCGCCGGAAATTCATAGAGCACTTCTCTATCATGAGCCATTACCTGATGCGCTAATAGAGGCAAGAAGGCGGCAGGCAAGCGGGCTTCATCCAAATTTTATGCTGCTGACAAAAGAATTTGTTCAGTGCGCACAGCAGGCAGGCTTTACACTGCGCCCATATACCATTAATGAATATAAAGATTTAGAAAATATGATTGCCTTAGGTGTAGATGTCATTATCACCGATTGGCCATCACGTGCCTTTGAACTGATAAAAGAAAGAGAACTTCTGTAGAAGGCAGCTGAAAAAGTTCATTTGAAGTACAAAAAGAAGCTAATCATCCGCAATAGATGATTAGCTTCTTTTTGTACTTCACTGTAGGAAAGTATAAATTTCTAGCTGGAAGGCAACTCCTCGGCGGTCTCCTTTTCCCCTTCTTTCTCATTTCTTTTCGTTTAAAAATATGGAAATTTTTCAATACTAATAAGAGCATATGAGCCGGGGGGTAACAGAAATGGAATTAATTGCAAACAAGAAAACGGCAAAGTATATACGGGCAATTGCTTTTATAAGTTTGATTTTCTCTATAGGTCTTGCGACTCTCATTTCGCTGTGTGTTATTATCGCAAAGATTGCAGGTCCTCCTCCTGTATCTGTTCCGCAAACAACTGTTTTTTACGCAAATGATGATTCCGTCATTGGACAAAGCAAAACAGCAGAAAATAGACATTGGGTCGCACTTGACCAAATTTCCCCATTTGTAAGAGAGGCTACAATCGCAATTGAGGACCAACGTTTTTATGACCATTACGGCTTTGATGTTAGACGTATTGCTGGTGCAATCGTAGCTGACATTAAAGCGATGGCGAAGGTTCAGGGAGCAAGTACCATTACGCAGCAATACGCTCGTAACCTTTACTTGAGCCATGATAAAACGTGGAAGCGAAAAGCGATGGAGGCTCTTTATACCATTCGACTTGAGGCGAATTACAGCAAAAATACAATTTTGGAAGGATATCTAAATACGATCTATTACGGACATGGCGCATATGGCATTGAAGCGGCCTCTCGTCTATATTTTAATAAACATGCTGCTGATTTAACGCTTGCGGAAGCAAGTATGCTTGCAGGGATTCCAAAGGGGCCTAGCTATTATTCTCCTTATCTGAATGAACAGCGCGCGAAGCAGCGTCAAGCTCTCATTCTCGGACAAATGCGTGAGCAGGGCTATATTACAAAGGCGGAGGAAGCAGAAGCCAAACAATCAAAGCTTGCGCTTGTTCCGCTTAACCAAAACGAAGTTGCTGCGCAGGCTCCCTATTTTCAGGATGCTGTACAGGCTGCGCTCCTGAATGACCTAAAAATTGATGAACAAATCATCGAGCAGGGCGGGCTCCGTATTTACACGACCCTTGACCCGAAGCTGCAAGCAATTGCAGAGCAAACGGTGCAATCAGTCATTCCAGACAGCACCGACATCGAAACAGCACTAGTTGCGATGGATCCGAAAACAGGTGAGGTAAAGGCCTTAATTGGAGGCCGCGATTATAAAAAAAGCCAGTTTAATCGTGCAACGCAAGCCTATCGACAACCAGGCTCTACCTTTAAGCCATTCCTATATTACGCGGCACTAGAACAAGGCTTTACACCAGTCACCCGCCTTAAAAGTGAATATACGAAATTTAAGCTAGCAGATGGGGTATCTACCTACGCCCCAACAAACTACAATAACTATTACGCGGATGACTTTGTCACTATGATGCAGGCGCTGGCTGTTTCGGATAACATATATGCGGTAAAAACGCATCTATTTCTCGGAGAAAACACGCTTGTTAAAACAGCCAAAAAGTTCGGGATTACAAGCAAGCTGGACCCTGTCCCTGCCCTTGCTCTCGGATCCTCTCCTGTGAAGCCGATTGAAATGACGAATGCCTACAGCATGTTTGCCAACGGCGGCAAAAAGGTATCACCTCTTTTTGTAAGACGCATTATCGATCGTGATGGAGCGGTTTTATACGATGCACACTTAGAAAATGAACAAGTACTCGATAAAAATAACGCGTTCGTCACAGAAGAAATGATGACAGGCATGTTCAATAAAAAGCTAAGCGGCTATGCAACCGTAACTGGACAAGCGATTATTCCAAAGCTTACAAGACCATACGCAGGAAAATCCGGCTCTACAAAAACAGACAGCTGGATGATCGGCTTTACACCGCAGCTTGTCACCGGTGTCTGGGTCGGCTACGACAAGGAACGTGACATTACAAGTGCAGCTGAGCAGCGCTACGCAAAGAATATTTGGGCAGATGTAATGGAGAAAGGGTTAGAAAAGGAGAAAAAAGAGAAATTTAAACAGCCCGCTGGTGTTGTTGCCCTTGACATTAACCCGAAAAATGGAAAAATCGCTACAAAGGGCTGCCCGCTTAAGGTAAAAATGTATTTCACAAAGGGAACAGAGCCAACAGAATACTGCATGGATCATTTGGACGGAGAGGATGAATTTAATAAAATTCAGCTAAAGGCAAAGGATGAACAAAAGAACGGTTGGTGGAAGAAATATTTCCCTTGGTAAACCCAAAGAAAACGATTTTGTCAATTGGCAAAATCGTTTTTCTCTTAGAAAGAAAAAAGAAAACCTAAGATGAACTTAAGCTTTCTGTTTCCAATGCTCCGGCATTCTTAGAGAAGCTGGCAGCTTTGTCTGCATATTGCCCTTCGCAGCATTCACCTGCGCCTGCGTAAGAAAAATACTCCCCGTAAGATCCGCACCACTTACATTAGCATCTCTAAAATCCGCACCAATCAAGTCAGTTAATCTGAGGTCAGCATCTCTCAGATCAGCAGCTATCAGTAAGGCTCCTCTTAAATTAGCTCCTTTAAGGTCAGCGTCTCTAAGATTAGCACCAATCAAATCACTGCCGCGCTTAAATTTTTTTCCAAGCTTTTTATTAGAAATTTTAGAGCGTACTAGTTCACTTGTATGTAAAAGTAAATCGTTTATCTTCATCCTATGCTCCGGTACATTAATGTTTAGAATAGCTTCCGTGCCTTGTTTTGTAAGGCTTTCTGTTTCTTCAAAAGCAGCTAGCAGCTCATTGTAAATCGGTCTAGCAGCCTGATTTACAAGCGCTTCCTGCAAATACCAAAGCATTTCCTGAAGCTGTTGCATAATCGGAAATACAGCAAACATTTCCTTAGCTAAATCTTTATTATTCTTCCAATCGTTCCCCTCATAAATGATTTGAGAAACCTTTTGTCCGGCTCCAAAACACTCATATGCAACACAGCCTCGGAAGCCTTTTGTTATAAGGTCTTGATGAATGCTGCATAAGTAATTTGATTGCAGGTTCGAACAAGGCGTTCCTCCATCCTTATCAACCGCGAAATCAGCAGATTTTGCATAGGGTAAAGCTACACAACACAACCCAAAACAATTTGAGCAATCTGAACGTAAACTATTTTGGATGTTGTTATCTATTTCTAACTTATTAGACAAAATAATCCCCCCTCTTTTAATATATCTTCTTACAGTGGAACACAAAAGGTCCCTGCCCAGTATAAAATGTACCCTTTGTAAAGGACACTTTAAAAAAGGTCATGCAGCTCGAAGAAGATGATCTCTGTATTGCACAGGGGTCATCTTTTTTAGATTCCACTGATATCTATAATGATTGTAATAGGTCATGTATTGCTTGATCTCTCGTTTGAGTTCGTCCAGGTTGGTACATGCCTGAATAGAGGCTTCATCTTTAAAATGGCCAAAGAAAGACTCTTGCGGGGCATTGTCCCAACAATTCCCTCGTCTTGACATGGATTGGCGTAAGCCTAGCTTCTTCACGATTTTCTGGAAGTCAGGGTGCGTGTAGTGGGTTCCTTGGTCCGAGTGGATCAACGCATCTTTCACCTTCTTAAAATTCCGATTCTTCTTTAACTTGAGAAGAGTGTCAGTGGCTAGATCCATCGTGATCCGTTCTGACACATGATAGGCCAAAATCTCATTCGTAGAACTGTCCTTGATCGTCGATAGATAGGCCCTGTGTCCATTGCCATACGACAAATACGTGATATCTGTCAGAAGTACCTTTCCGGGAATATCCTGTTTAAACTCCCGATTTAATAGGTTCGGCACAACGCGGTGTTCATGGGTAGCTTTCATCATCCTTCGGTAGGGGTTTGCCTTGCGGATGGGACAGATGATGGCATACTTCTTCATAATTCGCCGGATCCGTTTTAAATTGTAGACAACCTGAAACTGACCCGCCAATGTCATTTTGATTTGACGAGCCCCTTTCTTGCGGCCTTTAAAGTGAAGGGCCTTGAGGACAAGGTCCCTTGTGACTTCATCCTGTTTCTGTTTTCGCTGTCTTTGTTCCTGTGATTCGACCGAGAAATACTGATAGTACCCACTGCGAGAAATGCCAGCCACCTCACAAAGATACTTCACCATATGAGTCAGTTGATACTTCTCAATGACGGAACGAACCAACTGATATTTCTGGCAAGGAGGAACACTTACTTGCTTTCCCCGAACCTCCTTTCTGCCAAACGAATCTTTTTTAACAGTTCATTTTCAGCCTGTAGTAATCGAATTTGTGCCTCTAGACGGGCATTTTTCTCTTCTAGTGTGAGTTCCTTCTTGCGTGGCCTGCCCAGACTTGTTTTTCTCGCATCTTGTAACCCAAGAACCCCGTGTTCCGCGTATGCTTTCCGCCACCTCTCCGATGATGACCTTACTCTCTTTGCCCCAATTAGGCTCACATCGAAACCGCATTCTTGAAAGATTTCCCTTGGTAGTTTTCCCTTGTCATACTCCGTAATGAAAATCCGCTTGAACTCTTCTGTATATATAATTCCCTTTGGACTAACCGATTGCACATACGGATTGCTTATCAGGAATTCCATCTCTCTTTCTGTAAATATCTTTTTACTCATCGTCTCTTCCCCAGTATTCATTTCTTTTTTTCATTATACAAAAATGTACCCTATAGGTAGACCTTTTTTAAAGTGTCTACTCTATAGGGTACATTTTAGTATGCAGAGACCTTTTTCTATTCTAGTTTTCCTCTAAACAGGCTTTTTCACCTTAATAACACGGATTCGCATTTCCCCCAATAGCAAAACTTGCTTATTCGGTCAATAAATCCTGCTTGAGCTTCGCACTGGAGTTTTTCCAGATATCTTCATCATGTGACTTTAGGAAACTGCCAAGAATCTTTTTGGATGCCTCATCCATATGATCCACAATAATATGACGCTTCAAGGATTTATCCATTTTATTTACATGCTCTGGAAGCAGCTTATAGCCGCGGCGCGCTTCACGATCTACTGTCATTTCGCAAGCTGTCGCACCCGCATAATACGCTCCCTCTGCTGTTCTTTCAATAGTTACCCAAACGAGCCAATACGGCTTTCCATTTGGTACCTCTTCCTTGTTGGTTAAGAATTTAATGCCTTTTTCAACTGCGCTGCGGGCATGCATCGCCCCCACGTCTACATATGCAGTCCCTTCTGTTACATCCACAATAACAGGGGACATATTCTCCAAGCTTAATGCACCGACACCAAAGCCGCCGTGTCCGCTTGTTGAATCATTTTTTACAATATTAAAGCCAATTGGCTTTTTCTTTTGTTGCTCTTCCATTCTGTTTTCCTCCTGCTTCTCTTTTCCTTATATTGTATCATTATGAAACATACAAACCAAAGAGCGGCGCAATGATGCTCTCAATCGCTCCTGATACATACGGTATGACAACCGAAAAAATTGGTCCAATTGTATATTGATCAAGCGGTGTGATAACTAACACCAGAAAAATAATCGCTCCGTAATTTTCAAACTGTGTCATCTTTGCCCGCACATTCATCGGCATAAGGTCCTCCAAGATGCGATAGCCGTCGAGCGGCGGCAATGGCAGTAAGTTAAAAACAAATAGAACAAGATTTAAGCCGATGAAAATTTGAAAGAATTCATACAGTGTTTTTCCGATTGCATCCGGCAGCATGTGCAGCGCACCCGTGCTGATAAGAGCATACCAGAGAATGTAACCAACAATTCCTAAAAACAAGTTGCTAAGCGGTCCAGCTACGGAAACTAGTATACCTGCCAGACGCGGTCGCTTAAAGAAATATGGATTTACAGGAACCGGTCGCGCCCAGCCAAAGCCAAGCAGGAAAATAGCAATCGTCCCGACTATATCAAGATGGGCTAGTGGTGATAACGTTAAACGTCCTTGTTGCTTTGCAGTGGGGTCTCCGAATTTATACGCAACGTAAGCGTGAGCAAATTCATGAAGGGAAAGGGCTGCTGCTATTGCTAACACGACCAGCGGGATTTGCTGCAATGGGTAAACAAATAAATGGTCCATCATTCATCTCCTTTTTCAAGCTTTACCGTAAGCATACCAAAAATATAAAGAAAATGTTTGTTTTCTGATTTCTTCCTAACAAAATTCGCTATAATAGGAGTGTATTTTACATAAAAAGGAGTGGAAATCATGCCATATGTTACAATTAAAATGCTGGAAGGCCGTACAGAGGAACAAAAAAAAGCTCTTGCTGAAAAGGTAACAGCTGCAGTCGTTGAAACAACAGGCGCACCAGCTGAAAAGGTTGTTATATTCATTGACGAAATGACTAAAAATAACTATGCAATCGCTGGGAAGCGTTTAAGCGACGAATAGAAAACTCGCCGATTGGCGAGCCCTGCCCTTAGGCGAAGCCAGAGGCATAGTTGTACTTACGCTCCTAAAATTTCCGGCTATGTTGAATTCGTTTCTAGCTGGAAACTTATACAGCCTTAAATGTAAAAAGGAAAAGACCCTGCTTGGGTCTTTTCCCTTTTTGAAACAGACCGTGTCCGCTGTCTTTATTACCCTTTTCCTTCTAAAATACTAATGATTTTTTCCTTCACTTTTCCTTTCCGTCCATCCTCGTATAAGGTGTCATACGGATAAAAAAGCTTTTGATCCATGCGTTTTTTGCCTGTAATAGCTTCAACGATACTCGATTCACGTGATAATTCACGAAGCTCGCCATTTGGCATCAGCAGCATAATCGGCAAACGTTCCTCTTCTTCACCTGCCCGATAAAAGTCATACGGCAGGTCAGAGGTGGAATCTACAACAAGATAATAATCCGGGTCGATGCCAGCCTTCTTGCATAAGCTGCTTAGCTCCATCCAGTTATTTAATCCGTGATATTTTTCTGTGAAATCTACATATTTAAATAAGTTTCGGTTCACAAAGCGCCGGCAGAGATCACTTAAAATCGCATCTTCTTCCTCCTGCCATACTTGAAAATAATAGTACATAATATTTTCATCAAGCTTTAAGTAATCTTCAATCGTAACCTCATCCTCAAATAGCGAGTAGAAATGAACAGGCTGATGCCTGAATGAGTAATATTGCTTATGAAGTGCCTTCGCGCGATGCAAGATCTTTGTTAAAATAACCTCCGCACTGCGTGTGACCGGATGGAAATACACTTGCCAGTACATTTGATAACGGCTCATAATATAATGCTCCACCGCATGCATACCGCTATACTTAATTACAACCTGATCCCCGTGCGGGCGCATCACACGTAAAATACGCTCCATATCGAAGTTTCCGTAGGTGACCCCAGTAAAATAGGCATCTCGCAGTAAATAATCCATTCGGTCTGCATCAATTTGACTGGAAATCATACTAATTGCTAGCTTATTATCAGAGGTTTTCGCAATAACCTCGGCTACCTTTTTCGGGAATTCACGGTCAACCTCCCGCAGCACTTGATTAATTTCTGTATCACCAAGGATAATGCGCTGCGTGAAATGCTCATGGTCAAGATGAAATACCTTTTCAAAGGAATGTGAAAATGGCCCGTGCCCAACATCATGTAAAAGCGCGGCACATAAGCAAAGTAAGCGATCCTCAGTATTCCATGCGGGTCTGCCATCAAACACATTATCAATCATCCGACGAATGATTTCATATACGCCGAGCGAGTGATTAAATCGGCTATGCTCCGCTCCATGAAACGTAAAAAATGTTGTACCAAGCTGTTTAACGCGGCGTAATCTTTGGAACTCTGCTGTACCGATCAAATCCCAAATGACCTGATCATCCACATGAACATATTTATGTACAGGATCCTTAAACACCTTTTTTTCATTCATTTTGCCATTGGGATATACCATTTAAGATACCCCCTTTCTTTGCTACTATCATACCTGTATTATACCGAAAGGATAATGAGATGAGAAAGACCCGCCTATGCATTTATATTCAATTACATACAAATTCCAATTAAAGAAAACTCGCCGATTGGCGAGCCCTGCCCTTAGGCAAAGACAGAGGCGTAGCCCTACTTATACTGTATTCCTAAAAGTTAGCTTCCTGCTAGAACTTAACTTTACGCTCTCCTAATAGTGAAAAAAGCACTTCCTCTACCGAGAAGTGCTTTCCTTATTTTCCTAGTTTATCCTCAATTTTTTTAATTAATTCAGTTTCATTTGGTGCCGAAACAGGGCGGTTATTCACGAACGCAAATGACTTTTTACGCCCTGGCCCACAGTATGACTGACAGCCAACCTGCACATCTGCATCCGGGTCTACTTTCTTTAAACGCGGAAGCAATGTTTTTAAATTTGTGGCCTGACAATCATCGCACACCCGAAATTCATTTGCCATCTTGCACAATCCTTTCTCGAGCTCAAACTTTTCGCATATATTAGTATGCACCGTTGCACGATTTGCTAAAAGATATTTTACCGTTCTTTTTAAAATGTTGCAAGCTATCCGTGCACGATCTTATAAGGCAAAGCTATCATTAATTGTTGTCCACATAGCAAAACAGGCAGAAATAATGCATCTGCCTGTTTTCCTATTCATATGTATTTTCAAAACGCTCTAAATGGCAGAACTATTAAAAAAGGATGGCAACCAGACGACCATAGAGGAATTTCCTCTTTAGGCTCTAAGCTTTGCGTCCCTGCTTTTCAGCCAGGTTTGCCTTTTACATATCATATAAAAATGTAGTGGGGTATTCTCTTATAGAGAATACTAAGTAAGTATGAACATATTATACATTTTTTTATAAGAAAAATACATACTCTTTTTATTTTCTCCCTATATTTTCCACTTCCAATCGACCTGAAAAGCTAATCTGAAAGAGAGATAGTATGTTTTACTAGGAACTTCAGAGCCTCTATCTCTGGAAATAATCTACCATTTTTTTAAAAGGTTTGTATAAGACGTATCATTTCCGTCCATCCTAAAGGTAGAAAACACTTTAGAAAGGGATTAAGGAGATGATTCTATGAAGATAAGACAAGATGCTTGGACAGAAGAAGATGATTTGCTTTTGGCAGAAACAGTACTGCGCCATGTCCGGGAAGGAAGCACACAATTAAACGCCTTTGAAGAAGTAGGAGATAGACTTAATCGCACATCAGCGGCTTGTGGATTTCGTTGGAATGCCGTTGTACGCTATAACTATGAAAAAGATCTACAGGTAGCAAAAAGGCATCGCAAAGAGAAGATGCGTGCAATCGGCGGGGATCAGGCAAAGAAAAAGCTGCTGTATACACCACCAGCACCAGCTCCTGCCGTGCGTACTGTTGATATGGAAGCTGATGAAGTCATAGAAAATACAGTTCTACTAGAAGAACCTTCCTTCACCATGACGGATACTGCTGTTTTTAGTCCAAGGGAGACTTCTTCTCTTACAATGGCAGATGTAATTCATTTTCTACAATCTTTAGGAAGCTCAGATGTAAAGGTCACTGCATTGGAGCGCGAAAATGAACGATTAAGAAAAGAAATTACTGAATACATGCATAAAAATGAAGAACTAGCAGGCAAAGTTGCCAAGCTAGAGCAAGAATCAACGACGATTCAAGAGGATTACGAAACAATGATGAAAATTATGAATCGCGCCCGTAAGCTCGCTCTTATGGATGAAGAGGAGCGACCAACAACAAGCTTCCGAATGGACCGAAACGGGAACCTTGAAAAAATTGCAGAATGATAGCCGCAGAGGAGATAGCTATATTGCTATCTTCTTTTTTGTTATAATGACTTAAGGAAAGCGGACATAGACCATTTTACCTGCGGGAGACCCCCGTTCAATAAAATCGGCAGCAGTCCATTAAGCTTTATAACCTCATCATAAAGGGGCTACAGACATGCGTGATTATCGTTCTATTTTATCTCAGCCCCAATGGCGCATCATTGACCAATCAAGCCTAGGACCGCAGTTTCAAGCACTGCAGTCTTTCGCGATGGATGATACATTATGTACAACAGTCGGCAGTGGGCTTTCCCCTGCAACGGTGCGCTCTTGGGTTCATCACAATACAATTGTACTTGGCATCCAAGATACAAGGCTCCCGTTTTTACAGGAGGGCATAAACTTTTTACAGGAGCAGGGCTGGAATGTAATTGTACGCAATTCAGGCGGTCTTGCGGTTGTGCTGGACGAAGGAGTGTTAAACATCTCCCTCATCCTGCGCGAAGCCGATAAGAGCATTGATATTAACCTTGGCTATGATGCAATGCTGGGGCTCATTCAAGAAATGCTTCATGATTATGGTGCTGTCATTGAAGCAAGAGAGATTGTTGGCTCCTATTGTCCAGGCAGCTATGATTTAAGCATTGACGGTAAAAAATTTGCCGGTATCTCACAGCGCCGGATTCGCGGCGGGATTGCTGTACAAATTTATCTGTGCGCCACGGGCAGCGGCTCAAATCGAGCTGCCCTCATTCGCGATTTTTATCAGCTTGCGCTAAAGGGAGAGCAGACAAAGTTTGTCTATCCTGTTATCGTGCCGGATGTAATGGCATCCTTATCGGAGTTGCTGAAGACAGACATCACCGTGTATCACTTAATGATGCGTCTGCTGCAAACACTTCAACACTTTACGCCGACGCTCTCACCATCACAGCTGCTTCCTGAAGAGGTCTCAATGTATGAACAAAACCTCCATCGGGTTTTAGAGAGAAACAACAAAGCTCTAGGATAAATACCCAGCGGAAGCGCAGCAGGATAGCGTATACAGAAAACTCGTCACCTGGCGGACAGAGACACGGTTGAACTTATACTTTGTTCCTAAAATGAAAAAAAGCCCAATATGGGCTTTTTTTATTTACAGTGCTTGACCTGCAGTGATTAAAGACAGCTTATATACATCCTCTTCATTACAGCCGCGGGATAAGTCATTTACAGGCATGTTCAATCCTTGTAAAACAGGTCCAATCGCCTCAAAGTTCCCTAAGCGCTGTGCAATTTTGTAGCCGATATTTCCTGCTTCAAGGCTTGGAAATACAAATACATTCGCATTCCCTTCAATAACAGAACCAGGCGCTTTTTGCTTCGCAACAGCTGGTACGAAAGCCGCATCGAATTGGAACTCACCATCCAATGTTAACTCCGGTGCCATTTGCTTCGCAAGCTGCGTCGCTTCTACTACCTTTTCTGTTTCCGGAGATTTTGCTGAACCCTTTGTTGAGAAGCTAAGCATTGCAACGCGCGGGTCAACACCAAACAAAGCTGCTGTTTTTGCGCTTTCTACTGCAATCTCCGCCAAATCCTGGCTGGATGGAGAAATATTAATTGCACAATCAGCAAATACATATTTTTCCTCTCCACGTACCATGATAAACACGCCAGAAGTTTTAGAAACGCCTGGCTTTGTTTTAATGATTTGCAGGGCAGGACGAACTGTATCTGCCGTAGAATGAACTGCTCCGCTTACAAGTCCCTGTGCTTTGCCCATATAAACAAGCATTGTACCAAAGTAATTTTCATCTTGTAATAATTTGCGTGCATCTTCTTCAGATACCTTTCCTTTACGACGCTCTACAAAAGCCGCTACCATCTCTTCCATTTCGTCATAAGACGCTGGATCATAAATCGTAACACCGGATAGCGCTACATTCAAAGCATCTGCCTTTTGCTTAATCTCAGCTGTATTCCCCACTAAAATTGGGTTTACTAGCTCGTCCTTCGCTAAGCGGGCTGCTGCGCCAAGGATACGCTCATCTGTTCCTTCTGGAAGAACAATCGTCGTTCCCTTTCCGCGAAGCTTCTCTTTTAATGTTGCAAATAAATCACTCACTGTTGTTACCTCCTATGTACTTAACTGTATTTAAGGATACGCCTTTTTTCCTCTAATTTAAACTTTTTCAATTTAAAAAAACGCCCAAAAATAAATGATTATATATTTAGAATGTTCTGACCGTCATTCGCTAGCAGGAATTCCTATTTCTTGATGCTTTTATGGTATAGTAAATATTGTACGAAATGAATTTAAAAATTGAGGTGATTAAGATGAGTGAAGCAGCAAAAACATTAGATGGTTGGTATTGCCTGCACGATTTCCGCTCTGTGGACTGGACTGCATGGAAGCGGTTATCAAGCGATGAGCGTCAGACAGCTATTTTTGAGTTTTTGGATCTAGTGGAAAAGTGGAGCAAAACAGAGGAAGCAAATGAAGGCAGTCAAGCTGTGTATACAATTGTTGGGCAAAAAGCAGATTTTATGCTCATGCTTTTACGTCCAACAATGGAAGAATTAAACGAAATTGAGACGGAATTTAACAAAACAATGCTTGCTGAATATTTAGTTCCTACATATTCCTATGTGTCTGTCGTGGAATTAAGCAATTACCTGCCTTCTGACGAGGATCCATATCAAAACCCACAGATTATAGCGCGTCTGAAGCCAATTTTACCAAAAGCGCAATACATATGCTTCTACCCAATGGATAAGCGCCGCCAAGGGGACGACAACTGGTACATGCTTCCGATGGAGGAGCGTAAAAAAATGATGTACAGCCACGGTAAAATTGGTCGACAATATGCGGGCAAGGTACGCCAAATTATTACAGGCTCCGTTGGCTTTGATGATTATGAATGGGGCGTAACATTATTCTCAGATGACGTACTTCAGTTCAAAAAGCTTATCTATGAGATGCGCTTTGATGAAGTGAGCGCACGCTATGGTGAGTTTGGCTCCTTCTTCGTCGGCAACATCCTCCCGAAGGAAAAGATTGCAGAATTTTTACACGTATAATGATGGATGCTTCCTGTTTTCGCAGGGAGCATTTTTTGTTGCCTAACTCCTATAAGCTTGATTTTCTTAGTTGTCATATCTCCTTTTCCCTCTCCATACATATGGAATAGCGGTTCTTTTTGATAGCAGCATTCCCTTAAAGCAACAAAGTATAGTTTACTGGCCCGAACTGCCTTTGAAGTGAGGTGAAAGGTATGGGAGTTATTCCATATACCGAAGAGCATGTAAAACTTCTCGCGCGATTGATGAGAGCAGAAGCTGAAGGCGAAGGAAAGCAGGGCATGTTGATGGTTGGAAATGTCGGCGTAAACCGGGTGCTCAGCGACTGCCTGGACTTTAAAAAAATTCGTGATCTTCAGCAAATGGTATTTCAAACTCCGGGCGGCTTTGAAGCAACTCAAAAAGGATACTTTTATCAACGGGCAAGAGACAGTGATATTGCGTTGGCGCGCCGTGTGATTAACGCGGAACGCTTCTGGCCTGCCACATATGGCTTATGGTTCTTTAGGCCAGGGGGGGATTGCCCCCCTACATGGTTTAATCAACAGAATTCCGGAAGATTCAAACAGCATTGCTTCTACCAGCCATCCGGAAGTGATTGTCCGAAGGTTTACTCTATTTAGCTAATCATAGGGAGGGTTTAGGATGAATCAAAATCCATATTATGGATCAGGCTTTTATCAACCATCAGGAACACCAGCACCTGCTTCTGGGCAGAATGGTTATTATGCACAGCAGCCTGCTCAACAAAGCCCACAGGCTGTACAGGGCGCGCAGGCTGCACAAGCCGCGCAGGCACAGTTCGCAATGGCTTCAGGACAGCTGCCTTTAGAGCAATCTTATATCGAAAATATTCTTCGTTTGAACAAAGGTAAGCAAGCAACTATATTTATGACGTATGAACGAAACAGCTCACTCGGAACGCAGTCATATACAGGCATTATTGAAGCGGCTGGGCGCGATCACGTTATTATAAGTGAGCCTGAATCGGGAAAACGTTATCTCCTGCTCATGATTTATTTAGACTATGTAGAATTCCCAGGGGAAATCAATTATCTTCCGCAAGGGCAAGCTGCAACGTATCCACCGCGGAGATAAAAAGCGCAGTTGGATACCTCCTACTACGCACAAAAGCTGGCAGCCCAAGGGCTGCCAGCTTCTTTTACGTAAAACGCTAAGCAGCGAATACCTCTTTGTAAGTAAATCAGGCTGCGCTGCTTTTCTCTATAATCCCTTTACTGCTGCGATCGCAAGCAGCACCCATGCCGTTAAGAAGGCTACGCCTCCAAGCGGTGTAATAGCTCCAAGCACCTTAATGCCAGATACGCTTAATACGTACAAGCTTCCTGAGAATAAAACCGTTCCTGCAACCATAATCCACCCTGCCGCCGTAGTAAGTGAACTATCTGGCAGCTTAGCTAAAAGAAATGCCACCACAAACAAACCAACTGCATGGAACATCTGATATGTAACACCTGTTTTCCATACCTCTAGCATTTTGGCGGAAACTCTACCTTCTAAGCCATGTGCGCCAAATGCGCCAAGTGCAACCGATAAAAACGCACTAATGCAACCTAAAATAAAAAACACCTTCATATCCTTCACCGTCCTCTTACCTAATCTTAGAAGAATTCACACCGAAAGCCAACCGTTTTGTCTCCTAAAGAAAACTCGCCGATTGGCGAGCCCTGCCCTTGGGCGAAGACAGAGGCGTCGTTGCACTTATACTTTGTTCCTAAAATTTCTCACTACGTCGAATTAACTTCCAGCTAGAAGCTTATACATTCTTACCGTGCTAGAAATCCAATAAGGAACCTCCGTTTGCGCCTTCTTCCTTTAAAAGCACTGGTGCAGGAGAAAAAGAAGGGGCTGTATGAACAGGCCTTTGCTCCAACATTGCTGCTGGCGCAATCTGTGCCTCTTGTTGCTCCTCCAGCACTAGGTCACATAGGGCACGGATAGCAGCTAAATGCTCCCGAACCTTTGCTGTGTTATGCTGCTGCCTTGCAGCCGCAACCTCACTCGTCAATTTGTTTAATACCGCCTCTACAGACACTTGCATCATTGTTCACCTCATTATTTCTATTGATATGCCTTTTCCATTAGTTTTAGCTTTTTTATCGGTCCAAACACTATTATCATATCATGTTCAAGAAGCTTTTCCTCCCTTGTTGAGTTATGAATAACAATATTATTTCGGAGCACAGCTAAAATAGTGACATCAAAACCATCTTTAATTGCTTATATATTCCAAATCTTATACTTGAAATTGGACAATCAATGCACTACAATACGTAGTGGAAGGTGAAAACATGAATATCAAAAATTTCAAGTACGATGAAGTGGGGCTATCCCGTTTTTTTGGACCGTTAGAAGCCAAAATTATGGAGCTTCTCTGGAATGCGGATGAGCTCAGCATTAAGGATGTTCAACAACGCCTTGAGCAGGACAAGCCCGTCAATTTCAACACTGTTATGACTGTTATGAATCGACTGGTAGAGAAGGGAATTCTAAAAAAGAGATTACAGGGAAGACTTTCACTATTTCAGCCGGTTCAATCAAAGGATCGCTTTATCGAAGAGCAATCTAAGAAGATAACAGAGAACTTGCTTGATGAGTTTGGCGGTGTTGTAATCACCCATATGCTTGATGCATTGAAAGATGTAGACAAAAACCTGCTGGATCAATTAGAACATAAAATTCAGCAGTTAAAACAGGATAAGCTATGATGTGGTGTAAAAAGAAGTCGGCCTTTATTCTGGGATTAAGTCTCCTTATTGCGGTTTTTGTATGGAGCCAGATAGGGATGTACTTAGCACATCTCCTATTTGGAGTAAATATTCGTGTAAACTTTTTTAAGTTTTGCATTAGCTTGTTCAAGGAAAGTTCATTTTACTACTTTCTTGTGCTTCTTCTATTAAATGCATTTATTGCCTATACCGTGCTTGTAACACTTATTAAGGTTACAGAGCAGTATATTGTAGCTAAAAAGTTTAAACAGAAGCTAGTCCATCTAAAGAGCATAGAATTAACCAATATCATGAATGAGGAATACAACCGGCAAAATCAAGATATTATGGTCATTCATCACAATCAGTCACTAGCGTTTACAATTGGATGCATGAAACCGTATATCGTTCTCTCAAGCGGTTTAATCGAGATGCTGGAGGACCATGAGCTTGAGGCAGTAATAGAGCATGAAACCTTTCATCAAAGAAACCGTGATCCGCTAAAGGTTTTCATCCTGCAATTAATCTCGCAATCCCTTTGGTTTATTCCGGTAACCAAATGGGCTTACCAAAACTATAAAATTATGAGTGAAGTGCTAGCCGACGGATATGCAATCCAAAGAACAGGTTCTGAGCTAGGTCTAGGAAGTGCCTTGTTAAAGCTCATTAAAAATGGGTTTCATCCAGGCATAGGTCCTGTCTTAATTCACTTCTCGGATGAATCCGTAAATTACAGATTACAGCAGCTGGTGGATCCTCAAAAAACGATACCGGTAAGGCTTAAAACAACATCTATTGTAATTTCTATACATGCGTTATTTCTTTTTATGAGTATGGTTCTAGTAACCATTACTTAATTTTTTTTTTACCTTCCAACACTACATAGTGTAGTGCAAAAATGAAAGGAGAGATAAGTAATGAAAAATTATCAAGAAATTGGAGCATTTATTTTAAGGGTAGTATTGGGAATCACCTTCTTTGTACATGGTCTAACAAAGTTTCAAAGTGGTTTAGGCGGTCTTGCCGGATGGTTCCAGAGCATGGGCATACCTGGCTTCATGGCATATGCTATCGGTACAATTGAATTAGTGGGCGGAATCGCCTTAATCTTAGGTCTGGGAACAAGAATCATTTCTGCTCTGCTTATTGCCATTATGGTGGTTGCCACTCTGAAAGTGAAATTAGCAGCTGGATTCTTAGGAAATGGACAAGGAGCTGGCTACGAGCTAGAAGTTGCTTTAATGGTGATGGCTCTTCATCTCGCTTTAAATGGAAGCTCCTTCCTATCATTAGATTCTAGGCTTCCTTTTACAAAGGCGCGGGCAGCAGCTAGAGCATAAGAGGAAAATCAATAAATCGTTCAGGAGGGTCTTAGCAGCCCTCCTTTTTATATGGAAAACTTCTAACCTTGCAGCCTACGACTATTGTTGTTAGGATAGTAGATAACACGAACGATGGAAAGGGCTGAATAAGATGTCTTACAAAATGATTGTACTGGATTTAGATGATACACTGCTGCGCGACGACCATACTATTTCTGAGCGTACAAAAAAAGCGCTTATGGATGCACAGGAGTTTGGTGTGAAGGTTGTACTTGCTTCTGGACGTCCCACATACGCGATGCTTGATATTGCAAAGGAACTTCACCTAGAGAAGTATGGAAGCTATATTCTTTCCTTTAACGGCGCCAAGATTATAGACTGCCAAACAGATGAGGAGCTATTCAGCAGTACCCTATCACCGGAAACAACCCATCACTTATATGAAGTGAGCCGCCGTGAGGATATTGATGTTTGGATTCACACATATGTTGGTGACACAATTGTAACTGAGGCAAATAATCAATATACTGAGATAGAAGCAGAAATTACCGGACTGCCAATCGTGGAGGTTGATAGCTTCACAGCTGCAATTGATGAGCCTGTTGTAAAAGTATTAATGGTGGAGGCTCCAGAGCGTCTAATTGGAATAGAAAAGCAGCTGCAGGCTGAATTCGCTGGAAAATTATCCGTTATGCGTTCTAAGCCATTTTTCCTTGAATTTACAGAGGCTGGAGTAACAAAGGGTACAAGCCTCAACTATCTGATTCAAAAGCTCGGTATTAAGCGTGAGGAAGTCATCGCAATGGGGGACAGCTACAATGACCAAGCCATGATTGAATTTGCGGGTCTTGGCGTTGCTATGGGGAATGCACCTGATGATATTAAGGCTATAGCGGACCATGTAACAGATACAAATATGAATGATGGCGTAGCAAAAGTTGTTGAGGAATTTGTCCTGACTGTACGTGTTTAATACTCAGACTACCCTTGCTCTTGAGGAAAACATTCTGAAGACAAAAGCAGGTAGATAAATCCAAAAAAACTCCCTTCCTAGAAATATAGGAGGGAGCTTTTTTGCACTTTAAGAAAGCATAAATTTCTGGCTGGAGGACCATTCGACGTAGTCGGAAATTTTAGGAATACAGTATAAGGGCAACTACGCCTCTGTCTTCGCCTAACAGCTCGCCAGTCGGCGAGTTTTCTTTACACTGTAAGAAAGTATAAATTTCCAGCTGGAAGATCATTCGACGTGGTCGGAAATTTTAGGAATACAGTATAAGGGCAACTACGTCTCTGTCTTCGCCTAACGACTCGCCAGTCGGCGAGTTTTCTTTATTATTATTTCATATATACATGTCTCTTGCGTGCAAAACGTCTCATTAATTCCTCGTACGCACCTGAACCAAGGGTAACGCCTAGGATGATAAATATAAACCCAAGCAGCTGCTTCCATACAATGGTTTCCCCGAGGAAGAGAAGTGAGCCAATTAACGCAAAAAACGGGTTGAAATTAATGAAAATTGACGCTTCTGCTGCCCCAATTTTTCCGACACTATAATTGTAGATCATGTGGCCAAAAGCCGTCGCAAGAAGAGCTGATAGCAAGAAGAGACTCCAAGCAGCGATAGATCCTCTTGTCATGCTAGAAAGCCCGCTTGGTTCTATAATGAGGCTGATGACAAATAAAAACGCTGAACCAAAGATTAGCATATAGCCCGTCATAAGACGTGGATCGATTGTCTTAGAAGCCTTTTTAATAGTAATAAAGCTGACTGATTGTGACAGGATGGATAAAAAGATATCTATATCGCCGGAAGAAATATGGTGAAGGCTCTCACCATTCCCTAAAATAACAAATGACACTCCGAAGAAACCAAGCAACACCCCTACTACCTTCAAAACAGTCGCTTTATCCTTTAAAAACAACATTGCAAGGATGGCCGTCAAGAGCGGCGCCATTCCCAAAATCAAACCAGTATTCGTTGCAGATGTTTTCGTCAAACCGACAGATAAAAAATAATGATGTCCTACAACATTAAATAAGCTTCCTATGAAAATATAAAACCATTCTTTTCCCTTTGGCAGACGTACCGCTTTTAAAAAGCCAAGAATGAGAAATACTATACATCCGGCTGTAAAAATCCGAAAAGCTGTCATCGTAACCGGCATAAAACTCGTAACCAATATTTTTGTAGCAATTACGTTCATTCCCCAAAGCAACATGACAAATAATAGCAGACTATATATTTTTGATTTTGACACCGTCATTCTCCTCTTCACTACTAAGATGGAAAAAAGGGAAGAACGGCTTCCCGCTTCCCTTTTCCATTCCTCTATTTTATAATAACTTTCCTGCTTTGTGAATTACTATGTATCCCTGGATTTCCCCGTATAAAGAAAACTCACCGATTGACGAGCCCTGCTCCTGGGCGAAGTTTCAACTGGAAATTTATATATTTCTACAGCGTAAAACAGAGAAAAAAAAGCCCAAAGATCCCTTCATCATGAAAGGATTTCCTTGCGCTTTATAAACATGAGTAGATCTCGTCCCTCTAAATATTATGAAATATCCGGTATTTCCCAATCAATCTCTGTCTCATGGACACTTTGCAAAAATGCATTTACCTTTGAATATGGCTTGCTTCCAAAAAAGCCTCGATTTGCTGAAAATGGACTTGGATGCGGAGCCTCAATGATATAATGCTGGCTATTTGTAATGAGAGGAGCTTTTGCCTGTGCATGCTTACCCCATAATACAAACACAATTGGCTTTTCCCTCTCATTTAACAGCTGGATGACACGGTCTGTAAACGTTTCCCAGCCCTTTCCCTTATGAGAGTTCGGTTCGCCTTGCCGCACTGTTAATACTGTATTTAACAAAAGAACGCCCTGCTCTGCCCATTTCACTAGGGAGCCGTGATTTGGAATATGGCAGCCAAGATCATCATGTAGCTCCTTGAACATATTCTTTAGTGACGGTGGAATACGAACACCTGGATTCACAGAGAAGCTTAAGCCTTGTGCTTGATTTGGACCATGATACGGATCCTGGCCAAGGATAACAACCTTTACGTCATCATAATCTGTGTAATGTAATGCATTAAAAATCTCATCGGGCTTTGGATAGACAATACGTGTACGGTACTCCTCCTTTAAAAACTCACGAAGGCTTTTATAATATGGCTTTTCAAACTCTTCTTGTAAAAGTGGTTCCCAGTCATTTTTTAGGATTGTCGCCACCTTAACCACTTCCTTTCTTAGTCTCTTTTTAGTTATTTTGCCCATACTTTTCATAGTACACGTTTTAGTTGTTAATCAAAAGAATTGATGATAGAAACTAGTGCTTCTACATATGCAGTATCTTATATGTAAAAGAAAACTCGCCGATTGGCGAGCCCTGCCTTTGGACAAAAACAGAGATGTGTAGTTGCCCTTATACTCTATTCCTAAAATTTCCCGCTACGTCGCATGGTCTCTTGAATAGAAATTTAGGCTTTCTGAAAACGTAAAGAAAAGGCCGACTCCAAGAGATCGACCTTTTTATCTAAATTCGCCCAGATTGGTTCGGCTTCCATAAATAAGGGCAGACGCTGCATTCGGATGCTACGCATCGCTTAGATGAAAATGCATCCTCTGATTATACCGAACGGCGGCAAAGAAGACGCTCTAGCATAAGTCCTATTCATGATGATAGCTCTGAAAAAACACAAGAGGTTTCATCGCTTTCTCCTCGTTATGAATAGGCCTTCTCGTATGATCCGAACAATACATTATATGAACAAGCTTACCTGTAAGACACGGACAAGTTCCTTAATTCCTTGCCTAACTTGTCATATCCTGCTTCGTAAATACAAAAAATGACACAAACAGTGAGACGGCTGCCCAAGCCGTTAAATTCAGCAAAGAAAAACTCATAGATAATCCCTTTAATGCTGGAAGCTGTCCAGACAAGTAATCGGTAAGCGATAAGTTAACACTAAAAATATACTTCGCTCCCTCCCAGGACGTCGCAAAGTTGCTTAAAATATTCCCAGCAATTAAGCCAGCAAGCATCACTCCCATACCAGCTGGTGTATTGCGGATAAGCACCGAAATCATAAAGGAAATCGTTCCAATCACAACCGCCACAAACCAAGCTAATCCATATGCCATCATAACGTACATCCACTGCGGAACAAGGTGAACGAAGTTTGTATTCAAGCTTTCGTTTTCGATTACAAACCCGGTTAAGACAGGAAGCATCCATCCCGAGTAGCCAAATACAATCCCCGATAGAAGATAAGCGATGATACCGACAAGCAGCAAAATCAGCGAAACAAATAGCAGCATCGTGACATATTTGCTCAAAAGCACCTTCCACCTTCGAACCGGTCTGGTCAAAAGCATTTTAATCGTCCCGTCACTCCGCTCTCCTGAAACAATATCAATTGCAACAATCATGACAAGCAACGGCACAAATAGGGTAATGCCCTGTTCGATAAAGGCTCTTGTAAAGGTTGGAGCTCCCGGCGCATTTGGATTAATATCATGATCCAAATAATATTGCTGCTGTTCAATACGCACCTTGAGCCATTCTCTCCACTCTTCTGGCAAGCGTGAATTGTTCAAACGATTTTGCGTATCAACAATTTGCTGCTGCAGTGACACTCGCCAATCACTTGTACCGAGGCGCTTCATTGTTGTTTGCACCTCCCTATACTGCGCATATACAAAAATAGGGATTAATACAAGTAAAATCAGGATGATCACAAAGACCCTCTTTTTTCGATAAATCTTCTCTGACTCGTTATAAACTAGCTGCAAAAACTCACGCAATTCCTTCAGCTCCCGTCAGCTCCATAAACAGATCCTCCAAGGTAAATGCAACCTCACGCACACTATGGACATCTATACCATTTTCAATGAGTTGCTTATTGTATATGCTAATTCGTTCAATCGGCATACGGCATGTAATGACATTCTGCTGCGCTGTAAGCTCCCTTACTTCTGCTAAACCTCTTAAAATGCCTTCTGCTTTTTCAACTGGTGTTACAATCCACTCTACTCTATCAGCCGCTTTTTTCACCAAATCTTCAATAGTAGCTACTGTAATCATTTTTCCATGGTTAATGATCGCAACTCTATCGCACATCATTTGCACCTCGCTCAGCAAATGGCTAGAAATAAACACACTCATCTGCTCTTCTTGTACGAGATGATGAACAAATTCACGCAATTCTCGAATGCCGGCCGGATCTAAGCCATTTGTCGGCTCATCTAAAATTAGCAGCTTAGGTTTGCCAAGCAATGCCTGTGCGATGCCAAGACGCTGCTTCATTCCAAGTGAATATGTTTTAACTCTATCGTGAATACGCTTGTCCAAATGCACCATCCGAACAATCTCATGAATCCTCTCATCTGTTACATCTCCAAGCATACGGGCAAACTGCTTTAAGTTCTCCCAGCCTGTTAAATATGTATACAGCTCCGGATTTTCGACAATACTTCCAACCTGCCGCATCGCATTTCGGAACTCCTTGCGTATATCATATCCCGCAATTGCAATCTTGCCCTCCGTTGGCTTAATGAGCCCGACAAGCATACGAATTGTCGTTGTTTTCCCAGCCCCATTCGGCCCTAAAAACCCGAATACCTCTCCTTGCTGTACCTCAAAAGAAATATTCTCTACCAATGTCTTCTTCCCAATTACCTTTTTAAGGCCTTTTACAGAAAGCACCGTTGTCATTAATCTGTCACTTCCTTTTTATCAATACCTAACTGGCTCACAAGATCTTGCAGCAAGCGATTAGCTACTAAAGCATAGCCCTTTTCATTCGGGTGAAAATGGTCAGAATACAATAATTCCTTCCCTCGGCTGTGAAACAGGTCAAATACTGGAATAATATGTACATTTGAAAATTCAAGCGCTGTTCGCTCCAAAGAAGCATTCCAGTTCACAACAACAGCTGAGGAGCCGCTCAATTCCGGTACATCTTCAAATGGGTTATATAAACCAATCCAAAAAATTGGGCAATCTGGATTTACTTTACGAATCAGCTCGATAATATTCTTCGCGTTTGCTTGGAAGGTTGCTTCGTCCGGTCTATATTTCGTTAAATCAAGATTTCCAAGCGCTTCCCAGCCCGGGAATAAATCATTTCCGCCTATTGTAAAAACAATTACATCCGCTTGCTTTATAGAATACTGTACACCTTTATCAGCTAATTGCTTTAGCAAATCCGGCATTTTAGCACCACTTACTGCAAGATTTGCAAGTGAGGTCTTTTGTTGATACTCGCTCTCTAAATGATTACGCACACGGCCGATATAACCGATTGCTTCTTTATCGCCAACACCACGTGTTAGAGAATCCCCCAAACTAACTAGCTGCAGATTTTTATCATTTTTCTTTACCTTCGTTGCTTCTTCACCAGCCTTTGGCATACTAGAAGCCTTCGGGTTCAGTACGTCATTTGCACCAACTATGAATCCGTACAGAAACAAACCGAGAGATACAGCCATAACCGCAAGCAGCACCTTAATCATGATAGGTCTCATGCCTCATCGACTCCATTTTTCTATATAATGAAAACATTACCAATTACCGATATTATAGCAAACAGCAAAAAAGAAACAAAACGATGCGGTAATATGCTAATGAGAATGCAAGAGCCTTCTTAATAAGCTTCTTCCCATCTCAGTGCATCCGTTTATTTTTAGATAAAGAAAACTCGCCGATTGGCGAGCCCCGCTCTTGGGCGAAGACAGGGGCGTAGCCCTACTTATATACTGTATTCCTAAAATTTCTCGCTACATCGAATTGGCTTCTGGCTAGAAATTTATACTTTCTTACAGTGCAAAAAAAAACACCTTAAAAGCATTAGCCTTTAAGGTGTGTTACTGTATTAAAAACAACCTGTACGCCTTCGTTTACAATTTGAAGCCCTTCTACAGCACAGCTTGGGAAGTGTTCCTTCAGCTCCTTGCTAATAAGCTCTCCCGCACCCTTGCGAACGAAGCAAAGTACAGTCGGACCTGCACCGCTTAGTGCATATCCATATATATCCGAATGGCTCGGAAGCGTTTTGAGCACCTGCAGCTCAGCTACAAGCGGTGTACGGTACGGCTCATGAAATAAATCGCGCTTCATTGCCTCCCCCGCAAGCTTCCAGTCTTCCTTCAGAAGTGCAGCTACAAGGAGATTACTAACCCCGCTGCCCTGAATCGCTTCCGCATAGGAAAGCTGACCAGGAAGTACGTTACGTGCATCAGATGTTTTCAGTTCATAAGAAGGAATAATCGCTACAAGCTCCATATCTGTAATGGACTGCTGTACAAGAGCTGCAGATTGCCCATCATATGTGCCGATGACAAGCCCGCCATATAATGAAGCTCCAACATTATCGATATGCCCTTCCATCACGCTTGCAATGTCTAGCTTCTCCTGCATGGACAATTGCAAGTCGCAAAGTATATTCGCAATCTCAATTCCTGCAATAATTGCAGAAGCACTGCTGCCAAGACCGCGTGTCAGCGGAATATCACTTTCTACCTCTAAGCGGCAATATGGCAATGTTTTTTTATATTCGTATGCAACCTCTAAAGCAGTCTGAAACAACAGATTACTTTCATCAGTAGGTGTTCCCTCTAATGCTGGTGACTTTGCCACACAACGCCAGCCAGTGTCTTCATACACATCAACTATTAAATATTTACTTACCGCAAGGCCGATCGAATCAAAGCCTGGACCAAGATTGGCTGTACTTGCCGGTACTTGAACGGTAAACATGGGACCGTTTGCTGTCATTAGAAAACAACTCCTTCGGCATGCTCGAACAAGATTCCTTCATCGTTCGGCAATACCCTTGGTTCAAATTTCTTTGTCTTTATGCGGTAGCTCTTGTGGGAATAGCTATAACATAGCTGACCTTTTCTGAGTTCGCATCTTTATACCTTATTATTGCGTTAGCATTACTTTTTCTATTACTTTCCTTCTCCCTCAATGCGGTAGCTTGCTTTCACACCTTGCACAACGTTTAAGCCTTCTAAACGCTGTAAGATGGACTTGTAGCTTGTAAGAGAAGTATGGTGCGTAACAAGAACGATTTCCGCAGTTCCTTTTTCCTCAAGGGGTGTTTGAATAATCTTTTCAAAGCTCGCCCCATATTCAGAGAATAATGATGTAACCTGCGCAAATACACCTACTTCGTCTTTCACATGGATGCGAAGGAAATATTTTGCTGTAATTTCGTCCTCATTCTTGAGTACTTTTGGATATTGCGGCGTTACGGTGCTATTGCCGTTCACACCCAATCTCATATTTCTCATCACCGCTACTAAGTCAGAAACGATTGATGTTGCTGTTGGAAGACTGCCTGCCCCAGGACCATAGAACATTGTCTCTCCAACTGCTGCTCCGTACACATACACAGCATTGAATTCATTTTGTACAGCCGCAAGCGGGTGCGTGTTTGGAAGAAGCGTTGGCTCTACACTCACCTCAAGCTTTTCGCCATCGCGCTTCGCAAGTCCAATTAGCTTCATTGTATAGCCAAGCCCTTGGCTGTACGCTAAGTCTTCCTCTGTGATCGATGAAATTCCTTTTACGCTAACATCCTTTAGCTCCACATTTGTGGAAAAGCCAAGCGTTGCAAGAATTGTCATCTTACGCGCTGCATCCAAGCCTTCTACATCTGAAGTTGGATCCGCTTCTGCAAATCCAAGCTCCTGCGCTTCCTTTAACACATCCTCATATGCTCTTCCTTCATTTGACATCTTTGTCAAAATGAAGTTTGTTGTTCCGTTCACAATTCCCATCATTTTCGTAATTCGATCAGAGGAAAGTCCGTCCACAATGGTGCGAAGAATCGGGATACCGCCAGCTACACTTGCCTCATAAAATAAATCACATTGATTTTCCTTTGCTACAGAAAGCAGCTCAGTGCCATATACAGCCATTAAGTCTTTGTTGGCTGTCACAACATGCTTGCCATTTTGCAATGCGCGTAAAATATGCGCTCTTGCTTCTTCAAGTCCGCCCATTACCTCAATAACTATATCAATATTCTCATTGTCGATGATTTCCGTTGCATCCTTAGTGAGCATATCAGGGGTAATTTGGACATCTCTTTCTTTTTCTAAGTTCTTCACTAAAATTTTCGTAACTTTGACAGGACAACCGATTTGATGAATGAGGCGATCTTGATGAGCATTAATGATCTTGACCACCCCACTGCCAACTGTGCCGAGTCCTAGTAAACCAACCCGAATTTCTTCCACTATAGTCCACCCCTTTTTTACAAAATGATATTTATGTGCAATTATATAATTTCATGTCGTAAAAAACAATATATTGTCAACATTCTGAATACGTTTTATAATTTTATCCCTAAGAAAACGTTACCACTTTCATAAAATGAATGGTGTTTCCTGGTATACATAATAATTGAGCCAATTGGAAAATAACAAATTCCCATGACTTCTCCACTTCACTATCGGGCTCTGAGTTGGATCATTATCCCGATAATAATTTTTTGGAATCTCAATTTCTAAGCCTCTGCTTATATCACGATCATATTCATTCTTTAACGTATCACGTCCATATTCACTATGACCGAACACAAAAATATTCTTCCCTTTAGCATCAGCGGCAATATGCACACCTGCTTCGTCAGATTCTGCCAAAATCTTCAGCTCTGGTACTTTTATAATATCCTCTTTCCGTACTTCTGTATGCCGCGAATGAGGAGCCCAAAAGTATTCATCAAATCCGCGCATTAGCTGCACATTCTGCACCTGTACCTCATGCTCAAAAATACCAAAGGTTTTCTCTTCAAGCGGGTATTTTGGAATGCCATAATGATAGTAAATCCCAGCTTGTGCACCCCAACAAATGTGAAGAGTGGATGTTACGTGAGTTTGTGTATAATCCATAATACGTTTTAGCTCTTCCCAATAATTCACGTCTTCAAACTCCATCGTCTCTACCGGAGCTCCGGTGATGACGAAGCCGTCAAATTTCTCTCCTTCTACCTCGCTGAACGTTCTATAAAAGCTCGTCAGATGCTCCTGTGACACATTTTTTGACGTATGTGATTCCATATGAAGCAGATGAACGTCAACCTGCAGCGGTGTATTGCCAAGAAGGCGTAACAGCTGCGCTTCAGTTTCCTGCTTTGTCGGCATTAGATTCAAAATAGCAATCTTGAGCGCACGGATATCCTGATGCTCCGCACGTTCCTTCGTCATAACAAAAATATTTTCCTTCTGCAGGACTTTACCAGCTGGTAAGTCTTTATTCACGATGATAGGCATATTCTTTTCCTCCGGATAATGCTTGATATAAATCTGCAATTAACTCTTCCACCTCTTGAATACCGATGGACAAATGAATGAAGTCCGGTTTGACTCCAGCAAGAAGCTGCTGCTCCTCAACCGTTTGGCAGTGCGCTATGCTCGCCGGGTGAATCGTTTCTTGCTTCCATGCTTCTCTCATTCCCGCACCCTTCTTTCCTCGATATACACTTTCTTAAAAGTATAAAAAAAAACTGCTCCTTTTCCCCGCAGGTAAAAGAAGCAGTTATGTCCAAATTCATCCGGCTCATACCTCTCTTATCTCTCAGGAAATATACCTGCAGGATTTGGCACAATTCCGTTCGACGGCTGTTGCCAAGGCTTCATAGGGCCTGTTCCCTCTGCCTGTTCTTGATAAGTCGTATGCATTCATTAGTGCTGATTGTATCGAAATTAATTGGTGCTGTCAATATATTTTGTGAAGATTCATATAATTTGGTTGAAGGCTGTACATCATCAATATAACCAGCTTTCCTGCCTAGAAGATATCACTGGTTACATCTTACCCTTCCTTATATCAGCCAGCCTTAAACGCAACAAAAATATTGTAGCCTAACAGATTAGACACACTCTACTTAATATTAATAAAGAAAGCAAACGAAAGCATCGTTTGCTCAGGGCTCTCAGGCTTGTTCATCTTCACCCTAATCACATCGTCATCTTGACTATCGTGACCCCGTTCATCCTCATTCTCTATTGGACTTCAGACCATAAAACAAAATATAAAAATAACCTTATATATTAAAGGAAGTACAGTAAAAAGTTCGTTCTGTTCCTACACATACTTGTTTTATAATTTCACCTTTGTCTTTCATCTATTTAAAGCAATTTTATAATAGATAAGGTTTTCAATCAACGATCAAAATCTCTATAAATTACCAAAATAATACATAAAAAAAGAAGGAGGTCTTTAACTGGATATTGAATATAATTTTCCCATAAGTATAAAAAATCATATTTCCGAGATTACTCTACAAATCCTATGCCTCAGCAATCTATTCGTACATTACATCTGCCTTCTTTAGTAAAAACAAAAACTTCTATTAGTTATTGTCATTCTCATAAATCATACACCTCATGCCTTACCCATGAAAACCACCAGAAAGGTAACATTCTTTGGAAGTGGATGGTTGAGAAGAAGAAAACCAAACGCTACAAAGAAGGACCCTTTATGAACATCTTTCGTAGAAGGGTATTTGATACGTACCCTGATGCTCACATGACATATAGGAGCATGACTACACCAAGAAGAAAAAAACTGCAGCTCGAAAAAACACATTACAATGATGCCATTGCAACTACAGGGATAACCAACATCCAAGAAAATACGGCTCACGTTCTGTATATCAAACAATTTAGGAAGAAAATACGCTCTTTACATGAAGCAACCGCTAGAAAAGGCAGAAAAGAAAAAAAATACACAATCCAAACGGAATGAAAAGAACACAAAATCAGTCAGTTCATGGCACTTAAACGTGCCCAAACTTCCTACAAGGCAATTGCTTCCTCATATGGTGTTACGCTTAGTTCATCTGCTCCGGTTGTCTCAACACCTATATCTAATGGCTCAAGTACAGGTCATACAACGGTATCATTAAACGTTCGTACTGCTCCAAGCATTACAGCAGCACGTATTACAACATTGCCACAAAACACAACTGTTACTATTTATGAGACAAGGAATGGATGGTACCGCGTTGCGGCTAACAGTATTTCTGGCTGGGTTTCCTCTCAATATATAACCGTATCAAACACAAAGACCGCACCTAACGGAAAGAGCGGAAAAACGACAGCTGCAGTCAACTACCCACCACTTAAACGTTAACACGTTTTGAAGTGGGGGCTTGTAAAAGCCTAGTTGTCTAGTCTTGGTCTCCGGTATATGGTGAGCCATAGCGAGTGACTACGTTGGATCAGTCAATACGGCTTTGTGTGATTCCCAAGCACAATCTGTCGTTCAGGCTCTGTAACAGTTCTGAGAGGAGGAACGGTCAACCTGAAGTAAGAAGCTGATCCAACATTGACGAAGGGAAACAAACTCTAAGGAGGGACGAAACTTGCGAGTATTCGTCAGAAATTTACGAGGAGAGCCACTTATGCCTTGTTCAACTCGTAAGGCTAGAATTCTACTCAAAGAACAAAAAGCAACCATTGTAAGATACAACCCTTTTACAATTCAGTTATCGTATACAACTGGAGAAACAACACAAGAAACAAAATTAGGAATTGATTTAGGGGCAAAGCACATGGGAGCTGCCGTTACATCTGATGAAAAGGTTCTTGGAAAAGCAGAAATAGAGCTACGTCAAGATGTAAAAAGCAATTTGGAAACAAAGAAAATCTATAGAAGAAGCAGAAGAAATCGTAAAACACGATACAGAAGGTCAAAATTCA
>NZ_SCFM01000079.1 GCF_004138295.1 Ectobacillus funiculus | reverse complement strand
GAGCTGCGCGTTGCCCGCATTAACGGTATGCTTGGATCTGTAGATGCAAACCAAGGAGATACATTAATCGGCTGGGATACGGATGAATTCCCGACAGACTTGTATTCTACTACATTGGCAATGTATGAAATCTTAAAGAATGGCGGTCTTGGCAAAGGCGGACTCAATTTTGATGCGAAGGTAAGACGCGGCTCCTTCGAACCAGAAGATTTATTCCATGCTCATATTGCCGGAATGGATGCATTTGCAATCGGCTTGAAAGTGGCAAATAAGCTCATTGAGGACAAGGTGTTAGAGGATGTGATTGCTGACAGATACAGCAGCTTCACAGAAGGCATTGGCTTAGAGATTGTAGAAGGCAGAGCGGATTTCCACAAGCTTGAGCAGTATGCATTAAGCCTTGGGGAAATTAAGAACAAATCCAGTCGTCAGGAACGATTAAAAGCAGTGGTAAACCAATATTTATTAGAAACATTATCGACTGTAACTGTATAAAAAAACAGACGATGTGGGAAAAGTGCAAGTGTTCTGTTTAGCTTCGGTAGATAAACATCTCACATACAAATCGTACGATGCGGTGAAGGTTATTTTACTGTAAGGGGCTGCGCTGAACCTGGGCATCTGCGTTTTTATCTTTTGAAAAAAGAAATGCGCTGGAACAGTATGTTATTCCAGCACATTTTTATAATCCAGGATGATCATTAAATAAAAGGGTGATATAGATGAAGTATGTAATTGGGATCGATCTAGGAACGAGTGCAGTTAAAATCTTGCTTATTAATCAAAATGGAGAGGTTTGTCATGAGGTTTCTAAATCTTACCCTCTTATCCAAGAAAAGTCAGGGTATAGTGAACAAAATCCAGAAGAATGGGTAGAAAAAACTGCACAAGGCCTTGCAGAACTCGTTCAGAAATTTCAAGGGAATGTCGATGATATTGAAGGTATCAGTTTTTCCGGACAAATGCACGGGCTTGTGTTACTTGATGAGGAACATCAAGTATTACGAAATACAATTCTTTGGAATGATACGAGAACAACAGAGCAATGCCGGCAAATTAATGAAATTGTCGGAACAGACCGATTACTTGAAATTACAAAAAATCCAGCTCTAGAAGGATTCACTTTGCCAAAGCTACTATGGGTAAAGCAATATGAGCCTGAAGTTTTTGAGAAGGCACATGTATTTATGCTGCCGAAGGATTATTTACGCTATCGTATGACAGGAGAAATTCATAGCGAATATTCTGATGCGGCAGGAACCCTGCTGTTAAATGTAAGTAAGAAAACGTGGAGTACAGAAATTTGTGAGCTTGTTGGCATTAAATCTGAACTTTGCCCGCCGCTCGTAGAGTCCCATCAATTAGTCGGAACAATTACGTCTGATTTCGCGAATTGGACAGGTCTTTCTGAGTCCGTTAAGGTATTTGCCGGCGGTGCAGATAATGCATGCGGAGCGATAGGATCTGGAATCTTATCGGAAGGAAGAACATTATGCAGCATTGGAACCTCAGGGGTTGTTCTTTCCTATGAAGAGCGTAATGATCAAGACTTTCAAGGTAAGGTCCACTATTTCAATCACGGGGAAGAGAACGCATTTTATACAATGGGAGTAACCTTGGCTGCCGGTTACAGCTTAAGCTGGTTTAAGGATACCTTTGCAGAGAAAGAAAAGTTTGAGCAGCTGTTACAGGGGATAGATCAAGTTCCAGTTGGCGCGAACGGTCTGCTGTTTACGCCATATTTAGTTGGTGAACGGACACCGCATGCTGATTCGGTTATTCGCGGAAGCTTTATCGGGATGGATGCATCTCATAAACGTCGTGATTTTGTTCGAGCAGTACTTGAAGGCATTACGTTTTCGCTGAATGAATCAATCGAAATCTTTAGAGAAAATGGCAAAACCATCGATACAATTGTATCAATTGGCGGAGGAGCAAAAAATGAGGCTTGGCTGCAAATACAGGCCGATATTTTTAATGCAAATATTGTGAAGCTTTCAAGTGAGCAGGGACCAGGAATGGGGGCTGCAATGCTTGCAGCGTTTGGATGCGGCTGGTTTTCATCCTTACTGGAATGTGCTGACAAATTCATTGCGCCAGTTAAAACGTATCAGCCAGTTAAGGAGAACGTAGAACAGTATCAAAAATTGTTTGGCATTTATAAACAGGTCTATAAACAAACAAAGGTTCTTAATGAACAGCTGCAGGAGTTCAGAAAATAAACCATTATAATCTTTGAATTAAGGGGAATGGCAGATGAACTATCGGAAGTTGGGGAATACAGGGATTTCAGTAAGCGAAGTCAGCTTTGGAACATGGGCAATTGGAGGTTCTTGGGGAAGAACAAATGATCAAGAATCTTTAAAAGCACTGGATTATGCAATCGGGCAGGGTGTGAATTTTTTCGATACTGCCGATGTATACGGAGACGGACACAGTGAAGAGCTATTAGCTAAAGCTACAAAGGGCAAGGAAGATCAAGTCTATATTGCGACTAAGTTTTGCCGGGCAGGAGATATCCATTCAAAAGAAACCTACTCATATGAAACAGTCCGTTCCTATTGTGAAGCAAGCTTAAAGCGACTCGGCCGTGAAACAATCGATTTATATCAGATCCATTGCCCGCCAATTGAGATTTTACAGAATGGGCAGGTATTTGAGGTATTGGACAAACTGCAGCAGGAAGGGAAAATTCGGCATTACGGTGTGAGTGTGGAAACGGTAGAGGAAGGGCTTCTATGCTTACAAAACCCTAATGTTAAAGCTCTACAAGTAATTTTTAATATGTTCCGTCAAAAACCGATTGAAAAGCTATTTCCAGAGGCAAAGAAAAATGGCGTTGGCATTCTTGTCCGCCTGCCGCTTGCAAGCGGATTATTGACAGGGAAATTTACAAAGGGACATATCTTTGAGGCAGAGGATCATCGTAATTTTAATGAAAACGGGGCAGCTTTTAATGTTGGTGAAACGTTTGCAGGCCTTGGCTTTGCTAAAGGTGTTGAATTATCAGAGCAGCTTGCATGGATTGCAGAAGGAAGGCATTCGATGACAACAGCGGCTTTAAGGTGGATATTGGATCAAGACGAAATTTCGTGTGTGATTCCAGGATTTAAAAATGAACGCCAAATAACAGAAAACCTGAGAGCTATTGAAGAAAAATCCTTTTCACCAGAAGAGCTACAAAGAATTGTTCAGTTTTATGAAGAGAAGGTCAAGGGTGCCATTAGAGGGCCATATTAAAAGTCAGGAGGGATACAGTGGAAGTCCTAAAAGATGTCTTTGGAGAATTAAATGGGCAAGCGATTACATCGTATACGCTCCGAAACGATAGCGGGATGGAATTTACTTGTATTGATTACGGCTGCACCATTACAAGGATTATGGTACCTGATAAAAACGGAGTAAAGGAAAATGTAGTGCTAGGCTACGATACATTGGAAGAGTATCTCAATTATTCCCCGTATTTTGGTTGTATCATTGGCCGGATCAGCGGAAGGATCAAAAACGCAACGTTTACCTTGGATGATGAGACTTTTACATTAGCAAAAAATGAAAATGAAAACCATCTCCATGGGGGAGACAACGGCTTCCACAATGTCATTTGGAGCTCATCCGTAGAAACAAAAGCGGATGAGGCAAATATCGTATTTTCCTATACAAGTCCTGACGGAGAAGAGGGATTTCCAGGGAATCTTAAGCTTCAGGTAACCTATTCCTTAAATAATGAAAATGAAATCGTCATTTCTTATCAGGGTATTTCTGATCAGAAAACAATTGTGAATCTGACAAATCACTCTTACTTCAACCTAAGCGGTAATTTGAAGCGGACCATTTTAGCGCATGAGCTGACGCTAAAAAGCGATGGTTTTTTAGAGCTTGATCCTTCTTTTATACCAACGGGTAAAGTCTTATCTGTGGAGGATACAGTATTTGATTTTAGAAAGGGTCTGCAGATTGTGCAAGGAGTCAATTCTGAACATCCGCAAATAAAACTTGTTGGCGGGGGATATGACCATCCCTTTTTATTAAATGCAAATCATGAGCAGGAGATCACATTGGTTGACTATGAAAGCGGCAGGAAGCTTGAAATTGAGACAGATGAACCGTGTGTTGTTCTTTATACAGGAAACTCCTTAGAAGAGGGTTTTACAATAGGAGGAGTACCATCCGAGAAGCATTTAGGTTTATGTCTGGAAACGCAGCTGCCGCCTAATATGATAAATAATCCAAATTTTCCTTCTGCAGTACTTGAGGCAAATGAGGTTTATTCAACTAAGACAAAATATGCTTTTAAGTTGATTTAATTAGTAAGGTTATTTACAAAAGAGCAGGGTTCAATTGCCCTGCTAACTTATGGATTATAAAATACAGAGATTTATAGATAGCGGAAATTGAATACAAACATATAGTGTCTGAAGGGAGAATTATAGTGAGTAATGTAGCGAATCTTGAAGCAGTAGAAACACTAGCTATAAATACAATACGTACTTTATCTATCGATGCGGTAGAAAAAGCAAAATCTGGCCATCCAGGTATGCCGATGGGAACAGCGCCAATGGGGCATGTGTTATGGTCAAAAGTTATGAATCACAATCCGGCCAATCCATCTTGGTTTAATCGAGATCGTTTCGTATTATCTGCGGGTCACGGTTCCATGCTGCTATACAGCTTATTGCATTTAGGTGGATATGATGTGTCTCTAGAAGACTTGAAACAGTTTAGACAATGGGGAAGCAAAACGCCGGGACATCCTGAATACGGACATACTCCTGGTGTTGATGCAACGACAGGTCCTCTTGGACAAGGGGTAGCCATGGGAGTAGGAATGGCTATGGCAGAAGCACATCTCGCAGCTGTATACAATCAAGAAAACTTCCCGATTGTCGATCACTATACATATGTGATTTGTGGAGATGGGGATTTAATGGAAGGCGTGTCCGCAGAGGCTGCATCTCTTGCGGGACACTTACAATTAGGCAAGCTGATTATGATGTACGATTCAAATAATATTACACTTGATGGTGAAGCCCACCTATCATTCTCAGAAGATGTAGGGAAGCGGTTTGAGGCGTACGGATGGCAGGTGCTTCAAGTAAATAGTCAAAATGACTTACATGCAATTGAGCGTGCATTGGTCGAAGCAAAGAATGAGCTAACAAAGCCAACCTTAATTGAAGTGAAAACAACCTTAGGATATGGAAGTCCGAACAAAGGCGGCAAGGGCGGACATCAAGGTACGCATGGTTCTCCTCTTGGTGCAGAAGAAGTGAAACTGACCAAAGAATTTTATCAATGGCCGCAAGAAGACTTTTATATTCCAGAGGAAGTAAAAGCGTACTATCAAGAAGTAAAAGAAAAGGGGATCCAATCCAACCAGCAATGGGAACAGCTATTGGAGCAGTACAAGCAAGAATATCCAGAGCTTGCAGCCCGTTTAGAGCAGGATATACAAGGGGAATTACCTTCCGCATGGGAAGAGAATGTGCCGAGTTATGAGCTGGGAACAGCAATTTCCACACGTGTTGCTTCTGGACAAGTATTAAATGCATTGGCGAAGCAAGTGCCAAGCATAGTAGGAGGGTCTGCAGATTTAGAGTCTTCTACAATGACTCACTTACATGGAGAAGGAAGATTTGCTCCTGGTCAGTATGGAGAGCGAAATGTGTACTTCGGAGTCCGAGAATTTGCGATGGGAGCTATCGTAAATGGTATGTCCTTACATGGTGCTATTAAGCCATTTGGTTCTACATTCTTTGTTTTCTCTGATTATCTTCGTCCAGCAATTCGACTAGCAGCACTCATGAATTTACCGGTAACATATGTGTTTACACATGACAGTATTTATGTAGGGGAAGATGGCCCAACCCATGAGCCAATTGAGCAGCTAGCGGCATTACGGGTTATACCAAATGTGAAAGTCCTGCGCCCAGCTGATGCAAATGAAACAGCTGCTGCATGGAAGTATGCTGTGAAGAATCAAGAAGGACCGGTTGTCCTAGTATTAAGCCGTCAAAATATACCTGTTGTGATTGAAAATGAAAAAGCATGCGCAAATGTTGAAAAGGGAGCATATGTAGTTGCGGGAGCTGAACAGGATCTTCCTCAGGTGCAGTTAATTGCAACTGGTTCTGAAGTAGCGCTGGCAATAGGTGTGAAGGATGCATTGGCAAAAGAGGGGATTAGGGCTCGCGTTGTAAGTATGCCATCATGGGAATTGTTTGAGCAACAATCGGTTTCTTATCAACAGTCTATTCTTCAGCCAGATATTAAGCTGAATGTAGCTATAGAATTAGGTTCGCCTCAAGGATGGGCACATTTTGTGGGACGAGAAGGATTGATTATCGGCATTTCTACGTTCGGGGCATCAGCTCCGGGAGATCGTATTGCAAAGGAATATGGATTTACAGTAGAGAATATTGTAAAGCAGATTCAATCTAGGTTATAAGGTTATGTCTTTCAAAGAGTGTTCTATTCAAGCTAGGAGGAAGAGGGATGCTGAAAACTTTACAGGATGCAACAACACTGCATAATGGTGTAGCAATGCCATGGTTTGGATTAGGAGTCTTTAAAGTAGAAGATGGATCAGAAGTCATCGAAGCCGTCAAGACAGCGATTCAAAATGGATATCGAAGCATTGATACAGCCGCTTTGTATGGGAATGAAGAGGGTGTAGGACAAGCTATTAAGGAGTCAGGTGTTCCACGACAAGAGTTATTTATTACTACGAAAGTATGGAACTCAGACCAAGGATATGATTCTACGCTTCAAGCATTTGAAACAAGCATAAATAAACTCGGTCTTGATTATTTGGATTTATATTTAATCCACTGGCCAGGGAAAGACAAATATAAAGAGACTTGGAAGGCGCTTGAAAAACTATACAAAGATGGACGAGTGCGTGCAATAGGCGTAAGCAACTTCAAGATTCATCACTTAGAAGACTTAATGAGCAGTGCAGAAATAAAGCCGATGGTCAATCAGGTAGAATACCATCCTCACTTAACACAAAAGGAACTTCTTGCCTTTTGTCAAAGGGAGGGCATTCAACTAGAAGCATGGTCACCATTAAAACAAGGTCAATTATTAAGTGACCCAATTATTAATAAATTAGCAGAAAAATATGGAAAATCATCTGCGCAGATTATCCTGCGCTGGGATTTGCAAAATAAAGTTGTTACGATTCCTAAATCCATTAAAGAGCAACGAATTATTGAAAATGCAAACATTTTTGATTTTGAATTATCTGCAGAAGATATGGAAGAAATCGATGGATTAAACAAGGATGAGCGTGTAGGTCCCGACCCAGATACCTTTGAACGTGATTTTAACAGCTAAAAACGCAGATATGTGTAGGTGTTAAGAGCAATTCTTAACACCTACTGTTTATGCAAGATAAATTCTGATATGTCTTTGATTTTAAGACAGAACCGCTTGTATTCTTGTAAAGGCCCAATCCAATTCTTCCTCTGAAATAATAAGCGGCGGGGCAATGCGAATTACGTTTTCATGTGTTTCCTTGCAAAGTATGCCTTCCTTCTTTAAATGCTCACAATACGGACGTGCTGATTCATGAAGCTCAATGCCGATAAATAAGCCTTTGCCGCGAACCTCTTTTATTATCGGATTTTGGATGGTTTGTAATCTGGTCAGAAGTTTTTCACCGAGATGCAGTGAGCGCTCTGCAAGCTTTTCTTGAATAATCACGTCAAGCGCTGCAATAGATACAGCGCAGGCAAGAGGATTTCCGCCAAATGTTGAACCGTGCGATCCAGGATTGAATACGCTGAGGATGTCACGGTTTGCTGCTACGCATGATATAGGGAATACGCCACCGCCTAATGCTTTTCCAAGGATATACATATGTGGGACTACATTTTCCCAATCACATGCAAACATTTTTCCGGTGCGCCCGAGTCCTGTTTGAATTTCGTCTGCGATAAATAACACATTTTGCTTCTGACAAATAGCAAATGCTTGTTTCAGAAAACCATCCGGTGGAATGACAATACCCGCTTCGCCTTGAATCGGTTCAAGAATAAGAGCAGCTGTATTTTTGGTAATCGTTCTCCTTAGTGCATCGATATCACCATATGGAATCACTATAATGCCCGGCAGCATAGGACCGAAGCCCTGCTTGTAGTCAGGGTTAGAGGACATAGATACGGCTGTCATCGTTCTACCATGGAAGTTGTCCGTACAGACGATGATTTCTGCTTTGTTCGCTTCCACTTGCTTTACATCATACGCCCATCGGCGAGCTGCCTTTACAGCCGTTTCGACTGCTTCAGCTCCTGTGTTCATTGGCAATATCATTTCCTTATTTGTTATCTTCGCGACCCTTTCATACCATGCTCCAAGCTGGTCGTTATGAAAGGCACGCGAAGTGAGCGTAACACGGCTCGCTTGATGGATGAGCGCTTCAATAATACGCGGATGGCGATGACCTTGATTAACAGCAGAGTAGGCGCTTAGCATATCCAGATAACGATTTCCTTCAGGATCCTCTACCCATACGCCTTCTGCCTTTGAAATAACAATTGGCAGCGGGTGATAGTTATGTGCTCCGTATGTTTCTGTTAACTTAATTAACTTTTCTGTTTCTCTCATACTCCGTTCCCCCCATTTTGCCTTAGGCGAAAATTCAGAATGATTTACATATTATAACATTCATTGGCGAAAACCGAATTATTTCTCTAATCCTGTTAAAACATGATATGATAGAAGATAGGAAAAATTGAGGAAAAAAGGAGAGATTTTTTGCTATGATGACAGATCATACTACAGATCTTCACATTACAGCATGGGTGCTTGGTATTATTTTGTTCTTTGTTGCCTCTGCGATGTACCGCAACCGTAACTCAAAGGCAAAAATGATACATATGATTGTTCGGCTTTTGTATATCGTCATTGTGATTACCGGATTCTTGTTGTATCAAGGAATTATGTCGTCACCGACAACTCCGCATATGCAGTATGGCATTAAAATGTTGGCGGGTATTTGGGTTATCGTTGCGATGGAAATGATATTGGTTCGTACAAACAAAGGAAAAAGCACGAATGCTGGCTGGATTCAGTTTGTAATCGCCTTTTTAGTTGTTTTATATTTAGGGTTACGATTGCCGTTTGGTTTTCACCCATTCGCATAATAAAAAAGAAGAGGATGCAGGCATCCTCTTCTTTTTTATAAGAAAGTATAACTTTTCAGAGTGATGTCTAGCTCCCAAGGCCCAAAATGGTAGACTCTGGGCTGAACCTCCGCAAAAGGAAAAAAACGCCTTTTACTCCGGCCCACCCCTACGCTGCCATAAAAGGCGGGCCTTGTCCGCTTTTCTTATTTATCAACAATCCGCTTTATACATTTGTCCATCTGCCCTTGTGAATTCAAATATATCCTTGCTCATCTCTCCGTCGCGAATGTAGCGATGATGCAGCGAACAAACGTAGTCTCCATTATCGTATACAATAAAGTTCACACCTTGCCTTGGTGCTGAGGCTGGTTGAAAGAATAAAATATTATGACAGTAAATACAGTCATACAGGGAATAATCAAATCGCCCTAACGCTTTTGTGAGAGTGGAGAAAGAGGAGTCTGACAGCTCTTTTAGCCACTCCTCATAGCCTGTTTGCAGTTTTTTGCGAATACGGACCGTTTCTCCACTTTCGAGTGGATGCGGTTCGTTTTCAATTTTAAGTGTATCATTTTCATAAAATCGCGCTGGAAGCCAATGATTGTTGTATAGTATTTCAAAATCATCTTCTACAATTTCCCATAAAAGAGAAGCTTCGTCGCTTTCTTCATCAAAAAATATCCACTCTTCATTAATACATTCAATATTTCCAACCGTATAGGAGCGCGGTTGGTTTCGCATAATGTGATAGCGGTGTTTCATGAAAATCCTCCTTGTTGAGTGTCTGTCATTGTTATAGACAGTTCCTGCGTCATTTATAACAAGGCGATGCACCTAACTGTCAAAATAGGCATACAATGAACCAAATTGCTGTTGAATTCTCAGAAGGAAAGGATGAGCGCAATGTGTGGAATTACGGGATGGACTGATTTTTCTCGTTCTCTTCTTACGGAAAGGGAAACGGTTGGGAAAATGGCGGAAACACTCTCAAAGCGCGGACCTGATGATACGAATGTATGGACGGCGACGCATACAGCCTTTGGACATAAGCGTCTTGTAGTTGTAGACCCAGAGGGCGGCAAGCAGCCAATGACAAGAGTAAAGGGAGAAAATCTATATACGATTTGTTATAACGGTGAGCTGTATAATACAGAGGATTTGCGTAAGGAGCTGCTGCAAAAGGGATATACATTCGAAGGGCATTCTGATACAGAAGTGCTGTTAACATGCTATATCGAATGGAAAGAGAAATGCGTGGAGTACTTAAATGGAATTTTTGCATTTGCCGTATGGGATGCGGTAGAAGAAAAGCTATTCATTGCCCGTGACCGTTTAGGTGTTAAGCCATTATTTTATAAACAGGATAGCGCTCGCCTATTGTTTGGATCTGAGCTAAAAGCAATTCTGGCTCATCCTGAGGTGAAGGTGGAAATAACGCATGAGGGCTTGGCTGAGGTATTCGGGCTCGGTCCATCACGTTCCCCAGGTCATGGTGTATTTGCGGGTGTGAATGAATTGCGTCCGGCGCATGCTTTGACATTTACAAAAAATGGTTTGAAAATTTGGCGTTATTGGAATGTCAAGAGTGCAGAGCATACTGATAACTTTGATGAAACGGTAGGAAAAGTGCGCTTTCTGCTTGAGGATGCGATTACGCGTCAGCTTGTATCTGATGTGCCGCTATGTACATTTTTATCAGGCGGTGTGGATTCGAGTGCCATTACAGCTTTTGCGGCAATGGCGTATGATCGTGAAGGGAAGGGAAACTTGCATACCTATTCCATTGATTATGAAGATAATGATAAATATTTTCAGGCAAATGCTTTTCAGCCGAATTCCGATGAGCATTGGATCCGTTTAATGTCTGAAACCTTCAGCACAACGCATCACCGCTGTGTTATTTCAAACGAAAAGCTGGCTGAGCATTTAACAGAAGCTGTTATTGTAAGAGATCTACCGGGTATGGCTGATGTCGATTCCTCCTTATTATGGTTTTGTCGCGAAATTAAACAAAACTTTGTTGTGAGCTTGTCTGGGGAATGTGCTGACGAAATTTTTGGCGGTTATCCATGGTTTTATCGAACTGATGACTTACAATCCAGCAACTTCCCATGGATGCGTTCAACAGAACTGCGGGAGCAGCTGCTAAAGCAGTCGTGGCGCGAGAAGCTCCGTTTGAGGGAATATGTACAGCAGCGTTACGATGAAACAGTACGAGAGACGCCAGAGCTTCATGGAGAGAGTGAGCTAGAGGCGCAGCGCAGACAGTTATTTTACTTAAATATGATTTGGTTTATGACAACGCTGCTGGATCGGAAGGATCGGATGAGCATGGGGGCGAGCTTAGAGGTGCGCGTGCCATTTGCCGATCACCGTCTTGTGGAGTACGTTTGGAACATTCCGTGGGAAATGAAAATGCATGATAACCGTGAAAAAGGATTGCTCCGAAAGGCACTGGAAGGAGTGCTTCCAGAGGACGTCCTGTATCGTAAAAAAAGTCCATACCCAAAAACGCATAATCCGTATTATACAAAGGCTGTAACAACATGGCTGTCTAGTATTTTACAGGATAAAGGGTCGATGTTGCATGAATTTTTTAATCGCGACCAGCTTGATGAGCTCATTGCAACAGAAGGAAAGGCATTTACTACGCCATGGTTTGGCCAGCTCATGACAGGACCGCAGCTATTGGCGCATCTTGCACAAATTCATGTTTGGTTTGAGCATTATAATATTAATATTAAAGACTAAGACAGCGTGATCCGCTGTCTTTTTCGTTACAACACCGTTTTGGGGAATAATTGAAATAATGTGGATGGATACGGTGCAAGCAAAATATGAAACATGTGAGGAATTGTTACATTACTAGCTATCGTGTAGCGAGTACGGTCGGTTTAATACAGTTGCCGGTGCTGGCATTAAAGCAAACGATTTGAATCCTAATGAAAGGTCAGGATAGGAGCTATATTTTCTTATCTTGTAAAGAAAACTCGCTGACTGGCGTAGCCCTACTTATATTGTATTCCTAAAATTTCTAACTACGTCGAATTGTCTTCCAGCTAGAAATTTATACTTTTTTAAAAGCGAAATAAAAGAAGCTGCGGATCCCGCAGCTTCTCTTAACTTATTTCTCATTTTGCAATGCATCATAGCCTTCTTCACCTGTACGAATTTTAATCGCATTGGATAGCTCATATACGAAAATTTTACCATCGCCAGCTTTCCCAGTTCTTAGCACACGCTGTGCTGTATCAATTACATCCTGAACGGGCACTTTTGCGACTACAATTTCAATTTTAATGCGCTCATGCATATTAAATGTGCGTCTTACGCCTCGATATACTTCTGTAAATCCTTTTTGCAGACCGCATCCTAATACGTTACTAACGGTTAGACCACTTACTCCAATTTTAGATAATTGGTCTTTTAATTCATCGAACTTCTCCGGGCGTGTAATAATCTCGATTTTCGTTAATTTTTGGCTCATATGCGCATTCTCCCCTTATAAACTCTCGTGATAAGCTTTTTCACCGTGCATCGTAATGTCAAGACCAAGTGACTCTTCTTCGTCATTAGCACGTACTTTCATAAACAGTCCGATTACTTTCACGATTAAGAAGGTAGCAATTGCAGCAAAGGCATAAGTTGCACAAATTGCGATAAGCTGTTTCCCTAATAAAGCAGCCCCACCGTAGAATAATCCGTTTGCGCCAGCTTCATTTACAGATGTTGTTGCAAATAATCCAGTAGCAATTCCGCCCCATGTTCCGCCGATACCGTGGCAGCCGAATGCATCAAGCGCATCGTCATAGCCAAGCTTGCGCTTTAGGAAGAATACTGCAAAGTAGCAAATTGCTCCACCAAGTAATCCAATTACAAGAGAAGCTAGAGGAGTTACAAATCCACAAGCTGGTGTAATAGCAACAAGACCAGAGACAGCACCGCTTACCGCGCCAAGGACAGTTGGCTTCTTACTAATGATCCATTCGCATACAACCCAACCGATAGCAGCCATTGCCGTTGCGGTATTTGTGTTAATAAATGCTGTTAATGCAACATCATTTAGAGTTAAAGCACTGCCGACGTTAAAGCCGAACCAGCCGAACCATAATAATCCTGCTCCTAACACTGTGAATGGTAAATGGTGAGGAGCCACTGAAGCCGCATCTTTTCTTTTTCCAAGAACAATAGCAAGAACAAGACCAGATACACCGGATGTAATGTGAACAACGTTTCCTCCTGCGAAATCAAGTGCGCCAAGCTCTCTTAACCATCCGCCTACACCCCATACCCAGTGAGCAACCGGATCATACACGAAAGTCGTCCAAACAAGCATGAAAACAATGAATGCAGAAAATCTCATACGCTCCGCGAATGCTCCGGAAATTAATGCTGGTGTAAGGATTGCGAACATCATTTGGAACATCATAAATAAGTTGTGAGGAACTGTTGCGCTGTAGTCAGCGTTTGGTTTAAAGGTAACGCCTTTTAGACCAACCCAATCCAGACTGCCGATTAATCCATGCCAACTTGGGCCGAAAGCTAGTGAATAACCGATTAAAATCCATTGAACAGATACAATTGCCATCGCTGAGTAGCTATGCATTGTTGTGCTAAGCACGTTCTTGCTTCGTACCATTCCTCCATAAAACAGCGCAAGTGCTGGTGTCATTAGCATGACCATTACTGTGGCTAGAAACAGAAATACTGTATCCCCCATGTTGATTCCTTCCATCTGTAATTCCCCCATTTCATGAATTTGTAACGATAAAGTTTCTGACTGTAGAGGAACAATCCCTAATGTCAGTTTTTATTACAATGTATGTTATGTTTTATACTATATTCAATTTTTCGGGAAATGGCAAGAGGAAATCTAATAAAAAATTCAAACAATTTTGAGGTTTATGTAAGCTTTCATATTTTGTTGTAATAAAATCTAACATGTTAGCGGTTTCATTATGGAGCGTATGACGATAAGGGTCTGTATTTGTTTGATTGATTAGCTGTAAAAATAACATGTGAACGATATTAAGTGTGCCAAAGGAGATTTATAATAGAGAGTATACATTGAGAAAAGCTTATTGGATGATGTGATGAATAGGATAACATTTCAGATTCCTCCATTTCCTGTTTTCATTAAGGCAGGAAATGAAGGATGCTATTTCTATTGAAGAGAAGCTCAAGCAGCCGCTTCATTTTTATCAGGTACTTATTTTTCTTCAAAAGGAGGCGTTTGCAATACCGGGTGCAGCAGAAAAAGTTTGCGAGCAAGCGGTAGCATATATCCAGCGCTATTATAATCGGCAGCTTAAGATGACCGATATTGTGCAAGAGCTGCATTATCACGCAGATTATTTAACACACTGTATGCAAAAAACAAAGCAGCTTCTGGCAGCAACAACGGAAAAGATCAAAACAATTTCCCAGCAAGTAGGCATTCAAGATGAGATGTACTTTTCCAGATTGTTTCGTAAACAAGAAGGAATTAGCCCTCAGGAATATCGAAGGATGATGCAACGGGATATTGTAAGGTAGGCGAATAAGAGATTGACAAAGTACGCAGAGAATTTTGTGCGGATTATGTCTGTAATTGGTATACTATTCTTATCATTGTAAAATATTCCATTCTCGGTCTAACGGCTGAAGAATAAGAGTAGTGAGGGGGAGGGGGCGGAGATGAGCAAACAGGTGATCGCAACACTAGTGCTAATCCCGTTTCTTCTTTTTTATGGGCTGTTTTTTTCTTGTGTGCAAGCAGCTGGTGAAAAAGAAGAGAGAAGCTGGCAAGATGAAGCGATTTATTTTATGATGGTTGACAGATTCAACAATGGGGATTCAAAAAATGATAAGGATGTAAACACAACAGATTTACAAGCTTACAATGGAGGGGACTTAAAGGGGATTACCAAGCGGCTTGATTATATCCAAGATATGGGCTTTACTGCCATTTTGCTTACTCCTGTTGTTGATAATGAGGAAGATGGATATCACGGCTATTGGACAAAGGATTTTTACAAGGTAGAAGAGCATTTTGGCTCCATGGCGGATATGAAGGAACTTGTCAAAGAAGCCCATAAGCGTGATATGAAGGTAATTCTTGATTTTGTTGCCGGTTATACTGGAAGCAAGAATCCTTGGCTCCTTGATAAGCAAAAACAAGGGTGGTATCAGCAAGAGCAGAGGGAGAATGAGCAAATACAAATAATAGAAGAAAATCCACTAGCTGGACTGCCACATTTGAATTTCGAAAATGAAGAGGTGCGAAAGTTTCTCATTAATAATGCGAAATGGTGGGTTCAGCAAACAGATATCGACGGTTTTCGTTTGGAAGATATGCAATCTGTCCCGAAGGACTTTTGGGGTGAGTTCGTTCGCGGAGTAAAAGCAGTAAAGCAAGACTTTTTCTTTATTGGCGATGTATCTGCTGTGGATACAAGCAGCGTAGCGGAATATCAGAACATGGGGATAGATAGCTTTTTGAACATTTCATCCTATAAGCACATGACGAAGGTGTTCAGTCAAACGGGCCAATCTCCGAATGAATTATACAAAGATTGGAAGAGTGGCCAAGTGGTATATCCAAACCCATACCTACTTGGAAATTTCCTTGATAATCAAAATACAAAACGGTTTACGCGTGTGGCTTTGGAAGAAAAGCAATATCCGCCAACACGTCTGCGTTTAGCGTTGGCTTATCTGTTTACATCACCAGGCATTCCTATTATGTACTATGGAACAGAAATTGCACTAGATGGCGGGGATCCTCCTGATAATCGCCGTTTGATGGATTTTAAAACTGATGCTGATTTTTTAAAATATATTAGTAAATTAGGTGAATTGCGTAAGCAGCTCCCGTCGCTGCGTCGCGGTACATTTGAAATGGTGTATGACAAGGGTGGCATGAGTGTATTCAAGCGAACGTATCAAGAGGAAACGACCATCATTGCTTTGAATAATACGAAAAAGACGCAAAAGGTCCACCTTACACGAGAACAGCTAGATACGAATAAGGAACTGCATGGATTAATGGAGGAAGATATCATTCGCCCGGCGAAGGATGGCTACTATCTTGTATTGGATCGCGAAACGGCAAATGTGTATGCGCTTGCGGAGAAAACAGGACTGAATATTCCGTTTATCTCTGTGCTGGTTGGCATAAATGTGTTGTTTGTGATATTTCTCATCCTTGTAAGAAGGAGAAGAAAGAAGTCCTAGCATCAAAATGGTATAGGTAAAAAGTACTGCTTTTCTTATAGAAAGGGACAAGAAGTTGTTAATATTAATGGTATA
>NZ_SCFM01000078.1 GCF_004138295.1 Ectobacillus funiculus | reverse complement strand
AAAGTACTGCTTTTCTTATAGAAAGGGACAAGAAGTTGTTAATATTAATGGTATAATAAAGAAAACTCGCCGACTGGCGAGCCCTGCTTTTGGGCGAAGCCAGAGGCGTAGTTGCCCTTATACTTTATTCCTAAAATTTCCGACTACGTCGAATTGGCTTCCGGCTGGAAATCTATGCTTTCTTAAAGTGTAAAGAAAACTCGCCGACTGGCGAGCCCTGCTTTGGGGCGAAGCCAGAGGCGTAGTTGCCCTTATACTTTATTCCTAAAATTTCCGACTACGTCGAATTGGCTTCCGGCTGGAAATCTATGCTTTCTTAAAGTGTAAAGAAAACTCGCCGACTGGCGAGCCCTGCTTTTGGGCGAAGCCAGAGGTGTAGTTGCTCTTAATTGTATTCCTAAAATTTCTGGCTACGTCGAATATCCAAATTTATACTCTCTTAAAGTGTGAAACAAACAACAAGAAAGGATGGTGTGAATGGTCGTTACGATTAAGGATGTGGCGAAAAAAGCTAATGTCGCACCATCCACAGTATCCCGCGTCATTGCCGACAGTTCTCGTATAAGTGAAAAAACAAAAAAACGTGTTCGTAAAATTATGGATGAGCTTGGTTACCATCCAAATATGAATGCGCGCAGTCTCGCAAATCAAACGACACAAGCGATTGGTCTCGTTATGCCAAGTTCTGCTGGGAAGGCATTTCAAAATCCGTTTTTTCCGGAAGTTATACGAGGAATCAGCTCTTTTTCTCATATAAAGGGCTACTCTCTTTATATGTCTACCGGAGAAACAGAGCAGGAGATTTATGAAGGTGTTGTAAAGATGGTGCAGGGAAGACGAGTGGATGGCATTGTTTTATTGTATTCACGTATTGATGACCCTGTTATTCAATATTTAATTGAGCAACAATTTCCTTTCGTGTTGATTGGCAAGCCGCATCAATCTACTGGGGAAGTGACGTATATAGATAATGATAATTACTTGGCCGGACGTGAACTTACAGAGTATTTTATTTCCCTCGGTCATAAACGATTGGCGTTTATTGGGGGAAGTCCAGATTTAATGGTAACGAAGGAACGTCTTGCTGGTTTTAAAGAAGCGTTAAAGCTAGCAGATCTCCCTATGTCGGATGACTATATTGTCTATATGGAGTTTTTGCGTGAAGGCGGCGAGCGGGCGGTGGAGCAGCTTCTTTCCTTGGAACAGCCTCCAAGTGCCATTATTGTTACTGATGATCTAATGGCGCTTGGTGTTTTAAGTACATTGACAGAAAAAGGGTATGCTGTTCCAGATCGTATCTCAGTAGCAAGCTTTAATAATGTTATTTTTTCCGAAATTTCTTGTCCGCCGTTAACATCTGTGGATGTGCGTATCTTTCAGCTTGGGTATGAGGCTGCGAAAAGCTTAGTGGAAAAAATCGAGTCACCAGAACTGCCACCAAAAAGTATTCTTGTGCCGTATAAAATTGTCAAACGGCAATCCTGTAAGGAATATTTAGAAGGTTAGCTATCTGTGTTTGAGCTAGCAGATATATACAAAAATTCAATTGGAGTAGAAGGGGAATAGAAGAGAAAAGCAGACTTTAGTTGTCTGCTTTTTCTTATATACAGGAATGAATAAAAGAAGGAGAGTGCTTGAATGGACTGAATGTTATTTGGGGAGAGCCAAAAATGACGTCAGGGATATAAGAGGTTTTAAAAGGAACAGGGATAATCTCTGTTTCTTTTTTGATAGGTTTCAATCCTCTTAATAAATATACCGAAAGCGCTTTTTGTTATGATATATTACTAAAAACCTAGTTTAAGCCAGAGAATTATGAGGTTATATTCAACAGTAAGAGCTTCTGAATGCTTTTGGTAAGGGATTTTTGATTATCATTTATATTGTAAGAAAGTATAAATTCCTAGCTGGAAGTTCATTTGACATAATGGGGAATTTTAGGAATACAGTATAAGGGCAACTACGCCGCTGTCTTCGCCCAAGAGCAAGGGTCGCCAGCTTTATCGCAGGTAACATTGCAATTGGAAAACGAAATCAATTTTGGTGCGGAAGACACGGTAAATTAAAGGGAGTTCCTAAATGTGGAATCGCTGCTGAACGACTAATGTGGGTATGGGAAAGCGGTTTAGGTAACATATAGCGAGAGGCTTTAACAAAATTTGTGCAAAAATAACAAAAAAATGAATGTTTTTTGTTAAAATTTATTAATAAAGGTATTGAAAGCGTTTTAAATGTGATATATAATCAAAAATGTAAAGCGCTTTAGGAATAACATAGTGAGGATAAAGTGTTTTACATGGTCTAGATTATAAAGGGAAAGGGTGTGTTCAGGCTACAAAAGGAGCCGAGTTTATGGTTCTTCATTTTAGAATGCTCGCTATTCTCATGCTGAAACCCTATCTTAAGGAATCGGCTAGATATGCGGGACGAACGCCCAAAAACGGGGATTCCGCGATGGCTGTGAAGTCCGAATGATAGTTTTAGGGTCCTTACCATTGCTGCAACGAAAGCTTATCGGAGCCAAGTTCTCCAGTTCTATGATAAGAGCTAGAGTCATTTTGATAGCGATTGATAAAGTACTTATAAAAATAGAAAAAATAGTAAAGCAATCGAATTGACGAAAGCGCTTTAGGTAAGGTAATCTAATCTTTAGACTGCATGATAGAAAGAAGTGTATAAAATGAAAACAACCATCTATGATGTGGCAGAAAAGGCAGGTGTCTCCATATCTACTGTTTCAAAGGTCATGAATGACCAGCAAGTTGGGAAAAAATCAAAACAAAAGGTTTTGAAGGTTATGCAAGAGCTTAATTATAGACCGAGTGTTCTTGCGTCAGCCTTAACAGGAAAACGAACCTCCACTATTGGATTATTATTACCAGACTTAGCGAACCCTTTTGTTGCAGAAATGGCGCGCAGAGTGGAAGATCGTGCACATGAATTTGGATTTAGCCTTGTTATTTGCAGCACGGATCTAAATCCAGAAAAGGAAGAACGCTCAGTGTCATTACTGAGACAGAAAAGCGTTGATGGATTTATATTAGCTAGTGCTTTTAATAACAGAAGGGTTATCGCGGATTTAGTGGGTGATAATATCCCTGTCCTGCTCCTTTCTGAATCGCATCCTCAATTCGCGGTAAACAGCATTAATATTGATAATGTCGTCGGAGGATATCAAGTAGCTTCTCACTTAGTTTCCCTGGGCCATACAAGAATTGCGGTGATTGGCGAGGATGCTACAAGTAGTCAACAACGTATTAATGGATATAAGCAGGCTTTTCAAGAGAGCGGCTTGACAGTGCATGAAGATCTGATTGCTATCAGTGATTCAAGCGTAGAGCATGCGCAACGCTTGACAAAAGAATTATTGAATCATCCAAAGAAGCCTACTGCTATTATTGCTTGCAATGATGTACTGGCAATTGGTGCGATTCTAGCTGCACGCGAAATAGGTTTAGACATTCCTAAGGATCTTTCGATTACCGGCTTCGATAATACATTATTATCAAAGAGCTGTGATCCTCCTCTAACAACAGTTGAGCAAGGTCTTGACAAAATGTGTGCTCAAGCGGTGGATCTATTAATAGAGGAGATTGAAGGGAAAAGCACATCGAAACAGCGTATCCTTGTGTTGCCGCAGCTTGTTATCCGAAAATCAACCGCTTTCTGTCAGAGTTAGGACGGAAGGCACATGTCTTACCTTCGAAGTAAGCGCTATCTTTTTTTGCTAAAACGTATTACATTTCAGTTTCTATGAAATGTAATCGATTGCAAAAATTGTAATCGATTACATAGGTGTATGATAGATGAACAGGATCTAAGAAACATAGTAAAGCAGTTTTTTAAATTTTAGATTTTAGGTTGTATTCAGCTATTAAACAAGTGGTTTCTACTTTCGTTTCGGTAAACCCAAAAACGAAAGCGCTTTATATTAAAACACATATTAGGGGGACTTTTAATGGCAATTCGTAAAAGACTTATGTTGCTTGTATCTTTAATGGTTATACTGTCTTCATTTATGGCTGCTTGTTCTTCTTCGACTTCTGGCGGTGAGAAGAAGAATGGAAAGCTCGTAATCGGAGCAGCGATGCCAGTATTTGATGATAAATGGCTCTCTTACTTATACGATTCTATGAAGGCAGCTGCTAAAGATAAAGATGTAGATTTAAAAATGGTTGATGCGAAAAACGACTCCGGTAAACAGCTTTCTCAAGTTGAAACATTTATCACACAAGGTGTAGATGCAATCATTATTAACCCTGTTGATACGAGTGCAGTGACTCCGATGTTAGATGCGGCAAAGGATGCAAACATCCCTGTAATTGTTGTAAACCGTATGCCAAGTAAAAATGATATGAAAAACATTTACGCGTTTGTAGGCTCTGAATCTATCCAAAGTGGAACAATGCAAATGGAAAAGATTGCTGAAATGTTAGGCGGCAAAGGAAACGTTGCCATTATGACTGGTGAGCTTGGTGCAGAGGCACAGATTAAGAGAACAGAAGGTAATAAAAACGTAGTTAAGAAAAACCCAGATATGAAAGTTGTACGTGAAGCGACAGGAAACTGGCAGCGTTCTGAAGGTATGAAATTGATGGAAAACTGGATTCAATCTGGCGATAAAATCAATGCTGTAGTAGCGAATAACGATGAAATGGCAATTGGCGCAATTATGGCGTTAGAAGCTGCTGGCAAGCTAAATGATGTAGTAGTAGCGGGTATTGACGGTACACCAGATGCATTAGAATATGTGAAATCTGGCAAATTAAAAGTTTCTGCTTTCCAAGACCCAATGGGGCAAGGTAGCAAGGCAGTCGAGACAGCTATTCAAGCTGCGAAAGGTGAAAAATTAGCAGATAAGAATGTGTGGGTACCATTTGAGTTGATTACACAAGACAATGTTAACACATTTATTGAGAAGTGGAAAAACGCAGGAGCTAACTAATGTAACATGAGAGGGGACTGTTAAGGCTCTTATCCGAAAGAGTCCCCTTCTCACCAATCTATTGGGGGTGAGCATGGAATGAGTACGGAGTACATTTTAGAGCTAAATAACATCACAAAGGAATTTCCAGGTGTAAAGGCTTTGGATAATATCCAGCTGAAGGTACGAAAAGGAACGGTTCACGCTTTAATGGGTGAAAACGGTGCTGGGAAATCAACACTTATGAAAATTATCTTCGGTGTGTACACACCAGACAAAGGTACGATTAAGTTTAAAGGGCAGGAAGTGCAAATTAATGGCCCTAAGGATGCTTTAAGCAAAGGGATTTCGATGATTCATCAGGAATTAAGCCCTGTTCCGGACATGACGATTGCGGAAAATATTTATCTCGGCCGGGAGCCGATGTACGGCAAAACAGGTTGGGTCAATAAGAAAAAAATGATAACGGATACAGAAAAGTTGTTTGAGTCCCTACAGATTGATTTGAATCCCCGAACCAAAATGCGAGAGCTGAGCGTTGCGAATATGCAAATGGTAGAGATTGCAACGGCAATTTCTTACAATGCGGATTTAATTATTATGGATGAGCCAACCTCAGCAATTACGGATAAGGAAGTTGATCATCTGTTCAGCATTATTGATTCCTTGGTACAAAAAGGTGTTTCCATTATCTACATTTCTCACAAAATGGATGAAATCTTTAAGATTTGCGACGATATTACGGTATTCCGTGATGGGCAGTATGTAGGAGCTAAGCCAGCAAGCGAATTGAATCAAGATACATTGATTCAAATGATGGTAGGGCGTGAGATTAAAGCAGTATTCCATAAGGAGCCATCTGAAATTACAGATGTTGTCCTAGCGGTAAAAAACCTGTCTAGAGAAGGCAAGTTCCAAAACGTCAACTTTGAGGTGCGTAAAGGAGAAATCCTTGGGGTCGCGGGACTGATGGGCTCTGGAAGAACAGAGATTATGGAAAGTATTTTCGGAATTGACCCGCCAACCTCTGGTGAAATTTATATGCATGGCAAGCAGGTGAAAATCAATTCGCCGAAAGAAGCAATCCGTCATAAAATCGGCTTATTAACAGAGGACAGAAAGCTGACGGGTGCATTCCTGCCGCTGTCGATCCGGGAGAACATGATTATGTCTAACATCGACAATCTGTCAACTCTTGGGTATTTAAATAACAGTTTAGTGAAAAAAGCATGCAATGAGCAGGTAGAAAAATTAAGAGTAAAAACACCGCATTTAAATCAGCTTATTATGAACCTAAGCGGAGGGAACCA
>NZ_SCFM01000077.1 GCF_004138295.1 Ectobacillus funiculus | reverse complement strand
GCGTTTGGCTATCTCAAGGCTCGTATTCTAGATAAAGCAAAAGAAAAGCCGTTAACAAAGTATTTTGATAAAGATGAAATTGAGGGTGTTCAAAGATTCTTGGCAAGTAAACAAAAACAAATTGAAAAAGAGAAACTAGAAAAGCAACAAACTAGAAAGAGAGAGCGAGACCATGGACCAGAGCTTTAGAAAAAAGAGGCCGTCCCAAAAGGGAAGTAATGCCTCTTTTTGATCTGAAATGGAAAAATAGACCATAGTTGAAAACCTAGTAAAATCAAGGGTTTTCAACTATGGTCTATTTCACATACTTCCGTTAATTTTCATTATTTAAGGGCTTTTGGGTCAGCCCCTTTTTGCCTTTTGATATTTCTTAAGTTCCTCTTCGAGTCTTTTGCGCTCTTCGATGAGATTTATGTCTTCAACAGAAAATTCTTGTTGCTCATTTTGTTGTTCGTCTTTCTTGAACCAATCCGGCAGCATTTCTGTTCGTTTGATGTTTCTAGTTTTACTGACTTCTTGTTGTAAGCTTTCTACGCTCACGTCATTCTTAAAGCAGTGAATAGCAAATCCAACAGGATTCGTAATGCCAGGTTCCTTGGTTGCATATTTCAGCACATCTAAAACATAGTCTACTCCCTTCGGAAGCCAAGTTTTGATGAGTTTATCTGACGCTTCCAACTGGTGCATGGAAAGGAATTCTCTTACCTTTTCAATTTTCTTTGTTTCAACGGTTTTTCTGCCTTCCAATACCGAGAACGGATTTGCTTTGCTATGTATGGTGAAGCGTAACGCAACAACTTTACGGCCTTCTTTTATTTGTTCCACTTCTAAGGAGAGGTCTGTTTTCTCGTTCAGTTCTTTCAAAGCTGGAGTGAGGACACGGAGCTTCAAATTGCCGAATGATGTATAACTACTTTCCTCAAGACCGAGCTTTTGCAAGAGGTCATCGAGCCTGAAGGTACGTTCCTTAATTGTTTGATATTGCTTCACTAATTCATACAGACGGATTGAGTAGGAATGCTTTAACTTGATGACATTGTCAAGGGGGTAGGTCGTGAAATTACGTTTTAATTCGAGCAGGTATGGTTTTAGAAACGGGGCAAATTGTAAATCGACTGTGCCTTTGTTTTTGTTATAACGGACATACGACAGCCAAGAGACTTGTACAACATCATCTTCTAGTTGTATCTGGAATGCCTTTCTCATCAATCCAAGCGTCGTTTGACGGAGGCGAGTGTATTGATTGTTGCCAGTGATTCCTAATGATTCACAAAATTCTTTGATTGATAACGTGTAAACTTTCAATTCGTTGTCATTTACGTGTATTTTGCTTGCTAATGTCAAAACAATTTTTTGTTCTATCGTACTTAAGCGATAACTTGCTTCAATGAGAGTGTTTGCTTTTTTCACCAGACTATTATTTTTCTCTGTCATTGGAATCTCTCCCTTGCCCCCTGATTCTTTGAATCTTTGAAAAAATTATCCAATAATAAATAAAAAATTACAATATATAAAGTGTAATTTTTATAAAATTCCTAAATATTACTCTATCTTCTACATTGAAAAAGTAATAATCCAGATTCATTTCAAATGTTTCTTACATCCAAAATGTAATTGTTCACATCCAAAATGTAATTGTTAAGACATCCAAAATGTAATTGTTCACATCCAAAATGTAATTGTTCGCATCCAAAATGTAATTGTTAAGACATCCAAAATGTAATTGTTCACATCCAAAATGTAATTGTTCACATCCAAAATGTAATATTTAAGTCTCAAAAACGTTGATGTAGCAAGGCTTTAAGACTTCCGAAAAAACTTAAAAAGTTTTAAAAAAAAAGATGTTAAAAAACACAAAAGGAGCTGTGTGCCCTTTAACATCTAAAAGGTAATAGGAGTACCGCCAGATCATCCGTCCCTTGTGTTGCTTTTTCTCCATATGCTTATACGCATACGTGGTGGGCTCTGCCCAAAAGAAAGGGAAAAACCTTTTCAAACATTAGAGATGCCGTTCAGAAGCCTCAGATTTGTTTTTAAGCGTTTGTTTTTCTGCAAACATAGAAAACTACTATTATTCATCTAGAAGCCTTTTATCGAGATTTAAGGCGTTTTAAAATAAATTTCTTTTATATACCCTGTTTCCAATGCCATATGAACTGATATAAAAGATGTATACTATACCTATACATTATTGGCGCTTCAATTTATGTATGGATATAGTGCACACTTGAAATTGCGATGTACCGCCGCCCGAACGCCCCATTTTTCGAGTTCTCGTCTCCACACCTCATACCAACTTCGTCGGCATGAGGTGTGGAGAACATACAAATGGGGCGTTCGGGCTAGATAGAGGGTAAATGTGAAGAGAAAAAAGAAAAGAAGAATAAGAGATAAAATCAAATGAAAAGAGAATATACAAAGATACAAAATGAGAGAAGAAACTGAATGAAATGAATCAGAAATATGAATAGATAATGATGCTGGGATGTGGGGTTATATGGATGTTAAGAACAACATATATGGTGAAAAAAGATAGAGAACAGTTACAAGAAAGAATGAAAGGAGTGATGAAAGTGATATGGAGAAAAGAAAAAACAAGGAAGAATACATAGAGAAAGAGAATAAAAGGACAGCCCCTGCAGGAAAAACGAATCGAGAACAAGTTGCTGTGCAACTTCGAAAATTATAGATGCGAAGCAACTGTATAATTGCGCCCTGGCTATAAATCCAGGGGAAAATTATAAAACAGTCATGGAACGTATGGATCAGCGGAGTATGAGTCATATACGTGAAATCTAAGAGACGAGAAAACAACTTGCTGCTGCTGAGGAAAAAAAGAAGTGTTGGGAATTTTGGAAATAAAAAAAGACTGCTAGCTAGCAGTCTTTTTTTATTTAGATGGTTTGTTTCTTATAACATCTTAGTCTCTACTTCCATTATAACCCTATCTGAGGATTATTTATAGACTGTTTTTTCATTCATGTCTTGTCTTATACTGTTATACGCAAGTCTAAAAGTATAAGGGGTGTGGATATATGAGTGACAAAAAAAATATCTTAGATCCTGGTCCTTTCTTTCATGGTACTAAAGCAGAACTGAAAATCGGAGATCTGCTTGAACCGTTGCACTTATCCAATTATCAGGATAAAAAATCTAACCATATCTATTTTACTGCAACATTAAACGCTGCTAAATGGGGTGCTGAATTAGCAAGATCTAATTCAAAAGAGAGGATTTATATTGTAGAACCATTAGGTGATTTTGAAAATGATCCGAACTTAACTGACAAAAAATTCCCTGGAAACCCAACACGTTCTTATAGATCTAAATCTCCTTTGAAAATAGTAGCTGAATTAAGTTCATGGGAAAGGCATTCCGATGAAGAAATAAATCATATGCTTACATCTTTAAAAAAGTTAAGTGAAGAAGGAAAAAACGTAATATACGATTGATTCTCACATCATGTGAGGTTTCATAATCCCTCATTATCGGGAGTCAATGTATCTAGAATGCTAAAAACCCCCCTTCAGATCACTGAAGGGGGGCATGTTTACATAATTCCCGTTATTGGAAGTTACTCGTAGCAATCATTATCTAGTAATGATAATTTGTTTGTGGTACATATGCTTGTCCAACACCAATACGGGAGAGAACCCATACCATGCAGAAAGCGTTTGGCTATTGACATTATTAACAGTACCATCAGAACCTAATTGATAGGGACCTATTTTTTGTACTGTACGGCATTTTACTGCTGCTATAGAGATACCCATCTAGTACTATCCCAATAGTAGCAGTACCATCTCTGTGTAGGACTATCCCACCAGTGCACTATCTGTGTAAGACCATCCCAGAGGTAATAGTTTTCGCCATCTTGCACCCATCGGTCTATCTGGAGTAGTCCATTCACATAATAGTACAATTTTCCATCTTCTTGCACCCATCCATTTTTTATAGGTGATATATCATATATGTCTTTTCCTACATTACCGCTATTTTTATTATCCATAATTATTCACCTCTTTTTAAAATGCTAGAATAATTTATGAAAAAGTAATTCTTATGCTTGTCCGTTTACCCAAATAAAACAAAAAAACATTAATCACTGAAAAAATTGTATACTCTATACATGTCAAGTTGACATAATCCCTAATTATCGGAAGTCAATCAGTCTATCTAATGGGGAACATGGCTTTTTATGTTCAATGTAAACTTTTATAAAAAAGTTTACATTCGTTTTGTTGTTTTTATTGACCTCTTCTTGTTTTTAGTGACATTTTGCAAATATCAAACAAAAGTATACATTCATTTTATTGATTTTATTGGGTTTCGAGAAGGAGATAATACTCTAAAGAAAAAACAGAAAGCAGCCTAAAAAGGCTGCTTATTTACATAAGATGACTTATGGGTAGCGTGTCAAATGGTTCTCTTTTTAATCCTTTTTAAATCTATTCAGCATAGTGTGTACAAGTCTGCCAAGAAACTTAGGTAATTTAATTGTATAACATTTCATAGTTTTTCTCCTACTCTCCATTGCTCCTATAATGTATTCAAACAGAAGAAAGGTGTTAATTCATCAGTGCTTCTATATGCATCAGTGTTTTTTGTATACTCTATACATGTCAGGTTTACATAACGCGACATTATCGGTAGTCACTGTATTTAGTAACCTATCAAAAAGCCCTCCAGATTGCGCTTAGCTGGAGGGCTTCCATGTTCGCATAATCAAGCTTATCGGAAGTGAGAAGTACTGATTTTAATCAAACTATCATTCTTTTACTATGATCAATAATAATTTATTTCCATTAATAAATATATTATGTTCGTTCCCTAACGAACCAGAATCAGGATTTGATTAGGACCTGTACGTTTTAATACAAAATATCCTTTCTCCGCTTTTGTTGCAATTCCATCATCATTCGACCAACAATATCCATGAGTTTCACAAGTCCCATCATCTCGAACCAGTATTTGACCAATTAATCCGACGGCTACCCATTCTGGACGATTTACACGAGAGATATATTCTTCATGGGGATTCCATTCTGGATTAGGTATAGGCTGCATTATTTTTCTTTCTGAAATGATTACATTTCCTTTTTCGTCTTTTTGAGCTGGAATGGTCACCTCATAATATTTTTTTCGTCCCCATTCATCAGTCAGATATTTTCCTTGCCAGCGTAAGCATCCGCTATTTCCTAACAGACCTGGTGTTGCACTTGTTATTCCCAAAATAAATAGATCATTTGAAGCGGCCTTTCGGATTTTATCTTCTGTCGACACAGTAACGAAATAGCCAACATCAATCGAGTTTCCATCGGCTGTTTCAAACATTTCTGCGTAATCACCTGCTGGAGTTAAATATGCTCCATCTACGAACATATTGCCGTTATTCAAAAGTTTTCCAATTAGACCTGTAGCATCATAGGCTACTGCTCCGAAGGCTACATTCCACGAATAAGTTGGGTCCCCATCTGTAGCATTAACAGCTCCATTTCTACCCATAATATGGGCTCCTTCGAAACCATTTGCTGTTGTACTCAGTCCTTCAGCATGAGATAAATCCCCACTAGCGATTGTACCTGATCCTTCTGCATGGGCCGCAAATCCACTGGCCCTTGTACCGCTACCTTCTGCGTGAGAAGAATCCCCACTGGCAGTTGTACCGGTTCCTTCGGCATGAGAAGCAAATCCACTGGCAGTTGTACCGGTTCCTTCTGCGTGAGAAGAAGTTCCACTTGCTGTTGTATTGGTTCCTTCTGCGTGGGAAGAAGTTCCACTTGCTGTTGTACCGTTACCTTCTGCATGAGAAATATCTCCACCTGCGGTTGTGAAGTTACCTTCGGAATGGGCCGCAAATCCACTTGCCGTTGTATTATTTCCTTCGGCATGGGAAGAATCGCTATTTGCCGTTGTACCTGCTCCTTCTGCATGGGCGCCATTTGCATTTATACCTGTACTTGTTGATATGCCCTCCGCATGTGAATTAGATCCATTTGCTATTGTATTACTACCTTCGGCATGAGAAGCATCTCCATTTGCCATTGTACCTGAACCTTCTGCATGAGCAGCAGTTCCACTTGCGATTGTACTGGTTCCTTCAGAGTGGGAATTATCACCACTTGCGGTTGTACCTCCTCCTTCGGCATGACTTCCTTGAGCTAAAGCGTTAGTAGAAACCCCTTCGGCATGAGCACCATTTGCATTTATACCTGTACTTGTTGATATACC
>NZ_SCFM01000076.1 GCF_004138295.1 Ectobacillus funiculus | reverse complement strand
TGAGCTAAAGCGTTAGTAGAAACCCCTTCGGCATGAGCACCATTTGCATTTATACCTGTACTTGTTGATATACCTTCGGCATGTGAAGATCCTCCACTAGCAGTTGTACCTGAACCTTCGGCATGAGAAGCAAATCCATTTGCCGTTGTTCCTGATCCTTCTGCATGGCTTCCCTGAGCTAAAGCATTAGTAGAAACCCCTTCGGCATGAGCACCATTTGCATTTATACCTGTACTTGTTGCTATACCCTCAGCATGAGAAGCAAATCCATTTGCCGTTGTATTATTAGAACCTTCGGCATGTGAAGAATCCCCATTTGCGATTGTGGAACTACCTTCGGCATGTGAAGATCCTCCACTAGCAGTTGTACCTGAACCTTCGGCATGAGAAGCAAATCCATTTGCCATTGTACCTGATCCTTCCGCGTGGGAAGGTCCCCCACTAGCTGTTGTATTCGATCCTTCCGCGTGGGAAGATCCTCCGCTAGCAGTTGTATCTGATCCTTCCGCATGGGATGCTTGCCCGCTGGCGGTTGTTCCTGATCCTTCTGCATGGGATTCAAACCCGCTTGCGGTTGTATTTGATCCTTCTGCGTGGGAGGACCCTCCACTGGCGGTTGTCCCTGATCCTTCCGCATGGGCAGCTCCGTTACTTGCTGTTGTTTGAAATCCTTCCGCATGGGATGCAGGTCCGCTCACTGTTGTATTTGTAGCAACTCCTTCTGCATGAGAAAAATCCCCTAGCGCCCGTGGAGCTGGAAATAAAGTAATATCTGGGGTTCCCCCTTCCGCATGAGAAGCAAATCCACTAGCTGTTGTACCAGCACCTTCCGCATGAGCACTATTACCACTTGCTAAGGTAGGAGCTGAATTACCACTTTGATCAACACCACCGCCTTCGGCATGAGATGCTCTTCCACTTGCTGTTGTTCCTTCCCCCTCTGTGTGAGCAGCATATCCACTAGCGGTTGTTCCTGCTCCTTCTGAATGGGAATATAATCCACTAGCTATTGTCTTTCCTCCTTCTGCATGAGAAGCAGGAGCATTTGCCTGTGTATCATATCCCTCAGCATGTGATGCATAAGCATTCGCCGTTGACTGAAAACCTTCGACATGAGCTACTGCTTCATTGGTTTGAGTTTGGAAACCCTCGGCATGCGAAGCACCAAAATTTGCTTGGGTCTGAACCCCTTCTGCATGAGATGAGGATCCACTTGCTATCGTATTATCTCCTTCCGCGTGAGATCCAGATCCACTCGCCGTTGTATTAAATCCTTCAGCATGTGAAGCCGATCCACTCGCTGTTGTACCGCTTCCTTCTGAGTGTGAAGCATCGCCACTTGCTGTTGTATGAAATCCTTCTGCCTCAGAACAACTTCCACTTGCATTTTGATTACATCCATTAGCCAATATTTTTTCTCTCCTTTTTATAATATTTATCTAAAAAACGTTATATTTGTAAAATTAAAACAATAAAGTATAAACATATCTCTTAAAATAACGAGATTCACAAATTGTGTGTTACTACCAATACATGTAGCTTGTACATTCTTGGTAACGGCGCTTGCGGAGTCTTGTATACCCTATACATGTGAAGTTAACATAACACATCATTATCGGAAGTAAAATGGCGAGGGATTCCCTCGGGCATCCGCGCCAACACTGGGTTTCTCGCAATCTCAAACATTATCAAGTATGCAGGATTTTATGCAACGCCTTAGCGGCGCGGGTTTTGGCCTCCCTATCCTTTGACAAGCCTCCCTACTTTTTGCATAAAATCCTGCATATTTTCATTCGGCTTTGATGTCTGAAAACCTTGATTTAAGTGATTCTGTGAAATGACATACATCGTGATTCTATATGGTGAAAAAATTTTTCTTGCATTCTATCATAATTGATAGTTTATCCAATCTTTTTAATAGATTTTACATATACTATAAAGGATATCGATTGAGAGGAGTTGATGAATAGAATGGGTAGAAATAGAAATCAAAATAGAAGAGAAAATAACTTTGATTTTGAACAAGAGACAATGGTGCGCTCTGACAACGATAACACAAATAGAATTTTTGATCGCAATACTAATACTGCTACTGTACAAAATAGCGGAAATTCCACTGTCAATGTACGAGTAAACATTGAAGATGAGGACTAAGCAAAAAAGCACACGATCAAGTTTTCTAAGGAGGTCAATAGAAGGAGGAAGGGATATAGAGATAATCTCTTTTCCCTTTTTCCACTTATACCTATATACGCTTACAAGCAGTGCTAAGAATACGCAGTAGTGTCTGTGGGGATGTTATGCCACCATCAAGGCATTGCTTTTTTATTTGCCAAATAACTTAGCGATCCAACTTTTCCTTTCTTCTGTGATTGTATAAAATCCTGCATATTTTATTTATTACAAAGATAAGATAGCAAGGAAATAGACGAGGAATCCACTAACCCTCCCGTTAGTTCATTTCGGCTTTTTACTGGAATGTTTTAGGGACACCCCTCATTTTCAACAGCCTAGAGGGGTGTTTTTATTTTTTTAATTTAAAATTTCACGTACAGTAATTGAAATTAATTTATGAGATTCCTATAAATTTAAGATTCTTTGTAAAAATGACTTTTTGGAGTTGTTTTCCTCCTGTTTTTCGATGTAATCCAATACCCTGTTTAGTCTCTCTTTCAATTCCTCATTTTCTTTTTGTATTTCAGCGTTATTTTTCCGTTCTTTTTCCGTTCTTTGCCGTTCCTCTAGCAATAACCCAAGGATTTGTTTATTTTGTTCTGCAATGATTTCTTGTTGTTGTAAGGTACATGCCAGTTGTTTATTTGTTTCTTGGAACAGGGAAAAAAGGTCTTCTTGGTAACGTTCTTTTACCGTTACTTTACTGTTCTCGGTAACAAGAACGCTGTGCGTTATTTCAGCGTTATCCTGTTCATTTATAAGGGTTTGTACAGCATCTTCTAGCGTTCGACTACCATCCGCCATTAAGTTTTTCATTAGTTTCAATAACGTTATATCTTTTTCATAATAAATACGCTGATTTCGGGGATTCCTTTCAAATTTATATTGGGCATCTTCTAACGCTAAACTCCATTTTCGAAGGGTATTGCTGTTTAAATTGAGGTCTTTACAGACTTCGGCAGCAAAATAGCCAAACTCCACGGGGATTCCTCCTTCTATAGCCTGTCTTTCTAGCGTTATTCTACCGTTCTCCTTGCGTTATAGCAATTCCTTAAGGGAATGGCTATTTCCTTTATACAAATTTTTTAAGTGTTTTAGATAAACTTGTCATATTAATAGTTTGGAATGGAGTAAATACCAAGGGAATCTTACTACCGATAATGCTAGATTGTGTTAACTTCACATGTATAGGATATACAATGCATTCCTAAGTTTATTTGCTACCAAGGCCATGTCTAGCAAGAAAAGGGAGCTGACAGCATATGTTTTCCCGAAAGGGGTTGGTTAAGTTATGGGACAGAAAAAATGGGGCGTTGGAGGTGTAGTCTTTGTGGGCTGCATGTTTATAGGCGGGGGAGTAGGATCCTTGTTAGGGCATCCCCAACAAGGATGGCTTATAGGGATGGGCATTGGATTTCTTGGGATGGCCGTAACGAGATTAATAGGCAAATGAAAAGTTTATTCTCTGAACTTCCGCTTTTACATATGTAAAGGAGGTCTAAGCCAGATGCAAATACGTCGAGCTGTTCAACAAGATATTGAGCCATTACAAATACTAAGCAGGCAAAACAATGAATTTCATCTAAAACAATCACCCGATTATTTTAAAAAGATCGATAGTTTGTATAAAAAGTTTGACTGGCTGAACTTTATAAATAATAACTCATACTGTGTTCTAATAATTGAAGATAATTCTAATGTACTAGGTTTTGCATTGATCCGATTAGGAATTACAGATGCCGCACCCTATTTACAGGAAAAACAAATTGCATTTATCTCAGACTTCTGTATTCATCAAAATTGGCGTGGAAGAGGACTTGGTAAAAAGTTATTTCAAGCTTGCGAGGATTGGGCTAGAAAGCAAAATGCAGAAGAATTAGGATTAACTGTATGGTCATTTAATAGTCATGCTGTCCAGTTATACGAAGCTATGGGAATGAGAGATATTTATCGGCAAATGCGGAAACCATTATAATTTTAAATCAACTTCCGATAAAACTGATTATGCGAACACAAATACCCTCCAGATCAACTTAGCTGGAGGGATTTTTTATAGACTTCTAGATACATTGAATTCCGATAATGTGGGATTATGTTGACCTGACATGTATAGGGTATTTATCACACATCCATCAACTTAAGCATTTAGGCTATTCTTAAAGT
>NZ_SCFM01000075.1 GCF_004138295.1 Ectobacillus funiculus | reverse complement strand
AAGAGTTGTATCGGTATATGTCTCCCGCTGCATTGGATCAATTAGCTATCGAAGCAGGCGGAATGAAACGAAAACGGAAGTGTTATGGACACCATTTTTTATCTTTGTGTGTATGGTTAAATCAACAAATCGCTACTACCTCGCTTACTCAACTTTGTAGTCAATTAGAAACTTCAACAGGAATCTTATTGAGCCCTGAGGGGCTTAACCGACGATTTAATTCGGCTTCGGTAACCTTCTTTCGAAGTGTATTTACTACACTTCTACAAGCTAAAATTGGAGGATTATCTAAGATTTCTCATTCTCTTTCTGCTTACTTTGAGCGTATTCGCATCCTTGATTCCACGACCTTTCAAGTTCCTGATCGATTTGCATCTACTTATCCAGGTGCCGGTGGATGTAGTCATAAAGCTGGTGTGAAAATTCAGCTAGAGTATGACTTGTTGAGTGGAGAATTTTCTGATGTACAAATTGAACCAGGAAAACGAAGTGATCAGGCGTATGGTGCGAGTCGAACGGACATGGTACAGAAAGACGATCTCTATATTCGTGACTTAGGATATTTTCGTTTACAAGACTTTGAGTCCATCCAAGGTAAGCAAGGATATTATCTATCACGCCTTAAGCTACCCACGAAAATATATAGAAAAGAATTCAAAACAGTGGAATTTAAAACAAAACCTGCTCAATTGAAGCCTGTATATATAGAAATTCGTTTGGAAGACATCATGAAACAATTACAACCTGGGCAAGTATATGAGTTGAGGGATGTATATGTAGGGAGTAAAGACAAACTTCCTACGCGCATTGTGGTTTATAGGTGTACAGAGGAACAAAAGAAGAAACGCTTACACGATCGAGCTATTCGTGAAAAGAAAAAAGGGATTACATATACAGAGCGTACAAAACATTTACAAGGAATTACAGTATACATGACAAACATTCCTATGGAATGGGTACCAAAAGAGAAAATCTATGATTTATATTCATTACGTTGGCAAATCGAGCTGTTATTTAAAGTATGGAAATCTTGGTTTCAAATCCATCGTTGTAAATCTATTAAACAAGAACGATTAGAATGTCATTTGTACGGGCAATTAATCGGTATTCTACTTTGTTCTTCTACTATGTTTAAAATGAGAGAGCTCTTGTTGCGTAAGAAGAAAAAAGAATTAAGCGAATATAAAGCAATGTATATGATTAAAGACCACTTTTTACTGTTTTATCAGGCATTACATAAGAACACCCAAGAATTATCAAAGGTTCTCCTTCGTCTGTTTAACCTCCTACAGCGAAACGGACGAAAATCCCACAGATATGAGAAAAAAACAGTCTTTGATATTTTGGGTGTTGTTTATAATTATACCACTCCGACTCATCAGGTAGCATAGTTAAAAAAATAAACCCATTCGGGTTTATTTGGCATGCGTACTTTTAAAACATCTGTAAAAGGTAATGAAAAACTACTTGGAAACCTTAACTTCTATATAAAAATGAATCTTAAGTTGATGGATGTGGG
>NZ_SCFM01000074.1 GCF_004138295.1 Ectobacillus funiculus | reverse complement strand
AACTTTTATATAAAAATGAATCTTAAGTTGATGGATGTGGGTATTTATCATTACTCCCTTTTTTATTTACACATACATATGATGAAATATTGTAACAAAACAGGAGCTAAGGGGTTGCTATTCTAGCAGCTCCTTCCTCATATTTTAATTGAACTAGATTGGAAAACAATGCTAAGCTAGGATTAGAACAAATACATACGAAAAAATGGAAAAAGCCCTTTACCTGTATCAACTTTGGCGAGATGTTCAGGTAAAAGGCTCCCGAAGAAGTCAAAGGGCATAGTGTACCCTTTTTTAAAACCTATGTTATTAGCAACAGTTTAGCATAAGTTTTTTCAGAGGGTCAACTCTATCCTTTCGAGACTTCTTGCCATTTTTCGTAAATCCAAATGGAAAAGAGGTCTTTTTGTTATGGCTAAAAATAATCAAATCGAAAAACAATCTTCACATGTTGAACTAGTCTGGGGATCAGCTATCCTAGACGATGGATTTACGACAATGCCAAATATGATAACGAGAAACTACAGACGATTGGGAATGACACATGGTGAGTATTCATTCATTAGCTTACTTGCTACGTTTAAGCATGATGTAAATGATCCTTACCCTAGCCAGGAGACTTTAGCAGCTTTATACTTTGCTGATTCATATGAAGAAGGAAAAAGTGAACGAGCTATCCGTAAAATAGTTAAATCTTTAAAAGATAAAAGTTTGCTACGTATAGGAAAAAGACGTAATAAGGCAAGTGGAGAATGGGCGAGTGCGGTATATAGCCTAAAACCGTTAATTGATGCTTGTCTAAAACTGCAAGGTAGCAAGAAAGAAGCCGTAGAAACTGAATTCGATGTTATTTGGGATGACGAATCACCAGAGGAACAAAAAGTTCCTACGGTAAGTACACAAAAAGTTCCGCTGGTACAGGAACAAAAAGTTCCTACTAAAATAAAAAGAAAAAATAACAATTTTAAAAATATTGAAGAAGAAGATAAAGCGAAGTTTCCTTCGCAAGCTACTAAACATTCTTTAGAAATTTCACAAGAATCAGCGGAAATCATCATTTCCGAATTATTAGCTAGCTTTAAAGAAGATCTTCAGCCAAAAACTGCTGCTGCTTTAAAGACAAAAGCTTTACGCAAGGTAAGAGAAGGAGCAGTACATACAGATTTTCATAGCTACTTCTTAGAAATGATTACGCGCAAGATCGAAGAGTTAGAGGAACGTCGTAAGAAAGAAGCCCAAACGAAGACCGAGCAGCCAAAAGGGGAACGTAAATCTAATCGCAAGACTACGAGAAAAGAGCAGCTGCCAGAATGGTTTGCGGATCAAAAGGCTACAGATGCAGAAAAAGAGCAAGCAGCTGCGCAGGCTACCGAAGAAGACAAAGCAGAATTAGAAGCTATTCAGCGGCAGTTAATGGAGGAATTGCAAGGAGACAAAAAAAACAGTTAACGCATAACACTCAGACGCGTAAAAACGACCGCTAAGCCGTTTTATCACGAATTACATACGAAACTACTACTTTATGCGGTAAGGCGCGCTAGCGGGCTTCCTGTGGTGTTTTAGATTACATGTTAAAGGGGGAGTTATGAATGGGGAAACCTACGCATGTTTCTGAAATTAAAGAGCGATTATTTCGAGAAATACCGTACCAACGCGTACGAATTGATGGTGTCGAAAACGGTATAGCTTTAGTAGATAATCATGGTTACGCTATGGAGCTGCAGGAAATGAAGGAGCTTGTAGAAGGGCTTAGTGCTACTATTGCGCACATTGAGCGTACAGGCGATAACTTCCTAGAACGGGAGAATGTAGAGCAGCGTATTTCAGAAGTGTTAGAAGGCGCTCTACACTATGGCGAGGGAGCATCCTTTTACCGCAAACAGTTTCGAGAAGATTTAAAGCGCCATTGGTCTTTTGTCTGTGATTCTTGCGAAGAAAATATAAGCAGTAAAGACGGCGATTATTATTACGAAACTAGATTTATCCCTTTATCCGGTAGATATTGTTCGAAAAATTGCTGTATTAACGAATTCCTTACGATTCCAGAAGTTAAAAATTACGAAAGAGTTATAGGGGATATTAAGCAAATTGTTAAATTCGAAGATTTATTTGATAAGTAAGCTGCGGTTATCTACGTTCGTTTAAAGACACCCTGCTATCTCTTTAGAACGCTCAGAAATGGCGATAGGGGCTTTTAAATACATAATAAATTCTCGGGGGGATTCTTTATGAATTGGGAACGTAAAGCATTGGAGCATATTATTGCTCCACTTGTTGACCAGGATATAAAGTTTTCCGATTTTACCGAAAAATCGAAGGGGTTAGGGATCCAGTTAAACTTAGATGGTACAGCTTATAAGGTTCTAAGAGGTTTAACAGATAAATTAAAATGCAACCACGGGACTTCTAGGGGCTTTAAAAAGCATTCGGAAAGTGACCTAGCTTACAAGAATATAAATGTTTTAGGAATACATACAGCATAGAGTGGAAGTATGCTATTGTACTCACCGCTCTACATAATTATCAGAACAAAATTTTTATGAGGAATGATAACATTCTAATTCCTAGTGTGGCCAGTAGGAATTAGAAGCAAACTATAAATCTATTAAAAATAGTAAGAAAAAACAGCTGTTTCATGCAGCCGCTTTTTTCTTACTATTCGTATCTATCCAACAGAAACAGCATTAATACTTCCTACTGCGATACGTACAACACCAGGAAAACCATTAAAATTAGTAAGAAGTACTGTACCATTTTGAAATCCTTGAAAAATGCCGCTTGCAGGTGGTCGAGCATCAAATTGTAAAACAACACGCGTTCCTGGACTTAATGTTCTAAAGAATCGTACAAGATTACTAGTTCCAGCAAAATTACTTCCCTCAAAAGAACTTATAATAGATCACCTCCTCAAATAACTAGTACATTTTATGCTAGTTTTATAGATAAGGTATAGGTGAAAGTAATGAATAAAAGAATTATTAAGTTATATTCTATCGAGCAGATACTTTATGTTGAATATGGTATTAAGCAAAGAATATTTGTATCCAGTTATATAACAAAAATAGAGTTATGATTACTGTTAATGGGACTACAATCAATGATACGCTGAAAAAATCTTTCCATTTTACTTTGATTTTATTTTTTCTTAAGATATGCATCCATATTAAGGAGGCGAGTGTCCCGATAGGAAGTAACAACGACCCTATGTCACTTCCAATAATACTTGCTAGATACATGGTCTTTAATGTGATGAGATCGAGGTCCATTTTTGTTAACGTAATGGTTCCAATCAATAAGGCTGGATGATTATTAAACAGGTTAGATAAAATAGAGATTAATCCTCCCATGAGAAAGGTTGCCTCGAATAATCCCTGCTGCACAATCGGTTTACATACTTTCACAAGAAGTTCTGTTAATCCCGAGTTATGCAGACCATAAATGAGCACATACATGGAAAAAGCGAAAATGAAGATATGCCAAGGCGTTTTTTTCAATATATCAATAGGATTTGTGCGTAAGTAGTACCATCTCCATATAAGCAAAATGAGTGAGCCAACTACCGCAACAAACTCGATTGGAATTGAGAACAACGAGGCAACAAAGAGAGAACTGCGTATGAGAAAAACAAACAGTAAAATCTTTAGCATAAATTTTGTGCGTTGACGCTTAGTTTCGACTAAAAGCTGTCCGTTTAACGGATGAAAGTTTTTCGTGAAAAACATTTGTTCAACATCATATACTGAATCTGGCAAACGTTTAGGCAGTTTCCGTTTTACTACTACGTACATCAACCACGACATAAACAATAGTCCTAACGTTGCTGGTACAAACATCATGGCAGTCTGCATGTAAAGAGTCATATGAAGAATTTTCAATGAAATTAAGTTCACAATATTACTTACACCAATAGGGGTGCTTGAAGCTGTGGCAATCAATGCTCCCGTTAAAAGGTATGGAATTTGTTTGTGTGGTTTTAGCCGAAGATTTTTGAGGAGTAGAATTAAAATAGGGGTAGTGATTAAGATACTGCCATCGTTATTAAATAAAAGTGTCATCAAAAAACATAACAACTGAATGTACCAGTATAGACGATAACCTGAACCTTTTGCTAAACTTACAAGTCGTGCAGCTGACCAGTGAAAAAAACCGAAGCTTTCTAAGATAATAGCCATGACAATCGTTGAGATAATAGTGATCGAAGCACCGCCAATTTTTTGTAGAATATCTAGAATATCAGCACCGGATACAGCTCCTGTTAATAAAATAATCCCTGCGCCAATTGCTGCTGGCCACGCCTCATTGATTCCCTTTGGTCTCCAAAAGATCACTGCTATTGTCATAAAGAACACCAAAACTGAAATCATGGTAGAAATATTTATTGCCCTCTCCTTCCTTTCAAGAATCTCAAATAATTTAATACTTCATTGTTCACCTTCTAATTCTATTTTATTAAATACACTCTAATAGAATATATGTATGCTATTAAACGTTCCTTTGCTTGTATGCTAGTCTACGAAAGAATTTAACAATATTAAATATGTTTGAGAAAAAGATAGATAGCTTAACAGAAGCAATCTATAAGATGGCGGATATTATGGAGAACAGGAACAAGAAAGAGTAAATAACAAGCAGACTCTTCTAATAGCAGGAGGGCCCTTGATTGTCATTAGGTCTATATTAATAAAAAAAACACTAACTTATAAGGTCAGTGTTTTTTACCAATGGAGGAATTCTATTTAATATACTATTCAGATTTCTATTTTTTGTTAAAGTCTACCAGATATATTTACTTTAAATAGAGTTAAAAATCTTCCTAAGATCAGTACATTCAGGATAAGATGTCAAGTCAACTACCCACCACTTAGCTACGCTTGAAGTGGGGGCTTGCGAGTGACCAGCAGTACTGACGGTCTAAGACCTCCCACCTTGGAGTGTCCTCTGCATCATGGGCGTGTTGACGGTTGCCCTACTACAAGAGACATGCTCAAGTAGCAACCGTTATGCACGGCATTGCCTAGTAGCCGTACTCAAATTTCCACACGTACTAGGCAGACGAGTTACATCTAAGATTTTACGGTTGCAACGTATTCCTGCAACCAACCTCATATCTTAGGTTGTCAAAGAACAAAAAGGGTGCCTTTAGCGACGATTCACCCAACGGTTCATCTCTTATCCAAAATGATACCGTAAAGGAGGAAATGC
>NZ_SCFM01000073.1 GCF_004138295.1 Ectobacillus funiculus | reverse complement strand
AGGTTGTCAAAGAACAAAAAGGGTGCCTTTAGCGACGATTCACCCAACGGTTCATCTCTTATCCAAAATGATACCGTAAAGGAGGAAATGCGGCATTGGAATGGTTTACTACGCAAAAACGCGCATTCCTCCCCGGCTTACTCATTGGGCTACGCCCTTCACATTCCTTGAAGTCGGGGTATCCTGCACGAAAAATCTGATGAACCCATCATCCACTAGGTTAATACCATGTAACGGAAGGGAGATGGAAAAAATGAATGGAGAAAGAAATATGTATAATGGTCATTATGGACACACAAATGCTTTTTATCAGTATTATCCATATGACTCTTATCCTTTGGTAATAGACGGCAGAAATATGGATATGAGTGGAGGGATAAGACCACAGCAGTCGCAACAACCACAGCAGTCACAACAACCACAGCAGTCACAACAACCACAGCAGTCGCAACAACCACAGCAGTCGCAACAATCACAGCAGTCACAACAATCGCAGCAGTGTCAGTGTGATGGAAGCGAAGCCCTTTGTGTTTCGATTCCAGTTCCAATTACAGTTGTTCTTTTTGGAACGAAACTCCAAGTTGAATTAGAGTGTCTTAAAATAACTTCCGAACAAGATATTACACCAGCATTGCAAAAATTGGTAAAGTCCCTTGGCGGTTTACTTGGAGGTTCAGGTAGCACTTCGTCTTAAAAATACAATTTTACTTATTTATTCAGATAATACTACAGTTCGTTCATACAGGGGCAAAGTAGACTAGAATAGCACTAAGCAACTCTTGCCCCATTGATTATTAGTTGGCTTTATTATCTCTTTATGTCTTATGATATTATGTATATCCTATACATATGAAGTTAACATAATCCCACATTATCGGGAGTCAATGTATTTAAGAGACTACCAAAAGCCCGCCAGTTAAGTGATCTGAAGGGCTTTTGTGTCCACATAATCAGGTGTTATTGGAAGTTCGACCGTTTAAAAAGATAAATCTTTATGGACGCTGGAACTATAACAAAAATGTGCTCATCCACTTAAAAATTTAACATTGTTGTTTTGAGCAAGCAGGTTTCCCATTTCGTAAGATTTAAATCCATTGCAGCGAACGCTTGAAACAGTGTATCGTAATCTATTTTTTCAAAATCCCGGTAATCGGTGATACACTTCAGCAATTCGTCTTCGTGAATGACATGATAAAACTTCGAGTATTCCTTCTTCAAAGTTTTGTACAGCCAGATTTCCTTTTCGGACTTGCTTACACTCATGGCCTGATAGTGCTTCTTATCAATATAGTCCCTATATTTTCTCTTCACTTCGGGATGTATGGATGAAGCTTGTATGCATTTCTTCTTGATACGGAAGTATATATCTGTAACATCGAGATTGAGATTGCGCTTCTTTTTTTGTTTAGGTAAGCAGGACGCACCTTGATGTATCGACCGTCTCAGCTCTTCATCCGTAAAAAACAATGCTGCTTCCTTTTTCGCAGCGCTTGTACAGTCTGAAGAATGAAATAGGTTAAATATCCTACTCATTGATCCAAACGTATGCCGTATTGTTCCTTCCTTTACTTTTTCAGGCCTGAAGTCACCCTTCCATTTTTGGGAAATCAGTTCAGAAACAGATTTGTATGGCGATTGTGGTGTGCCTTGAACCAGCACACATAAACTTTCTCCTAAACGAAAGAATTTAGATTTCAATTCCCACAGCTTAGGAGCATTCCTATATCCCTCCCAATATAAAAGCTTGCATAGATCCGGTGTAATAGTCACATATTTGCAAGCAAGAATTTGAAAGCCTTTTTGTCGCAGAAACGATAGAATTTCTTGTTCTAAATGTAAGTATACCGCGTCCGGTTTGCATATCACAAACCCTAAGTTGTCCCAATTCAATGTTTATATCTCCCTTTCACCTTGTGTAATAATAAATATATGGTAGAAAGGTAAATTGGCTTGTACACTTATACTCACTTGGTCTTGAATCGAAAGGTATTGGAACCTCCCAATACCAAAAGACACTGGATACGTATCAGTGCCTTGTTTGTATACCCTATACATGTGAGGTTAGCATAATCTCTCATTATCGGAAGTGCCATGCCCGAGGGAATCCGCATGATATCAACATTCTGTACGCGATCTAAAATTTCACGTTATACAAGATTCTATTCAGCGTAGAAGTAACAAGGATATGTGGATCCTTGCCCCGTTTATTTTCCGTCTTTTTTTGTATAAAATTAAAAGATTTAAACGCTATTATCGAGAAGTAACTACTATTCAGTTTTAAAAACGATACTAATTCCGAAATCAGATCGTTTTTAAAATCGGTTGTAAAATCCATTTTAAGTAATTTCCGATTTTGATAAAAACGTTGATATAACAGTGTTTTTCTAAGAAAAACCTTATTCCGATTTTTTAGGGAGGTTTAAAATTGGGAATAAAATCAGAAAGCTATACACCGAAAATCGTTGCCGATCGTTTAGGGGTTACCCCCGATTTATTAAAGGTATGGTCAAACGAATTCAATATACAGACTGAGCGAAGTCAAGGGGGACATCGTAGGGACTCTAAGGAAAATATTGAGGAATTAAAGGCAATTAAAGAAAAAATTCATGTCCAAAAATGGTCATATGATCAAGTAAGGGCATGGCGGAATGGAGAACTTGATTTATTTGTTGCAAAAGAAGAAAAATCGGAACTGGAAAAAAAGTTAGATGAAGTATTGGCCAATCAGCAATTACAAAATCATTTAATCAGGTATTAATTCAAAAGTTGCAGGAAATCACCGATGAATTAGTTACTACAAAAGAACATTTAGCCAATACGAAGACAAAACTAATCGAAGTGGAGCAAAAAAATAATAAACTAGAAACTTTTCTTGAGGAAAAGCTGGAAAAGCGAGATCAACTATTACTTGAAAATATTAGGAGTATGCAAAATCAGAAACAAAAACGGAAAGGTTTTTTCGGTTTATTTAAAGATTGATTTCATTAGGGATTCCCCTTGCGGGTTTGGACGGCGCCCAAGGTTTTTGGGATGAGTACTTAAAAGAAGTGATTCATAACCAGAAGAAAAAACAAACTCAAATAGAACATAATCGTTCTGACAAAGAAAACAAACGTGATGAACAACTCATGTCACTTATTCGCAATATGCAGGAAGCAAAGAAAATGATTGCAACCACAGAAGAAAAGAAAAGTTGGATCGCTAAATTACTTGGCAAATAAAAAAAGCAATGCCTATAAGAGGTATTGCTTTTTTTAAATATAAAATGTACCGTAGAAGTTTTTAAAATATATCCAGGGAACATGATAATGATAATGATGAACTGTTGTAGGATAATTGTGTGGATGATACGAAGTCGTGGGACTAGAAGCGCTGTGCCACGCATGCTGCGTACCAACAAATTGCCATAAAGGGACAGAAGGGACAACTCTCATAAAAACAGGATACATGCTTCACAATCCCCTATTTCTGATTATACGTAAACAGTTTGTTTGTAAAGTATGCAACATTTTATGCAAAAGAAGTATCTCCTGGTGATAAATTATTAATGGTTTTCTCAATAGATCCAACAGGTCTTAATCTCGTTTCCACTGTCACAGGTTTCGCAAGTGCGGGTATTACAATTAGTTGATCTAACAAATAAAAACCACCCGTGATCACGGGTGGTTTTTGATTACTCTCTTCCGTTTTCGTTAGTTATGTAAACTAACAATATTTAAAAAGGGACCCAAAAAGTCCCCTCTTTCTTGATATTTTTTGTTTTTACATTAATAGCCACCATGATATCCATAGTGAGGATATGGATAATAACCCACATGATGGTATGGATAATGATGGTGGTGATGTGGATAATAACCTACATGATAGTATGGATAATGATGGTGATGATATGGATAATAACTAACCGGGTATGGATGATGATAAGGGTATTGACTTCCGTAATACGGAGTTTGTCTTTCCATGTGTACGCCCTCCCTTTCCTCTAAAATTCTTAATTAAGATATGTGTCCAATATCTAAAAGGAAATAAGGTAAATACCTATCTAAGATAATTAAACCGTAACAAACCAAAAATCATATTACTCAAAAAGTAAGAGTTGTTTTGCTAAGATATTATGAACCAACTACCGCTAACACTGATTATGTGAACACGAATCCCCTCCAGGTTGCTTAACTGGAGGGGATTTTTGTAGGATCCTAGATACATTGAATTCCGATAATGCCGTGTTATATAAACCTGACATGTATAGGGTATTAATTAAATAATTCAGCCCTTTAATATTACATATGTTAGAATTAATTACAGTATATGGATTTAAGATAATTGAAATTTGTATGACAGCTATTTTCCTTCTAAGAGGAGAAAGGAGTGAAGAAACATAAATAGGGATTTATCTAATATAAAATTTATTATAAATGCAGATGGTGTTCCGTCGTTACAAGCTGGCCTACTATCTTCTCGTCCAATAAATCCTGAAACCGGAAGTTTATTTTTGGATACAAGAAACCGAATTTTTTATCGATTTAATGGAAAACGTTGGGAACCGCTAATTACATCTGTAAACCTAGGTTCAATAGGGACACCTGGACCGCCCAATCCTCCTGCTCCACCAAGACCAATACAAACAACTAATTTATTATACTTTACTCTTTCAGATGGACAAAAACGTGTTTATACAAATGATGATGCTCTAGCAGAATACGGAATAACCTATATATTGTCATCAAATGAAGTCTCCTATATTAATTTGTTTATTAATGGTATGCTTCAACCTATTGTTAATTACCAAGTTGAAAAAGGAAAACTTACATTGCTAACGGAAGATATTCCCGTAAAAGGAACTGTTATTATTATTCAATTTATTACAATTTATCAATAATAAAAAGTTCTTTTAATAAAGAACTTTTTTATTTTGAGACTTCTTAATTAAGTTGTTACAGTTGTTGTAGACGATGGAGCAAAACTTACTAGTTCTAACACAATAGGCGTACTAGTTGGAATTCCAGATCCGCCTGCAGGTACAGCAATAGCAAGTGATCCAACGCCAGTTGCACCCGGTGTATAAGTTGAAATACCATTCATTTGTAAAACACCGTTAATATAGACATTAAAGTAATTGTTATTGGCTGCTAATGAAGGAAGTGAAGTTACTGCCGTACCGTCATCTTGTAGAAAACTTGCAGCATCAATGGTTAATGTAGCTCCAGCAGCCGTTGGTGCCGTTGTTGTATGAAAAAATCTGGAATCTGTAGGAACAGTATCGGTTGTAGTAGAAGCAGTAACGAGAAGTTTCATAAGTTGAAGTGCCATATTTATATCTCCTTTCTTTATAAAATATTTTAATTATCATACTATTCTATGATCTTCTCATAAAAACTGTTTAGGATAATCAATATACATAACAATTAATTTCTCTAATTTTCGGTAGTTTCATTAGATTAGTTGAATATCACATCCCCATTTCGACAGTGGATGATCTTAAGGTATAACATGCTTTGCAATAATTGAACTAATCTGCTCCTTAGTTAGTATGTTAGTTCCAGCTATAGCTTCCAATAAAGCACCAAAACCTTGTAACCAATCGCCAGCTATTGCAATTTTTTGTCCTGCAGTTATGATATCTATTTCTTCCGTTCCATTCTTTACAGGGATTTGCTCTGATACCCCTATAGCTTCTAATAATTGCCCAATTGTTTGCATCCAGGAACCTAAAACAATGGTCTCTTCATCTTTTAGATTAGGATCACTTGGGTCACCATTTAATACTAATAATTGAGATAAAGCTGTAGATTCAATAACTTGACCAATTACCTGGATCCAGAGACCAAGGGCAACTTGCTTATCTAATTTTAATATCAAATCCCTGTTTTCTTCATGATTATTATCAATATTCTCTGATTCTTTGACTTCTTTTTCGTTCATTTTCCCTCAGCTCCATCCAGGATAATGTTGTTTTATCCATTACTATGCATTTAGGGCTAATTCCTTGCTTTTGGGCAGAGCATACCACATAGGCATGTAGAGTTATAGAGCAAGAACAACACAATAAAGCACCCAGTATAAGGAAAGACATGTAGAAGAAAAACTAAAGAACTTCCGCTAAGCGATTTTATGTTAACTAAACAAAGAGGCCTTGATAGGTCTCTTTGTTTTCTTTTATAGGGCTGTTCCCTTTTAATGATTGGAGGACAAGATCTTGGTAGTGTCAATGGTACCGGACCGGACCCGAAAGGGAACGGGAGGATAGGGAATTGACACGTTCACCCCACCAAAAACCTCTTGAAAAAAACCGAACCCCGTTCGGTTTACGCCTGCCGAAGGGGCATCCCTTCCAAGATTGGAAGGGTGGGGTTGGTTGATTTTTTTTATTGCGATCCAACGGGCTGCCGTTGGTCGTGGGGTGGTGGGGGAGCGAAATCCCCCGCGGTCTTGCCATGCGTGCAGGGCTCGGCGGAAGCCGAAAAAAAGCGTCGCAGACCCCACACTTTACGCAGTAAAGTATAGTGGGTTATACTTTACATGGAAGTTTTTGCCGAAATCTAACCCAAAAATAGAGGGTAAAACGAGGGGGACTCCTGCGTGAGTTTTGCGGTTTGCCGGATGCAAAAAATGAAATCTCATGACCTAAAAGGGATGCAGTTTCATAACCAGAGAGAACGTGAGAGTAAAACGAATCACGAGATTGATAAAAGTCGTTGCCATTTGAATTATGATTTGGTGAATCCCGAAAAGATTGATTATAACAAACGAGTAAAAGAGATCATCGAGATCCAGAAGACTGGAACACGGCAAACACGGAAAGATGCTGTTCTTGTAAATGAGTTACTTGTGACATCAGATAGAGGATTTTTTGACGGACTTGATGGGAAAGAGCAAAAGCGATTTTTTGAAGAAAGCTATAAGTTGTTTGCGGAACGTTATGGAGAGCGGAATATTGCTTATGCGACTGTACATAATGACGAGAAAACTCCCCATATGCACTTGGGGGTTGTGCCGATGCGTGACGGTAAACTGCAAGGGAAAAACGTCTTTAATCGGCAGGAATTGCAATGGATTCAAGATGAGTTCCCAAAGTATCTTCAGAAGAAAGGCTTTGACTTGCAGCGGGGAGAAAAAGGCTCTGATCGGGAGCATTTAACCACACAAGAATTTAAGGCCAAAATACTAAAGGATGAAATCAAAACATTAGAGGAGTCCATTAAGGACAAGAAAAGTCGCTTAAGCGACTTAGGTCAATCTTTAGACAAGGTTAAAAGCGTGGATGAGATTGAAGTAAAAGAACGAGGGGGTCTTATGCGCCCCAAAACGGTCGAGGTTGCGTTAGAAGACTTTGAGAATATTAAAGTACTAGCAAGGGCCTCAGAAACGCTCAGAGACGAAAACAAGAGCCTTAAAATCAAAAATGAAAAGTTGCAAAGTGATAAGGACACTGTGTCACTTGAAAGAGAATTGTTAAAGAGTGAGAATAGCGATTTAAAAAAAGACAAAGAGGAACTGCAAAAAGAGAATGACTTTTTGAAAAGAACGGTGGAAAAGGTTAAGGAATTTTACAAGGAAAAAGTTCCTGAACTTGCTTTCGCGTTTGGCTATCTCAAGGCTCGTATTCTAGATAAAGCAAAAGAAAAGCCGTTAACAAAGTATTTTGATAAAGATGAAATTGAGGGTGTTCAAAGATTCTTGGCAAGTAAACAAAAACAAATTGAAAAAGAGAAACTAGAAAAGCAACAAACTAGAAAGAGAGAGCGAGACCATGGACCAGAGCTTTAGAAAAAAGAGGCCGTCCCAAAAGGGAAGTAATGCCTCTTTTTGATCTGAAATGGAAAAATAGACC
>NZ_SCFM01000072.1 GCF_004138295.1 Ectobacillus funiculus | reverse complement strand
TGCCGGCTTAGCTCAATTGGTAGAGCAACTGACTTGTAATCAGTAGGTTGGGGGTTCAAGTCCTCTAGCCGGCATACTCTTAGGGGCATAGTTTAAAGGTAGAACTGAGGTCTCCAAAACCTCCAGTGTGGGTTCGATTCCTACTGCCCCTGCCAAAATGGGCCTATAGCTCAGCTGGTTAGAGCGCACGCCTGATAAGCGTGAGGTCGATGGTTCGAGTCCATTTAGGCCCATCATATATTTTGAATAATTTTATATTTTGATTATTCCGCAATAGCTCAGCGGTAGAGCAATCGGCTGTTAACCGATAGGTCGTAGGTTCGAATCCTACTTGCGGAGCCATACGGCCCGTTGGTCAAGCGGTTAAGACACCGCCCTTTCACGGCGGTAACACGGGTTCGAATCCCGTACGGGTCATTAAAAAATCCAGCAATATTTGCTGGATTTTTTTGTGTTTTAAGAAGCATAAATTTCTAGCAGAAAGACAATTCGACGTAGTGAGAAATTTTAGGAACAAAGTATAAGTGCAACTACGCCTCTGTCTTCACCGGGGGGCAGGGCGAAGATAGAGGTTATTTTCCTTTATTTGGAAAAGGAGAAATAAAGGAAAAAAAAGAATATTTTATATAAGATTTTCTTTGAGACAGATACATATAATGGAATTGGTATGGACAGCCAGGTTGGAGGCTCAGAGGGATGGAGAAGAAGTACTAGGGAAAGTTGAGTTAATAAGGATAAATTAGGTAATGTATTTCAAGCTTATTACTCAATAAGGCTTTTCCAATCTCATAAAGGAGTGTGTGGGAAGCATGCAAGATACAGTCACGCAGCAGCAGCCAATAAAAAGAAAATGGGTTCGATTTCTCACTATATTCATGGTCTCTATTCTATTGCTCCTTACAGTTGCTTATGCAGGTGGAACATTATACATAAAAAGAAGCTCGCCCGTTATTAAGGGGAAAATCTCTTTAAGGGGATTGCAGGATTCGGTAACGGTCACACGAGATCAACAAGGAGTACCGCATATTGAAGCGAAAAACTTGCACGATTTATATGTGTCACAAGGGTATGTAACAGCACAGGATAGATTATTTCAAATGGATTTGAGCCGCCGGCAGGCATCTGGTGAATTAAGTGAAGTAATGGGTGAAAAAACAATAGAACAAGACCATTTTTTTTTAGCACTTGGTTTGCGAAGAGCGGCTGAAGCATCCTATAATCTATATTCAAATGAAGCGAAGCAGGCGTTAAAGTGGTATGCGGATGGTGTGAATTTATACATAGATGAGGTGCGAAAGGCAAATAAATGGCCGCTTGAATTTACATTGCTTGGTTATGAAGCAATGCCATGGACACCAGTCGATTCTTTAACAATTGGAAAATCAATGGCCTTTGATTTAGGAGGGCATTGGAAGAGTCTGGCATTTCGCCAATATTTATTAAATACTGTATCAGAAGAAAAGGCACTTGACTTGTTTCCAGCATCCCCAACGGACGCATCTGAAATTATAGGTGCAGTCAAACAATCACATTTAGATTTATCAAAGCTGCTTCCAGAGAAAGTAGTGTTGAATGAACTAAATGGAAGCAATTGGGTTGTCAGCGGAAGTAAGACAAAGTCCGGAAAACCGATTTTAGCTAACAGTTTATCAGCGTCTCTTTCAACTCCGTCCCCTTGGTATGAAACACATTTGCAGTCTCCCGAGCTAAATGTAAGCGGAGAAGTAATGGCAGGCATACCAGGCATTGTTGTCGGCCATAATGAGTTTATTGCATGGGGAATTACGAATGCCGATGCTGATGATCAGGATTTATATATAGAAAAGCGAAATCCAAATAATCCATATGAATTTTTACATAACGATACGTGGGAGAAGGCACAGGTTATTACGGATGCGATCCGTGTAAAGGATAAACCGGCAGTGGATTCGAAAACAGTCATTACAAGACATGGACCAATTATTTCAGGAAGTGAGAATACGGAAACTGCATTGGCTCTCAAATGGACAGCATCTGAGCCATCTACAGAGCTTGAAGCAATCATTCGTATAAATAGTGCAAGGGATTGGAACTCCTTCAAGGAAGCACTTACATATTTCCAGGCGCCAGCACAAAATTTTGTATTCGCTGCAAAGGATGGGACCATTGCGTATCGAATGAATGGCAAAATTCCGATTCGGAAAAAAGGGGATAGTCTCTTGCCTGTGCCTGGGTGGAATGATGAATATGAATGGACTGGTTATATTCCTTGGGAGGAGCTTCCAACTATTGTGAATCCACAAGAAGGATTTATTACAGCTGCCACTAATCAGATGGCCGACCAATCTTACCCATATCATATAGACAGCACAGGAATACAATCCTACCAATCTTCTCGTATTCAGGAAGTGCTGCAACAAAAAAACGCCATTACAGTTGAGGACATGAAAAAACTGCAGATGGACCAATTGAATCTTAAGGCACGCTCATTTGTTCCTATTTTGCTGCAGCATATAAAAGAGGATGAACTAACAAAGCAAGAGCAGGAAGCAATTTCTCTTTTGAAAAAGTGGGACTTTACAGATGACCGAAACTTAGCGGCGCCACTTTTATTCCATACGTGGATGCAAGAGATTGGAGATGTTTTATTTAAAAAGGATATTTCAGAGGATATGCAGAGATTGTTTGAGGGAAAGGAACAAATTATTGATCAACTGCTTCGAGAAGCACATAATGGTCAGCCTGGACCATGGATACAAGAACAAGGCGGCTTGGATAAGGTACTAAAGAAATCCTTAGCTGGGGCGGTACAAAGTATTGTGGAGAGCCAAGGGGCAAGTGTAAAAGATTGGCGATGGGGTGATTTTCACCGGCTTGTTTTTACCCACCCATTGTCCTATATAGAGCCTTACAACTATTTATTTAATCCGGAAACGCCTATTCCTATTGGAGGAAGCAGCGATACGGTGCAATCCATCAGCTTTAATGCCGAAGGTCTTGCTGATCGTGGAGTATCGTCGTATTTTGCGATAGATCTACACGATATAACAACAGGCTATCATATTGTTGCTCCTGGTCAGTCTGGTCATATTCAGAGTGAGTGGTATCATGATCAAATGAAGGACTGGGTGAAGGGGACGTATCATACAACGTCTCTTACTGAGAAATCTGGAAGCATCCTCCACCTTCTTCCTGCTCGATAAATACATGAAGGCAGTGAAGTTGGTTACAATAATGGTTGCAAGGAGGGATTGCGATGACAACAGTAAGAGAGTTAATGAGTACAGATCTTTCATGCTGTACTCCAGTGGATAATGTGTATGAGGCAGCTTTAAAAATGAAGCAAGAGGATATTGGGATTATCCCAATTGTAGAAAACAATCGCTTAGTCGGGATTGTTACTGACCGTGATCTAGTAGTTCGCGGCATTGCCGATAAGAACCCTGGTTCTAACAAGATTACAGAGGTAATGACAACGGACATTGTTAGTGTATCTCCGTCAGATCCAGTTGAAAAGGCGAGCGAATTAATGGCCCGCCATCAAATTCGTCGTCTTCCGGTTGTAGAGAATGGGCAGTTAGTAGGGATGCTCTCACTCGGAGATTTAGCGATTGAAAAATATGCAGATGATCAAGCTGGCTATGCATTAAGTGAAATTTCAGAGCATCATGAATAAGAAAAACATGAGGTAGCTCGCATAGAAGAAATATCTGTTTGGGTTATCTGATACAGTGGACCGCTATCATACACTCAGTAGAACTGAGCGTTATGGCAGCGGTCTATTCTGCATTTTAAGAAAGTATAAATTTCTAGCAGGAAGACAATTCGACGTAGTGAGAAATGTTAGGAACAAAGTATAAGGGAAACTACGCCTCCATCTTCGTCCGGGGGCAGGGCTTGCCCATCGGCGAGTTTTCTTTACGTTTTAAAACAGCATAAATTTCCAATGTTTTTCCGTATTTTTGTATAGTAAAGAAAAAAAGGTAAGTTTGTCCATTTTTTTACAAAATAGGGGATTATTTAGGTGCTGTATTTTTAAAATTTCTGGTAAACCTCTTGCTGCATTGTGTAACCCAGTGATATACTTAACACTGTTAATAATAAATTGTGCTAGGGGAGCTGGTATGGCCGGCTGAGAGTAAGACCGATAGTCTTTTACCCTTTTACCTGATCTGGATAATTCCAGCGTAGGAAAGCGAAAACGGATGATGAACGTATTAGCCCGATTTCCCCTTAGCTGGAAATCGGGCTTTTTGATATATGTTATATTTCCACTGGGGGTGCTAGCGACGCTGAGAAAGGGGAACCTTAACCCTTATTACTTGACCTGGATAATTCCAGCGTAAGGAAGTGGCAAGCAGCAACCATTCTAAATGATTGTATGTGGCCGCTTCTTGGTAGAAGCGGTTTTTTTACACTGTAGGAAAGTATAAATTTCCAGTTAGAAGACAATTCGACGTAGTGAGAAATTTTAGGAATAAAGTATAATGCAACTACGCCTCTGTCTTCGCCCAAAAGCAGGGCTCGCCAATCGACGAGTTTTCCTTATTAAGTTTCAATTCGGCATCTGAAGGAGGAACAAGAGTGAAATTTTGTGATAGATTATTTCAAAATGTACAGCCTATTTGGGAGAAAAGTCATCAGCATCCATTTGTAAAGGGGATTGGAAATGGAGAGCTGGAATTAGATAAGTTTCAATTTTATATTATACAAGACTATTTGTACCTAATCGAATATGCAAAGGTATATGCTCTAGGTGTTGTGAAAGCAAAAGATTTGCAAGTAATGAGCAAATTCGCTCGGCAAATTGATGGCATATTAAACGGTGAGATGAACATCCATAAGGAATATGCAAAGCGTCTTGGGATTTCGATAGAGGAAATGGAACAAGCAAAGCCAGCATCCATGAATCTTGCTTACACGAACTACATGCTGTCCGTATCACAAAGCGGGACGCTGGCTGAGCTTGTAGCTTCCCTTTTACCGTGCATGTGGAGCTATTGGGAGATTGGAAAACGTCTCAATAATGTTCCGGGTGCGAGCGAGCATGAGTTTTATGGAGAATGGATTCGAGGCTATAGCTCAGAGGAGTATGCGGAACTTTGCATATGGGTTATTGAGTTAATGAATGAACTGGCGGAAGGAAAGTCAGAGAAGGAATTGGCACATCTAGAAGAGATTTTTATGACAACAAGCCGTTTTGAATATTTATTCTGGGATATGGCTTACCGCAAGGAGACGTGGAGTTTCGATGAGCAGTGTTCTACAATTTCATAACGTTTCGTTCTCTTATCCGGAGGATGGGAAAAATGTTTTGGAAGAGTTGGATCTTACGATTCAAAAAGGAGAATTTGTCAGTTTAGTTGGGCCGAGCGGCTCTGGGAAAAGTACTATTTTACGCCTTGTTACCGGACTTGAGAAAGTACAGCAAGGGAAGGTCATGATAAATGGGGAAAGCATCCAGCCGAGAGACGGGGCCGTTGGTTATATGCCGCAGCAGGATTTGCTGCTGCCGTGGCGGACAATTGAAGAAAATGCTGCTCTCCCGTTAGAGTGCCGTGGAATGAAGCGAAGAGAAGCATATGCAAAGGTGCGAGAGTATCTTCCTATTTTCGGACTAGGTGGCTATGAGAGGAAGCGTCCAAAGGACTTGTCTGGAGGAATGCGTCAGCGTGTGTCCTTTTTGCGCACCTTCTTAACCGGGGCGGATGTGCTTCTGCTGGATGAACCGTTCAGTGCGCTTGATGCAATTACAAAGGTAAATATGCAGGAATGGCTATATGATCAATGGAGGAAATGGGAGAAAACCATCGTGTTTATTACCCATGACGTAGAGGAAGCTTTGTTTTTGTCTAATCGCGTGCTTGTTGTGACAGAGCAGCCTATTTGCTTCCTTACCGAGTTGCCTGTTCCTCTTGGAAAAGAGAGAACACGCCGTGATTTGGCAAGACCTGAACTGCTAGAACTCAAAGACGAGCTTATTGGCATGTTAAAAGGGAAGGTGCCGGTATGAAACAGTTTTCTTACTTACCGGCCCTTATCGTTGCTATTATCCTTCTAACTGGCTGGGAAGTTGGGGCACGGATTGTAAATGAAATGTATATCTTGCCATCTCCAAGTGCGATTGTGCAGAAAATATGGGATTTGCGGGACATTTTATTTACAGTTCATCTTCCCGCTACGCTTCTTGTCGTTTTAATCGGTCTTGTAATTTCTATCGTGCTCGGGGTGGGACTTGCTATTATGATGAGTGTCAGTTCATTTGTTGAGAAGGCATTTTATCCGCTGCTCGTTGCATCGCAAACGATTCCGACTACTGCTCTGGCACCGTTATTTGTGCTTTGGTTCGGCTATTCCATCTGGAGTAAGGTTGTTGTCACAGTTTTAATTACCTTCTTTCCAATTGCGGTAAATACGTACGATGGCTTTCGATCTACGAAGAAAGAATGGGAAGAGCTGCTATTCACATATGGGGCAAGCAAACGGGATATTTTCCTAAAACTGCGCATCCCCGCATCGCTGCCATACTTTTTTTCAGCGCTTAAGGTCGCAGTGCCGATGAGCGTAATTGGAGCGGCGATTGGAGAATGGCTTGGAGCACAGGCAGGACTTGGTTACTTTAGTAAAAGAATGATGACGCAGCTAGACGGGGCTGGCGTATTTGCTCCTATTTTTCTTTTATCTTTATTAGCAATTTTATTTGTAGTTATTGTATCGCTACTAGAAAAGAAATTCATCAGCTGGAGGAAAGACTTATGAAGTGGTTTATTCGTTTACTCGTTGCTGCCTTGTTTGTAACAGCAATGGCAGGCTGTTCAAAAGGAACAGAAAACGCTGAAAAAACGGGAAAGAAAGAAACAAAAGAAGTAACACTCATGCTTGATTGGTATCCAAACGCGGTGCACAGCTTCATTTATGCGGCGATTGAAAAAGGATATTTCAAGGAAGAGGGCATTAATGTAAAAGTACAATTTCCATCTAATCCAACAGATCCACTTACATTGGCCGCTGCTGGCAAAGTGACAGTAGGTCTTTACTATCAACCAGATGTTATTATTGCAAAGGCGAATGAAGGGATTCCAGTGAAATCCATTGGGGCAGTTGTGCGTTCCCCTTTAAATCGTGTTGTTTCCTTGAAGGATTCAGGTATTGCGTCTCCGAAAGACTTGGAAGGAAAGACAGTTGGTTTTCCAGGTACGGAGCTTAGTAAGGAATATGTAAAATCAATGGTGAAAGCAGACGGTGGGGATCCAAATAAAGTAAACATTGTTGATGTTGGGTTCGATCTTGTTCCAGCTCTAATTACAAAGAAAACAGACGCGGTAACAGGTGCTTATATCAATCATGAGGTTCCGGTGCTGCGAGATAAAGGTTATGAGCCAGCTTATTTCAACCCTGCCGATTACGGTGTCCCAAATTACTATGAGCTTGTATTTGTAGCAGGAGAGAAAACGATTAAGACGGACAAAGCAACATTGCAGGCTTTTCTTCGCGGTGCACAAAAAGGATATGAATTTATGAAGAAAAATCCAGACGAGGCTTTGAACATTTTATTAAAGCATGAAGAAAAAGCAAGCTCCCCGCTTATTCCTGCAGTGGAAAAAGAAAGTATGGGTATTTTGTTAGACAAAATGGAAGCAAAGGATGAGCCGTTTTTATCACAAACCTCAAAATCATGGGAAGAGCAAAGCAAGTGGCTGAAGGAAAAGGGAATGGCACAGAAGGAAGTTGCTCCAGAAGAATTATATGAAAATTTGTTAAAGTAGAGGTTAGCAGCAGATGAAACGGGAGCTTCACGTCATTTCAAATGGAAAGCTATCATTTTCACAAATGGCTACTATTGCAGCAGAGATTGTGGACTACGTGGATTATATCCATATTCGCGAACGTAATAAAACTACGAAAGAATTATATGAGGGAGTGATGCTTCTTATTCAAAGCGGCATCCCCCCCTCTAAGCTTGTGATAAACGATCGAATAGATATTGCTTTATTGACGGGTGTGAACCGTGTACAGTTAGGCTATACAAGCGCTGATGTTCGGATTATAAAGGATCGTTTTCCGCAGCTTCATGTAGGGTGTTCTGTTCATTCTTTAGAGGAAGCTTTGTGTAAGCAGCAGGAGGGGGCAGATTCTGCATTATACGGTCATATATTTGCAACGCGTTCTAAAGCTGGGGTTCCTCCAAGAGGATTGGAAGAGCTGCAAGAGATTGCAACAACGCTTACAATTCCTGTAACGGCAATCGGCGGGATTATACCAACTCGTGTCAAAGCAGTATTTGGCACCGGCGCGAGTGGGGTTGCAGTAATGTCAAGTATTTGGGATGCAAACCATCCTTTAGAGGCAGTAAAGGAGTATGAAAAACAGATTCAAAGGTGGGGAGAAGGGCAATGAGCAAAGGATATGATGTTATTATTATTGGTGGTGGAGTAATCGGCTGCTCCGTTGCGCACTCTCTTTCTGAGAGAGGACATAGTGTAGCGGTGTTTGAGAAAGGGACGATTTCTGGCGAGGCATCTAAAGCAGCAGCTGGACTTCTTGGTGTACAAGCAGAATGGAACGAGTACGATCCATTGTTTGAGCTCGCCAGAAAAAGCCGCGCTTTATTTCCAAAGCTAGCAGCACGACTGCGCGAGAAAACAGGCATTGATATTGCATATGAAGAGAAGGGCATTTATCGGATTGCCGAAAATGAAGAGGAAGCAAAGCGCTTGGAGCACATTATGAAATGGCAGCTGCAAACAGGTGAAGAGACGCATTTGTTAAGCGGTGCACAGCTACGTGAACAAGAGCCAGAGCTTGCGCTTCATATTATAAGCGCCCTGTATTGTCCGAAGGATGGGCATGTTATTGCTCCTGAGTTAACGCGTGCTTTGGCACATTCTGCAGCTCTGTCAGGTACAGCAATTTACGAGGGAACAGAGGTTATTGAGATTTTGCAGGAGCAAGATCGTGTAACGGGTGTTGTGACAACGGAAGGAACCTTTTCATGCAGCAAGGTTATTGTTGCGTCTGGGGCATGGAGCACAAAGTTTTTACAGAATTTTCACTCTACATGGGGAACGTATCCGATTATGGGAGAGATGGTTTCCGTTAAGAGCTATAAGCCTCTGCTAAAGGCGCCGATTTTTCAAGATGGATTTTATATTGTACCAAAGCGTGGCGGACAGTATTTGATTGGTGCCACTGTTAAACAGCATACATACAACAAAACAGTATGTGCCAAGAGCATCGCTTACTTGATGGAGCGCGCGTTTCGTCTTGTACCAGCTCTGCAGCAAGCTGAGTGGGATACTGCATGGGCCGGCCTTCGTCCGCAATCAAACCACGGTATGCCTTATATGGGGGAACATCCGGAGGTAGCAGGCTTATATGCATGCGCAGGGCATTATCGCAATGGAATTTTGCTGAGCCCGATCACCGGTGAGTATATGGCTGACCTAATAGAAGGAAAGCATGTGCAAAGCTTGCTGGAAACTCTTTTAAGTAAGGAGGAATTTGTTTGATTTTACAAATTAATGGGCGGAAAGTAGATGTACCAGAATCAGTTTCCACCGTAGAGCAATTGCTGTCCCATTTAGGGCTGGAAGGCAAAATTGTGGTTGTTGAGAAGAATAATGAGATTTTAGAGAAGTCGATGCACCAGGGTGCATCAGTATTTGATGGAGATCAAATTGAAATTGTAACTTTTGTAGGAGGCGGATGAGTATGTTAAAAATTGGATCATTTTCATTTCAATCACGTTTATTATTAGGTACAGGAAAATTTAGCGATTATGATGTGCAACGACAAGCAATTGAAGTATCAGAAGCAGAAATTTTAACCTTTGCAGTGCGACGCATGGATATCTTTGATGCAAGCCAGCCAAATTTATTAGAGAAAATTGATGTTACAAAATACACGCTTCTGCCTAATACAGCTGGCGCAAAAACAGCAGAAGAGGCAGTCCGAATTGCTAAACTCGCAAAAGCCTCTGGTCTTTGTGATATGGTAAAGGTTGAGGTAATCGGGGACTGGAAAACACTTCTTCCGGATCCAGTTGAGACATTAAAGGCAAGTGAAGAGCTGCTGAAGGAAGGATTCACAGTGCTTCCGTATACATCGGATGATGTGGTGCTAGCTAGAAAACTTCAGGAGCTAGGCGTACATGCGATTATGCCAGGTGCTTCACCGATCGGTTCCGGTCTTGGAATCGTAAATCCGCTTAATTTAAGCTTTATCATTGAACAGGCAACGGTACCTGTCATTGTGGATGCGGGGATTGGCGGACCAGCTGATGCTGCACTGGCAATGGAATTAGGGGCGGACGGTGTATTGTTAAACACTGCAGTTTCCGGTGCTAAGGATCCAGTAAAGATGGCTGAGGCGATGAAGCTTGCTATTGAGGCTGGTCGACTTGGCTACGAAGCAGGTCGCATTGCGCGTAAGCGATATGCAACAGCAAGCAGTCCGATTGAAGGAATGAGCGTTCTTGAATAGTCGGTATTCCCGCCAAATATTGTTTTCGCCAATTGGTGTGCAAGGCCAGGAAAAGTTACAACAGAAGCATGTTTTGATCATCGGTGCGGGCGCGCTAGGCAGCGGAAGCGCTGAAATGCTCACTCGTGCCGGCGTTGGCCGGATTACGATTATAGACCGTGATTATGTCGATTGGAGCAATTTGCAAAGGCAGCAGTTGTACGCTGAACAAGATGTAGAGGAACATCTGCCTAAGGCAATTGCTGCCCAAAAGCGATTACATGCGATCAATAAAGAAATTGAGGTTATTGCTCACATACAAGATGTAACAGCTTTAGAGCTAGAGCAGCTTGTTCATGATGTAGACTTGCTAATTGATGCTACAGATAATTTCGAAACGCGTTTTCTTATCAACGATGTGGCTCAAAAGTATAATATCCCGTGGATATATGGGGCATGTGTCGGCAGCTATGGATTAACGTATACGATACTGCCGGGTGAAACACCTTGCTTGTCTTGTTTACTGGAGTCGATTCCGCTCGGCATAGCTACGTGTGATACGGCAGGTATTATTTCTCCTGCAGTGAGCATGGTTGTTTCGCATCAAGTGACCGAGGCATTAAAGATTCTAACCGATAATAAGGATTCCCTGCAAAAAAGGCTTATATCCTTTGATGTTTGGCAAAATGAATATTCTACGATGAATGTGCAGCCGCTGAAAAAGCCGCGTTGTCCATCCTGTGGAGAAGGAGCGGTTTATCCGTACTTACAGCAGGAAAACCAGACGAAAACAACGGTTTTATGTGGTCGGGACACAGTCCAAATTCGTATGCCGTTTTCTGGAGAAATACGTACAGAGGAGCATGCAAAGCTGCTTGAGAATAAGGTAGAGCAGTTGTTTGTGAATCCGTATTTACTATCGTTCACAGCCGATGATAAACGCCTTGTCCTATTTCGAGATGGGCGTGTACTGGTGCATGGAACGAAGCATGTTGCAGAGGCGAAGTCTTTGTACCACCGCTATTTCGGATAAAGGGGTATAGTGTACTCCATTCATTTCTTCATAATAATTTTTGACCGGTAGAGAAGCCGGTCTTTTTTTATTTTTAAGAATGAAATAATACAATATATTGAGGCGAAAGAGAAAGAAGGAAGGCTATTGTTACACTATAGGAAAGTATAAATTTCAGCTGGAAGTCAATTTGACATAGTCGTAAATTTTAGAAATACAGTATAAGTGCAACTACGTCTCTGGCTTCACCCGGGGGGCAGGGCTTGCTAATCAGCGAGTTTTCTTTACATGAAGACATAGAGAACATAGCAGTGCTGTTAAGTGACGATTGTTGTGCTTATTTTGAGAAATTTCGTACATCCTAAAGGTGATAGAATATGGGAGGGATGTACCAATGACTCAACAACAGTCTAAGAAGGTGCTGCCTGCGCAGCATCAGGACAAACAGCCGGGAGTAGAATCGCTCATGAATCCAAAGCCCGTATTTGAGGATTCTTCGTATAAAGGAAGCGGAAAACTACAAGGGAAAACTGCGATTATTACTGGCGGAGATAGTGGGATTGGAAAAGCAGCGGCCATTGCGTTTGCCAAGGAAGGAGCGCATGTAGCTATCGCTTATTTGGATGAACATGAGGATGCGAACGAAACGAAGCGGCTTGTAGAGCGTCATGGTGTCAAATGTCTGCTCCTTGCTGGAGACCTAGGACAAGAAGAGCATGCCAACTATGTAGTAGAAGAAACTGTCAAGCAGCTTGGCGGTTTACATATCGTAGTAAATAACATCGCACAGCAATATCCGCAGCAGCGTCTGGAAGATATTACAGCAGAGCAGTGGGAGCGGACGTTTCGTATAAATATCTTTTCCTATTTTTATGTGACAAAGGCAGCCCTCTCTCATTTGAAGGAAGGGGATTGTATTATTAATACAGCGTCAGTTGTTGCATATGAGGGGAATGAACAGCTGCTGGATTATGCTGCTACAAAGGGAGCGATTGTAGCGTTTACTCGTTCACTTGCAAAGTCACTTGTAAAAAGAGGTATTCGCGTCAATGGTGTGGCACCTGGTCCGATTTGGACACCGCTTATTCCTTCAACATTTGACAGCCAACAGGTCGCGGAATTCGGCTCCAATGTGCCGATGGGGCGTCCTGGACAACCGTGGGAATTGGCAGCTTCATATGTCTATTTGGCGTCTAATGATTCTACGTATGTTACAGGACAAATGCTCCATGTCAACGGCGGTGCTTCAGTCAACTGATGAACGAGACTGTCCACCTCGTTTCTTATAAACGAAGCATTATCACATAAAGAAACCTCGCCGATTGGCGAAAACAGAGGCGTAGTTGCCCTTACGCCTTGTATCTAAAATTTTCTGACATGCCGAATTAGCTTTCACCTGGAAATATATACCCTATCGAAGTGAAATAAAAGTTTCACTAATACTTTTGACGCTCTTACAAAAGATAAAATGACATTCTATCTTTTGCGGGGGTATCGTATGAAGAGTATTATTAAGGTTTGTTTATTTTGTTTGCTGTTTTCAACTGCTCCATATGCAAAAGCAGCGTCTGAAACAGATCAGCTTATTTTAATTAATCTTGCCGTAAATCAGCTTTCATTTTTCGAAAACGGTCATTATATTCGTACGTTCTCCATTTCAAGCGGAAGGCCGGCAACACCTACTCCGGAGGGTACATTTTGTGTGATTAACAAATATAAAAATAAAAAGTACCATAGAAAAAATATACCAGGAGGAGCGCCGAATAATCCGCTTGGCGCACGTTGGCTAGGGTTAAATAAAGCACAATATGCAATCCATGGAACGAGTAAGGAATGGTCGATTGGCACCTATGAATCAAACGGCTGTATTCGTATGCATAACCGGGATGTACAGTGGTTATATGATCGGGCGCCAGTGCAGACAAAGGTTATCATTGCTAAGTTTTATGAGCCGCCCGAGTACGCAGCGCACCGCTACGGTTATCGGATCACGAGTTGGAATGGTCAGCCTGTACAGGAGGAGCAGGTTGGGAGGCTGTTGATTATTGACAAAACTTCGATGTACTGGAAAGAGCCGCATGGAAAGCTTATACCTGTTCAAGAGGTCTTGCCTAATCAGAAGTTTGCTGTGTTCTCACATAACGGAGAAGGGATGTATGATCTTGGAAACAATTTCTACATTCTTGATCAAATGGGCAAAAGTACACGTTATGAGCAAGTACCTCTCCACATTATTGCTAATCAATATAAACGAAAGCATAATGTGCCGTGAAATTTTTACAACTTCTGAAGGTTTAGAAAAGCGGACAATGCCCGCCTTTTATGGTAGCGTAGGGGTGGGCCGGAGTAAAAGGCGCTTTTTTTCTTTTGCGGAGGGTCAGCCCTACACTGCCATTTTGGACCTTGGGAGCTAGATATCACCCCGAAAAGTTATATTTTCTTATCTTGTAAAAAGAAGCCCTGAGTAAGGGCTTCTTTCTTCTTTTACGTATTTTCTAGTATGCAGATCGAAACGTCTGACAACATGTTTCCTCACTTTGTCCAACGTTGCTTTCCATTGTTTGACCTTCTAATACGGCAGTAAAGTGTCCGTCATCTTGTAAGTTTGTGTACGCTTTTCCATCAGGCTGAACAACAATTGCCTGTGCTTGACAGAAGTTTCCTTGCCCCCAAAATGAGCAGTTTGAAACAGAACATCTGACCTCTGGCATTGAAAAACCCCCCTTCTGTCCTATTTTAGGCACTTTGGGCAGGATTCATGTACGAGAGGCGGTTCCTTATTTTAGATATGCTATTTATTACTTTCAAACCATTTCTTATATTTATCCTCAGACTGTTCACCGACAATACGGCTTACTTCCTTGCCTTCTTTGTAACGCACGATAGTTGGGGTTCCTTCAATGTTAAATGCATCCCAACCATTTTCATCTGTCTGCAAATCCAAAACTTTCATATCCACTCCTAGTTCTTTTGCCAGCGGTACTACGATAGGTGAGACCTTCATACAGTGCGTACAAGATGTTTGATAAAAATAAACAGTTGCCTCATTTTTAGCATCGAGCTGCTTTCCTAGCTCGTCAGAAGAGATTTTATTCGTATAATATGTTTCCTGCTTTTTTTGTTCTTCAGCAGAAAGCTGATTATCGCTAATGCCTTGCGTTGTTTCTGCTCGATTGATGAATGCGATAGCACCAAAAAGAACAATAAGAATTGCTGCAAAGATAAGCATTTTTTTCATAAATTATTTTGCCTCCTTAAAATTACGGATGAGAATAATACTGCAGACAATAATAATTGTAAACGCAGTTAGTGCAAGAAAAGGAATAGTAATAAATCCGAGCCAATTGATGTACTGCCCTGTGCATGGAATTCTTCCGCACGCTGCCCCGCCGCCGGATAAAGCAGGGATTTTTTGCATGGAGTAATGGTATAAAGAGATAGCTGAGCCAATTATAGCCAAAGGAAGGCTGTAACGGGCTATAAGATAGTCTTTGCGGATGACAGCAATCCCAAGCAGCACGACAAATGGATACATAAGGATGCGTTGGTACCAGCAAAGAGTACAAGGCTCATACTTCATAATTTCGGAAAAATACAAACTGCCCAGCATAGCTGTCAATGAGGCAGCCCAAGCTGTGAATAGAGCGTACTCAAGCTTTTTTTCTTTGTTCATTGTTTAATCCCTCTTTCATGTCAATCCAATTTAAATTATAGTATGGTCTCGCCTATATTGTAAAATTATAGCGAATAATAGAAAGGCCGGATTATAAAAAGGTTGGAGCAAAGAGTAAAATATGATAAAATTTACATATTTCTAACAAAATAAAGTAGAATTATGAGGTTTACTGGCAGGAAAGATGTACAAAAGTACCGAATACTGTCTAAGGAAAAATGTTTATTTCAAACATCTAGAAATTTTTATACAGGAGAGGATAAAATGAGCTGGAAGCAAACGTATGAACGCTGGGTAAATGCACCCTTTTTAGATGAGGAGCTACAAGAATTATTGAATGAAATGGAAGGTAATGAAAAAGCGCTTGAGGATTGCTTTTACAAAAATCTAGAGTTCGGCACAGGCGGTATGCGCGGTGAGATTGGTGTCGGTACAAATCGGATGAACGTGTACACAGTTCGTAAAGCATCAGAAGGTTTAGCGCGTTTTATTGAGCTGTACGGAGAAGATGCGAAGAAACGCGGTGTGGCTATTGCATACGATTCTCGTCACAAATCACCTGAATTTGCGATGGAAGCAGCGAAAACACTTGCGACACATGGGATTCAAACATATGTATTTGAAGAGTTAAGACCTACACCTGAGCTGTCATTTGCAGTGCGTGAGCTAAACGCATTTTCAGGGATTGTAGTAACGGCAAGCCATAACCCTCCTGAATATAATGGATATAAGGTATATGGTGAGGATGGTGGACAGCTTCCTCCGAAAGAAGCAGATATGGTAATCGAGAAGGTAAACGAGATTGAAAACGAATTAGAGATTATTGTTGAATCGGAAGAAGCATTAAAAGCAAAAGGTCTAATTCGCATGCTTGGAGCAGAAATGGATGAGAAGTATGTAGAACGCTTGAAAACAATTTCGGTAAATCCGGAGCTTGCAACTGAGATGGGTGAGGAACTAAAAATTGTTTTCACGCCGTTGCATGGAACATCTAATAAGCCGGTTCGCCAAGCTTTACAAGCGCTTGGTTATACAAACGTGACAGTTGTAACGGAACAGGAGCTTCCTGATCCAAACTTCTCAACTGTAAAATCACCGAACCCAGAAGAGCATGAAGCATTTGAACTGGCTATCCGTTATGGTAAGGAAATAGATGCTGACTTGCTTGTGGCAACAGATCCAGATGCTGACCGTTTAGGAATTGCTGTGAAGGATTTAGAAGGTGAGTATACTGTATTAACAGGAAACCAAACAGGAGCGCTTTTCCTTGAGTATTTACTTTCCCAAAAGAAAGAAAAAGGTGTGCTCCCAGCAAATGGTGTTGTACTTAAAACAATCGTTACCTCTGAAATCGGCAGAGCAATTGCAAAAGCATATGGGTTAGACACAATCGATACACTAACGGGCTTTAAGTTTATTGGCGAAAAAATTAAGGAATATGAAACAACAGGTCAATATGTATTCCAATTTGGTTATGAAGAAAGCTATGGCTATTTAATTGGTGATTTTGTACGCGATAAGGATGCTGTACAGGCTTCCATTTTTGGTGTAGAGGTAGCTGCTTATTATAAAAAGCGCGGAATGACATTGTATGAAGGACTGCTTGAGGTTTTCGAGAAATATGGCTTCTATCGGGAAGGTTTGAAATCCTTAACGTTAAAAGGAAAAGACGGAGCAGAGCAGATTGCAGCGCTGCTTACATCATTCCGTAATGATTCGCCAGCTGCTTTTGGCGAGTATGCAGTAGCCGTTTCAGAGGACTACAAAACAAGCATTAGAACAGAGAATGGAAAGACAGAAGATATCTTATTACCAAAGTCAAATGTTTTAAAATATTATCTTGAAGACGGCTCTTGGGTATGCTTGCGTCCATCAGGCACAGAGCCTAAGGTAAAGTTTTACTTTGGTGTAAAAGGTACGAGTCTTGCCGATAGCCAGCAAAAGCTAGAGCAAGTATCTGCTGCTTTTATGGAGAAGGTAAACGACAGCTTGTTAAAGAAAGCATAAACAAAAAAGCAAGGTCATTTGACCTTGCTTTTTTGTTTATTCATTTACCGGCTTTGGATCATGGATAAAAAATTCTTTTAACGCTTCTTTATTTTTTTGAAAGTCCAATTGTAATACTGCGCCTGCATGTTCATAAAACTTATCCTCGTAGCTAGCATCAACAGGAATGCGCATCGTCTTAACATCTTCAACGGGATTGAGAAGCAAGCTTCCGCCAACTGTTAACAGTGTTTGCATATCCATATCTGTGTCTATGTACTTTAGCAGTTCCTGTCCAATGCCTGGAAGCTGGAACATGCCATCAAGCGAGCTTACTTTATTTACAAAAGTATCTTTGAGTGCCTGCAGGACTTCCTGCTGCCGTTTTACACGACCAAAATCACTTTCTGCGTCATGACGAAATCTGGCATATGCGAGTAAGTCTTTTCCGTGAAGGCGTTGCCGTCCAGGCTGCAGCGCAAGTCCCATATCATCGATGATTTGTTGTTTAATGTTCACCTCAATGCCTTCTGGAGCAACGGTGTCTACAATGTGTACGAATCCCTCAAAATCAATTGCGACAAAGTGTTCAACATCAATCCCGAAGTTTTGCTGAATGGTTTTGCGCAGTAACTCAGGGCCGCCAAAATAATATGCCATATTAATTTTATTGGAATTCATACTGTAATTTGGGATAGTCACATAGCTATCGCGCATAATAGAAGCAATTCTTACTTTTTTTGCTTTCGGATCGTACTGGGCAATCATAATAGAATCTGAGCGTGCTTGTTCTTCACCGCGCGAGTCGACTCCTAACACAAGAATATTCAACTGTCCTTGTTCACTTTTCACACCTTGAAATGGATTATTTTGCTGTAGGGGTGTGCGATTAGCGGGAGGATCAGCAGGGGTTTGTATTTTATCCGTCTTACAGCCTGTAAGAGAGAACAATAGACAAAAAACAATGAGAGATAACCGCTTCAAGCCTATCACACCTTTTCATTCATGTTTTGTATGTATAGTATAGACAGGGCTTCCTTATTTATACAAAAAAGGCATCCGCTTTAGAAGCGAATGCCTTCAATGGCAGTATGGACTTTCCATCTCTGTTTTGCTTTTTCTTATATTGTAACAGTTTCTTCATTTGCATGTTCGGAGTATGCTTTTTGGGAAGCATGATCAATATATTGAAACATGAGCTGAAGCTGCTTATCCACTTCTGATAAGTCTCTGGCGTATTTATAGGCGTGAAGAAAATGCTCAATACGTTTAGAAAACACCTCATCCTGTGTTTGAACCATCAAAATGAGCAGCTCATCCCAATTACAACAATATGTGTAATACAATGCTTTGTCATAATCTGTGTACGTATCGTACATGGTATCCCTCCTTGCTGAGGAGTTATAAATAGTGTGTGACAGAAAGCTGATGGTTAAGCCTGAAAGAATTTGTTAAGAAGCGGGCTTTGTCCGTGAAAAGGAGTTATATGGATGATGCACATGATGTATACGCTGCTTATATGGCTTGTGGCATATGTTATCCCATACTTTATTTTCCTTTTACTTAAGTGAAAATAGAGAAATACACATCGGGTATTACAAGTCCTTCATGAAATGCGCTGTTTCCTCATACATTGTGGTAATAGGAAAAAAAAGGGGGAGCTGCAGTGAGAGTAGAGGATCAAAAAGCGTTAGCACATGCGATTGATGAGATCACCGAAATTGCGCAAGGATTTGGATTGGACTTTTATCCAATGCGGTACGAGATTTGTCCGGCTGATATTATTTATACATTCGGGGCATATGGGATGCCGACCCGTTTTTCGCATTGGAGTTTTGGGAAGCAGTTTTTTAAAATGAAGCTGCACTATGACTTAGGTTTAAGCAAAATTTACGAGCTTGTCATTAACTCTGATCCATGTTATGCCTTCTTATTAGAAACAAATTCATTGATTCAAAACAAATTGATTGTGGCTCACGTACTTGCACATTGTGACTTCTTTAAAAATAACGCACGTTTTAGCAATACGAAGCGAGATATGGTCGAAAGTATGGCTGCTACTGCTGAGCGCATTAAAGCATATGAGCATAAATATGGTAAGCAGCAAGTTGAAACCTTCTTGGACGCTGTGCTTGCCATTCAAGAGCATATTGATCCATCTTTAATGCGCCCGAAGCTTGCATGGAACTTAGATGAGGTAGAGGAAGATGGTGAAGGAACGAAGCCGTCTTCTCCTTATGATGATTTATGGGATTTGGAAAATAGAAATCAAAAGAAGGATGTGCCACTCTTTCAAAAGAAAAGGAAATTTCCGCCTCAGCCGGAGAAGGATATTTTGCTATTTATTGAAGAATATAGCCGTGAGCTTGAGGAATGGCAACGTGATATTTTAACGATGATGCGTGAAGAAATGCTTTATTTTTGGCCGCAGCTTGAGACAAAAATCATGAATGAGGGTTGGGCAAGCTACTGGCATCAACGTATTTTACGGGAAATGGATTTGACAAGCGATGAAGCTGTTGAATTTGCAAAGCTGAACGCTGGAGTTGTACAGCCTTCACGTACTAGCATCAATCCATATTATCTGGGTCTCAAAATTTTTGAAGATATTGAGGAGCGCTACAATAATCCAACAGAAAGCATGAAGCGTGATGGTATTTTGCCGGGATCGGGACGCGAGAAGATGTTTGAGGTGCGGGAAATCGAATCCGATATTTCCTTTTTACGAAATTATTTAAACAAGGATCTTGTCATGCGTGAGGATATGTATTTATTCCAAAAGCAAGGAAAAGAATATAAAGTTGTTGATAAAGGATGGGAGCAGGTTCGAGATCAGCTCGTTAGTATGCGCGTTAATGGAGGCTTCCCATATATCACAGTGAATGATGGGGATTATATGAAGAATGGCGAGTTGTACTTAAAGCATTGGTATGAAGGAATTGAACTCGATGTGAAATACTTAGAAAAGGTCGTTCCATATATTCATCAAATTTGGGGACGATCCACACATTTAGAAACAGTGATTGAAAATAAACCAGTGCTGTTTTCATTCGATGGAAAGGTGCTGCATCGAAAGTACTTATGATGAAGGGATTCTTCAAACCTGGGATGTAGTTTGTCATCATTATGGATGAACTGCATAAAATAAAGAGTAAGGAGATTTTCAGCGTACACAAAATTTTTCTGTTGACTGTTTTTCAGAAAAGTCTTAAGATAACTGTATAAGAAATGTATAGTGTATTCCTAAAGGGGAGTAGCTTTTACAGCAAAGTCGTCATTACAGGGGAAGCCCTCGGCTTTGTTGGCAACTATGACGTTGTTAGCAAGACCTTTACCAAGAGCGGTAAAGGTCTTTTATGTGCACAAATGACCTGTCCGTTCTTGGACAGGTCATTTTTTATGTGGAAATTTAAGCAGGTTTCACGATTGGGAGGAGGTATTGGCCGTTTTAATCTTATCTAAGGGGGGAGATAGATGTGAAAAAACTTTGGGGCCGAATGCGTTTGCTGCTGCGTGTACGACGCTTTGTTCCATTTTTGAAGGAGTTCTTTTTATCCAGTGAAGTATCTGTTAGGAAGAAGGTATTATCTGTTGTGATTATAGTGGGGTATTGGCTGCTTCCATTTGATATAGTGCCTGATTTTCTCTCCTTCTTTGGTTTGATTGACGATGTTGCTATTTTTATGCTGGTACTTCGGCAAATTGTTAAAATGGCACCAGCTTCCATGAGGGAGCGTTACGAAATTTCAGCGTAGCAGTAAGATTTGAGAATGTGCTTCTATGTTGATACTTAACCGATGGTCTTTACTTTTCCAGGTTGGAAATACAAATTACAAATAAGTTTAGAAATGGAGCTTATCATAATGAGTGGGGGGATTTTAAAATGGATCTATTTTCGTCAGAGTTTTTCTCAGCGCTGTTGGCTATCATTGTAATTGATTTAGTTTTGGCCGGAGATAACGCGATTGTAATTGGTCTTGCAGCAAGAAGGCTGCCAAAGGATCAACAAAAAAAGGTTATTATTTGGGGGACAGTCGGTGCGATAGCTATCCGCGCCTTAGCAACATTAGTTGTGGTATGGTTATTAAAAATTCCGGGTTTGCTGCTTATCGGGGGTCTTTTGCTTCTTTGGATCGCATATAAGCTGCTTACAGATGAAAAAGGGCACGATGTAAAAGAAGGAAACAACTTTTGGGAAGCAATTCGTACAATTATTATAGCCGATGCATTAATGGGCTTAGATAATGTGCTTGCAGTTGCAGGAGCTGCACACGGAAGCTTCATGCTCGTCATTCTCGGACTGATTATTTCCGTTCCGATTGTTGTATGGGGAAGCACGCTTATCCTAAAGTTTGTCGAGCGTTTTCCGATTATTATTACACTCGGTGCTGCCGTCCTTGCTTGGACAGCGTCCAAAATGATTGTAGAAGAACCTTTCTTGAAACCATATTTTGCTAATCCTATTATCAAGTATGGTTTTGAACTTCTCGTCGTTGCTGCTATTGTATTGGCAGGAACACTTAAAAAAAAGAGTAGTCACAAAAATGAACAGACAGCAGAGAGAGCATCAATATAAATCAACGCAAAAAGCCTTGCTTATCGCAAGGCTTTTTGCGTTGATTTATCAGAGTGTTGAACGTCATCTTTTTGCTTATATTGGTTTATTTAACAAATTATCTTGCTTTATATGCATACAAAAACCCCTAATATTTTCAAAAAAATGAAAAGGCTAAGATTGGGGAAAGAGAAGGAGAAGCATAGAGTTTGAAATACCAAAAATTATACTATGAGAAAGCATTGACTTTCTTTTTTAATACGTTATAATTTGTATCAGTTGATGTTAGGAAATCTAACAGCTAAGGGGTTGATCGTGATGAAGAAAATAGAAGCTATTATTAGACCTCAGCGTTTAACGGAAACAATTAGTGCTTTAAAAGCAATTGGTATAACTGGTTTTACGGTTTCACAAGTAGTTGGCAGAGGAAAGCAAAAGGATGCAAAGGGTGTGTATCGCGGTAAAAATTATACGGTAACATTGCATCCAAAAGTGAAGCTGGAAATTGTGTTGTCAGATTACATGGTAGATCGCACAATTCAAGCAGTAATTGAAGCAGCTCAAACAGGAACAGATGGAGACGGCAAAATTTATGTGTATCCTATTTTTGAAGCTTACAACATTCGAACGGGTTTAGTGGATGATGATATTGATGATTTAGCAAAGCAAGAGGGGTGATAAAAAGGTGGAACTTATGTACTTAAATACGGTATGGATTGTAATTGCGGCGGCAATGGTTTTCTTTATGGAGGGCGGCTTTAGCTTGCTGGAGGCAGGTTTAGTGCGGACAAAAAATGCAGTTAACGTAACGATGAAAATTTTTGTTGATTTAACGATTGGTGTTCTTGGTTTTTGGTTGATCGGTTTCGGCATTATGTTTGGTAAAGATGCATTTGGTTTCATTGGCACAAGTTTGTTCGGACATCCGGAAAGTATTGATCTTGGCGGTATTCCATTACCAAGCACAGCGTATGTTTTATTTCAGATTGGGTTTGCCATTGCATGTATCTCCATTATTTCTGGAGCAGTAGCGGAACGTATGAATTTTAAAGCTTATATTTTGACAGCAGCACTTATGACTCTTATTATTTATCCGCTATCTGGTCACTGGATTTGGAGCAGTGATGGATGGCTTGCAAAGCTTGGTATGAAGGATTTTTCCGGCTCTGCTGCTATTCATGCGCTGGGGGGGTTTGCGGCTTTAGCGATGGCAAAGCTGCTCGGAGCAAGAAAGGGACGATTTAATTCTGACGGAAGTGCAAATGTATTTGCGCCGAGCAATATTCCTTTAGCGTCCGCTGGTGCATTTGTTTTATGCTTTGGCTGGTTTGCATTTAATGCAGGAAGCACACTTGATGCGTCTAATGCTGCTCTTGCGCCTGTTGCATTAAATACAATGCTTGCAGGAGCAAGTGGCGGTACAGTCGCATTGCTGCTTACGATGCAGAAATACGGCAAGGCAGATCCGAGTATGACGATAAATGGTATTTTATCTGGACTTGTGGCAATAACAGCTGGCTGTGCATTCGTATCACAATGGAGTGCGATTATCATTGGTGCAATCAGCGGTGTAATCGTGATCTACGCAACGCTATTTGTTGATAATATGAAAATTGATGATCCTGTTGGCGCAGTTGCAGTGCATGGTGCAAATGGTCTATTTGGAACGATTGCTGTTGGTTTGTTTGATATGAAGGAAGGCTTACTTACAACGGGTCATACATCATTGATTCTTGTACAATTACTTGGGGCTGTTGTTGTTGCGGTTTGGGGATTGGCAGGTGGTACTTTCATTGCGAAGCTGGCGGAAAAAACAGTTGGTCTTCGTGTGAGCGAAGAAGAGGAAGAAGAAGGCCTCGATATGTCTCACCATGGTATCCCAGCTTACAACGATTTGGAACGTTTCACAGATATTCCTGTTAACCTGTACGATTTTCAAGAAACAACAGGTATTGTAGTGGCACAGCCAAAAAGCACTGTAAGTAGCAATTAAAACAGAATAGAGATATACAAGAAAACGCAACAGAATCGATTCCTTCTGTTGCGTTTTTTAGTTCATACTTTAAGAAAGTATAAATTTCTAGCAGGAAAGACAGTTTGATTTGGTTGGGAATTTTAGGAATAAAGTGTAAGTGCAACTACGCCTCTATCTTCGCCCAAGGGCATGGTTCGCCAATCGGTGAGTTTTCTTTACTGTAAGAATATAAATTTACAGCTAGAAGCAAGTTCGTGGTAGCAGGAAATCTTAGAAGCAAAGTGTAAGTGTAACTATGTCTCTGTTTTTGCCAATTGGCGAGTTTTCCTTATTCATTCCTTTCAATCTTTCTGTACAAAATATGATTGCCCTTATGATAGCATTAGAACTTGTTCTTTGCATCATGCTGAAACAAGCATCCGTACTTTGAAAAACAAAGCAACCTGCAATAAAAAGGTAGTAGCAGCTTAATTTGCTGTATAGTATGATAGTAGCCATTATGATGAGGTTTTACAATAAAGGAGGGGCAAGTGTGAAGAAGAAAATCGCTTGGATTACGGATAGTACAGCATACTTATCAGAAGAACTGCGACAGCATCCAGATGTGTATGTTGTTCCATTGGTCATTATGTTTGGAAACGAAACATATGAGGACGGTGTAACAATTGATGAGCAGCAAATTTACGAAAAGATGAAGCAGTATAACGCTGTTCCGACAACCTCACAGCCAGCAGTCGGTAAATTTGCGCAGTTGTACGAACAGCTGAAGGACACATATGAGCATTTTATCATACTCCATATATCCCAGAAGCTAAGTGGTACTTATTCAGCAAGTAAGCAGGGAGCCGACATCGCAGGCATTTCCTATAATCTCATTGATACAAGAGTGACAACAGCAGGGATGACGTATTTACTTGCAGAAGGCCTACATATGGAGAAGCAAGGAAAAACAATTGCTGAGATAGCCAGCCATCTAGAGGAGCTTGTTCCTGCATTAGAAAACTATATTTTAATCGGGAATTTATCGCAGCTTCATAAGGGTGGTCGCTTAAGCAACGCACAGTTTGTTCTTGGTACCTTATTAAATATTAAACCGATTTTACAAATTCACGATGGCATTGTTGATGTATTTGAGAAAGTTCGTTCAGAGAAAAAAGCGACAAAGCTGATTATGGAGAAATGCCGTGAAGCTTTTGCAAAGCATGATATAACAAGACTTGCAGTAATTCACGGCAATCGTGAGGAGGATGCACTTCGGTGGAAGGAGATGCTTCTAGAGATGCATCCGCACCTGCGTGTGGATATTGTCCCTATTACTTCTACGTTAAGCGTTCATGCGGGCGAAGGGACACTTGCGGTTATGTGGTACAATGCACATTTACATGGTTAGATCTATGTGTATTGGAGCTTCTTGACACGACGATATAAAAGCAAAGGGGTCAACAAAATTCCGCTGCAAAAGGATAAAAGAATATAGGAAGGCTTTGGAATAGTTGCTGCGATTACGCTAGAGAAAATCGTATTACTAAATAGTGTGAGTACAAGCAGAAAGCTGAAAAATGATTGCCTTCTACTATCGCGCGTAAGCGGATATAGCTCTAGTATGGCATGCGTGTAGAAATGTTTCCAAAGGGCTAACATTTGCAGGCTGGAGAAATATAGAAATACGAGCGCAGCTGCATATTTTCCTGGAAAGCCTTGTATGTAAGTTAATAAAATAGATGTAATAAGTAAAAAGCGTACGTACAATCCTAGGTAGTCATTCCCTCTTATAAAGGCAAGCGTATACACAAACAAAAACGGCATTTTTGTTTGTTCGATCGGTTTTTTGATGAGAGCTGCCAAAAGCATACGAGGCTTTACTTTCCGGATAACTTGGGGAATATCTGTAAAAATGTTAAGGAAGCGGTAAAACATGAAATCTTGTTCATGTTCTTGTTGAATAAGGCGCTCCCAATAAATCAATGACTGTTTTGTTTGTCTGGAATATATCCAAATAAGCAGCATAACCAGCAGGGGAACAATGAGCAAATAAAAGGATGCTCGCAGCAAGAGAAAATAAGAAAAAGCCATGTTTAGCACGAAGCGTATCATGTACCGTATGCTGCCTTTTTCTGTGTGATGATACCAAAGCCAGTGTATAAATACATTCCATCCTTTTACAACGGAAAGCAAAAATAAAGCATTCCAGAAAAAGAACAGATCTGTTGTACCGATCTTCTTATAGAGAGGAACGGCTAGTAGTACTGCAATACAGAGAGATAGCCATTGTATTAAAAAGCTGTAAAGGAGACTATTTCTAAAATAGGGGGCCAGCCGATGTTCTGCCGCCAATAGGAATACAAGATCCGCATCCTTTACAAATGTACGAAGGCGAACACGTGTTAATATAAATGAGAGCAGCAGGCTAAGACAGAGGATAGAGTTCTCTTTAGACGGAGGTGCCTGAAGCAGTTTTGCATAATAGTAGCCGCCCATACCAAATACGCAAAGAAATGCATAAAACAAACTCCCTCCGATGAGTGAGAGGTATTTTGCGTTCCTTTGTATATGGCGGTGAAACCGTTCCAACCAAAGCTGATGTCCATCCATTGAAATCTCTCCTTGTATTCTAATTATTTTAGTTATTAGTTCTTTGTACTGTATTCATCTCCTGCTTTGGAAGTAGGATTTTCTAACAGTAAAAAGGAATGAAAATCAGAAGGGTCTCGGCTTTTGCTGGGATCTTTTTCAGTTTGTTGAGAAACCCTTTGAAATGTAGTTTATCCTTTAGAAGAAATGTAGAGGCAATAAGCTGAAACAGCTGAAGAATTGCCCTTAATCTTCTTTAGTTTTGATACGTTGTCGTAAGGAATTTCTGTACTTGGAAATACTTCCGCCTCGAAACGGACTTTTATTTCGCTTTAAGAAAGGATAAATTTCTAGCCGGGAGACCATTCGACGAGTTTTCTTTATCATTTTCCGACAGAAGACCTCCACTTCAAGCACGTGATGAGCGTAGCCCAGTGGTAAGTGGAGGATGAATGTCGGCTAGGCAATCGCCTAGCCTGTTTGGTAAATAGGGAAATGCAACTAGACAAACGTATGTTCTTTTGATAATATATAATTACCAAAAAGAACCAAAAGGGAGTAGAAAGGAATGAAGAAGTGCTATTTTTCCAATCGAATCTATAAATACAAGGTCTCCCACGATTTGAATCAGGAACTCTCTCATTCTCTCCGTCTCTATAATAGAGCCATGCGCACGGCTTATACTTGGCAGACAAAACATCTATGCACGGGGAACAAGCCGTATGAAGGCACTCTTCACCTTGCGATTAAGAAACGATTTCAACTGGATGACAATCTCTGGACGGAAGGATGCGAAGTATGGGAACTTTGTGTTCCAATATGATGC
>NZ_SCFM01000071.1 GCF_004138295.1 Ectobacillus funiculus | reverse complement strand
TAGTTGCACTTATACTGTATTCCTAAAATTTCTTACTACGTCGAATTGTCTTCTAGCTAGAAATTTATACTTTCTTAAAGTGCAAAAAAACCGCCTCAATTAGCGGTCTTCCCTCGGTACAAAAAGCTCTAAATGATGATACAAGTTTTCAAACTCCATCGGTGCATCGCCGCCGTATTCTCCATCTAGATTAATCATAAGTTTTTCAGGAGTGTATACTTTAATACGATTTGCCTGCGTATATAAAATTTGCGGATTATTAATATGCTCCCCGCGCAGCGCCTGTGATGCTGCTTTAATCAAGTCAGCAATGGACCCCCTCTTTAAAACAAGCAAATCAAATAAGCCATCATTAATAGAAGCGTATGGAGCCACCTTTTCAAAGCCGCCCACTGAAGTAGTATTCGTAATGAGGAAAAGTGTAATCTCCTCATTTAGCATCTTCCCGTCATATTCAATTTCTACATATGTCGGATGCAAGGACGGGAGCATTTCAATTCCCTTTAAGTAATATGCAAGCTGTCCCAAAACCGTTTTGAGCTTACTTGGTACTTCAAAAGTTAATTCTGTAATGCGGCCGCCACCGGCGATGTTAATAAAGTACTTATCATTGGCGCGTCCAATATCCAGCGAAACCGAATAACCTTCACAAATAATATCAGCAGCTTCTTCAATGGAACGATTCACACCAATAGCACGGGCAAAGTCATTTGTTGTACCAACCGGAATGATACCAAACTTCGGACGATGCTCCGCACCGACCAATCCGTTCACAACTTCATTAAGCGTTCCATCTCCCCCAGCCGCAATGACCACATCAAACTTCCGCTCCACTGCCTGCCTTGCCGCCTTTGTCGCATCACCAGCTCCCGTTGTAGCATGACAAGAGGCCTCGTAGCCTGCTCGTTCTAATTTCTGCAGAACTTCCGGCAAATGCTTTTTAAATAGCTCACGTCCGGAAGTAGGGTTATAAATGATTCTTGCACGTTTCATTTACACATCATCCTACTTATTTAATTTTTCGCATGATAAAAAAATCCTCTAAATCTAGATGTATCATCATTATAATCATTTTGCAACTATCTTAGTATGTCTAAACAAACGTTTGATGATCTTCCTGCAAAAGATATATAAGTTTGGTAAAGAAAACTCGCCGATTGGCAAAGACGGAAGCATAGTTACACTTATACTAGGTTCCCATAATTCACCAATTCGTCAAATAGTCCTCCAAATTTATACCTTCTTCAAACGGAAGAAAAAACCAACGATTCATACGGCAGGAATCGTTGGTTTTTTTGTTATACGCAAGAGATAGCTAGCGTTTTTGGACTTGTCCAGCGCCCCAGTTTTTCTTATCGTTTCGCAATCTCCTCAAGCAATAGCTTGTTTACAAGAGGCGGGTTTGCTTGTCCCTTTGTTGCCTTCATGACCTGACCAACAAAGAAACCGAGTGCTTTTTCTTTACCATTCTTATAATCTTCAATCGATTGCGGACCTTTGTCTAACGCTTCGTTGATGATTCTGCGCAATTCTCCCTCATCAGAGATTTGGACAAGACCCTTTTCCTTTACAATTGCTTCTGGGTCTCCACCCTTTTCAACTAGATCAACAAAGATTTGCTTCGCAATCTTAGAAGAAATTGTGCCGTTTTCGATTAGTTTAATCATCGCTGCAAGACTTTCTGGTTTTAAAGCAATCTCATCAAGCTCTTTACCATTTTTGTTAAGATAAGCCGATACATCGCCCATTAACCAGTTCGAAGCAAGCTTTGCATCTGCGCCACTTACAACGGCAGCATCAAAGAAATCGGACATTTCCTTTGTTACTGTCAATACCGCTGCATCGTAAGCTGGTAAGCCAAGCTCCTCTACATAGCGCTTTTTACGTGCATCCGGCAGCTCAGGAATCTCTGCACGAATGCGTGCCTTCCACTCATCATCAATGTATAAGTCTACTAAATCAGGATCCGGGAAGTAGCGGTAATCATCAGAGCCTTCTTTTACACGCATCAAGAGTGTTGTTTTTGTCGACTCATCGTAGCGGCGTGTTTCTTGATCAATTACTCCACCCGCACGCAGCACTTCTGCCTGACGGATTTCTTCATATTCTAAGCCTTTTTGTACAAAAGCAAAGGAATTTAAGTTTTTCAGCTCTGTTTTTGTACCGAATTCCTTTTGCCCAACTGGACGAAGGGAAATGTTTGCATCACAGCGAAGTGAGCCTTCTTCCATTTTACAGTCAGATACACCCGTATACTGGATAATAGACTTCAGCTTCTCTAAATATGCATATGCTTCCTCTGGCGTACGGATATCCGGCTCAGATACGATTTCAATGAGCGGTGTTCCTTGGCGGTTTAAATCCACTAGAGAGAAGCCGTCGCCTGTATGCGTTAATTTTCCCGCATCCTCTTCTAAATGAAGACGAGTAATACCAATTCGTTTTTTCTCACCGTTTACTTCAATATCAATCCAGCCGTGTTCACCAATTGGCTTATCATATTGGGAAATCTGATATGCCTTCGGATTGTCCGGATAAAAGTAATTTTTTCGGTCAAACTTTGTTTCTGTTGCAACCTGACAATTCAGTGCCATTGCTGCCTTCATCGCAAATTCTACCGCTTTTTTATTCACCACCGGCAATACGCCTGGATATCCTAATTCAATTACGCTCGTATTCGTGTTTGGAGGCGCACCGAATTCATTTGGACTTGCGGAGAAAATTTTTGAGTTTGTTTTTAACTCAACGTGAACCTCTAACCCTATGACTGTTTCAAACTCCATCTCTTTTCGCCCCCTTACAGCACCGGTTTTTGTTTATGGTAATTTGTCGCTTGCTCAAACGCATGTGCAACGCGATATACAGTTGATTCATCAAAGTGTTTTCCGATAATTTGCAGTCCAAGCGGTAAGCCGTTTGCCCCTAAGCCGCACGGAACAGAAATACCAGGAACACCCGCTAGGTTTACTGGAATCGTAAGAATATCATTTGCATACATCGTTAATGGATCATCAATCTTTTCACCAATCTTAAACGCAGTGGACGGAGCAGTTGGCCCAATGATGACGTCATACTTCTCAAACACTTTTTCGAAGTCATTTTTAATTAACGTACGCACTTGTTGTGCCTTTTTATAATACGCATCATAATAACCGGAGCTTAACGCGAATGTACCAAGCATAATGCGGCGCTTTACTTCATCGCCAAAGCCTTCGCTGCGCGTTTGCTTGTACAGATCAATTAAGCTGGATGCATTATCAGAACGAACACCGTATCGTACACCGTCAAAGCGCGCTAGGTTAGCGGAAGCTTCTGAAGACGATAGCAAGTAATATGTAGCAAGCGCATATTTAGAATGCGGCAGGGATACTTCCTCCCACGTTGCGCCCATGCCCTCAAGTACCTTAAGAGCTGCAAGCACTGATTGACGCGCTTCCTCTCCTACTCCTTCTCCTAAGTACTCCTTCGGCACAGCAATACGCAAGCCCTTGACATCTCCTGTTAGAGCGGACAAATAGTCTGGTACATCTACAGGAGCAGAAGTTCCATCCATTTTGTCAACTCCAGCAATGGCTTGCAATAAGTATGCATTATCTGCAACAGTGCGCGTAATTGGCCCGATTTGATCGAGTGATGAAGCAAATGCGACAAGACCAAAGCGGGATACACGTCCATATGTAGGTTTTAAACCAACAACACCGCAATACGCAGCTGGCTGACGGATCGAACCGCCTGTGTCAGAGCCTAAAGAAAATAATACTTCCCCTGCCGCTACAGACGCAGCAGATCCACCGCTCGAGCCGCCTGGTACATATTCTATGTTCCATGGATTCTTCGTCGGTTTAAATCCAGAGTTTTCGTTGGAGGAACCCATCGCAAACTCATCCATATTTAACTTACCAATGGTAACTGTCTCTGCTGCTTGCAGCTTTTGTACAACTGTCGCATCATAAATTGGATCAAAGTTAGCTAAAATTTTACTTGCGCATGTTGTGCGAAGACCTTTTGTAACAATATTGTCTTTCACACCAATTGGCAAACCAAACAACAAGCCGTACTCATCCGCCTTGCCCACTTTTCCGTCTAATTCCTTCGCTTTAGCGCGGGCGTTTTCTTCATCTAAAGTTAAAAACGCCTGTACCTTGTCCTCTACTTGTGCAATGCGTTTATAGGACTCAGCGACTAAGTCCGTAACAGAAATCTCTTTACTATGGAGCTTTTTGTGCAGCTCCGAAATTGAGTAATCAAATAAAGACATGCTCTCTCTCCTCTATTCCAAAATGGCAGGCACGCGAATTTGGTTCTCGTCGTGGTCCGGTGCATTTTTCAATACTTCTTCCACAGGCAAGCCTTTTTCCGCAACGTCTTCACGCATCACATTTTTAATATCCAATACGTGGGATGTTGGTTTTACATTTTGAGTATCTAACTCTTCTAATTGCTCAGCAAACGTTAAAATTGCATCCAATTGCTTGGAGAACTTCTCCGCTTCCTGCTCCGTAATTGCAAGACGCGCTAAGTTTGCAACGTGCTTTACAGTATCTACAGAAATTCTTGACACGTTTCATCCACCTCCAGAAAAACTCGTTCTTTATGCAATAATATTGATGATACCAAACTTTTCAGATGTTAAGCAACCTGCGGCACGATACTTGCATAACTTTTACACAGAATCTAAGGAATACTTAGTACATTTTCACGATGAAAGCGGTTTATTTTTCAGGAGAGCAGTTTAATTTTTGAAACCTATTCTATTGGGGACAAAAATACAGAAGACTCGCCGATTGGCGAGTCTTCTGGCAAAATTGCGCTTATACCTTGTTTCTGAAATTTCCTACTACGTCGAGTTCACTTCTAGATGAAAATTTATACTTTTTTAAAGTGGAAAAAAGGAAGGTGGGCATCCTCCCCTCACACTCCTTATTCAGAGCATTTCCGATGTCGTTTTCGCCTGCATATGAAGCAATAAGTAGTCAGGACCTCCTGCCTTTGAGTCTGTACCTGACATATTGAACCCGCCAAATGGCTGATATCCAACAATCGCACCTGTACAGCCGCGGTTGAAGTACAAATTGCCGACATGGAAATCCTCGCGCGCCTTCTCAATATGTTCACGATTATTCGAAATAACCGCACCTGTTAAGCCATACTCTGTATTATTTGCAATCTCAATCGCGTGATTGAAATCTTTGGCCTTACAAAACGCAACAACCGGCCCAAAAATTTCTTCCTTCATAATACGGGCATCCTCCGCCACATCTGCAAAAATCGTCGGCTGAATAAACCAGCCTTTAGAGTTGTCTCCCTCTCCTCCCGTCATCAGCTTTCCTTCCCGCTTCCCGATCTCTACATAACTCATTATCTTCTGAAAAGCTCCCTCATCATTTACAGGTCCCATATATGTTTCATATTGGGAAGGATCTCCGGTAATAAGCTGCTTCGTCAACGCTACTGCTCTTTCTAGCACATCATCGTACACATCCTCTACAATAACAGCGCGAGAACAAGCGGAGCACTTCTGACCGGAAAATCCAAATGCTGATGCAACAATCACTTGTGCCGCAAGCTCTAAATCTGCCTCCCGATCAACAACAATTGTATCCTTACCGCCCATTTCTGCAATCACACGCTTTAACCAAATTTGCCCTGGATTTACTCTAGCAGCCCGCTCATAAATACGGATTCCCACTTCCTTTGAACCTGTGAAGCTGATGAATCGCGTGCGAGGATGATCAACGATATAATCCCCTACTTCCGCACCGCTTCCAGGAATAAAGTTCACAACACCCGCTGGCAATCCAGCTTCCTCTAAGACCTCCATAAACTTTGCTGCTACAACAGGCGTCGTACTCGCCGGCTTGAGCAATACCGTATTTCCAGAAACAAGTGCTGCTGTTGTCATTCCTGCCATAATCGCAAAGGGAAAGTTCCAGGGAGAAATAATGACTCCGACCCCCAATGGGATATAAGTAAAACGGTTATATTCTATTTTACGGCTCTCTACCGGCATACCGTCCTTCAGCTTCAGCATTTGACGACCATAATACTCCATAAAATCAATAGCTTCCGCTGTGTCGGCATCCGCCTCCCTCCACGGCTTTCCTGCTTCCTTCACCAGCAGAGCAGAAAATTCATGTTTTCTGCGACGGACAATTGCGGCTGCTCGAAATAAAATATCTGCCCTCATTTCCGGTTTAGACTTTCTCCATGTTTGAAAGGCTTTGTCCGCAGCCTGCATAGCCTTCTCCGCCAGCTCACGATTTGCCTTTGAAACTCGTCCAATAATCTGCTCTTTATTTGCGGGGTTTACAGATACAATCTTATCCTCTGTTACAACCCGTTCACTCCCAATTTGTAACGGATAATCCTGCCCCAGATACGCGTCTACTATCTTAAGGCCTTCTTCAAATGCAAGGCGATTCTCCTCTAGACTAAAGTCAGTAAACGGCTCATGATTATAACGTATTACCATCATCCTTCCCCCTCTCTAATTTCTCGCATCACTACAGGATTACTGGACTCCATGTTGTTTTGGTAATTGCTCCTCCATTTCTTGTATCAATGTACATTGCTGGAGATAGCTCCTCAATGTAATATATTCTGCTATTTTCCCGCTTATGTCCTTACCAATTTCACAGTTTAGATGTTTCATCCTATTGAATATCCACCACCTACTTGGTAACACGTCTTTCCCACAAGAGGGCTGCTGTTGGTCAAAGGTGGGGGATTCCGTATTTTTCTTCCTAGGAAGTGAAATACAGGGCCGCTCAATAGACTTCTCACCGGACAAATAAGGAGAGCTCACACTTTCTTGTAAGAGAAAATGTCCCATATTGTAATCCACATCAACATGTGTTTGTCAGCTACACTTAATGGTAAAGATCCCGAGCTGGAAACTTATACTTTCTTAGTAGTGCAGGCATAACCATCCGTATAACTAGGGCTGTTGCATCCCAAACGAAATATACCTATGCCCTATTAACAGAAAAAAGGTGATCAAAAGGAGCAGTACGCCTTTCAATCACCTTATTAAAACTTGTAAGAAGATATAAATCCCCAACCAAAAACGAATTCAACGCAGCAGGAAATTTTAGGTGCAAGTGCAGCTGCATTCCAAAATCAAAGCTAGCTGCCCACCTCAAGCGCCTTAAATCCCATTCAGCTATTCCTAACTAAAAATATGAACAACCGGTTCCTCCTGATCCACATCACGGGTGATGACCGCTTCTGGATTATTCACAGAGTAAATATTTACTTCTACCTTTATATAATTCGGGAAATGCTCCATCACAAGGCCGGTTACATACTGAGTAAAGCCAATAATCTCAGCCTTTCCATTAAATTGCACAGGAATACTAATCTTTAGCTCCTGCAGCTGACCATCCTTATAAAAGCCGCGTCCGACAACAGCTGTGAAATCATCAGGGAAATACTCCGAAAGATCAGAACGGAAATTAGAAACTTTCATAGCATCCTCCCGATAATTTTTAGATGCCTCATCAGATGGAAATAGATAATACTTTTCGTCTACACTTTCCCAATCATCAGCTGTCTCGTCGCCTTTATCCACCTTTGTATATGCAAGGAGGTTACCAGGTACGAGCGAGGACTTTGCCTCCTGACGATAAATGGCAATAATAATAGGAACGTTTTTAAGTTCATCCTTTTTACGCAAGAGCTCCAGCACTGTTTGCGCCATTTTCTTCCCTTGCGCCAATGATTCTTCTACCGAAATCTGTTGCTCTCTCGGATAGCCTTGCTCTGTGTTGAAATAGTGTACAGAATTCATCGCAAGCCCAATCACAACACCGCCTAATTCTACCTTATTATCGCTTTTCTTCACAAGGTAGTTATGTTCTAAAATGTTGGAAATATAAATCGGGCTTTTCGCATTCTTTTCTTCAGCCGTCCCTGCTGCATTTTCCTCGAAGACAGGATTCAATCCGATATTTGGTACTTTTTTATTTAATTTCTTTTCAAGTTCAGCCTGCTGAGCATCAGTGCGCTTCCTCTCAACAAGCAGTTGTGCTGTTCGTTTGTCCAAATACTGGCCTTCTTGAAATAAATAATCCTTCGTACTGAAGGTTTTTTGCGCAATGCGCATCAGTCCTGTTTCAAACTCATCCATATCTAGCCGGCTGTTCAACCCTTGCACAACTAAGCCGCGGGCCGCCCCTTTTTGAAATGGAATGAGGGTTTTATAATATTCGTCTGAAATTGAATATTTTGGAACAACTGCACTTTCCTTTGAATCGCTCGTGTCTTTTACAATTTTCTCGTCTTTCTGAAAGCCTGGGCTGCAGCCGCTAAGGAGCAGCCAAAGGCTTGCGATAAGTAATGTTAACTTTTTCATACCCAACCGCCTACTATTAGTTATTAAGTTCCTGTAGAAATCTCTCTTCATCCCAAATTTCAATGTTATGCTTTTGCGCCTGCTCCAGCTTCGATCCCGCTGCTTCACCTGCAATGACCAGATCTGTGCTTTTACTTACACTTCCCGTTACTTTTGCACCTAAAGCTTCAAGTTTCTTCTTCGCCTCGCTTCGTCCCATTGATTCCATCTTCCCTGTTAGCACAACTGTTTTACCGGCAAGATACGAATCAACCTCGTCTACCTTCACAGGCTGCGGGCCTTTATATGTCATGTTTACGCCATACGCCTGAAGCTGCGTGATGAGCTGTTGCACCTCTTCATTTTCAAAATATGCTACGATAGATTGCGCCATCTTTTCCCCAATCTCTTTGATAGATGTCAATTCCTCTTGAGAAGCTGTCTGCAGCCGCTCCATTATTTGAAAATGCTGCGCTAGAGTACGTGCTGCCTTTGAGCCAACATGACGAATACCGAGACCAAACAACAGCTTTTCAAGCGAGTTGCCCTTGGACGTTTCAATTGAAGCAATTAAATTAGCAGCAGATTTCTCTCCAAAGCGCTCTAATGCCAGCAGCTGTTCCTTCGTAAGTGTATATAAATCAGCAAACGTGCGAATAAGCTTTCCCTCAAACAACTGGGTGATCACTCGCTCTCCTAACCCTTCAATATTCATTGCATCGCGAGATACAAAGTGAATCAGTCCCTCTCGAATCTTTGCCGAACACCCAGGGTTTATGCAGCGAAGCGCCACCTCCTCCTCTAGCCGGACAAGTTCACTACCACACTCCGGACAATGGACCGGCATGCGGAACTCATGCTCATCGCCTGTACGGCGCTCCTTAATTGAAGCCACTACCTCCGGAATAATCTCAGCAGCCTTTTTCACAATCACATAATCACCAATGCGGATATCCTTTTCGCGGATTAAATCTTCATTATGAAGAGAAGCCCGCCTTACAACCGTACCCGCCACACGAACCGGCTCCAAAATTGCAGTTGGTGTCACCACACCTGTGCGGCCTACATTTAGCTCTATATCAATTAGCTTTGTCGTTACTTCCTCTTCTGCAAATTTATATGCAACAGCCCAGCGTGGACTTTTTGCGGTTGTTCCTAAGCTTTCCTGTAGGGCTAAGTCATCTACCTTAATTACAATTCCATCAATTTCATAATCAAGAACATGCCGCTTCTCTTCCCACTCTTTTACAAAGGCAATTACCTCTTCAACAGTTTGGCAGACACGGCGATGTGGATTTGTTTTAAATCCCAGCTCTCCAAGCAGATTCAATGCCTCTCCATGGGAAAAAACCGTTCTCCCTTCCAAATTAGAAAGACCATAAACAAAGAAGGAAAGATTACGTTGCGCCGCAATCTTAGGATCAAGCTGTCTAAGCGAGCCCGCAGCAGCATTACGCGGATTTGCAAATAGCGTCTCCCCTCTTTTCTCCCGCTCCTCATTCAATCTTTTAAATGAGCTTTTTGGCATATAAGCTTCTCCGCGCGCTTCTAATGCTACACCCTCAGTAAGACGGAGCGGAATTGCTTTAATTGTTCTTAAATTACTGGTAATATCCTCTCCGGTTACCCCATCTCCACGCGTTGCGCCTTGTACAAACCGACCGTTTTCATAATGAAGAGAAACCGCAAGACCATCGATTTTCAACTCACAGACATACGATATATGCTCCGCACCCGTTCCCTGCCGCACTTTTCGATCAAAGTCCTTGATATCCCCTTCGTTATATGCATTTCCAAGACTTAGCATCGGTGCCTTATGCGTCACCTTTTGGAACATATCCAGCACCGGACCGCCAACACGAACAGTTGGAGAATCCTCTGTTGTCAGCTCTGGATTCTCCTCCTCAAGACGAAGCAGCTCCTGCATATAACGATCATATTCCGCATCGGGAACAGATGGATTGTCCAATACGTAATACTCATAATTTAGTTCATTTAAAATAGCCCTAAGCTCCTCAATGCGAGCTATCACAGCTTCATTTGACATCCTCTCACTTCCTTCCTACACCTTTGTAATTGGTGCAAATTTTGCAAGCAGACGTTTAATTCCGGTTGGACTTGGGAATGCGATATCGAGTTCCGTTCCATCTCCTGCGCCTTTCACACTTACAACCGTTCCAATGCCCCACTTCCCATGCGAAGCGCGGTCACCCGGCTTCCAATCCATCCGTTCACCGCCTGTTGCTTGTAGATTAGGCATTTGCACCGTGCTGCGGAGAGGAGCAGCAGCTCTTACCGGAGATGCCTTTGGCAACGTGCGTTGTTTTGGAACCTTATGAAGCGGCTCTATTAAGTCCTGCGGAATTTCCTTTATAAAACGGGATTCTGCATTTATATTTGTTCTTCCATATAATGTACGGCTTTGCGCATTTGTTAAATACAGCTCTTCCTCCGCACGAGTAATGCCAACATAAGCTAAGCGGCGTTCTTCCTCCATCTCGGTCTCATCCATTAATGCACGCAAATGCGGGAAAATTCCTTCTTCGAGGCCAAGAATAAATACAACCGGGAATTCCAATCCTTTCGCCGCATGCATTGTCATCATAATAACTTCTTCACCAGAATTACCCTGCTCATCGACGCGGTCAATATCAGCAACAAGCGCCAAGTCTGTCAGGAATGCCACAAGACTCTTGTCCTCACTCTGTTCTTCAAAGCTTTGCGTCACTGATAGAAATTCGTTCAAGTTTTCTAAACGGCCTTCTGATTCCAGTGTACGGTCATTTTTTAGCGCCTCACGGTATCCGGTTCTCTCTAATACATCCTCTACAAGCTCGGTAACAGATAAGTATTCCTGCATCTGCACCCAGCCATTAAGGTTTTTATAAAATTCCTCTACCATCTTAGCTGTTTTGCCTGTCAGCCCGACAAGGTCAATACGCTCCAACACCTCACCGAGCGACAAGTCGTGCATGCGCCCGTAGTTAATAATTTTGTCAATCGAAGCAGCCCCAATGCCGCGCTTTGGAACATTAATAATACGGGCGAAGCTAATCTCATCATCTGGGTTTGCAATTAAACGTAAGTATGCCAGTATGTCCTTAATCTCTTTCCGATCATAGAACTTTGTGCCGCCAACGATTTTGTATGGAATACCTGACTTTAAGAAAACCTCCTCGACAACACGGGACTGTGCATTCGTCCGGTATAATACGGCAAATTTACTATAATCACGCGTTCGTTTTTGTACCTCTTCCCGTATCTTCTTCGCGACAAAGTACGCTTCATCCTGTTCCGTTACTGCTCGGTAGTATGAAATATGGCTTCCTTGGTCATTATCGGTCCAAAGATTCTTTGCCTTGCGCTGCAGGTTGTTTTCAATCACTGCATTGGCAGCCTTTAAAATGTTTTGTGTAGAACGATAATTTTGCTCCAGCAAAATCACTTGCGCATTTGGATAATCCTTCTCAAAGGACAAGATATTTGCAATATCGGCACCACGCCAGCGATAGATAGATTGGTCGGAATCGCCCACTACACAAAGATTTTTCAAGCGAGATGCCATCATATTCACAAGCCTATATTGAGCCCTGTTCGTATCCTGGTACTCATCCACATGAATATACTGAAACTTCCGCTGATAAAATTCCAGTACTTCTGGTACACGCTCAAATAGCCGAATCGTTGTCATAATTAAATCATCGAAGTCTAGCGCATTGTTTTTTAAGAGACGGCTTTGATAATCCTTATACACATCACTAACCATTTTCTCAAATGGCTCGCCCGGCGTAATTTGCTTTGCGTAGTCCGCTGGAGAAAGCAATTCATTTTTCGCGCTGCTAATGCCGCTTAGCAAGGCTCGCGGTTCAAACTTCTTCGGATCTACATTACGCTCTTTTAAAATATTTTTAATGACCGTAAGCTGATCACTGTCATCTAAAATCGTGAAATTCCGGTTAATTCCGATCCGGTCGATATCACGACGCAAAATACGTACGCACATGGAATGAAACGTCGAAATCCAAATATCGCTCGCTTCCGGTCCTACAAGCCTATCGATACGATCGCGCATTTCACGCGATGCCTTATTCGTGAAGGTAATCGCCAATACATTCCAAGGCGCCACACCTTTCTCAGCTAATAAATATGCAATGCGGTGTGTTAACACACTTGTTTTTCCACTGCCGGCTCCCGCCATAATAAGGAGTGGTCCGTCTGTCGCTTTTACCGCCTGCTGCTGCTCCCGGTTCAAGCCTGTTAATAATTTTTCTGCTGCATTCATTTTATTTCCTCCCTTTTACCGCCTGTACCGTTCGCAAAGCCTCCTCAATGTTCGTATATATAACATTCCCGACTACAACGGTATCCGCATGCTGCGCCATTTCCGCAGCCTGCTGGGCACTTGTGATACCTCCTCCATAATACAACTTGGCATGGTCGAGCTCTTCCTTTACTTGCTTCACAAGCTCCGGATCTCCGTAAGTGCCGCTGTACTCTAAATAAAAAATGGGCAAACGGAATAGCTTGTCTGCCAGACGTGCATAAGCAATGACATCATCTGTTGTTAAATCACATCGTGCCTCTGACAGCTTTGCTGCTTTTGCATCCGCATTTAGAATACAGTAGCCTTCTGTAAAAATTTCATCCCAATTCATAATGTCGCCGAACTCCCTCAGCGCCTCATGATGAAGGCCCGTAATCCATTCCGTTCTCTGACTGTTGAGCACAGTTGGTATATAGTAATAATCAAACCCTGGCGTAACCGAATCAATTGTTGATACTTCAAGCACGCATGGCACACTATATCTTCGAATGCTCGCGAGCATATAGAGCACATTATCGAGGGTAACACCATCGCTGCCGCCGACAATGACAGCATCTGTTCCAGACTCGCAAATGCGCTCTAGGTCTCGTTCGCTCAGTTCCTTCTCTGGATCAAGTTTAAACACATGTTTCCATCCAAAAAACTCCTCCATGAAAACACCTCTTTCTTCTTAATGCATCGTTTCATTATACCAAAAAATGATGAGAACACGTACAATCCATCCTTAACCTATACCGAAATATTGGATTGTATATTGTAAAAAAGGCGAGGGACATTATACATTGAAGCGGGATTCTTCCCCTTTAATGCTCATGTAAAAAGGAGCTGAGCCAATTGTTTCATTTAAAACAAAATATCGGTATCGTAAATGCGCTTATTCGCATCACAATCGGGCTAACAATGATCAGCCTATCATCAGCCAAGCTTGTTAGAAAACCTTGGTGCTTCTCCTCCAAGCTTTCTATTTTCTTTGGAGCGATGAAGGTAGCCGAAGGGATTGTCAGGTTCTGTCCGATAGTAGAGGCAATGAAGTTCGGTAAGTACATGAACTTACCAGCGATGAGTATGCTGACGAAAACAAATCATAAGCAGCAAGAAGACGAGCCGTCCAGCAGAGGCAGCGAGAAACACCACTCTGCCCCAAGCAGCAGCAATAGTGATAAACACGAAGCTGCATCGAATAACAACGGCTACGATGCTTCTGATAAACAGGTAGAGACAGCAATAGAAGCGATTCTGGGTACGAAATCATTGTGAAGTCGGAAGAAGAATCATCCTATTTCTGTGAGCTATTAATATGTTTCCAAACAAAATCCCCCATCTCACATGAGACGGGGGATTCTGTTGTAGCGCAACTACACTGCTAAATTATAAAGGAAGTTGGTGATGGTTATATCATTTGAAGCTGCAATTGTATTCAAATTTTACGAAAAGGTTCCATCTGTTCCTGCAGCCTTTTCGTCCTCTTTAGGATCAACCTTTATGCGTATTTAGAATAAGCACCTTATAATGAAGATTCTTCCTTCGGTGAAGGTTCTACATTCTGAGTACCCTGCTCAGCCTTATCAGGTTTTAAATAATCAGATACATATATATGCCCTTCCCCATTACAAACCTTGCATTTGATAAAGGAAAGCAGCCTGAATCCAAACTTTTGCCCGTCTCCTTGACAATGCGGACAGATATATCGAAATGCCATGATAATCTTCCTTCCTATTTCTCAATATGAGTAAAAGCTTGTATAAAAAATAAACGTAGGTCCTTTGCAATATTTTATCAAGTTCCTTACATCGTTTGGATTATTATAACGTAACGAACATAACGTATGGTTACAAGAGGATGAAGTTTTCATTACATCCTGAATAAGAGGAAATAACTTCATCAATCAAGCAAAATTTTCAACTATTTACACATTATAAAGTTGCGCTGCAAGAAATAAAAAAGGTCCATCCGTAATCCGGATAGACCTTTTTGCATCTATTTATCTTCTCGCTTATTAAATAAAAGGACATTATGATGATATTCCTTACCCCCTAGTACCAGCCCCACCTACGCTGTATACCGTGACGGCCACGCGCGCCATCCAACCCAATTACTAGTATAATAGAAAATACCTAAAATGTAAAGCGCTTACATTTAATCCAATTTAAGTTTTTTCATAATTCCATTCTGTTATGGGGTAAATAAACAAAAAAGGAGGTAACTGTCAAAATGTACTTAACACTTTTGACAGTCACCTCTTTACTTTTATATCGTCACAAAATCAATTGCCTTTTGCCCGATATCAGAGCGATAGAACAGGCCTTCACTCTTAATATTTTCAAGCTCTTTATAAACCTTTGCCTTTGCCTCGCGCAAGTCGCTGCCCTTGCAAGCAACAAACAGCACACGACCGCCATCATTGACGAATTGTCCGTCTTTGACAGCTGTGCCTGCGTGAAACACAAGTACGTCTTTACTTAAAGCATCCAGTCCAAAAATTGGGTAGCCTTTTTTATACTCTTCTGGGTAGCCTTTAGATGCTAAGAACACACCAACAAGTGCATCTGTTGACCATTCTAGCTTCGGCTCTTTGCCGTCCAATACATCAATCATAACTTCTACAAGATCACTTTCTAACAGCGGCAGTAAAACCTCTGTCTCTGGGTCGCCGAATCTTGCGTTGAACTCGATAACCTTTGGACCTTGTGCCGTTAAAATAAGACCTGCATATAAAATGCCTGTAAATGAGCGGTCTTCCTGTACCATCGCATTTGCAACAGGTTGTAGAATTGTCTCAACAGCCTCATCCAACACGCTTTGAGGGATTTGCGGAACCGGAGAATATGCGCCCATTCCACCTGTATTTGGACCCTCATCGTTGTCAAACGCACGCTTATGATCCTGTGAGATAATCATTGGATACACAGCTGTGCCGTTTACGAATGCCATAAAGGAGAATTCTTGTCCTTCTAAGAACTCTTCCACAACAACCTTTTGGCTTGCATCACCAAACTTTGCGTCAACCATCATTTCCTTTACAGCGGACAATGCATCTTCAAGTGTCATCGCTACTGTTACACCTTTACCAGCTGCTAGTCCATCTGCTTTAATAACGATTGGTGCACCGATCTTTTCAATATAAGCCGCTGCATCCTCGTAATTTGTAAATGTTTCGTAGGCTGCTGTTGGAACATTATATTTCTTCATTAATTCTTTTGTAAATGCTTTGCTGCCTTCAATAACTGCTGCGTTAGCGCGTGGTCCAAATACACGAAGACCTGCTGCTTCAAACGCATCCACAGCACCGTTTGTTAACGGAACCTCAGGGCCAACCATTGTTAAGCCAACGTTATTTTCCTTTGCAAACGCAACAAGTGCATCAAAATCATTTTCGTCAATTGCTACAGGTGTAGCAACGTCTTTCATTCCTTCGTTGCCAGGTGCAACATATACCGTCTCAACTTGCTTCGATTGTGCGAATTTCCACGCCAATGCGTGCTCACGGCCGCCGCGGCCAATTACTAAAACGTTCATGGTTTTCCTCCTGCCGAATTAATGTTTAAAGTGACGAACTCCTGTAAACACCATTGCAATGCCGTACTCATCCGCTTTTTTGATGGAATCTTCGTCACGGATAGAGCCGCCCGGCTGGATAATCGCCGTTACGCCTGCTTTTGCTGCCGCTTCTACTGTATCATCCATTGGGAAGAATGCATCAGAAGCAAGGGCTGAGCCTTTTGCTTTTTCTCCTGCTTGCGCAAGTGCAATGTTTGCAGCGCCGACACGGTTCATTTGTCCTGCTCCGATACCGATTGTCATGTTATCCTTCGCTACAACAATCGCATTGGATTTCACATGCTTAACAACTTTCCAGCCTAGCTTCAAATCTTCCCACTCTTGCTCTGTTGGCTGACGCTTCGTTGGAATTGTCACGTTTGCATCTTCTAAAGACAGGATGTCCTCTTCCTGTACTAATAAGCCGCCCTGTACAGATGTGAGCTTTTTGCTTGCTGCAGCGCCCTTCGCAATATCAATTGTAAGAAGGCGAATATTTTTCTTTCCTTGTAGAACCTCTAGCGCTTCTTTAGAGAACGATGGAGCGATAACGATTTCTAAGAAAATTTCATGCAGCTTTTCTGCTGTTGCCTTATCGATTTCGCGATTTGCTGCTACAATGCCGCCGAAGATCGATACTGGATCTGCTGCATATGCACGCTCATACGCTTCTTCAATTGTGCTGCCAACGCCAACGCCGCAAGGATTCATATGCTTAACTGCCACAACTGCAGGCTCAGTGAACTCCTTTACAATGCTAAGAGCTGCATCGGCATCGTTGATGTTGTTGTAAGACAGTTCTTTCCCATGAAGCTGCTCTGCATAAGCGATAGAAGATGCTGTCGCAAATGCACTCTTATAAAAAGTAGCTTTTTGATGCGGATTCTCTCCGTAGCGAAGATCCTGCTTCTTCTCAAATGTTACAGTGATTGATTCAGGGCTTTCTTCTCCAACCTGCTTTGTTAAATACTCAGAAATCAGTGCATCATAAGCAGCTGTATGACGGAATACCTTCGCAGCTAATTTTTGTTTTAACCCCTTCGATACTTCACCGTTTTCCTTTAGCTCTGTTAAAACAGCACCATAATCAGCTGGATCTACAAGAACAGTCACATACTCATGATTTTTCGCTGCAGAACGAATCATTGTTGGACCGCCGATATCGATATTTTCAATCGCATCTTCAAAAGTAACATCTGGCTTAGAAACTGTTTCTTTAAACGGATATAGGTTTACAACAACGAAATCAATCGGCTGAATGCCAAGCTCATTTGCTTGGGCCATATGCGTCTCATTATCGCGAACCGCAAGCAAGCCGCCATGAATATTCGGATGAAGGGTTTTCACACGGCCATCCATAATTTCAGGAAATCCTGTTACATCTGAAATACCGATTACATTTAAGCCTTTTTCTTGTAATAGCTTCTTTGTTCCGCCCGTAGAGATAACCTCTACTCCTTGCTCGATTAAGCCTTGTACAAATTCGACAATGCCTTCTTTATTTGATACGCTCACTAATGCGCGTTTTGTTGCCATTATAATTTCGCTCCTGTCTGTACTAAATCTCGGATTGTCTGCACATACAAAGTATGTTCGACAGCTTGGATCTTCTTTTGCAGACTTTCGTACGTGTCATTCTCTACCTTTACTGCTTGTTGGGCAATAATCGGGCCCGTATCCATTCCTTCATCTACATAGTGAACTGTAACACCTGTCTCCTCCACACCTGCGGCTAAAGCCTGTCCAATTGCATCTTTACCCGGAAAGCTTGGAAGCAACGAAGGATGGATGTTCACAATATGTCCGCTGTAAGCAGATAAAAGTGTTTCGCCGATTAAACGCATATAGCCGGCTAGAATAATCCAATCCGCTCCTGCCTGCTGCACATGTTTTATAATTTCTGTTTCAAAGGCAGCCTTAGAAGGGTAATCCTTTGCAGAAAAAACAAACACTGGAATGTTATGCTTATTGGCACGTTCAATTACCTTGGCACTAGGTTTATCACATACTAGTAAGGTAATTGTCACATCTAAAGCTCCGCATTCCACCGCATCGACCAGCGCTTGAAAGTTCGTACCGCTCCCCGATGCAAATACCGCTATTCGACTCATGCAAACGCGCCTCCAAAACTAATGCCTTCTCCTGCTTTTGTACGACCGATTACGTAAGCTTTTTCTCCCTGCTCTTCCAGAAGGGCTGTGATACCAGCTACATCTTCTTCCTTCACCGCAAGCACCATTCCGATACCCATGTTGAAAATGTTGAACATTTCCTGTTGATCTAACTTTCCTGTTTCCTGCAGTAAATCGAAAATTGGCAAGATAGGCCAAGAGCCGTACTCAATTTCCGCTCCAATTCCTTCAGGAAGCATACGTGGGATATTCTCAATAAAACCGCCGCCAGTAATGTGAGCCATTCCTTTAATCTCAAATTGCTTGAGCGCTGCTAAAATTGGTTTTACATAAATTTTTGTAGGAACTAACAGCTCTTCGCCAAGTGTATTCTCAATTTTGCCGTGCTTCTCATGAAGAGATAGCTTTCCAACCTCAAAAAGAACTTTACGTACGAGGGAATAACCGTTACTATGAATCCCGCTTGAAGCCAAACCGATTAACACATCGCCAGCTGCAATGTTTTGTCCTGTTACAAGCTTTTGTTTGTCGGCAATACCTACTGTAAATCCTGCTAGATCATACTCTTCTTCCGTGTACATGCCTGGCATTTCTGCTGTTTCTCCGCCGATTAATGAGCAGCCTGCTTGTTCACAGCCTTGTGCTACTCCTTTTACGATGCTTTCAATCTTCGCAGGATCTGCCTTTCCACATGCAAGGTAATCAAGGAAGAATATAGGCTCCGCACCTTGTACAACAATGTCGTTTACACACATTGCTACTGCGTCCACCCCGATTGTATCGTGTTTATCCATAATAAAAGCCACCATGAGCTTCGTACCAACACCATCCGTACCAGATACAAGCACAGGCTCTTTTAAACCAAATTTTGAAATATCAAACATACCGCCGAAGCCGCCTAATCCACCAAGCACTTCTGGTCTGATTGTTTTTTGTACGTGCTTTTTCATGCGGGATACGGCCTCATAGCCTGCTTCGATATCAACGCCCGCTTGTTTATATGCATTTGCCATCTATAAATTACCTCCTTTTTAAGAAAAGCGGACACAGCCCGCTTTCGCTCCCGTAGTAAAATGTTCCCCAAAACGGAAGAATCTTTTCCTTTTATGCTGGGAGTCATGTTACGGAAGGGAGCAGGCTGTGGTAGCTAGACAGCCCCACTTATCTTATATTTTCCCTAATGTAAGAAACGCGGCTTCTACCGAAGTAGAAGCCTGTAAGTTAACTGCGCTGATGCACCAATTCATCTTCATAAGTCGGCGTTGGATACTTTCCGTTAAAACATGCCGTGCACTGTCCGCGTGATTCTGTTGTATTCGGACGGCCTACTGCTTCCAGCATTCCCTCTTCGGTCAAGAATGCCAATGAGTCTGCCCCAATTAACTCGCGAATTTCCTCAACAGAATGCGACGAAGCAATCAGTTCCTCGCGCGTAGATGTATCAATGCCGTAATAGCAAGGATTCATAATAGGAGGTGAAGCAATGCGAACATGAACCTCTATTGCTCCTGCATCACGAAGCATTTGTACAATACGTCGGCTTGTTGTACCGCGTACAATGGAATCATCGATCATAACAACACGTTTTCCTTCGACGATACCACGAACAGGAGAAAGCTTCATTTTCACACCGCGCTCACGCAGTTCTTGTGAAGGTTGAATAAACGTCCGGCCTACATATCTATTTTTAATTAGACCAATCTCGTATGGAATACCCGATACTTCAGCAAAGCCGATTGCTGCAGAAATACTGGAGTCTGGAACACCTGTTACAACATCTGCTTCAATCGGTGCTTCATACGCCAATTTTTTCCCCATGCTTTTGCGTGCCGCGTGCACGTTAATACCAGAGATATTGCTGTCTGGGCGGGAAAAATAAATATATTCCATGCTGCAAATCGCATCTCTTGTTTGCGTTGTAAAAGTGTGAGACTCTATTCCTTCATCAGAAATAACAAGCAGTTCGCCTGGCAGAACATCACGAATATAGCGTGCTCCTACTACATCAAAAGCACATGTTTCAGATGCAACCACATACGCGCCGTCCATTTCTCCAAGAGCAAGCGGACGGAATCCATTTGGATCAAGCGCTACAAGAAGCTGTGTTTCTGTCATCATTAAGAAAGCGAATGCACCTTCAATTTTATTTAAAGCTACCTTAGCGCGATCTAATAATGGAAATTCACTGTGACGCTTTAACAAATGCGCTAAAACCTCTGTATCAGATGTGGTTTGGAAAATACTTCCTTGCATCTCAAGCTCAAGCTTTAATTTGTTAGCATTCACAAGGTTTCCGTTATGAGCAAGCGCAAGACTTTCTAACTGCGAACGGAACAGAAGCGGCTGCACGTTTTCGTGACCGCCTCCTCCTGCTGTTGCGTAGCGAACATGTCCAATAGCAGCTTTTCCGTTTAGCTTTTCCAATTGTCCTTGCGAAAACACCTCTGTCACTAACCCAAGACCTTTATGGCCAACTAGCTTCTCTCCGTTGCTGACAACAATACCGGCTCCTTCTTGCCCACGGTGCTGCAGACTGTGCAGACCGTAATACGTGATTTGCGCCGCATTTTCATGACCCCAAATGCCGAAAATCCCGCATTCTTCATTTAAGCCTTTTATTTCAGCAAGCATGCAATTGCTCCTTTCCAAGCATCCCTCATCACATCTACTGAAGCTTGTACAAGCACTTGCTCCTCTTCACCTTGAATTACAAGCTCGTTTGTGTTTGTCACTTCTCCAATAAGATACGCTTCAACCGCTTGTTCAAATGCTTCTTTATTTTCTGGCTTAACTGACACAACAAAGCGTGATTGTGTTTCTGCAAATAAAGCAGCTACCGCTTCGCCTGTTACTTTTACATTTGCTCCAAGGCCTTTTGTCCCAATTAGAGCTTCGGCAATTGCTACTGCAAAACCGCCTTCAGCCACGTCATGAGCAGATTGCACAAGACCATCTTGGATTGCGCTTAATAATTGCTTTTGGCGCTTTGATTCTACATCTAAATCAATCGCTGGAGCTTGTCCAAAGATTCGACCATCATTCAATAGTTTTTGCAGTTCGCTTCCGCCAAATTCTGCTTTTGTTTCTCCAATTACATATACTAAGTCGCCAGCTTGCTTGAACTCTTGTGTTGTAATATGGCCTAAATCGTGTACAAGACCCACCATACCAACAGTAGGAGTTGGATAAATTGCCTCACCGCTGCGCTCATTGTATAATGATACGTTTCCGCCGATAACCGGTGTGCTTAACGTACGGCAAGCTTCGCTCATACCGTCTACAGACTTTTCAATTTGCCAGAAAATTTCTGGCTTTTCTGGATTTCCGTAGTTTAAGCAGTCTGTAATCGCAAGAGGCTCTGCTCCGGAACAAACAATATTACGAGCTGCTTCAGCTACAGCAATTTTTCCGCCTGTTTCCGGATCTAGGTAGATATAGCGAGAGTTACAATCCGTTGTCATCGCTAACGCCTTTTTCGTTCCGCGTACGCGTACAACAGCAGCATCAGAACCAGGTGTTACAACTGTATTTGTACGAACTTGATAATCGTATTGGTCATATACCCATTCCTTGCTTGCGATTGTCGGCTGCTGCAAGAGAGTAAGCAATGTTTCTTTATAATCATTTACTGCTGGTGTTTCTAGCTCCATCCCTTGGAATTCAGCAAAGTATGCAGGTTCTGAAGATGGCTTATGATACACTGGTGCTTCCTCAGCTAAAGCATCAGCAGGAACCTCTGCCACAATTGCACCATTATGATATAAGCGAAGCATTTTATCGTTTGTTACCTTACCGATTGATACAGCTTCTAAGCCGTACTTGTGGAATAGGTCAACAATTTCCTGCTCGCGTCCTTTTTTCACAACGATAAGCATACGCTCTTGAGATTCAGATAGCATCATTTCATATGCTGTCATACCTGTTTCACGCTGTGGTACATGATCTAGGTACATCTCAATTCCCATGCCGGCTTTACTTGCCATTTCCGCAGAAGAAGATGTAAGTCCTGCTGCACCCATGTCTTGAATACCAACAAGTGAATCAAAGTGTACAAGTTCTAAACATGCTTCAAGTAAAAGCTTTTCCATAAATGGATCGCCTACTTGTACAGCTGTACGTTTAGATTCTGATTCCTCAGAAAGATCTTCAGATGCGAATGTTGCACCGTGGATGCCATCGCGTCCTGTAGCTGCACCAACGTACATAACTGTGTTGCCTTCGCCGTGTGCTTGACCTTTTTTAATATCTTCATGGTTGATTAAACCTACGCACATTGCGTTAACAAGCGGATTTCCTTCGTAGCAATCATCAAACTGGATTTCGCCGCCTACTGTCGGAATCCCGATGCAGTTTCCATAGCCTGCAATACCAGCAACTACTTCTTCAAATAAATATTTCACGCGCGGAGTTTTCAATTCTCCGAAGCGAAGAGAGTTCAAAATCGCAATTGGACGAGCTCCCATGGAGAACACATCACGGATGATACCGCCCACCCCTGTTGCTGCACCTTGATACGGCTCAATCGCAGACGGATGGTTATGGCTCTCAATTTTAAATACAACCGCTTGATTGTCTCCGATATCTACAATACCCGCGCCTTCTCCCGGACCTTGCAATACGCGCTCGCCTGTTACTGGAAACTTACGAAGTACAGGCTTGGAGTTTTTGTAGCTGCAGTGCTCAGACCACATAACAGAGAAAAGACCGATTTCTGTGTAGTTTGGAAGGCGGCCGAGAATACGTTCGACCATGCCGAATTCTTCATCAGATAATCCCATTTCGGCATATATTCTTTTTTCTTTAATTTGCTGTGGATTTGGCTCAAGCTGTAACGACATACGTTTCCCTCCAGTGCTTCAAAATAGATCGGAACATTTTCAATCCGTCCGCTCCGCCTAACAATTCGTCTACAGCGCGCTCAGGATGCGGCATCATTCCAAGTACATTTCCTTTTTCGTTCACAATACCAGCGATATCAACTAAGCTTCCGTTCGGGTTGCTAGCATAAGTGAACACGATTTGGTTATTTGCTTGTAATTTCTTAAGAGTTTCCTCATCACAGTAATAGTTACCCTCACCATGTGCAATCGGAATCGTGATGATTTCTCCAGCCTCATATTGTGAAGTAAACATTGTATTGTTGTTTTCTACACGAAGCTCAACCGGACGGCACATAAACTTCAGGTCTTGGTTGCGAATTAAAGCACCTGGCAGCAAACCAGATTCTACCAAAATCTGGAATCCATTACATACACCTAAAACCGGTTTACCCGCTTCAGCTGCTTTTTTCACAGCAGCCATTACATTTGAATAATGGGCAATTGCTCCACAGCGCAGGTAATCACCGTAGGAGAAACCGCCTGGCAATAGAACTGCATCATACTCATCTAAGTTGTCGGCACTATGCCAAACATATTCTACTTCTTCCCCAAGCTCATCCTTCACAGCATGATACATATCCACGTCACAGTTGGAACCAGGAAAAACGATTACGGCGAATTTCACTGTGCGACTACCTCCTCAACATCATAACGGTAATCTTCAATTACAACATTCGTTAGAAGCTTTTCACACATTTCTTTTACAAATGTATCGATGTCCGCTACATCTTGATCAATTTTCAACTCCAAGTATTTTCCGATACGTACATCTTGTACAGCATTAAAAGACAAGCTGTGCAAAGCACCTTTTACCGCATTTCCTTGTGGATCAAGCACGCTTTCGCGTAACGTAACATAAACTTTTACTTTATACATGTGAAGCTCCCCCTAATCGTTTTAAAATTTCTTCATAAGCATCTGTTAAGTTTCCTAAATCACGACGGAATACATCTTTATCAAACTTTTCATTGCTTTCTTTATCCCAAAGACGGCATGTATCCGGTGAAATTTCATCAGCTAATAAAATACTGCCATCTTCTGTTACACCAAACTCAAGCTTAAAGTCGACTAATCTAACACCGCATGCTGAAAAATGCTCTGTTAAAACATCGTTCACCTTTAGTGCCGCTTCGCGCAAAGTCACAAGCTGCTCAGACGAAGCAAGTTCTAACAAATGAATGTGATCCTCCGTTACAAGCGGGTCGCCTAAGCTATCGTCTTTATAATAAAATTCAACAATTGTCGATTTTAGCTGCACACCTTCTTCTAAGCCAAGACGCTTTGAAAGGCTGCCGGCAGCAATATTTCGAACCACTACCTCAAGAGGAATAATTTTTACTGCTTTCACAAGCTGCTCTGTATCAGACAATTTTTCAATAAAGTGACTAGGAATTCCAGCTTCATGCAGCTTTTGGAACAACAGGCTTGTGATTTCATTATTCAAGCGTCCTTTACCAGAAATGCTTGCCTTTTTCTCACCATTAAAAGCTGTCGCACTGTCCTTATATTCTACCCAAACGATGCCTTCCTGCTCCGTCCGGTAAATTCTCTTTGCTTTTCCCTCATAGAGCAAATCTAATTTTTGCATGCCGAGTGCCCCCTATATTTCGAATAATAAGAATCATCAGACCAAACAATATGGCACAGAACGCATATATTCTGTGCCATATCCAGTTATCAGTTTAAGCCGAGACGTTCAAAAATTGTATCTACATGCTGTAAATGATATTCGTAGTTAAAGCATTCGTTAATTTCTTCTTGAGATAGTTTGCTTGTGATACGCTCATCACTTTCTACAAGCTCCTTGAACTGGACTTGCTTCTCCCATGCTTCCATCGCTTTCGGCTGTACAATATCATAAGCTTCTTCGCGAACAAGACCTTTGTCAATCAAGGAAAGCATAACTCGTTGGGAATAGATAAGACCGAATGTTCTTTGCATGTTGCGCTTCATGTTTTCTGGGAATACCGTTAAGTTTTTCACGATATTTCCGAAGCGGTTTAACATATAGTTAAGAGCGATCGTTGCATCCGGTAAAATAACGCGCTCAGCAGATGAGTGGGAAATATCACGCTCATGCCAAAGCGGAACGTTCTCATATGCTGTCATCATGTAACCACGAATCACACGAGCCAATCCTGTCATGTTTTCAGAACCGATTGGGTTACGTTTATGAGGCATAGCAGAAGAACCTTTTTGGCCTTTTGCGAAGAACTCTTCTACTTCACGTGTTTCACTTTTTTGCAGACCGCGAATCTCTACAGCCATTTTTTCAATAGATGTTGCAACAAGAGCCAGTGTTCCCATATAGTGAGCATGACGATCACGCTGCAATGTTTGTGTTGAAATTGGAGCTGCTTCTATTCCAAGATTCTCACATACAAATTTTTCAACGAACGGATCAATATTTGCATACGTACCAACAGCACCAGAAATTTTACCTACGCGTACGCTCTCAGCAGCTTGCTTGAAACGCTCCAAGTTACGTTTCATTTCTTCATACCAAAGTGCCAATTTCAAACCAAATGTAGTTGGTTCTGCATGAACACCATGTGTTCTTCCCATCATTACTGTATATTTATGCTCTTTAGCTTTTTCTTTCAAAATTTCAACGAAACGCTCAATATCCTTAAGAAGGATTTCATTTGCTTGTCTAAGCAAATAAGATAACGCTGTGTCTACTACGTCTGTAGATGTTAAACCATAGTGCACCCACTTGCGCTCTTCACCAAGTGTTTCAGATACTGCTCGTGTAAATGCAACAACATCATGACGTGTTTCTTCTTCAATTTCATAAATGCGATTGATATCAAAGGATGCATTTGCGCGAAGCTTTTGTACATCTTCTTTTGGAATGTCGCCCAGCTCTGCCCATGCTTCACATGCTAAAATTTCTACTTCAAGCCATGCTTGAAACTTATTTTCTTCCGTCCAAATTGCTCCCATTTCCGGGCGTGTATAACGATTAATCATTTCGTCCCCTCCAATACTTGTTCTTCCCTATGCCAAATGCCTAGTGTTTGTGCCTTTTGTAAAGCTGTATCTATATCATCTGCTAAGATGTTTAAGTGTCCCATCTTGCGCTTATGCTTTGCCTCTTTTTTTCCATATAAATGTAACTTGCTGTCTGACAGCTGCCCAATCTGGCTTAGGATTCCTTCTATATGTTCTCCTAAAATGTTCACCATGACAACTGGTTTTAGCAATGTTGTTTCAGCAAGCGGCCAGTTGCAAATCGCACGTACATGCTGCTCAAACTGACTTGTCTCACATGCATCAATTGTATAGTGTCCTGAGTTATGAGGTCTTGGAGCTAATTCGTTAACATATAGTCCGCCGCCTGCAGTTACAAACATTTCTACAGCAAGCGTACCGACTAATCCAAGCTCATTTGCCAAATGCTCCGCACACTCTAGCGCTTTTTGTTCAACTTCCTTCGAAATTCGAGCAGGTACAATCGTTTCATGTAAGATATTCTCAACATGGATGTTTTCTGCTACCGGGAACACCTTTGTCTCTCCGCTAACAGATCGCACGACAATAACGGAAATTTCTTTTTCAAATGGCACCCAAGCCTCTAAAATACATTCCGCTTGCTCTGCGAGTTCGATTGCAGGGGCGAGTCCTTCTTTATTTCGAATCACGACTTGTCCCTTACCGTCATATCCACCCGTTGTTGTTTTTAACACACAAGGATAGGATAACTTCTCGACCGCAGCAAGTAACTCCTGTTGGCTGCGAACTAGCTCATAAGGAGCAACTGGAATCCCCGCTTGAGAGATTGCATTCTTCTCTGTAAACCTGTTCTGAGTAGTCTTCAGTACCCTGCTCCCTTGTGGTAAATACGCATGTTGCTCTAGCCACCGTAGACAATCATAGTCAATATTTTCAAATTCATACGTAATGACATCACTGACTGTAGCTAATTGTTCAATAGCCTGTAAATCGTTATAAGGCGCAACAATTTCTATATCCGCGATCTGTGCACAAGGACCATTTGGAGTCGGCTCTAATACGGCAATATTATAACCCATCTCTCTTGCAGAAATAGCCATCATCCGTCCAAGCTGGCCGCCTCCGATAATACCTATCGTTTGACCAGGTATAATCTTCTTCGTCATAGGAGTTCACTGCCTTCTAATACCGTTCTTTTTGTTTCTTCTCTTCGCTTTTCCAAAGCCATATATATTGTCTCATCAAATGCTCCGAGAATTTCTGCTGCTAGCAAGCCAGCATTTGTTGCCCCAGCTTTTCCGATCGCTACAGTTGCAACTGGAACTCCTCCCGGCATTTGAACGATTGATAATAAAGAATCCATCCCATTTAACGCTTTTGACTGTACAGGAACACCAATGACAGGAAGTGTTGTTTTCGCCGCCACCATGCCTGGTAAATGAGCAGCTCCTCCAGCACCTGCAATAATGACCTTAAGTCCTTTTTCTCTTGCAGCCTCTGCATATTCAAACATATAATCCGGAGTACGGTGGGCTGATACAACTTGTTTTTCATATGAAATCCCTAGCTCATCCAGTACATCACATGCGTGCTTCATCGTTTCCCAATCTGAAGTGCTTCCCATAATAACTCCAATTACCGGTTTCATACCGAGCCTCCCATCCAAATAAAAAAGCCTAAGCAAAGTATTCCCACTATGAGGGAAAGTACTCTACTTAGGCGTGTTCACTCTGTCAAAATCAGACACACTAAGCGGCTTTCCCTCATAGTCCGATGATTTACGGTCATCAGGTAGAAACTTGCAGGCCATATCCCTGCGATTATATGAGGTTATTTTTCGTTTTCTTGTCTCCTTCGTTATCTTACCAATCTTTTTAAAGAAGTGTCAACTAAAAATCGAATATTTATATACCCTAAAAAAATATTGTTCGTCTTTTGTTAGTTGAATGGAAAAAACAAGATTTAAATGCGAAAAATAAGCCGAAGAAAGCGTTTAAACAACATCTATATAAAAAACGGTATTCAGACAAAAGATAGCATTATTAAAGCCCGATTTAGATATGAGTGTGTGCAAGCTGCTATTCCTTTGTTAGCTATTTCACTCGCCCCATAATAGTTTAAAAATATGTA
>NZ_SCFM01000070.1 GCF_004138295.1 Ectobacillus funiculus | reverse complement strand
AAAGAAAACTCGCTGATTGGCGAGCCCTGCCTTTGGGCGAAGACAGAGGCGTAGCCCTACTTATACTGTATTCCTAAAATTTCCGACTGCGTCGAACTGGCTTCCGGCTGGAAATTTATACTTTCTTACAGTGCAAAAGATTATACGCTTCTACCTCTATCCACTCCGTCATGAACTTATACTTGTTCTCATAGGTGTACCGATAGGAAACGATAATTAATATACACAAAAAAAGACTAAATCATCCAGATTTAGTCTTTTTTGCCTAGCGACGTCCTACTCTCACAGGGGGAAACCCCC
>NZ_SCFM01000007.1 GCF_004138295.1 Ectobacillus funiculus | reverse complement strand
AAATTAGGGTGGTACCGCGGAAGACAACCTCTTTCGTCCCTGTGACGCAATAAGTGCGTGCACTGGGATGAAAGAGGTTTTTTTATTTTACACTTTAAGAAAGTTCCAGCTAAAAGCGAATTCGTTGTGGTAGAAAATCCTAGGGATAAAGTGGAAGCGAAATTACGCCTCTGTCTTCGTCTAACAGTCCGCCAATCGCGAGTTTTCTTTAAATGAACACAACCTATTTTGTGAAGGAGGATTACAAATGAGTGCTCAAAGTTCAGCTATTTTACTAAAAGAAGGTCTTCGAGAAAAGTTATTAAAGCCTGATTACCTATCAGGTTCGGAAATTTTACTTCGATGCTTGTTATTAGAAGGAGTAGATTGCGTCTTCGGTTATCCAGGGGGAGCCGTATTGTATATGTATGACGCCATGTATGGAAACGAGGATTTCCATCACCTGTTGACACGCCATGAGCAAGGGGCAATTCATGCAGCAGATGGATATGCGAGGTCGACAGGCAAGGTAGGTGTGTGTATTGCTACATCGGGTCCGGGGGCTACAAATCTTGTCACGGGGATTGCTACGGCTCATATGGATTCCATTCCGCTTGTTGTTATCACAGGTAATGTAGCTACGTCTCTCATTGGTACGGATGCCTTTCAAGAAGCGGATATCATGGGAATCACCATGCCCATTACAAAGCACAGCTATCAAGTTCGCAAGGTTGAGGATTTGGCTGGAGTTATTCGTGAAGCATTTCATATTGCTTCTACAGGTAGAAAAGGTCCTGTATTGATTGATATTCCTAAGGATGTATCGGCTGATAAAACGACCTTTACTTATCCAGAGGAAATCCAAATACGCGGCTATAAACCAATCGAACACCCTAACAAACAACAGGTAGAAAAATTGTTGAAGGCCATAGAAGAAGCGGAACGTCCTGTCATTTTGGCTGGAGCTGGTGTTGTTCATTCTGGGGCACATCACGAGCTTTTGGAATTTGTTAACAAAACACAAATACCCGTAACTACTACACTGCTTGGGTTGGGCGGATTTCCAAGTGCCCATTCTTTATGGATGGGGATGCCCGGGATGCACGGGACGTATACCGCAAATACAGCTATACAAGAGTGTGACTTACTGATTAGTATAGGGGCACGGTTTGATGATCGAGTGACGATGAACTTGGAGGGCTTTGCTCCAAAGGCAAGGCTCATTGCGCACATTGATATTGATCCTGCCGAAATTGGAAAAAATGTCGAGACCCATATCCCGTGCGTTGGTGATATAAAGTCAGTGTTGGCATTAGCTAATGAAGCTGCAAAACCTGCTCAAACTGAATCTTGGGTTTCCAAAATCAAGGAAAATAAACAGAAGTTCCCGCTTAAATTTAAAGATGACGATGCGGTACTGAAGCCACAGTATGTGATCGAGATGATTCACGAAACAACCAAGGGGGAAGCCATTATAACCACAGATGTAGGACAACATCAAATGTGGGCAGCTCAATTTTATAAGTTTAATCATCCTCGATCTTTAATTACTTCCGGCGGGCTAGGTACGATGGGTTTTGGGTTCCCAGCGGCCATAGGAGCGCAAATGGGAAACCCAGACCGTCTAGTAATTTCCATCAATGGTGACGGCGGTATGCAAATGTGTTCGCAGGAATTAGCTATTTGTGCGATTCATAATATCCCCGTTAAGGTAGTAATCATCAATAATCAAGTGCTAGGCATGGTTCGTCAGTGGCAGGAATTCATTTATGAAGAGCGTTATAGCCAAATCGATTTATCAGGAAGTCCAGACTTTGTTCAATTGGCTAAAGCATATGGAGTAAAAGGGCTTCGAGCACAAACAAAAGAAGAAGCTCACCGTGTGTGGCAAGAAGCATTGGAGACACCAGGTCCTGTAGTAATTGACTTTGTAGTGCCGACAAGTGAGGTTGTTCTTCCAATGGTTTTACAAGGAAAAACGCTTAGTGAAATGATGATGGAGGAGGAATAACAAGTCATGGAAAAACAAAAAACCATCTCGCTATTAGTCAAAGATCATCCAGGGGTTATGCAGAGAGTAACAAGTTTATTTACTCGGCGTGGCTTTAATATGGAAAGCATTACAGTTGGTGCCTCAGAAGAAGCCGGCGCGTCACGAATTATTATTGTTACCACTGGCGATGATAGCTTAGTTAAGCAAATCCTAAATCAACTATTAAAATTAGTTGATGTCTACGAAGCAACACTTCTTCGACCAGCAGAAACAGTTACACGCGAATTAGCCCTTATGAAGATGAATATAGACCCAAGCAAGAATGAGGAACTTGCAGGTATAGTGGAAAGATATCAAGCGACCGTGGTAGATATCGGTACAAAGACAATGATTATCCAAGCTGTGGGAGACACAGAAAAAATTAACGCGATAGTAGAACAATTGATGCCATATGGAATGTCCCAATTGTCACGTACGGGAGTGATGGCGATGGAGAAGGGGAGTTGAAGCCATATTATTAATAAGAGGAATTATTATGACGAGAATTGATAGTAAAATAAATGAAGAAAAGCTAGGTCTTCTTACATCGAGAAGACCTGTTTTTTATACTGTATTTACAAGGAGCGTTCATATAAAAATCAAAATATTGAATTTACAAAAACGATACGCAACTCCATAGCGTCAGAGTGTTTGTCCATTATCAATTGTAAATACCTGCCCTGTAACAGACTCCTGCATCAATTGAAAAAGAATAGCATCTGCGATATCGTTAGGTGTTGAAATTTTTTGAAGGGGTAAGCTTCCTGCAAGTTGATACATCTTTTCTTCGTTGCCGGACCACCATCTTGTATCCACTGCGCCTGGAGAGATACTGTTCACTCGAATCTCAGGTGCCAATGCAATTGCTAATGACCTTGTCATAGTGTGAATGGCTGCTTTTGTTGCTGCATATGGGATAGATGAACCAATTCCTGTCATTCCGGCTACACTGCCCAAGTTAACAATAACACCGGATTTTTGTTTCTTCATATACGGGACAACTGCTTTTATACAGTGGAACATCCCTTTCACATTTACATCAAATAAAGAATCCCATACTTGGTTAGTTACAGATTCTAAATCATTCATTGGTATCTGAGCTGTAATGCTTGCATTGTTTACTAAACCGTCTACTGTCCCAAAAGAGGTGACAGTTTGAGATACCATTTCATTGACTTCTTTTTCTATTGCTACATTCGCCTTATAGGCAAATGCCTTGCTTCCCCGGTGGATAATTTCCCTAACGACTTCTGCTGCTTCCTTTTCCGAGCGGCTATAATTTACGACAATTTTTGCTCCTGCATCCGCTAACTTCAAAGCTGTTGCCCTTCCTATGCCAGTGCCGCCGCCAGTTATAATGAATGTCTTATCTCTTAATTGCTCCATTTTGCATCATCCTTATTTTGTTTTATCTAATATGCTTTATTATATTTTTATTTAGGTAAAGGATATAATACTAGATAATGAGAGGGGTATCATTTTAAATGATATCAAAGGAGGGATCGATCCTTGGAAAGTCATGATTTACGAATTTTTAAGCATGTTGCAGAGTTGCAGTCGATATCCAAAGCTGCCGAATTATTAGGATATGTCCAACCGAATATTAGCCAGAGAATCAAAGGTTTAGAAGAGGAACTAGGTACTAAATTACTTGCTCGTACTAATAGAGGAGTAACATTAACTGATGAGGGGAAAGTGTTATTAGAGTATACACATCACATTTTGCTTTTAATGGATGAAGCCAAATCAAAAGTTAACCCTAGTAAGTGGAGAGAATCTTTAATTATTGGCGCTCCCCAAACAATTTCTGCAATTAAAATCCCGCAGCTATTTTCTTCTTTTTTGGAGGAAAATAAACATATAGATGTCAAGGTAAAGACAGCTACTAACCGAAAGTTACAAGAAATGCTTTCCTACGGAGAAATTGATGGACTTTTTTTAATCAGTACAGCTAATCGCTCACAGTTTGAAACTGTTTATAGCTATTTGGAGAAAATGGTGCTCATTTCTCCTGAATATCATGGGGTTGAGGAGAAAAATAATCAAACATTGCTTATCAATAGTGATCCACATTGCGTATATAGGGATAAATTGTTGAAGTTTTCTCAGGAAAATAACTTCGATCAACCAATTATTATGGAATTTGACTCACTTGAATCTATTCTGCAAGCTGTTCATGATGGACTTGGGATCAGCATCGTACCAGCAGATGTTGCGTATAGTCGAAAAGAGCTACAAGTGTTTCAATATCAAGAACTGCCAGAAGTAATTCAAATTGATTTTGTCATAAGAAAAAGAAAGCTAAAACGACAAAGTCTCAAGCAATTTATTCGCTTCTTAGAAGATCAATCTCCCCTCGCATAGCTATAACCTACTGCTTTGTGAGCAAAAAATCTCTCTGGATTATTTAGCACTGTAAGAAAGTATAAATTTCTAGCTGAAAGACAATTCGACCTGGCGAGAAATTTTAGGAATACAGTATAAGTAGGGCTACGCCTCTGTCTTCGCTAGGGGAGCAGTGCTCGCCAATCAGCGAGTTTTCTTGAACTAAAGGGATAGGGGGAGATTTTCATAAAATGTATTTGGCAGGTGAGGAACCATTGTTGCGATTTATCTTTCGACTCTTATGTCAATTAAATTGAAGAATCATCTAAAACAACAGTAAGCGACCTCGTCTATCCATACTGGAACGACAAGGTCGCTTACACTATTTCTTCATTCATTTTTTTTCGAAGTCCTTTCAATATTTCTTGATTGTAGGATAATCACCTCTTGACTCGAGATTTTTTCAAAACTCATGTCTAGGTTGCTACCCGGCTTATGTAATTAAACCTTCGCCTTACTTACTTCATTGGAATCACCTTTCCTTGAATGGATTCTAGTAATCCCCCATGTACATCTCTGCACATTTCGCCTTTCCCTATCGCAGCGGACTCACCCTCTTTTAAATAGAGTTTGGTTGTATCCCTGTACGTGAATTGTACATTCGCCTTGCTCTATCGCACTGGACTCACTTCCTTTTCTAGTGTGTTTGGGTTCCTCTGTATTACTTGTTCCTATCATACACAATAGGTCGAAATTTGTAAATACTAAATATTATAAATGTTATAAATTTTCAGAAAAATAATTAAGAATATGTGAAGGAATAGTGAGTAGTTAAGAACGGTACGAAAAAAGGAAGGGCAGAAGCAACAATGGTTTGTTGTTGAAAACGGTTTGGGAGCATACGACAAAATAGAAGAAGATGGTTCAATCAATGATGATTATCGCATTGATTACCTTCGCGATCATATCAAGCGATGGGAGAAGCAATTGAAGATGGTGTCGAGCTAATGGGATATACTTCTTGGGGTTGTATCGACTTAGTAAGTGCATCTACTGGTGAAATGTCTAAGCGTTATGGATACATTTATGTAGACAAGCATGATGATGACAGCGGCACATTAGAGCGTAAGAAGAAAAAGTCCTTCTTCTGGTATAAAAATGTTATCGCCACAAATGGTGAGCAATTATAAAGAAAACTCGCCGATTGGCGAGCCCTGCCCTTGGGCGAAGACAGAGGCGTAGTTGCCCTTATACTGTATTCCTAAAATTCCCCACTACGTCGAATGAACTTTCAGCTGGGAATTTATACTTTCTTACAGTGTAAATAAAAATAATCATTATGCCGGCAAGTCTATTATGGCTGCCGGCATTTCTTTTGAAGCTCTAGATAAAGGTCTAAATAGAAATTAAAACTTCCTTTTTAAGTTCCAGTTTTCGATATACAAGCGCAAGCACCATTGATGGTATGGTACAAACAATCATGCCGATAAAGGCATATCTTGGTCCGATTTCGTATAAATAGCCACCAAAAAATGTGAATATTGCCGTGCTCCAGCTAAGTGCAAGCGCTGAATACATGCCTTGTGCTTTCGGAATCTGCGCAGGTGGAATATTTTTGATCAAATATTTCATAAAGGCATAATGTCCCATTGCAAATGAGCATGCATGCAAGGTTTGTGCAATACAGAATACAATCACATTCGGAAAAGAAAATACTAGTAACCATCGTATGGTTGAACCTAGTGCCGCCATTGCCAACAAGGAGCCAACTGAAAACCGCTGAAAGTGTTTGTCGGCAATGGAAAAGAAAATGATCTCTGCGATTACGGCAATGTTAAGAATTAGTCCAATCAAGTACTTTGGTGCATGGATTTCCTGTAAAAAGATATAGCCATAGCTGTAATAAGAGGCGTGTGCTGCTTGTAATAAAATCACGATTACAAGCACTGACCCAAAGTGTTTTATGCGGAATAAACTCATCATTCCGTGTTTTTTATTTTGATCCATTTTCGGTGTTTCCGATAAAACAACGGGCGAATGCATAAAACCTAGAAATAGGAATATCAGTGTCCCAAGTAACAGGGCCCATAAAATTACTTTATCACCCATTGCTCCTGTAAACAAAGTTAAGATCATGCCAGCTACAACAAATCCGATTGAACCAAATGAGCGGCTTTTGCCGTAATCCCTTAATTGTTTATTTTGCACAAGTGTACCGGCTGCACTATCTAAAGCTGGCATTAATGCTGGATAAAAGAACTGTAAAAGCAAGGTAGCCAAAAGTAAGCCAGTAAAGGAAGTTGCCGGGATATAACTCAAAAGGCTGATGATTGTCCCAATGGTCATTACATTTAATAATGTTTTACTACTGAATTTTTCCGCGAAATAAGGAAATGCGACTAAAGTAGAGAGACCTCTAGCAACCAATCCTAAGCTCATAATCAAACTGGCTTGTGAAACGGTAATCCCTTTTGTATGAATCATCCACCCGGTCCAATATGGTAGAAAAATGCCCCAAGTTATAAAAAAACTAAAAAACCGACTGCTCATCCAACGTTGTGTGTTCATTTTTATTACCTCCATTGGTTGTATAATACCACGGAGATACTTACAATAATATGAGATATCTCATATTTTATCTAAAAGGTGATCTATGGAAATTTATAAAAATGGGAAAAGACAACGCTATCTGGAAGAATACTCCATTGCACATTTATTTTCATTTCCGATCGAAGAGTTTTTACAAGTTCACGAATATCAACGTGATGAATGGATTATTCAAGAAGGCATGAGACCGTATTTTCTATTTTATGTTATGGAAGGAAAAGCAAAAATATATGTGACACATCAAAATGGGAAAGTTTCCTTAATTAATTTTATCAACGCAAATGACTACATTGGGGAAATGGAATTATTAAATGACGTGTACTATACAAAAGGGATTCAAGCCTCAACTAAGACGATTTGTTTTGCGCTTCCTATTCATCACTATCGCACACAATTACTGGAAGATGCGAAATTTCTACGTGAATTAACCAAGTTTCTAAGTGTAAAGGCAACACTTATGGCTGCAAAGTATTCTCAAAGTCTTGCCTTCCCGCTTGAAAACCGGCTTGCGGATTTTATTTTGGAAACTGAAGATGAAGGGGTCTATAAGGAGAAACACGTAACGGTTTGTGATTATTTAGGCGTATCCTATCGGCACTTATTGCATGTACTTACACAATTTTGCGATAAAAGGTATTTGCAAAAGAAAGGGCGGAACTATCAAATTAAACAGTACCAGTCCCTATATGAACTTGCTCAGGTATTGAAGCATAAGTAACCATTTAGACTAAAGTATGTTGTGCAGTAACCAAATCGTAAAAATCGCCGACTGGCGAGCCGTTAGGCGAAGACAGAGGCGAAGACAGAGGCGTAGTTGCCCTTATACTGTATTCCTAAAATTTCCGACTACGTCGAATTCGCTTCTATATAAGTTGAGCTAAATATTTTCCCATAACCCCATCGCAGCACAGATTCATACAGAATGTATTGCCCTGCAAAGACAATTTGAATGATGATTGAGCAACTAAATTCAAAAGGTGCAAGAATTAAATTCAACTTATATAGCTAGAAATTTATACTTTCTTACAGTGCAAAAAATCTTCCAAGACGGAAGATTTTTTTATTTTAAATGGGGAAATCCTTGCTGGCGCAAAGCCTCATATACCAATATAGCAGCTGTATTCGAAAGGTTCAGTGATCGAGCGTTATCATTCATTGGTATTCTCAGAAAGTGATCTTTATTTTTTTCTAGTAAATCTGTTGGTAAACCAGTTGTTTCTTTTCCAAACATAAAATAATGTTCCTTTGATACATCACTGAAATCAAAGGATGAATGTGGTTTTTCACCAAACGTCTCAATATAGTAAAACTCACCTTGATTTTTTGAAAAAAAGTCATCTAATGAGTCATAATACGTTATGTTTACAAGTTGCCAGAAATCTAAACCAGCTTGTTTTATCATCTTTTCATCTGTTGAAAAGCCAAGTGGTCGGATTAAATGCAAGGCTGTTTCCGTTGCGGCACAAGTACGTGCAATATTTGCAGTATTAGCCGGAATTTCTGGTTGATATAGTACAACATGTATTGCCAAGGATGGTCACCTCTATCTTTATTTTACCCTTCAAATTATAGCATACAGATTAAATTGTAAAGATATGTACTTACGCTAACGGGGACGATGCTTAAAGAAGCATCATCTTTCCATAGTCTAAAAATATTTCCTGTATAGGTCCTATCTGATATTCCCGCTTAGTTGGGCGTAAATACGAGTGGTTTCACTTTTCTCGTTCTGAATAACATCCAGTGGCGCTCCATTATTCAATAAATGGGTGGCCTTCTGTTAATTAGTAATGGAAATTCCTATTTTACTCTTTTTACACTGTAGGAAAGTATAAATTTCCAGCTAGAAGTCGATTCGACGTAGGAGGAAATTTTAGGAATACAGTATAAGTGCAACTACGCCTCTGTCTTCGCCCAAGAGCGTGGCTCGCCAATCGGCGAGTTTTCTTTATGAATATCCTCCGTTCCGGCAGCCAATGCAGTCTGGTAATATAAGCATTTATGCTCGATGACTTCCATTGTTTTTTTTAGTTCTTCCATTTGTGCTTCTACAGTAGCTTTTCGTTCCATAAACATGTCATATCTTTGCTGCAATGTGGAATCTCCATCAGAACACCAATCAATGAATTTTTTAATTTCCTTGATAGGCATCCCGGTGGCTTTTAGACATTCAATTACTTTTAAAGCACCGATATCGGATTCTTTAAACAATCGTGTTCCGCTGGATGTCCGTTCTACAAAAGGCATAAGTCCCTCCTTGTCATAGTAACGCAAGGTATATGGTGTAAGATTCAATTCTTTTGCAACTTCGCTGATAGAATATGTCTTCATCATTTATCCCCTATTCTTAATGATATAGACTTCGAGTTAACTCTATATTATAAGGGGATTTTATCAAGGTATTTGCTGAATGTCAAAGTCACCTTATAGGGAGAGTAGAAATTGACTCTGCTTAACGGAGATGTACTTACTAAAAAAAGAATGTAGGCTATATTGATAGATGAAATAAAATCTGTATGGGCAGCGATCTCAAAAGAAATATAAATTAATCGCTTGACTTAGAGTTAACTATAAGGATTAACATTGATTTGCAGGAGGAAAAAGGATTGAGGGAAATGAAGGAAGGGGAATTTTAACCTGGCTTTTCATTTACACTGGTACAATCGCATTCTCTTGAAAAATATAAATTATCGGAGGTCTTTTTATGATAACTGCTAAAGCACGAGCTGTTGACGGTCCGGACAAAGCATTTCGAGCAGCTGAAATTAAACGACGCGATCTTGATTCGCATGATGTTCTAATTGAAATTAAATATGCAGGCATATGCCATTCTGATATCCATACTGCTCACGGTGAATGGGGTCCCGTGAACTATCCACTCGTACCTGGACACGAGATTGCAGGAATTGTCACAGATGTAGGAGCAGAGGTCACAAAGTACAAGGTCGGTGACCGGGTAGGGGTTGGATGTATGGTTGACTCCTGCGGCGAATGTGAGAACTGCCGTAAAGGAGAAGAACAATACTGTCTTAAAGGAAATGTCCCAACTTACGCTGGTGTTGATAAATACGGTGAGCCTACTCAAGGTGGCTATTCTACCCATATTGTTGTAACTGAAGACTTCGTAGTGAGAATTCCTGATGGCATTGAGCTTGATGTCGCAGCACCATTACTTTGCGCAGGTATTACAACATATTCGCCACTACATCATTGGGGGGCTGGTCCAGGAAAGAAAGTAGCGGTTGTTGGTATGGGCGGTCTTGGTCATATGGCTGTCAAAATTGCACATGCGATGGGTGCCGAGGTCACTGTTCTGTCACAAACATTGAACAAAAAAGACGATGGCTTGCAATTCGGCGCAGACAACTACTATGCCACAAGCAATCCAGAAACATTCAAGAAACTTGCCGGAACCTTTGACTTAATTATTAACACGGTAAGTGCAACAATCGACATTAATGCTTATTTCTCACTGTTAACTCTAGATGGTACTCTAGTAAACGTTGGTGCGCCCGCAGAGCCATTGTCAGTAAATGTGTTTTCTCTCATCGGTCATCGCCGTTCATTTGCAGGTTCCATGATTGGCGGGATTCGTGAAACTCAGGAAATGTTGGAGTTCTGTGCGAAACATGACATTGTTCCTCAGATTGAAGTCATTTCAGCCGACCAAATTGACGAAGCCTACAAACGCGTATTAGCTTCAGATGTGAAGTATCGATTCGTGATTGATATCAGCACAATGTGAGTTGCGTAAATGATACATTCTAATGGTCATTTCGAGGATGTCCCAAAAGCCTAGCTTTTGGGACATCCTTTTATACTTTCTTAAAGTGAAAAAAGGAGTAAACCCTAAGGTTACTCCTTTTTGAACACGATCAGTCTTTAATTTTAAAATCACCTGAACTTGTTCTTGCTGTTAACTTAAAATTCCCGTCTCCAGTTTGACCCACAATTCGATCTTCTGATTTCTCAGAGAAGTTCATTCCATCTATATTTGCTGTGCCATCACCTGAACCACCTTTGTAATCAACTACTAATGAAGCTGGTGCTTTTGTCAGTTTTACATCGATATCACCAGAAGATGTCTCCATTTTAGTATCTTCTAAAACTTGATTGTATGAAGTAATATCACCGCTGCTAGAAAATAAATCGATTATCTTAGCTTCGTTATCTTTTGCTGCGATATCACCACTGCTCGTTTCCATTTTCATTTGAAATGAGAGACTTTATACAATCACCAGAATAACGAAAGAAAAAGTTTTATGATAAACTTATAATAAGATAACATATTTGAAGGTGAGGAATTAAATGAGTACAGTCAAAAAGAATAAACCTAATAAACTAAAAATGATCTTACGAGGATTAATGGTCATTATTGGAGGATTTATAGCAGCATATGGATTAGAGGCCGTATTAATCCCAAACAACGTATCTGATGGTGGTGTAACAGGTCTTAGTATCGTTGGTTCAGAGCTATTTGGATTACCATTAGGGGTTCTAATTGCGGTTATAAACATTCCTTTTATTTGGTTAGGCTATCAACAAATTGGTAGAAATTTCGCGATTTATTCGATTATCGGAATAGCTTCACTAGCGATTGGTACAAGCCTCCTGCACCATACTCCAGCAATTATTGAAGGAGATACTTTATTAGTTACCGTTGTTGGTGGTATTATCCTCGGTTTGGGGATGGGGTTAGCATTGCGCAATGGCGGCGCATTAGATGGAATTGATATGCTAGCCGTACTGCTTTCTCGAAAATTACCGTTTGGGACAAGTGATTTCATTCTTTTCTTAAACGCATTTGTATTTATTGTCGTTTCAACTGCATTCGGTCTACAAGGAGCAATTCTCTCGGCAATTGCTTACTTTATTGCTTCTAAAGTGATTCACATCGTTGAAGAAGGCTTAAGCGGCTCTAAAACCTTTAAAATTATTACAACTCAACCCAAATTAATGGTAGAGACCATACGTGATCGCTTAGGTCGAAGTGCGACATATAACGAAGTTTACGGTGGTTATTCCCATGAAAAATTTAGGGAAATCACATGTGTTATTAACCGCTTAGAAGAAAGCAAAATGAAAGAAATAATTAATGAAATTGACGAAGGTGCTTTTGTTACGGTATATGACGTAGCAGAAGTTAAGGGTGGTAATTTCAGAAAGCATAATATTCATTAGATAGAAACTGGTAAATTTACAATAAGATTACATAAACAATCACCTTTTTAGTTTTGCTAAAAGGTGATTTTATTTTTGTTTCAAAGAGTACAGCTATCCCCTTTTGTTGTTATAGGCAATAACATAAAAAAAAGAAAACATGAACCTTGGAAAGCTTCTGTTCTCTCATTTTTAGAGTATCTTACCTCGTTTCCAGACGAGGTGCTCCAAAGAATGGGCGTAGTTCAGATGTTGAAAGACTAAATGATGTTTATATACATGCTATACTTATAAAATATTCAGAAATTATAAAGAAATAGTTAGGATTCTTCTTGAATTTTGTAGTGTTTCTATTTCCTAACTCCGTCCTTGTGTATAATGATGTAAAGAGAAACAGAAAGAATGAGCTCAATCATTTCTTCCTTACAGTTAGGTCTCGCTCTTTATATGGGTGATCTGAGCTGAAATGATAAGATCATGGGGAATAGAAGGAGATTAGAAGCTGCACAATGATTAGAACTCGGTGATTGCTTCGATGCAAAAGTTTTCTACTACTTAGAAACAAGCTAGGAGCAGATAAATATATGTAGATTTTTTTAAACTCTTATATCATTTGATAATTTCTCCCTATCTTTAACTCATGTGATGAAGCTAGGTCAAAACATTTAAAGATGCAAGAATATTTATTAATAGCCAAAATATGCAGTTAGCAGGTGAGTTAAATATGAAACGAAAAAAGCAATCACGCGTTACCTTGCAACAGGTAGCAGAGCATGCCGGTGTATCTCGCGCGACCGCTTCACTTATTGTTCGTAATAGTCCTCATATTTCTGAAGCTACGCGCAAAAAGGTTTTAGAATCTATGCGTGAATTAGGATACGTTTACGATCGAGTTGCCGCTAATCTGCGTTCACAGCGTTCGTCAACTGTAGGGTTAATCATTACAGATATAGCGAATACATTCTTTTCCGAATTGCTAATAGGGGTTCATCAGACATTGGAAGAGGAAGGTTATACAGTTCTCTTAGGGACTACCTTTGATTCGGATACGAAGCAAAATCATCTTCTCTCAACGATGCTGGAACATAGAGTTGGTGGAGTAATCTTATGTCCTGTTTCGGAAACTTCAAAAGAAACCATTGACCGAATCAATCAGTTGGATATTCCAATAGTGCTTGCAGTTAGGGAACTTCCAGGGGCAAATTGTGATTACGTTAGTGTTGACTACAAGGTTGGAGCAGAAATGGCTGTAAGTCATCTAATTCAGAAGGGACATCGCAGAATTGCATTTTTAGGTGGACGCTCTGAGTCGTCTACTTGGAAAGAGCGTGCGCAAGGGTATTACGATGCCCTTCATCAAGCCGGACTAGAGGTTGACTCATCCCTAGTTGTAGATGGCCCGCCTACACGAGAGGGTGGAGTGGCTGCAGTGCAACAGGTTCTTAATCATCCAGATCCGCCGACTGCCATCTTCTGTTTTAGCGATTTGGTAGCATTTGGCGTTATGCAGGAATTGAGAAATACTGGGTTGATTCCGGGTCAAGATATGGCTATAGTTGGATTCGACAATGTTCCGGAAGCAGAAACAGTTACTCCCTCACTAACTACTGTCTCTTCATTTCCACGACTTATTGGAAAACATGCAGCGAGTCTCTTGCATGAACGCATTGCAAATTTTGACCACGAACAGCAGCGGGTCATTCTACAGCCTGAACTGGCAGTTCGAAATTCTTCTCAACAGGTTGTTGGCAAGTAGGATGCTATTAAGGAGTAGTTTTCTTAACACTTTAAGAGATTATAAATTTCTAGCTGGATGCCAATTCGACGTAGCCAGAAATTTTAGGAATAAAGTATAAGTAGGGCTACGCCTCTGTCTTCGCCAGGGGAGCAGGGCTCGCCAATCGGCGAGTTTTCTTTATAGGACAAATGATCAAGGCCTTTTTGAGAAAGTACTTGGCTATTTGTCCTATTAAGTATGCGTTTCATATTTTACCGAATCATAGCATAAAGCTACACACAGTAGAATATCAGAAGAAATATTTCAAAGTTTTTAAGAGCAGCTACGAAATCGCACCCCCTTAAAAAATTTGGAATATTTAAAAAAACAATGTTGCGAACCCTTGGAATTTGTTGTAAAATGATGAAAACATATTAAGTATACGCATAGTTCTAATGGTTAGAAACTATTTGGATTTACAGTTTTATTAAGGAATAGGGGTGAGCCAAAAAACCTGAATTCCTTGCGGGCAGTATCGATCCAATTTGCATAAAATATTCTTTTTTTCTCGTAAGGAGTTGAAATATCTTTATTGGGTCGTATATAATATTTTGTAAGCGGAATCAATGTAAAAAAAATGAAAAAGTCTAAACATCAGCCAAAGTCTTCCTCATGGTTGAATCATGGAGTATTAGTATTTTGTTAGTTTATTAGATCGATCTAATAAATATTATTTTCTGAAAGCGGTATCTCTACTGGGGTATTATAAACTGATGTGGAGGAAGAGATAAGCTAAAAACGATGCGTTCGTAAGGAAATTTGGGGTATGAACTATAAACACTTTCTAGTATGTATGGGGTCAATAAGAATATAACTATTTTTGATCCTCTATGCCTGCTTAGTGGTCGAATCATGAGGCAATCGTTGTTTAAGGTTCAGTATTAGATCGATCTAATAGATATGTATAAAATCAATGAAAATGTAACTATTTTTGATTCTCTATGCCTGCTCAGTGATCGAATCATAGGGTAATCGTTGTGTGAAGTTCAGTATTAGATCGATCTAATAGAAATGGATAAAGTCAAAGAGAATGAAACTGTTTTTGATCTCCTACATCTGCTCAGTGATCCAATCATGAGGTAATCGTTGTCTAAAAGCTACAATAGATCGATCTAATAAACAGATGTACAATCCTTAAGTTCTAAACGAGACCCGCTATTTCCGAGTATTCCTTTCAACATTTAAAAAAGTAGGTGATTGAATTGATAAAAATGACAGTTAAAAAGGCGCAACCTTATATTAATGGAGAATGGATTTCTCAGGAACGTGAAACCATTTCTATTAGGAGTCCCTATTCAGGAGAAGTAATCGGTGAGCAAGTGTTGGCAACACCAAGCGATGTCGAAAACGCTTTGGCATCAGCTTATGCAGCTAAAAAGGAGATTGCTAAAATACCGGCTTATGAACGAGCCAAGATTTTAAAACGAGCAGCTGCGTTACTAGAACAAGAGAAAGAGAGATTCGCTCAGCTTATTTCTCTTGAACTAGGAAAACCATTAAAAAACACGCTTGATGAAGTGTCACGTTCCATCGAAACATTAGAGCTGTCAGGCGAAGAAGCCAAACGATTAATGGGGGAAACGTTACCTGGTGATGCCTCTGAAAGAGGAACAAAAGCAATTGCTGCTACTTTCCGTGTACCAGTTGGTGTTGTAGCAGCCGTTACACCGTTTAATGCTCCGCTTAATCTTGTTTGCCATAAAGTTGGTCCAGCGTTTGCAGCAGGTAATAGTGTGATTTTAAAACCGGCGCCGCAAACAGCGCTGATTGCTACTGAACTTTTAAGGTTATTACTAGAGGCTGGTCTTCCTGAAAGCGCTATCAATATGGTTCTTGGCGGAGTAGAAATCGGACAGCAAATTGTAAAAGATGACCGTATTCATGTGATTTCCTTTACTGGTGGGGTAGTAGCCGCTAGAAATATATGCGAATTAGCCAGCATGAAAAAAGTCCTTCTTGAATTAGGTGGAAACGCTGCTACTATCGTCCATGAAGATGCAGATTTAAAACGAGCTGCCACGATGTGTGCGAGAACAGGCTTCAGTAATTCAGGACAAAGTTGTATTTCAGTCCAACGGATCTATGTGCATCAAGCAGTTGTTCCGACGTTTACGGAACGTTTAAAAGAAGAGGTATTAAAGCTGAAAATCGGGGATCCTTTATTGCCGGATACAGATGTGGGTACCTTAGTAGACACTAGCGCAGCAAAGCGGATTATGGAATGGATTCACGAATCGGTAAATTTAGGTGCGACACTTATATGTGGCGGGAAACAGCATGGTGCGACAGTGGAGCCGACTATTCTGTTAAATCCACCCAAAAATAGTAAAGTTGTTTGCCAAGAAGTGTTTGGACCAATCGTTAGTATCATTCCTTATGAAAGCATTGAAGAAGCAATCGAAGAAACAAATGACTCTTCCTTTGGACTTCAGGCAGGACTTTTTACGAATCAAATGGATTTAGCTTATAAAGTAGCCCATTCACTGGAAGTTGGTGGGGTAGTGATTAACGGAACATCGAATTTCAGATTGGATCACTGGCCATATGGCGGTGTGAAGAATAGTGGAATTGGACGCGAGGGTCCTCGTTATGCAATTGAGGATATGACGGAAACTAAGATGATTGTGTTGCAGCTGCCTATTAATGAATAAATACAGAAGCCCAAAGACAAAAACAGTTGAAAAATACGGGACAGCAACAGCTGATTTGCAATCCCATTATTTAAAGAGAATTAGAAAATAACTGAAGGATTGGTGATGAAGAAGATGTTGGAATTATATTTAAGCAAACCAGGTGATTTAGAATTAAGAGAAGTTCAATCTACGCCTCCCCTAAAAGATGATGAAGTAAAAGTTAAATTAATTTATGGCGGGATTTGCGGGTCAGATATTGGGGTCTATAAAGGGAAGATTAATCATGCCTCTTATCCAATCAGACCTGGTCACGAATTACTAGGGACAATTATTGAGACAGGTAAAGCTGCAAAATATGAAGTGGGAAAAAGAATTGTTGTCCAACCGAATTCATTTTGCGGCGAATGTGATTTATGTGTAAAAGGAAAGACAAATATTTGTCGTCATAAACAATCGTTAGGCATTAATACGAATGGGGGATTTTCAGAGGAGTTTACTATTTCATCAAAATATGTATTGCCAATCCCTGATGAAATGTCTGATGAAAGAGCTGTGTTAATTGAACCTTTTGCGGTGATCGTCCATGCTTTTAAAAAGATAAATATCACGAAAGATACCTCTGTTGCAATCATTGGCTGTGGTACCGAAGGGATGCTGGCTGTGGCTTTAGCAACTTATTTAGGAGCTCGGGTAACGGCAATTGATATTAGCCAAACGAAACTAGATAAGGCAAGCAGCTTTGGGGTGACAAGGACAGCACATCCACAAGACATTAAGGATGAGACCTTTGATGTTGTCATAGAAGCAGCTGGAGTAAAACAGTCGGTTGAACAAGCGATACAAATAGCGAGTCCTGGAGGTTCTGTGGTTTTAGTTGGCCTTGCACCAGAAGCTAACTTTCCTGTTGCGCAGGTTGTAAGGAAGGAATTGAATATACATGGAACGATCATTTATAACTTCCCATCGGACTTTTTACAGACCTTAGAGTATTTAATGCAGGATAACTTTAATGTAGAACCGATCATTTCGGAGATTATCCATTTCACAGACTATCAACGAGCTTATGAAGCGGCTATTTCAGGACAGTATGGAAAAATCATCTTAAATTTTAAGGAGGAGCATAACCAATGAAAGGCCTGATTTCTCATCAACTAGTGAAATATCTTGAAAACAGGGGAGTAGAACACATCTTTGGTCTTTGTGGACATACAAACATTGCGGTTTTAACAGCTTTGGAAAACAGCTCCATCAAATTTATGAACGTCAGACACGAGCAAATCGCTGCCCATATAGCTGACGGATATGCGAGAGCGAAAAAACAAACATCAGTTGTATTAAGCCATTTAGGTCCTGGATTAACAAATGCTGCTACAGGAGTTGCCAATGCAGCACTAGATTCTATTCCAATGGTTGTTATTGCTGGTGATGTCCCGAGTCATTACTATGGAAAACATCCACATCAAGAAGTCAATTTGCATGCCGATGCTTCACAGCATGAAATTTATCGTCCTTTTGTAAAACGCGCTTGGCGTGTAGATCGCCCAGATTTATTTCCGGAAATTATTGAAAAGGCCTTCCAACTTGCTGAAAGCGGAAATCCTGGCCCGGTTTTAGTATCTGTCCCGATGGATATTTTCTCTAAAGAAATTGATGTAGCTCTATTTGAAAAATTAAATCATAACACGAAAACACTTCACAAGCCTTCCATTGACGATATAACAGCTAGAAACATTATTGAAAAGCTTGCAAACGCTAAAAATCCGCTATTCTATGTTGGCGGGGGAATTATGTTAGCTGATGCTTCTAAAGAGTTAAGAGAATTGGTAGAGCACTTGAGTATTCCAGTAGCTCATTCCCTGATGGGGAAAGGTGCCGTCTCCGATGACCATCCGTTAACATTAGGAATGACAGGGTTCTGGGGAACAAGGTTTATTAATGATAAATGCAAAGCGGCAGATTATATTTTCGCATTAGGCACTCGTTTTGCTGAAGCGGACTGCAGTTCTTGGGAATCGGAATATACGTTTAATTTCCCGCCCACCAAATTAATTCAAATTGACATTGATCCGAGTGAAATTGGTAGGAACTATCCAGTGGAAATTGGGGTTGTTGCTGACTTGAAACAGGCTCTAGCAGTTCTTAACCGTGTAGCAAAAGAGCTTTTGCCGCATGGATTACAAAACGAGGAGCTCGCACAAGAGATTGCAGCTTATCGGAAAGAATTTAAAAACAGCAATAAACAATATATCATGGATCATTCATTCCCGATGCAACCGCAGCGTATTTTGGAAGAAGTTCGTGAAGTACTTCCTAAAGATGCGATTATCACCACTGATGTAGGCTGGAATAAAAATGGGGTCGGGCAGCAATTCCCGATTTACGAGGCAGGAAGCATCTTAACTCCTGGCGGTTTTGCCACAATGGGATTCGGAGCTCCAGCTGCATTAGGGGCAAAGATCGCACAACCAGATAAAGTGGTCGTTTCATTAGTAGGAGATGGCGGTTTTGGACAAAATCCTGCTTTGCTTGCTACAGCTGCCGAAGAAAATATCCCGGTGGTTTGGGTTATTATGAACAACTATGCGTTCGGTACAATTGCAGGATTACAAAAAGCTCATTACGGCACAACCCTTGGTACTGTGTTCCAAATTGATGGAGAACCGTATTCCCCAGACTTTGCAAGTATCGCAAAAGCATACGGGGTGGAAGGGGTTAAGATTCAGTCAGCAGAAGAATTTAAATCTGTATTAAAACGAGCTATTGAGTCTAACAAACCGTTTGTTATTGATGTGGCCATGTTAAATAATCCGGTTCCAACTGCTGGACACTGGAACATCATGGATATCTATTCGCCTAATAAGAAGGTTCATCACGTATCCGTTTAATCTTTAATGGTGAGATTATCATAAGTCAGGAGATGTTTGCCATTATCTAATGACTGAAGAAAGTACATGAATGGAGCTCTACGTTTGATAGAGGTATTCCATCATTCAGTTTGCCATAGCTGTTAAAATAAATAGAGTTTGCTATGTAAGGAATAGTTAGAAAAATGAAAGCGATGCCAATTTTTTAAAGGGAGATGACTACTCCTAGAGTCAATGTGTATCAGTTACAGACAGATGATCTTACATGCGGGCGTATACCATTGATGATTAAAACTCTACTATAGATTATTCACAAGAAATGAAAGTGCGTATCTATAAATAGATGAATATTTTGGTGAATGGAGGGAACGTATGAAAAATCATCGTTGGTCAATTGTAATCTTAATTGCATTTGGCGTGGTGGTGAACTATTTTGATCGCATCAATATGTCAGTCGCGATGCCGTTATTACAAAAGGAATTTAATTTGACGCCGGGACAGGTGGGGATCTTTTTATCTGCCTTTGCATGGTCGTACGCTCTTCTTCAACTTCCCATTGGACCTTTACTGGATAAAATAGGAGTTAAATGGGTAACACGAGTGGCGACGGTTATATGGACAGTAGCTTGCCTTTTAACCGCAGTAGCTAATGGATGGGGATTAATTATCTTGTCTAGAGTCTTATTGGGGGTTGGGGAGGCTCCATTCTTCCCATCTGCAGCCAAAGCAGTCAGTCATTGGGTTCCTCGAAATGAACGAGGGAGAGCCGTAGCTGTCTATGATTCGCAGTCTAAACTTTCCAATGCAATTGGTGCTCCGATACTAGCTTTGATTGTGACCGAATGGGGATGGCGCGGCGGCTTTCTTGCAACTGCGATTCTCAGTTTTCTTTATGCCATTGTGTATTGGATATGGTACCGTGAACCTCATGAAGATAAACGATTGACGAAAGAAGAGTATAAATACATTACCGAGGGCGGTTCACAAAGTTCAGAGGAAGCATCAGGCAGTGCCATCAAGAATATACGTTATCTATTAACTAAACGAAAAGTATGGGCAGTATTCATTGGATTTGCAGCCTATGGATATTCATGGTTTTTATTTCTAACCTGGCTTCCAGGTTACCTTGCGACGGAGATGCACATGTCTATCCTGAAATCGGGGTGGTATTCGGCGATACCGTGGATTGTGGGCACGATTACAGAACTGGTCATTGGTGGCTGGCTCGTCGATCGTCTCATCCATAAAGGCTATAATAGAACTCGTGTATGCAAAATCTTTTTAGTGAGCGGTCTGCTTCTCGGTTTGTCCATCATTGGCGCGGCGTTTACACATAACCCAAATATGGCTGTATTTTGGATTTCAATGGCACTTGGTGGGCTTGTAGTTACTTCGGCGGTTGCCTACAGCATCCCAACATTTATTGCACCTAAGGGAAGTGTGGGAACTTTGACAGGACTTTTAACCTTTGGAAACAATGCAATGGCAATCGTGGCACCAATTACGACAGGATTTATTGTTCAAGCCACAGGCTCCTTTATGTATGCATTCCTAATAGCAGCAGCGTTTCTAGTCATTGGGATTCTGAGCTATGCATTCCTGCTTACGGATCTAGAACCGATTGAAGCTGCCGACACGAAATTATCTCAGCATTCAGCGTGAAGTAATTTCACAAAAAAGAAGACTATGTTAAGAGAACGGGCAGTCTCAAACGAGGCTGCTATTCATTTTTTATGAGGTGTTAGTTTATCGTTCTGTTGATATAGTGGATTAGGGAATAGGTATAATGAGTCTTGAGAACAAGATTACTATGAAAGAAATGCTTCTTGATATCGTGGGAGAAGAAAATATGCTTCAGAAATTACCGAAAGACTTCCGGATTGCGTCCAATTACAGTTGAGGATTATAATTATTTAGAAATTGTTTAAAAAGAAGTCAAAGCCAATTATAGAATTCGAAATGGAAGTACAAAGACTATGGTTGAATTTAAAAACATACACTCTAAGTCGATTTTGACACCTGCAAATGGTTTGTTAGACGGAAGTGGATTTACATTTACATTGAATCCATATGTGGGTTGCTCATTTGGTTGTAAATATTGCTATGTAAGAGAAATGCCAGCAGCTAAATACAGAGAACAAGAATGGGGTAAATACGTAGATATAAAAACGAATGCTGCGGAGTTATTGGAAAAGGAAATAAAAAAAGCGAAGAAGAAAGGTACTCCTGTATCTATTTTTATGAGCACTGCAACAGACCCTTATCAAGGAATAGAAGCGAAGACAAAATTAACACGTTCACTTCTTCAAACGATGTTGATGCTAAAAGATGATATTGACAACTTACTAGTGCACACACGCTCACCTTTGGTAACAAGGGATCTGGATTTATTTAAGAAGTTTGATGATAAAATCATTATTAGCATGACTATAGAAACGGACTTAGAAAAGATAAGAAAAATTTTCACCCCTTCAGCCCCTCCCATTCCTGCGAGATTAAATGCATTAAAAGAAATTACGGAAGCAGGCGTGCCGACGAGAGCATCAATTTCTCCGATGCTACCTCTGAGCAAACATATAGCGAAAACTTTAAAAAACGTAACAAATAACGTAGCATTAGATGACTTTTTTTTGGGTGACGGAAGCAGAGGTAGAAGAACCGAACGAATGGGCATAAGAAAAATTTATGAACAATTGAACTTATTACAGTGGTTCGAACCAGATGCCTATAAAAAGGTTTTGGCTATATTAGAAGAAGAGTTTAACAATATAGATGTATTCAATGAAGATTGAAACTTCAATACACTCCCCAATAGTAGGGGGGCCAACTAACATTTTGATGTAAAATCCACGCTAAATGAACATTTTAGGGAATTGCTTATTCATCAAGGAGTTCAGACTTAGCGTGGGAAACATGATAAAAAGTTGGTACTCCCTATTTTTGAAAGGAGTTAATTTCATGTTGGATTACACAGACATGCAAATATTAGAAGAGTTATCTAAAAATAGTCGTATTACTTATGAAAGAACTAGGAGAGAAAGTTCATTTGATAGGATAAGCAGCCGCATCTAGAGTTGCATTAGTTATAAATGATATAGAATTGTACAAGTGAAACCTACCGTTTGTTTTTAAATCAATCTATAACAATGTAAAAATTGATATACGATATGCAATATCAAAGGCGTCACCTCCTAACGCTTAATCCATAGATATATGTACGATGTCCTTTACGTTTATGTAACGCACCTTTCTTTTAATGTCAACTATGCGAAGTTGATTTCGTTGTGTATCGTAGTAATGCACATGTCCGCTAACGTGCGCTATATATCCATTTCGCCAGAAGTCGACGTACAGCAGGTTGTTATTCTCCAGTGCATCGTCTACCATCGCATCAAATTGTTCTAGCGCTTGGTCATCTATTTGTGGTTGGTTGACCTTTGTTTGTGTGAGAGGCAAACCATCTAGCATGGCCATCTGCTCCGATATAAATGTTGTCGGCCGCCATTCCTTCATTACGATAACCACCTTCCGAAACAGAACTTATGTTCTTATTTTACCTCTAGACATAAGCAATATGCAAGTGGAGGTTAATCGAATACTTCTGAAATAGCATCTTCCCACCGTTAAATCTTTTGCTTTCTTTCTGTTTTTACCAGCCTGACGGGCTAGCGTGGACGTGCTCAGGAAATATCGGGGTAGCAAAAAGACGCTGATTAATCAGCGTTCAGTTTGTGTTGCTTTGAAATAAAGTCGTAACGTCCATTTTCTTGAATAAGAGAAGGGAGTATTCGTAAGTAAATCGAAGTTAATTAGAAGATGTTAGTTGGTTTTAGTTTAGTACCACTCAACATTAAGGAGGAGATCCATTATGAGCGACAGCCAGACTTTGCGAGGACTTACCACAGTCAGTTTTTGGACGGAGGATCTAGTAGCGGCAAAGAAGTGGTACGCCGAGCTATTGGGCATCGAACCATACTTCGAACGTCCAGGATATGTCGAGTTTCGCCTCGGCGACTACCAGCACGAGCTGGGCCTGATCGATAGCCGCTATGCGCCTGATGGTTCCGCGACCGGCCCGGCCGGTGCTGTAGTGTACTGGCACGTCGATGATGTAACAGCAACTTTCAAGAAGCTGCTGTCTATGGGAGCGAAAGAGTACGAGGCACCCACAGAGCGCGGCGAAGGATTCATCACTGCTTCCGTGGTCGATCCCTTTGGGAACATCCTAGGCATTATGTACAATCAGCACTATTTGGAGGTTCTCAGTTCGACTAGAAAAGCGTGACCTTCGCTGTCAGCATTCACAGTTCACCGAGGCTTGAGTTGACTGTAGGGCGTAGCAATTATCTGTGCAGTGGCAGCTGTCTCAATTTATGTTATGCTTACCCCAACTGTTCTGTATTCAACTACTATTCTGGGGATAAAAAGCACAAGAAAAGTGAAAAGGACTTCATAAGGTAATATTAGTAAAGGACTATTCCGGAATAGGGCGCTTTTCTGAAGTAACGAAAAAAGCCCAATTTCTCAGCATTAAATTAGGAAATTGGGCTTCATTCTTCGCTTTCCAGCAGTTCGATCAGTGTTCTTTTCCTACTCGGTGCATTGCATTATGAATGATTTCTACCACAAAGGGATCTCGATTTTCCAACTCAGTCAGTGTGACAGATCCATTCATTAAACTGTCGCAAATCTCATTTATATCTTCTTGAGCTGATACAGGAACTAGGTTCCAGGTCATCATTTTTTGGAGCTCATTAGCTACTTTTGTTTCTTGATTCAATAAAAACACAACCTTTCCAAAGTTAATCAATTTAGTATTGGTTATTAAATGTTTTTTATTCAATAGGGAAAGGCGCATAAAACAACAGTAAGCGACCTTGTCCATCCGTATTGGAACGACAAGGTCTGGTTTCCGTTTCTTTCGATCTCTCGGTACTTTCCCAATACAAGTGTTCTCCCTACTAATTGAATTAATTCTCTTCTTGTTCTGGATAATTTTTTAATATATTATCCCGCAGATGTTGAAGATGGATATAAGTGGCTTCAACAGCCTCGGACGTCTTACGATGTTTGATTGCCTCTAAAATAGCTCGGTGCTCTGCTAGAGATTGAGGATAGCGTTCTTTTGAATTCAAAGTTTGTTTTCGAATCTGGCGAATCATGTTTAAATTCGTTTCCATCATGGATACAAAAACAAAGTTTTGCGTAGCTTCAGCTAAAGCTAAATGAAAGCTGCTATCTGCTTCTACCTTTTGATCTGGATATTTCAGCTGATCTTCCATTTTTAATAAGATCTGTTCCATCTTTTCTATATTTTCTACAGTTGCCCTTTGACTAGCTAACTCCGCGATTTTTGGTTCAAGAGTTTCTCTTGCCTCCAAGAAGTAAATAATAGCTGTCTTTTCAAGCATGTCTATAGGATTAAAGCGATACCCTGGCATCATATTCTGATCCACATGTTGAATAAATCGCCCGCCACCAGGCTTGGAAATAATGAGCCCCTCTGACTCTAACACGCGGCAAGCCTCACGTAAGGAGGTGCGGCTGCAGCCTAAAGTTTGTGCTAGCTCACGTTCACCTGGTAAACGATCTCCTGGCTTTAACTTTCCATCCTGTATCAATTGTCTAATTTGTACCACTATTTTTTCGTATAGTCTTTCATTACGCAAGCCCGAGAAAATTTCATTACTCATGAATCGACCTCCAGGTTTAGTTAATCACCTGGGCTGTTGGATAGCCCAATCAAGTGAATTATATGTAGATAAATCTGAATCGTCAAGCTGTTTATTTTTAGTTTGGAATGCATTAATTTTTCTTGCACTGTAAGAAAATATAATTTTTGGGGTGATGTCTAGCTCCAAGGCCCAAAATGGCAGACTCCGTGCTTGAACCTCTTGATTAGCCTAGTGAAAAAACAAGCGATGTCCATATCTTATTTTAAGTTGATGAAGATGGATTGCGACCCGGAGGAGGGAATTAATGGTAACATGGAGAATGTATAATATTTGAAGGTAAATCCTAATTTTGAAGAGAAGGGAATTATTTCTATGTCAAAAAAAGTTCTAATTATAGCAGGAGATGCTGTTGAGGCTTTGGAAATTTACTACCCGTATTTTCGTTGTTTAGAAGAAGGATTCGATGTACAAATAGCGGCTCCATCAAAAAAGAAGCTGCAAACGGTCGTTCATGATTTTATCGGCTGGGATACTTATACGGAGAGCAAAGGATACTTAATTGAATCACAGTTAGCCTTCGAGGATGTAAATCCTGAAGAATATGATGGTCTGATTATTCCAGGAGGAAGAGCTCCGGAATATATTCGTTTAAATGAAAATGTCCCAAGGATTGTGGCCCATTTCTTTGAGGCGAATAAACCTGTTGGGGCCATCTGCCATGCCAGCCTTGTGTTAACAACGGTTCGTCAATACTTAGAAGGCCGTGAGTTGACTGCTTATATCGCCTGCAAGCCGGATGTGGAGGCATGTGGTGCAACCTATATTGAAAATCACCTTCACGTTCAAGGGAATCTAATTTCCGGTCATGCATGGCCGGATCTTCCGGGCTTTATGAAGGAGTTTATTAAACAACTGAATTCATAAGGCTATTATTGAGGGGAAGGAGAGAATTTTAAAGTAAATAATCACCTTCCCCTCCCCGTGCTACTATAAGGATAAACATGAACGAAATTAGGTATGCGTCAGGGCCACATAAACTGCTTTTTCTGCTTCCAATTCCATATACTAGTCTTGGATTCCTTGAGATACTTTTTTCACCCACTGGAAGTCCCCTTTTGTTACTTCTCCTATTCCATACAAATCTCTTTTTTTAGGCTTTCAATGTGTAGCTGCTTCCCGCTTAGCCTTCCTTTTTACTAACTCAAATATTTGGAAAAAAATTCAAACCCCATTGACGGACCGACCAGCGGTATGTATAATCAAATTACAAGTCGACCGTTGGTATTTATGAAATATCTTGAGAAATAATTATGAAGCACTACAGGCAGAAGAAAAAAGGTATTGACGAGAACTTCAATTGAAGCAGGGAACACTCTAGGCAGTTATTTTTTTAAAACATAACAAACCGCTAGTCGGTTTGTTATGTTTGATTAGAAGGGATTTAAATAGGAAGGGCATTGGTGTCGCACCATATTCCATTTGGTTTCCAAGGAATGTTTACTGAGGATTTGTTCCTGAGTTCATAAAACAAATGAAAAGGGAGTAAAAATGTGAACATAGAAATCGCTTCTATAAATAGCTTGAAATCTATAAAGTCTTTATACGTTACTGTTACCAAGCATTTGAGAAACAATGGAGTGGATCAATGGGATCGATTTTACCTAAATGAATTTGTCATCGGTAAAGACCTGAAAGGTGGGCATCTCCATGCTATATTGAATGATGGATTTTGCATAGGTGTCGTAGTTTTGAATGAAGATCAAAGCTTCAAATATGCAGGTCTTCCATGGAGTGATAAAGAAGGAAGACCTGCCGTGATCCATCGTTTAGCGGTGCATCCTGATTCACAGGGGAAAGGAATTGGTAAACAGCTTCTGCTGCATGCAGAGGCTTTGGCTACATCCCAAGGATACACAAGTATTCGATTAGATGCCTATACGGCAAACCCTGCTGCTATAACGATGTATGAAAGAGCAGGGTATAACCCAGTAGGACAAATACGATTTCCTTTCCGTAAGCATCCCTATCAGTGCTTTGAAAAGATTTTATAAGCTAGTTAACTAACTGTTGAAGTAATACGCAATTTTAGTAATAAAACACCAATATAAAAGGCGGGGTTGTACATGAACCAAACAGGTTCGATTTCAAGAAAAGAAATTATTAGAGGCATTGTCATTACACTTCTTATTAACGGCGCGGTTCCATTTGTTGTTTACGAAATACTTAGATCGCACATGTCAAGCATAGCAGCTCTATCCATTGCTACCGTTATTCCCTTAATTGATAATTTGTTCAGCTTTATTAAAAGAAGAAAAATGGATGTGTTTGCTGTTTTTATGTTAGTCAGCTTCTTACTAGGCATTATTATGATGTGTATTGGAGGAAGTGAACGTTTGCTCTTAATTCGGGAATCTTTTGTAACGGGGATCTTGGGCATTATTTTCCTCGGCTCACTATTATTCCCTAGACCATTAATTTTCTATTTTGCTATTCGTTTTACGGTTGGAAATGATCCAGATAAAACATCAGCTTTTGCTGATAATTGGCAATACGCTTACTTTCGATTTGTTTTAAGATTAATGACCGTTGTTTGGGGGGTAGCATTATTGGGAGAATCCGCAGTACGTTCGATTCTTGTCTTTAAATTATCTGTCACTCAATTCTTAGCTGTTTCGAACTTCGTTATGTACGGATTTATAGGAGCTGCAATAGTTTTTACTGTTATTTATCGAAAACACTCTCAGAAAAAATTCAAGGAAATTATCTCTAACAAAACGCATGGTTGAAGACAATCACCTTGGCTTTCCTGCTTTCTGTGTATCTTTCCATCATTATTAACTTGTTAATTACCCAAGTCTATCTCAGCAAACGTACTCGGGGTTCATCAGTCAAAAAGGGACAATGCTATGTTGAATCATTTCAAGATTTACTGCTTAGGAGTCTAAACACAATTCGATATTTTCTCACGCTGTCCCTAATAATTTCTTTTCTTTGAAATCTTCTTCTGTACGAGAGAATTCTAAAATTTTTAGAAATATTTCTTCCGTAATTGAAAAGTATGAGTACAAGCTTCCAAAGCTTATGTTTGCAACTTCTTTAACTAACCAGCTAATAGAGGCTATATTGATCTTCTATAAAAAGGAGAAATTGTTGAACACAGAAATATCCTTAACTGAGCCAGTGTGTACGTTGGCTTTGTATACTTCTTCTAAAAACGAAAATCCCTAAATTCTTTTGGAGTCATATGCGTGTGTTTTTTAAAAGTAGCAATAAAATGGGATGGCGAACTAAAACCAACCATTTCAGAGATTTTATTGATAGAAAACTCCGTATTTTTTAGTAAGGATTTAGCACGTGTTAATCGTTTAACAATGACGTATTCATGTGGTGATAAACCCGTAAACTTCTTAAACTTTCTCGAAAAGTGATAGATGCTCAGTGATGCTAAATGAGCCAAATCATGAATATTTAAAGGCTTTTCACTGTTTTCATCTATGTACGCAATTACTTCCTTTAAATTTGATATTGAAGATGATGATTGATTTTGCTCCAGTAAAAGACTAAGTATTTTATGGATTTCATACGAAACCTTTGTATCACTGACTCTTTGATGTTCTAGCATACTCAAAATTGTGTCAATGGATTTCATTATTTCAATGTCATTTAACAGAGGGATGACCGGACTATAGAGTTGAGTAATCATCTCATATAATTCTTTGCTTGCATTTCCCTTAAAATGAATATACTCAAAAGTAATCTGTGTCGTTGCATAGTATTTATGAGGAATACGACAATCAAATAGAAGCAATTCATTGGCATTTACAAGAAATGTTTGTTGGTCATACTCTAGCCGCAGCTGTCCATGAATGACTTTAAGAATTAAATAATAGTCATGAAAAGTTCTCTCAATAAGGTAATCCGTATCACAATCATACCGGCCTGCAAAATGAATTGTAAATAAATGCTTTCTTGAAAATTCATTAGGTGTATGGATAAAAAATTCCGATGTTGGCAGAACCCCAGGTTCATTGATTTTCATGATGGCCTCCATAGCAATATTTTGATATTTAATGAGCAATATTATCGGATGACTCTTGATATGAAAACATACTATACTAACCACATGATAGCAAATAACTGACAAGGTTGGGATCGAAATGAAGAAAAAAGTTAGAATTGGTATGGTTGGAGCCGGATGGATGTGCAAATCACACGTTAATGCCTATACAACTGCATACCGTTTATATGGAGAACAAATAGGCGAACCTGTTTTTAAAATAATTATGGATGTAAATGAGGACGTTTCCAAAAAGGCAGCTGAAACCTTTGGGTTTGAAGAATGGACGACAAATTGGCTCGACATTATTCAATCAGATGAAGTAGATATTGTTGATATTGTTACACCAAATGCATTTCATTACGAAATAGCAAAAGCAGCTTTATTGCATGGCAAAAATGTCTATTGTGAAAAGCCGCTATCCTTAAGTGCAGAAGAATCAAATGAATTAGCAAGAATTGCAAAAGAAAAAGGTGTCTTGAATTATGTCGCCTTTAATAATGTGATGAACCCTGCTACTGAATATATAAAACAATTAGTAGCATCCGGCAAACTAGGTACAATCATGCGTTTTGATGGACGTTACGACCAAGACATGCTTCTTGACCCATCTATTCCTATTACGTGGAGACATCTCGTAAAGCAGGCTGGCAGCGGGGCTTTAGGAGACTTAGGTTCACATCTTTTAAGTGTGTCCCAATATATTATGGGGGACATTGAATCTGTAAACGCCGTTTCAAAAATTTATCTTCCGGAGAGACCTGTAAAAGCAGGATCGACCGAAATGGGTCAGGTTGAAACCGAGGATTATATGGCATTCACAGCTGTTTATGAATCCGGTGCCATCGGTCAATTATCAACGAGCCGTGTTGGAACAGGAAGAAAGAACTACTTAGCGTTTGAAATTCAAGGAACGTTAGGAACTGCTACATTTAATTTGGAGAGATTGAATGAAGTAAATGTCTATTTCCACAATGAAGAAAGTACACATCGCGGGTTCAGAAATGTATTACTAGGGCCAGAGCATGGAGATTATGGAATATTCCAACCTGCTTCAGGTATTAATATAAGCTTTAATGATATGAAAGTTATTGAAGCTGCCAAAGTGTTAGATGCATTTACGAATCATGCTGAATACGTATGTGATTTTGAATTTGGTGCAAAAATCGATACATGTATTCAAGCGATCTTAGCATCTGCAGAAACAGGACAATGGGAAAAGGTAAAGGAAGGGAGCACTTCCATATGTCTATAAGAATAGGAACCGCTCCGGATTCCTGGGGAATATGGTTTCCGAATGATCCAAAACAAATTCCTTGGCAGCAATGCTTAGATGAAATGAAGGAAGCGGGTTATAAAACGTTAGAGCTAGGGCCGTGGGGATATCTCCCTACGGATCCTGTTCAGTTGAAGGAAGAGCTGTCTAAACGAGGTTTAGAGCTCGTTGCAACCACATTAATGACGGATATTGTGTTTGTACAGGATTTACAGCCTATTTATGAAACATTGGACCAAATATTATCCTTACAACAGCATTTTTCTTCTGCATCATATTTAGTATTGATTGATGGGATGTATACAGATCTATTTACTGGAGAACATATTGCGGAAAAAGAGCTTAGTGATGTTCAATGGCAGCAAATGATAACAAACATTCAAAAGATTGTAGACTACGTAAAAAGCAAAGCGGACATTAAGGTCGTATTCCATCCGCACGCGGAAACACATGTGGAGACGGAAGAAGAGATTGAAAGACTGTTAAAGGACATTGATGTCGATCTATGTTTGGATACAGGACATCATCTCTATGCCGGAGGGGAACCTCTTTCATTTATTAAAAAGCATGCAGACCGGATTAAATACTTACACTTAAAGGACTGTAATACACATATTCGCAAGAAAATGATAGAAAATAATTGTTCCTTTGCCCAAGGTGTTCAAGAAGGGGTAATGTGTGATCCTGAATCCGGGGATGTTGATTTTATTCAACTCACAAAAGTACTAAGGGATATCCAATTTACTGGTGAAGCAGTGGTAGAACAGGATATGTACCCTGCCCCTGCTGATGCTCCTTTTAAGATTGCAAAGCGAACATTAGAATATTTTCAGGAGATAGGTCTAGTAGAAAACTCGCTGGTTGGCGAGCCCTGCTCTTGATACGCCGAATTGGCATCCAGCTAGAAATTTATACTTTCTTAAAGTGTAAAAATAAATAGATGATATGGAGAGGGATATATGAAACCGATTGTTACTGGCGTGTTAGGATATGGATTTTCAGGGAGAATTTTTCATTGTCCATTTATTGATGCTCATGAACATTTTGAACTAAAAACGGTCGTACAACGTCATGCAAATACAGCAAAAGATGATTATCCCTATATTCATGTAGCAAAAGATTACCAAGAGCTTTTAGATGATGAAGAAATAGAGCTCGTTGTAATCACGACACCAAGTCATCTACATTTTGAACATGCAAAGCAAGCATTAGCGAAGAATAAGCATGTTCTGATTGAAAAGCCTTATACAGCAACATATGAGCAGGCTGTTGAATTAAATCGAATCGCAGATGAAAAGAACTTATTTATTTCAGCATATCAGAATAGACGATATGATGGAGACTTTTTAACTCTATCTGAACTAAAGAAGCAGGGTATGTTTGAAAAGCTGTATGAAGTAAGCATGGTTTGGGATTTTAATTATCCAGTACAAAAGGAAAACTGGCGTGAACAGGATTATGAAGGAGCGAACTTTGTATTTGATTTAGGTGCACATTTTATTGATCAAGCCCTACATTTATTTGGCGAGCCTAAAGATCTATATTCTATTTCGAAAAAAGTAAGGGAAGACTCGAAGGTCGATGATTGGTTTGAAGTACTCTTTGATTACGGCGATTATGTAGCAAGAATAAAACATAGCTGCGCAGCTCTCATCGAAGAGCCTCGATATACAATCCAGACCAATCAAGGAACCTATCAATTTCATAAAATGGGGGAACAGGAGCCGCAATTAATCCAAGGTGTACGCCCTCTTGATCCCGATTATGGTGACAATTCCTTATATGATTATTATAAATTAGACGGTACAATGGAAAAAAGACGCGTCATCAAAGGAAATTATTTAATGTTCTATACACAAATGGCTAGAGCCATTCGCTTAGGCGAACAGCCAGAAGTTACAAAAGAATCTGCAGCAAAAGTCATTCAATACTTAGAGAGAATAGCGAATGCAAATAAAGCTATCCAACAGGTTTAGAATAGCTCATCTATCATGTGGCTACACAATATCGTATAAATTTTAAAAATTGAAAAGTACTACAGCAAACAGTAAGTCCCTGTCCCAATTACATTATTTTTAAAACTGCTTGTGGCCTAAAATGATGATGAAAATAAAAGGGACATATTTTAAAGCTGTAACTTATCTTTACCAGAGAACACATATGTAAATAAAATGAAAAAACAACTCCCATTCTTTTGAAACATGACAAAAACACCCCCTTGATTCGCATACTAAAAAAGACGAATCAAGCGGAGGTGTTTTTGTCTCTTACCTCTTCTTTAGACATTGTACTTATACTGTATTCCTAAAAGTTCCTACTACATCGAATTGTCTCCTAGCTAGAAACTTATCCTTTCTTACATTGCAAGAAAAGGGCGCTATTCTTACATTAGAAGGCGCCCTTTTTTATTGAAAATTAAACAACCAAAAAAAGTTTCAAAAGGGCACTTGAACCTAACACTATGTCAGGATGTATAGTAATGTTGCCGGCAAAAATAATTCGTACGAAATGAGGGGTTGATTCTGAATAAAAAAACTTGGAAGGTTGGCGAATTAGCTAAACAAACCGGACTTACGGTACGAATGCTTCATCATTACGATAAAATTAGCCTATTTTCTCCTTCGCAGTATTCAGATACGGGCCATAGACTTTATACAGAGTCAGACATAGTCAGGCTACAGCAAATTATGTCACTTAAGCAGTTAGGTTTTGCTTTGGAGGAGATTAAAGAGATAATGGAAAATCGAAATTTCAATCCGGTTGAAATTATCAAAGTACAGTTAGATGATGTAAAAAAACGCATTCGGCTACAAGAACTGTTATGCAGCCGGTTAGAGAAAATATACGAATTGCTTAATAGTCAACAAGAAGTGACGCCTGAACAATTTATAAATTTAATTGAGGTGATTAATATGAATAAAGATAAATATTTTACCCAAGAGCAACAGGAAAAGATGTTCGAACAGTTTGGACTAGAGGAAAGAAAGCAGTATGTAAGTAAATGGGCTGAAATAACTGCAAAGATACGTGTGGAATATGAGAAGGGGACACCACCTGAAAACCTAGATGTAACACAATTGGCAAAACAATGGAATGAATTCGTCAATAAGTTGACTTTTGCGGATCCTGAGATATCCAAAGCAGCCGAACGTTATTATAGAGAGAATCCTGAAATAGGAGAGAAATTTGGGATAGATCAACAGCTTTCTGACTACATCAAGAAGGCAATGTCACACATTTAAATCATCTTTATTACTACAGAAAAAAATGCCTCCGAATCGCTTTACCGGAGGCATTTTTTCACTTCACGCATAATCAATAACCTTATAATTTTTATGTGCTACAACTGTTCTATTTCCCTCAAACTCCCATTCTGTCTTATTTTCGGTTACATTTACAATAACCGAATTTTTATTGATTTTCTCTACGATCCCTTTGATTCCATCCTTAAAAAGAATATGATCTCCTATTTGTGCTATCTTTTCTACGTTTAGTATCATTGTTTCCCTCCACTTAAACAAGTACATTTTCTAGATTGTTATTGTTTGATTTTTTTCTTCTTGCAATGGGTGAAGATATAGTACACAAAATTTAACAATATATTGCTAAATTTAAATAGTTTTATTGTTGTGTCGTTTTACCCTTTTTTTATAAAGGATTGCCGCCTTTTTGCTGGAGAACACCTTGTAGTTCTAACATATCATAACTTGTTTACAGTTTAGTTAATGAAGAATAACAGTTTAACAACAGAGAAAAAAGTTTATAAGTACCGAGTGTAATGTAAAAGGGCAGGAGGAGATTACGGCAAAATGGGAGAAACCCTTATTGTTGCATTTACTTCAGCCTAGAAAGGTTTTTAACTTATGTCTCTTATAGGTTTTGCATCAGGTAAAAGTATGGATGAGAAGAATTTTGCTGGAGAACTATATTCGCTTTATCTCTTACAGGAATGTAGAGGATTAGGTGTTGGTAGGTAGCTTGTTTCAGCTAATGCTAAGCATTTTAAAGAAAAAGGTATTTGTTCTATGATAGTTTGGATAATGAAACAGAATAAATCTGGACATGGTTTTTATGAACATATGGGAGGTTATAACAGCTTCTAAAAAATGACCGAAAGTTATTTAAAATGATTGAATCCTACATGTAAAAATACATGCAAAACGAGTTAAATTCCCTATTGAACTCAACTTGTTTTTTTGTTAGTATATACCTTATGACAGAACATACGTTCTGTATGGAAGGGGGGTGAAACGGACACGGCTACAAGCAATAAAAAAGATAGAAAACTTCTAGTTTCGTGCGTAACAATAACTTTTGGTAAGTTTTTTGAACCAGGAAAAGAATATATTCATAGGACTAGTACGTTTGGAGGAACCGTAGTAGAGGATGTTGCGTATGGCTGGAAGGAGATCTCAGAATCATGTGTTGAATCAGAGTAAAAAAGTTTTACACGCGTGTATCTTGTTTAATTAACGGGCGAGACCCCGGGGATAAATGTAAATTAAATATAGCGAGGTGGTATTGGAAATGGAAACAGGTGAAAAAGTAACAATAACGGTAGAAACCACAGTTCATGCACCAGTTAATAAAGTGTGGGAATATTGGACAGAACCACAGCATATAACGAAATGGTCCTTTGCTTCTGATGATTGGCATGCACCAAATGCCGAAAATGATTTAAGGGTTGGCGGAAAATTCCTTACACGAATGGAAGCAAAGGATGGAAGCTTTGGATTTGATTTTGGTGGAGTTTATGATGAAGTTAGAATAAACGAATTGATTTCTTACACTCTTGGAGATGGAAGAAAAGTTACGGTTACTTTTATTAGTCAAGAAAACGACACTAAGGTAATTGAAGCTTTTGAAGCAGAAGCCACCCATTCCATTGAGCAGCAACAAGCAGGCTGGCAGGCGTTTCTAGACAATTTTAAAAAGTATAGCGAACTTTCTCAGGAAATCTAAAAATGAATCAGACATGCATGTTGGGTAGTATACTAAATAGTTAATTTTCAACCACCCACCACTTAAACGTTAGCAGGTTTTTCCCACAAGGGGACTTCTTTCCGGAAAATCTGTTAATTTTAAATCTTCCTTTTTGGAAGATTTTTATGCTAACAAAATTAAAGTTTAGAGATTATACGTCAAGAGGTATAAAAAAGTATATTACCAGACCGTAAGCGGAATACCGTAATCCGCAAATAAAACACAATATTGCGGGTGCTTTTCTTGTTTTTCTTCAACAGAGTACGATTGTTAGATAAAGCAATCGCTTGTTTACACTGTAGGAAAGGATAAATTTCCAGCTAGAAGTGAATTCGACGTAGTCGGAAATTTTAGAGGAATACAGTATAAGGGCAACTACACCTTTGTCTTCGCTCAAGAGCAAAGCTCGCCAATCGGCGAGTTTTCTTTATGTTGGAATTCTAAATTACAATTTCTTAGATTCAACTGAATGAGATACAATCCAAATATGTCTCATTTGTCTAATTCTCTTTTTCAGGTAGTCTGTTCTTCAACGGACAATTAGTTTAATGGCTGGTTACACAAATAGATACCATTTAAGTTAGTGATATCAACAAATTGGATATATAATGTTAACTAACAATTAGTTTTGCGTAAAGTAGAAGCTTGTAGCTTAAAAAGCTAGTTAGATTAATTACATAACGAGGTGAAGAAAGGATGGTTTGCAATGAAGAATTCTCTAAAAGAGATGGCAGTGTCATTTTTGCAACTGGTTGCGTCAGGGGAAGTGCGTGAAGCATACCGTAGGTACATTGGTCCAGATTTCCGCCATCATAACCCCTTTTTCCCTGGAGATGCTGACTCTCTTATGCTCGCAATGGAAGAGAACGCCGCCAAGAATCCTTACAAAACCCTTGAAGTAAAGCGTGTCATCGAAGAAGGGGATATCGTTGCGGTTCACTCCCATGTAAAGCAAAAGCAAGATGACCTTGGGGGAGCTGTGCTCCATGTCTTCCGCTTTCATAACGACCTCATCGTCGAACTCTGGGATGTGGGTCAGCCTATACCGGAGAACTCTCCCAATGAGAATGGCATGTTCTGATGTAGGATATTATTGTTATACTAACGGGGGCATTTTTTTAATTAAAACAAAGCTAGATGTCAGCCTGTGATAGAAAACTCATTTGCAATAATAACTTGCAAATGAGTTTTTATGCTATTAATTTTTAGTATTCACAACTTCAAGACCTGTAGATAATTCATAAAGCAATAAAGGATGATGATGATGTCAACATTGGTTTTTTACGGGACAAGCGACGCTCAGGGCGTACCGAGAATGCTGTGCAGCTGCAGTGTCTGTGCACAGACTGAAAGCAAAAATAAACGAAAGCGGCCAAGCGTATATTTACAGATGCAGGAACAAGAAATCTTGATCGATATTTCCCCCGATTTCCAAGAGCAATTTATAACCTATAACAACAAGAGAATTCCCCCTCTTGTATTGATTACACATGCGCATCATGATCATGTCGACGGTCTCGGTGATTTTGCGGACCTATGCTTCTGGAATGGGCAAGGAACAGCCCAAATAGTTAGTCCACCTGATGTGATGGATGCTTTGGAACAACGCTTTTCTTACCAATTCCATAGGAAAGGATTCTCATTCATATCAGCGGATACATGGAATGCTGGCAATGCCAACATTTCTTTTCATAAAGTAAACCATGGCTTCAACGGTTACTCTTATGCGATTTTATTTAAAGGAGAAAACAATAAGAAGTGGGCGTATATGCCAGATTCTTTTCAAGTATCTGAAGAGCAATGGCGTCCTTTTTATGATTTGGATTTACTTATCTTAGGGACGTCTTATTGGGAAGAAAAGCAGGATAAAGCCAGAAGATCTGTTTATGATGTTTTAGAAGCATTGGAGTTGAAAGAAAAACTAAAGGCAAAGCAAATGATATTGACTCATCTTTCACATCAAATCGATATTCCTCATTATGAACTGCTTCTGCCTGAAGGTGTGTCATTTGCTTATGATGGTTTAAAAATTGACTTACCGGTGTGATGTCGTAGATGTTATTATCCTTGTAAGTCCTAATTTGGATATACGGAATGCTCATGATATTTTTACACAAGTGGAAAATGCCTTATCTCGCAAACATGATGTGTATGATGTTCATGTAGAACCACATTAAAGATTGGTATAGCGTTACTTGCCTTATAATACATGAAACACTGGCAAGATAAATTATAGAGACACAAAAGCCCTCCAAATCAGCTTAACTGGAGGGCTTTTGGTAGTTTCCAAAATACGCTGAATTCAGTAATCTAGATTAATTTGCTCTGTGTACAATATTCATTTTTATTTTATATATTCATATTTTTTTACAAAAAATTAACATTTATGATAATGAAAATCATTATCATAAATGTTATTCTAACTATTGGAATTTATTATCTTACCTAATTAGGAGGAATATTATGTTTATTAATTTTTTAAGACGGGATAAGCGTATCTCTATACTCTTGGCGGTGTTGCGGGTATATGTTGGGTATACGTGGCTAGTAGCTGGTTGGGGGAAAATAGCAGGTGGAAACTTTGATGCTTCTGGCTTTTTACAAGGAGCAGTAGCAAAAGCAACTGGAGAGCATCCACTTGTTCAAGGATGGTGGGCTGTATTTTTGAAAAATGTAGCCATCCCTAATGTGGATGTATTCAATACTTTAATTCCTTATGGAGAATTTCTCGTCGGAATCGGTCTGTTAATTGGTTGTTTCACAAAAACAGCAGTTTTTTTTGGAATGATGATGAATTTTTCTTATATGTTTAGCGGTACGACGAGTACGAATCCACAACTCGCTTTATTATCTGTGTTTATCCTCGTTTCTGCGATGAATGCAGGACGATATGGAGCAGATGGTATGATTATGCCAATTCTTAAAGAAAAGCTATTTGCCAACAAAACCAATAAAAAAACAGATGCTGCTTAATATTCATACATACACCTTAAAAACCACTGTTTTACCCCTTTGGATATGGTTATCTAAAGGGATGTTTTTTTATTATTTCAATTGACCCAATGGCACTTTAAAATAATAAACATAAAAAATAACACAAAATATAGAGAGTATCCATGTTAGTAACGGGCGTTTATAGTGAAGAATAAGCATGAAAAAAGTATTTAGATTAAAAATGATACTCCAGCCCAAAGACCAACCATTATAATAAGTAATCTTACCGGCTTTAAACATAATAAATTCAGCAAGTGAAAACAAAAAAACAAATAGGAGTTGCCAGCTTAACTTTTTTTTCCAATTCCCATTTGGGTATCTTCCGAGGAAAATTAAAATAATGGATGGGTACAGAAGTAGACCCATTCCAATAGAAATCAATGTATGATTGATAAGAAAGGGAACAGATCTATCATATTCAAACTTCCACATAAGATGGTTGTAACATAATAATCCGTAGATCGCATTGAAGTATATCATATAAAGGATGGTAGCTTGGTACTTTTGCCAATTTCTCCAATCTCCCCACTTCCAAGCAGCGAAGCCCCATAGTAACCACATAAATAATCGCATATAACACCTCATTGTTTATCCATATCATTATTATTCCACCTGGAAAAAAGTTTATTTATGGAAAACGACGTAGTTTAAAAAATGAGAGCTCCAATACTATATTAAATTTAAGCTATTAGGGGATTTTGTGTATAAATATAACGTGAATTCTCAAAAAGAAAACTGACCTCTTATAAAGGTCAGCCAATAAAATCTATTTCACTATTAATACCAAATGGTTTCTGCATAATTATAAGCGTCACTATTTGGAATCGCATGCTTTCCTTGGGCTTGTGCCTCAGTTGAATTCCTTCTTAATGTTCCACATTAGTGAATCCACACCTGTGGAGAAATGAGCGATTGGTTTTACTTCAGAAAGGTCAAAATGAAAAGCTGTAAAAAGGGTGTTCCTAACTATTTCTATCGCTGCTTTTTGTAACGGCCAAGGCCGATGGTGTATTTCCCCACAATAGATGTTGACTCCGTCACTCGAACTATAGAGACAATATCGCTCAGTAAGCCAATGGTCCACCGTTCCTTTTTTCGGAAAATAAATTTCCGATACGGGAGCATATTTGCCCTTAAATGATATAGGAGTATTCGCGTTTCCTTTTCGAGTACTATGGAAATGAAAGGTTTGTCCTTCTTTTTGAAAAGAAATTTGCGCTGAATGATAGGGCAAACGATACCATCTCTTTGCAATTTTTAAGGAAGCCCAGTTCTCCACATCAATAGACATAAAATAAATACCGGGTTTGCCCTCGTATGTAACATATGTCCTTACATTGATTTCTGGAAATTTAGGGGTTAGGGAAACAGCTGATATTCCACGGGGATAGATCCCCTCTAAAACGAATAAAATGACGCCTAACCATGCGGAGCCATTAAAGGTGTCAATTTGTAAAGGAGAAGGAATATGTGGCCGTAGTTTTTCAAGTGGAATAGGCCAATGCAAAAATAATAAATTTCTCCAAGTTTGTCGCATAATCCAATATTTCGAAGGTAATGGCCAAGAACGATGAGCAATATCATTCATTATATTCATGAAATCAGCCCCCAGTTTTTATATGTCCATAGTTTGGTGGAAAATGAAAATTTAATACGATTAGGAATACAAAAAAGCTCAGCTATTTTCAAAGCATTACCTTGATATTTATATGTTTTACCTTTTTTTGGATAAAATAAGAGAGGTAGAATTCCTTATTGAAAATATGCTGAATATGGAGCAATAAATATGTCGAACATTTTTTATTATTTGACCTTTATAATGATGGCAATTATATTTGCCTCGTTTTTATTCATACTTCTTGGTTGGCGTTGGATCATGAAACGAATAGTGAAACAAATGGGGAAAATCCTTTTAACTGACAGTTATCAGGAAAATTTGATGGAATTGATGCCAGGACTTCGGCATATGGGCATCCAAAATATGCTGGAAAATAGCTTACGTGCAGAAACAGGAGATGTCCTTCATCGTCCGCTGGGATCTTCCAAAAAATGGCCGCATTTGGACCCAATTACTTTTATTCCCGCGCAAACCTCACCATTTCCGATTGATGGTGAGGAAGATGTAGATGTTGCCGTTACCATTGGGCCAAAGGCAAAAAAACCAATGAAAATAAAAATTCCACTTATGATTAGCGGGATGGCCTATGGGATTGCACTCAGTGAAGAAGTTAGGCTTTCATTAGCAGAAGCAGCTCATAATGTTGGAACAGCGATTAACTCTGGGGAAGGCGGAGTCTTACCTGAAGAATTAAACCAAGCTGGAAAGTATATTTTACAGTTTTCAAAAACAGATTGGTCAAGGGAGGAAGAATTATTTAAGCGGGCCGATATGATTGAAATTAAACTTGGACAAGGCGCATTGGCAGGAACGGGAGGGAAAATTTCTCCTAAAAATTTAACAGGCCGTGCCCGTGAAGTGATGGGACTAAAGGAAAACGAGGATGCCGTGATTTATGATAATTTTTTTGAGAACCAAACCTTAACGGATTTGAAAGAACTTGTTGAAGCACTTCGGGAGATGTCTGGCGGAGTTCCTATTGGGGCCAAAATAGGAGCTGGCGGGAAAATTGAAGAAGATATTGATCATTTAATTGATATTGGTGTTGATTATATTGCGGTAGACGGGGGACAAGCTGCCACACTCGGTGCACCACCTATTTTATCTGATGACGTTGGAATCCCAACCCTGCATGCGATTGTCAGGGCTGCTAATCATCTAGAAAAGAGAAACATGAAGGGACAAATTAGTTTAATTGCCTCTGGCGGGTTGCTAGTACCTGGACACTTTTTAAAAGTGCTTGCACTCGGGGCTGATGCAGTGTATGTAGGTTCTGCTATGTTATTTACCGTCGCACATTCTCAATCATTGAATTCCCTTCCGTTTGAACCGCCTACACAAGTTGTTTGGAATCAAGGGAAATTCAAGGATCAATTTAAGATTGAAGAAGGGGTAAAATCAGCCGAGAAATTCTTAACAGCAAGCATAGAAGAAATGAAAATGGCATTAAGAGCAATGGGAAAACGTTCTTTAAAAGAGTTGTCAAAAAAAGATTTAGTGTCTTATGATGAATTGACTGCTAAAATGATTGGAATTCCATTTTCCTTTGAACCATGGGAAGACAAACAAAAAGACGATATATAAAGAAAACTCGCCGATTGGCAAGCCCCGCTCTTGGGCGAAGACAGAGGCGTAGCCCTACTTATACTTTATTCCTAAAATTTCTCGCTACGTCGAATTGGCATCTAGCTAGAAATTTATACTTTCTTAAAGTGTAAATTTATACCTTTGCCCTTCTGTTTATGAACCATAATACGAGAACAAGAGCGATAAGACAAGCCGGCAAGCGGTTAAAAAAATAGCTTGTATACAAGGTGACCTGATATTCTGTTAGGTAGGCGGCTCCTTGCAAACTAATTAACCAGAGCACACTAACAAATAGATAGGACGTAAGGTTCCGTTCTTTCCATGCCTTCGCTTGTATACGCTTTTGTCATAATAAGGACTACCAGCGGAATGTTGAACACCAGAACGGCTTCAACCGTATATAACACACTTTTGGAACTCATTAATATGCCAAATGAAATAAAGCATAGAAAAATGGAAATGATCCATTGTAAAGGCATATCTGGAGTTAAAAATCTTTTTAGTAAAAAGGAATAGTTAATAAGAGTTGTTAATCCTGCTGAAAACCAGCCAACTGTAAGCAGCATAAGAAGTGGAATTGCAATCCATTTCGAAGTGTACTCTTTTAGTAGTTCAGGCAGTCCTTTACCAGGGAATTTGTTAAAAAAATAGGCTATTATATAAGTAACTATAGAACCCATAATGAGGGCGAGAATCATGGAAACAATTGCTCCCTTTGTTCTAGCTTCTAATAAAATTTTCGGAACGCATGCCACAATATTTGCTACCATGTTTACGATTATCAAATAATAAAAATACTGATTCATTTCTACATCCCTCTATTTTCCTTAGCCTTTTCTGAACAACCAGTTTGCGATATATGCTTCCTCAAACCTGTTAAAGTGTGTAAGATACACAATGAAGCCGATAAGAACTAACATTCATTTTGTTATCTTTGTATTATATAGTGGAGTAACAAACCCAATATTATACAAGAGACGAAGCACTCTCTTGCTTAGAGGAAGCATTTTTTAAGCGGGTTAAATGAGATTAGCTTCCTCATTTGCACATAGGGTAACTGTAGCTTTTTAGATAACATAAAATAAGAGCAGTGGTAACAATGACCCACTGCTCTTATTCCCTATTTTGATAAAATTTTTGTGTTCTGTTTTGATAACCTAATAAAGTTAGTTTCACTAACAAATGTAGAGCCCAAAAGGAGTACACCACCTAGCATTTGAATAATAGTCATTTGCTCTTGTAAGATTACTCCTGAAATCAGTATAGCTACAAATGGATCTACATAGCTTAGCATAGCAATACTCTGTCCCTTTAGCCCTTGCATACCCGAGAAAAATAACCAAAATCCAATACCAGTGTTAATAACCCCTAACAGCACAATAAAGGGAATAGATGATCTTGATACTTCCAAGATACCGAATCCCTCCGTAAAAAGTACATATGGCAAGAGAAGTAAAGCGGTTGTTCCAAGTTGGATGATGGTAATCTCTAACTTGGCCATGTTTTGAATAAATTTATTTAATAGCATTAATGCAGCGTAAAATGCAGCTGCAATTAATCCAAAAAAGATCCCAAGCAGATCACCTTTTCCAGATGCACGTATGCCATTTCCAACAATCAATAACATACCTAATATCGCTACACCAATACAAACAATCTTTTTGATAGATAATTGTTCATTAAGGATAATTGGTGAGAGAATCATGACAAACACAGGTGCAAAGTAATACGCTAATGTTGCGTTAGTGACTGTTGTATAATCGTAGGATTGATACAGAAAAAGCCAATTCCCTCCTAATGCAATACCAGAGAGAAATAAGACGAAAGCATTAGCTTTCACTAATTTCCATGGGATGGATTTTTTCATTACAAAAAATACGAACACTAAAAATAGACATCCGATTGAACTACTTAGTAAAGCCGTTTCGCTCGAAGATAAATCAATGTATCTTACAATTAAACCAATTGTACCGAAAATAATCATTGATAATATAAACTGAATGTTAGATTTCATCGTCTACTCCTTCGAACCTGCGAAACAGCTTATATTTCGCAGATTCTTAATCTGTTGTAAATATAAGCGAGTTTAAAGGAGTAATCGGTGGTGGCGGTGATGTTGAAACAGGCTTTCTAACGTATGGATTTATATATGATAATGGCATAATGAATCTCCTGTTTGTGTTAATTTTTTATTCAAATATAGTACTTAAAGAACGATTAGTATCAATTATACAGTACGATATCATTTTTTGAATTGGATATTTTTATAAATAGTGGTTTTATTAAACTTCTGGGAAAGTACCTTCTTAAGGAGGAGTGTAATATCTTCCGCAACGAAAGGGGGCTTTGCTTGAAGTTCCCATTTAAATGTTGATAACCATGTTTTAATAGTGATATTCAGCAATCATTGAGAGGGGCAGATGCGACATCTTGACTGAGCCAGACACATAATGATACCAAGCAAGATCTTGCCCGCCATACTTACACTGGTTTGTCGGACAAAATCTGTGTCTTTTGCCACTTTTTCAAGAGTCTGAGGAGATAAATGACGATATAGTTCTTGAGAAAGGAGCTGTAATTCCTTTGAGAGTGAAATATCCATGAAAAAACGCCATCCTTTTCAATGATTCTACGAAAAGAATAACGTATTCCTCGTATAGGAGACACATGATTATCTTGATGGGCATGCGTCAGGACCTCAATACGTTTTTATAATGTTTATCACTTTAAGGAATTATTTGACAGTTACTTTTATGACTGTTACAATTAATTCCAATAAAAGCATACAAATTCATTGATGAGAAAGAGTAGCGTTTCGTCTTGATCCACAGAGAGCTGACATTCCGGTGCAAGTCAGTGTTCGAGTGTTACGTGAAAATCCTCTCTGAGAAGCTGGACTGAATAAATCTTAGAGTAAGTCTAGCCGGGTGTCTACCGTTACAAGGAACACGTATGATTGTACGTTGCTAAGTGCTATTGATGGAATCAATAGAATTAGGGTGGTATCGCGGTTAACCCCGTCCCTTGCTTGGGACGGGGTTTTTTGTATGTTTTTGTACATTTTTGTATAGGGAGCGATATCTATGAACGTTAACGAGAGTAAGGAAAGTGTTGGGCAGCGTGAGGACCGTATACGTAATTATTGGACAGAAGAAAAAACATTTAGACAATCTGTTCAATTAAGAGAAGGAAAGACACCTTTTGTGTTTTATGAAGGACCACCCACTGCGAATGGTCTACCCCATGTAGGCCATGCTTTTGGGCGAACAATTAAGGATGTTGTAGCACGCTATAAAACCATGAGAGGCTTTCAAGTGGAGAGAAAGGCTGGCTGGGATACACATGGTCTTCCTGTCGAGCTTGGTGTTGAGAAACAACTTGGTATTTCGGGGAAACAAGACATTGAACATTATGGTGTGGAGCCTTTTATCAACAAATGTAAGGAGAGCGTATTTACCTACGAGAAGAAATGGCGTTCATTTACAGAAGAATTAGGTTATTGGGTAGATATGGACAGTCCTTATTTGACGTTAAGTAATGATTATATTGAAAGTGTATGGAATATTTTGAGCAAGGTTCACAAAGATGACCTATTGTATAAAGGCCACCGCGTATCGCCATACTGCCCTAGCTGTCAAACCACTTTAAGCTCGCACGAAGTAGCACAAGGCTACAAAGATGTAAAAGATTTATCGGCTACTGTAAAATTTAAACGTCTTGATGCAGAGGAAGAATATTTCTTAGGTTGGACAACAACACCATGGACATTGCCTGCCAACGTTGCCCTTGCTATGAATCCAACTTTAACGTATGTTCGTGTACAAAAACAGAATAAGGTTTATATTGTTGCAAAATCCTTAGTAGAAAAAGTACTTGGTGATAATGTAAATGTATTAAGTGAACATAGTGGTCATGAATTTGAAGGAGTACATTATTCCCCACCATTCCATTATGTGACTGTTGAGAAAGGACATTATGTAGTATTAGCAGACTATGTTACAGAAGATAGTGGAACAGGTATTGTTCATATTGCTCCTGCTTACGGGGAGGATGACTATAAAACTGTTCAACAGAATGGTTTATCCTTTATTAATGTAGTTGATCAACAAGGACGTTACACAGCCGATGTTACCGAACTTTCGGGAAGGTTTGTGAAGGATTGTGACGTAGACATTATTAAAATGCTTTCTGAACAAGGCACACTTTTTTATAAAGAAAAATATGAGCATAGCTACCCGCATTGCTGGAGATGTGACTCTCCTTTGCTTTACTACGCAACAGATAGCTGGTTTATTAAGATGGTGTCTTTAAAAGATAAAATGCTTGCAAACAATGCAACTGTTGATTGGTATCCAAATCATATTAAGGATGGCCGGTTTGGTAATTTTCTTGAAAATCTCATTGATTGGAATATAAGTAGGAACCGATACTGGGGTACACCTTTAAATGTTTGGATATGTTCTAATTGTCATCACGAAGAATCGCCTAGCAGTATCCAGGAGCTACAAAAATTAGCGACAACTCCGATAGCAAAGGATATAGAGTTGCACAAGCCCTATATTGATGAAGTACAGTGTACTTGTCCAGAATGTAAGGGCGTTATGCAACGAACACCTGAAGTCATTGATGTTTGGTTTGATAGTGGCTCTATGCCATTTGCACAATATCATTATCCATTGGAAAATAAAGATAAATTTGAATCACAATTCCCCGCAGATGTCATAATTGAGGGAATTGACCAGACAAGAGGTTTTTTTTACAGCCTGCTTGCTGTTTCGACCCTATTCACAGGTAAACCACCATATAAAAGCGTTTTGTCTCTTGGACACGTGCTTGATGAACATGGTCAAAAAATGTCTAAAAGTAAGGGGAATGCTTTGGACCCTATGGAACTTATGAAAGAATATGGTGCAGATGCACTTCGTTGGGCATTTTTAGTTGATAGTTCACCATGGAATCCGAAACGTTTTTCAAAAAAGATTGTGCAGGATGCCAAATCAAAATTAATCGACACATTAGAAAACACTTATAAGTTTTATGCCATGTATGCGAAAATTGATGGATTTGTTTATGATAAGCAGCAAACAGGTAAGAGAACACTCTTAGATAAGTGGATACTTTCACGTCTGCATAGTACAATCAAGCTCGTTACTGGCTATATGGATCGCTATCAATTTACTCAAGCAACACGCGAAATCGCCGCATTAATTGATGAACTGAGCAATTGGTATGTACGAAGATCTAGAAACCGCTTTTGGGCTTCTGGACTTTCAGAGGATAAACGAGCTGCCTATTCAACACTTTTTGAGACACTTACTACGATCAGTCACTTGTTAGCTCCTTTTGTACCCTATGTGGCAGAAGATATCCATTTGAAGCTACATCAAGATAGTGTTCATTTGCAAGACTATCCAAGATGTCATGATTCAATGGTTAATCCTAATTTAGAGGCAGACATGCAAACAATTCTAAAGATAGTGGAACTCGGACGTAGTATTCGTAATGCTAAAAACTTGAAAGTTAAGCAGCCTTTACAGCAAATAATTGTATGGCGCAGTGAAGGAGAACGTCTTTTAGAAGCTTATACAGGTATCATTAAAGACGAACTAAATGTTAAGGATGTTGTTTATACACAAGATTTATCCCAGTATGAATCAACTGTCTTTAAATTGAATTTTAAAACTGCGGGTGCTGCATTCGGTAAGTTGGTCAACGCAGTAAAAGAATATATTGATCATATCCCTGATACCGAGAAGAAGTCATTATTATATAATGGGCAACTACAAATCGATGTAAAGGGACACACGGTAACATTACAGAAAGAACACATAAATGTTGAATATCTAGTTACATCCGGCTTTGAGATGGCTGGCGATCAGCAATTAAAGGTGATATTAGATTTAAAACTCACACCCCAACTAGTGGATGAAGGTCAAGTTAGAGAATTAATTAGGTCTATACAAGATACTCGTAAAAAATTAGATTTACCAGTTGAAAGGTATATTTCAATCAATATTTTAGCAGCGGATGATAGCAAAGAAAAAATTAAACGTTTTGAAGGACTAATTAGAGAAAACGTACTTGTTCACCACATTAGTTTTGAAATGCTAAATGATTCCAAACAACATATTGAAGTGAAATTTGGTGATGAGGCCGTAAAGATTTCATTGAAATATTAGTTTTATATAAAGCACTGCAAGCAGTCTCAATAATATGGATCATCTTGCAGTTACTGTGGGATATAAATATAGCTCGACAGCCATTATCGAGGAGGAATCCACTACACCACATAGAATGGATCGATTAGAACTAAATGGAAGACTATTTACCGTAGAAACAGTGAGATTCCCCTATTTACAGAGGAAAAGAGGCAAATGAAATCACTCTCATTTGCCTCTTTTGTTTCTTAAACCATTATTGGTTTTCTTCTTCATCTGTATGTTGAATTGTATCTGTTGCTTCATCGGTCGCTTCATCTTCATCTGTGGCGGATGTTAATCCAAGATGTTGTTTTAAAGTTTCTTTGATTTCCTTTACGCTCTGTTCATCAGGCTTCGCGTAATAAATGCCGTCAATATACTCATCAATATCTTTAACCTGCAGTTTTTCCATGTTTAACTGTGTTCCAAGCATGGTTTTTACAACGCCGATCATATCATCAAAAGTCAAGTTGGTCTCCATTTCACTTCCTGCTGCCTCGATTAAATCTGCCATTTTGGTAACAGAATTAAGGGAAAGAGCTTTTTTTGCAATTGCTTCAATGATAAGCTGCTGACGCTGTCCGCGCATAAAATCGTTATCAATATGACGTGCTCTTGCTAAGACAAGTGCCTGTTCTCCATTCAACTTGTGCTGCCCTTTTTCCACTGTCACAAAACCGCTTTTTTTACTGTTAAAATCGGTAACGGAAATCGGGACATCCATGTCAATGCCGCCTAAAGTATCAACAATTTTTATAAAGGAATCGAAGTTTACTTTTACGTAATAATCAACCGGTACATCTAAAAAGTCTTCTACGGTTTGAATCGTACCGTTTGCACCACCATATGCATAGGCATGGGCGATTTTATTTTTTCGTTCCTTACTTGGAATGTAGACATATGTGTCACGAGGAATACTTACTAATTTAATAGATTTATCATCTTTGTTTAATGTAGCTAAAAGTAATGCATCTGTTCGGAAAGAACCTCCAAAATCTTCTGTATCCTTTTTCCGTGCTTCGCTTTCATCCACACCCATAATTAAGATAGAAATATTGTCTTCTAAGGGTTTTACCGCTTCTAGGCGTTTGCTAGATTTACTACCGCGATCTAATTCCTTGTAGGCCGCTTGCGCGACATGTTCTGCTTTTATATATAAATACGCTGCATAACCTATTCCCCCAATGAGAATACAGAGAAGGGGGAGTATCAAGAATACAGCGATTCTTCTCCTGCGTTTTTTTCGTTTAGAGCGATGTTGCAAACTGTGAGACATTAGTAATCCTCCTGTTACTATTTTATACATAACTAAAAATGAGCATTCTAAATCGGAAATATTACCATCCAAATGGAAATGACAGATACCCTATGCTACTTGTAACTCTTTTTTAATCAGGTCAAGGGATATGCTGTTTGTTGATTCTTGATATATAAACTGAATGATATTTCCCATTTTCCGCGCTCAGGTTTCTAGAATCGCAAGCGAAAAGGCTGTCTTCCGCAGATCCATCGCACATATACGTAAACTGGGCGATGATCTAAAAATGACAAATGGCTCGTTCACTTCGGACTTGGTAGCCATGAAAGTATACTGTATTTCTAAATTTTCCTGCATGTATTATAATAACATATTTCGTTTCAAGTATTGTTACATGTATCTTACAAGTGAATCATATATCCTCTTGCTTTTTGTCTGTCGGCTTGGTGAGAGAATCACACCAGGCTGAAAAAACTGTTGAGGGTGGAGATTTTTTCGCTGACTTTACGAAAAAAATACTACTCGTTCCTTGCACAACTTTTAGCCTATATTGTGTGTGAAAGGAAGTTTAATCATTTTACACTTTAAGAAAGTATAAAGTTCTAGCTGGAAGATCATTCGACGTAGCGAGAAATTTTAGGAATAAAGTGTAAGTGCAACTACGCCTCTGTCTTCGCCCAAGGACAGGGCTCGCCAAGCAGCGAGCTTTCTTTATCCTATTGAGAATCATTGAGATTTTGTGCCTTCAATACACCTACAACCATATCTCCGATTTGCCTGCCTAATCTCAATCCTTCATCATTATCTACTTTAAAGTGTACGCCAGCGTACAAACGTGATAAAGCACACTCTTCCATTATATTTTTTATTCCTACTGCTTCTGGTGGAAAAAAGTAACTTAACACTGATTCTGCACATCCTGCAACAGTGGCGTGTGCAGAAGGGTAAGATGGAAAACGTGGTGTAGTCAACACAGTGGCTAAGTTTCTGCCATATTGATTTGGGCGTGCCACATCCCACAGATATTTAAAATACCATGACATCACAAAAGCATCATTAACAGCAGCGTGAAAATATCCAAGTATTCTGGCAATACGCGGTGATCCTAGGCTGTATTTTTGAGCTAAATTAAAAATCATAGGAATCATATTCTGAGTTGCTTCAACTGTCCCCCAGTATTGTGCGCTGCGTATTTGTTGAGAAGTTATGGATAATAATGTTTGTTCTACAATAGATAACTCTATTCCCCACTCAATCTCAATAGGATGTTGAATTTTCCAATGAATCCGCTGCCGAAAGGGATCTAGGAATTCATTGTTTCTTTCTCTAAAAATAAAAAACATTGGAAAATCTGCTGGTGCTGGATAAGGTTTAGGTAAAGTTTGTTCTCCTTGGTAAGGATATGCTGACCATCTCCGATAATTTGTTCTCATTAAATCCAACCCCTTATTTTATTCCTACTTATTCTTTATGAGTAAGGGTAATAAAATATAGCAGTTTGTTATAAGCTTGTATGATTTGCTATACATAACTGCCAAGAACGGATTGTATCAAAAATAGGCGAGAACGCTCCTTCCTCAAGGGCATTAGCGAGTAGGTGACGGGTAGTTCAATCTTGGATATCTGGTGAACTTTACTGCATATATTTGGACAAGATCTGGAATTTCCTTCGCTTTAATGTTTTTGATGAAGAGTAATGTTAGAGAAGTTTGAAATGAAGATCCTATACAAAGAATGGGGAGATGGAAAGATTCATGGATAGAGGCCCTTTTCACGTAAAGAAAACTCGCCACATCAGCGAGTTTTCTTTACGAAATTGATTCAAACACAAATAGCCCTAAAAATAAATTTATTTTTTCAGGGCAACCATTTCTATGATGCTAAAGCGCCTTTGGAAGAAAATACTGTCACTGCTCAAGGCAGCTTAGAGCCGCTTCTAGACCGGAATCTTTATATGATGTCTCCCTGAAAACGGCTATGTTTCTTTACTTCACTAAGTGTTTCTTCAATTTCTCTCATATAGTCATTGAAAACGTCCATTTTCCCCGCCGCCTCGAAGTTTTGCTGATCGACGGAATTTATGAGAGCGATAACGGCTTTTAGCTTCAAATCATCATAAAATTCAAGTTCTGATTCGCCGATAATTTCCCCTTTTACAATTAAACGACCGGTGCTGTCTTCCATATTAAAACTATGCTTTTTTTCGTTGAACTCTTCCATTTTCGCCTCCTTTTCAAGCAGCGCTGCTTTCGAGACAGATTTATTTGCCAGCGGTGATATCATGATAAGGCATGATGAGCTTCGCTACCTTTTCATAGCTCATTGGCCCTATTTCCCTTATTAACCGCGGAATAGCTTTTTCGGGATAACCATAGTCACGAAGAAGTTTTTCTACCTTTTCTGTATTGTTCATTATCCGCACCTCCGCTTTATAGCATTCCCTATTTTGATAAAACAAAGCGGATATAAAAAGAGTTTTGGCAAGGGAATATTCTTTCACTAAACGATTGGGAATGTCTGCAGGGCAATCGCCATATCTTCCAGACCCAGTAGCGAGTGTTTTTAAAGAGTATGTTGAAATACAAGTCTTGGTTGTCCTAGTTGTAACATATGTCCTGTTTTACATAGTGAATAACTGAAAGATGAATGCTTAACATGTAATAATTCCTACATTATGAATTATTACAGAAATCCCTCCAGCCAAAGTATGGAGGGATTTCTTCAGTTAGTAGAATTATTGAGTTCTGATAATAATTCAACCATGTAAGTTCAGAATATATTTTGATTAGAAGAAAACACTAAGAGGAGATTTGATTAAGAGGAGATTTGATTATGGAAACGATTAAACCAGCTGACATAAGTTTAGATAGATCAAGTCCTAAAGAAAAGCTAACATCAGCAGAAATGGGAAAGCTTTGGGCGACCTATATGGGAAACAGTATGTCAAAATGTATTTTAAGCTACTATCTTCAACATGTTGAGGACGCTGATATTAAGCGTTTATTGGAAAATTCATTAAAATTATCCAATGAATTCATGAAAACAACCAAAGAAATCTTCATAAAGGAAAACTTCCCCATTCCTCACGGTTTTACAGAAAAAGACGTAAATCTTGGTGCTCCTAGATTATTCGAAGATGAATTCTATGTTCATTATTTGAAATATGCCGCGAAAGCAGGAATGAGTATCTATAACGTAGCAGTACCGTTGGTTTATAGGAAGGATATAAGAGAATTTTATTTGTATTGTATGGATGCTACTATGGCTCTAATGGAACAAATCAAGGCTATATTAATGAATAAAGGATTCATCATAAAACCGCCTTTTATTCCCATACCAGATCAAGTGGAATTTGCGCATCAAAATTTTTTAAATGGCTTCCTTGGACATGTAAGACCTCTACACGCATTAGAAATTGCCCATTTGTATGATAATATTGAAAATAATGTAACAAGTAAAGCACTCATTATGGCATTTGCCCAAGTAGCAAAGGATGAAAAGGTTCGGGAACTGTTTGAGAAAGGTAGAGAGCTCACAGCTCTAAGTGTTGAACACTATATGCAAAAGCTACATGATGAACATTTACCTTCGCCATCTTTTATTGATCATTTAGTTACGACATCTACATTTGCTCCCTTTTCAGATAAACTCATGTTATTTCATAAGATGGATATGTTTTCAATGAAAATAAGAGCGTTCGGAAATTCAGTGGCTGTAAACGGCAGGCAGGACATAGGGCTGCTTTATAGTAAATCGTTCCTGAAAATTTCAGGATTTGTTAAGGATGCATCCGAACTCATGATCGAGAAAGGGTGGCTGGAACAACCACCAGCAGCGGCTGATAGAGAAAAGTTAGCATCCGGCTAATTCCTTTCCCATGTTCTTACATGAACTCATATTTTGTGTTCTGAAACAAAATTATAAAAAAATGGGAATGGTTCAACAAGAAGAGTAAGGCATCCCGTATTGCAATTCTCCTTAGTGTATTTGGCGGGCTGCTTTTTAGATGTTTTTTGTATTGAAGCGTTAGAACGCTTTTTAAAGGCATATGAAGATACAGTCCTTCTCGTATCACATGATCGAATGTTTATTGAGCGTGTGGCAGATTTTATATATGTCATTGAACAGCAGTAGCTAACATTAAAAAATTTATCAGGGCAAGAAGCGAAACTACCGCTTGTAAAGTCGTAGCAGAGCTATGGCAGGGGATTTGTGTTCCTTGCCATGGCTGCATTTGGAGCAAGTGAGAAAAGTAACTTTTTAACATCCATTACAAATTGAGTATTTAATATTTGACTTATTCCTCATTAAACACTACAATTTGTAGTGTTTAGGGTTAGACATGCTATGTATAAATGAGGGAGTTCGTCGGACTTAGTAACCTATCAAAATAGTTAAAAGCAGTCATCTAACACTGATAGGGGGCACTGTTTTTAGCTGTATTTTTGGTAAATACATACGTAACCTAATAACTAAGCAATATTTAGACTGAAGCTTTTAACCTTTCGCACTACCTTATGTAGTGCAAATAGGAAGAAAGCAAGGGAAAATGAATCTTTTCCCTTCAATTATCACTGGTAGTTATCTTGCACTTTAAGTGTAAATTTCTAGCTGGGGGATCATTCGACGTAGCCGGAAATTTTAGGAACAAAGTGTAAGTGCAACTACACCTCTGTCTTCGCTCAAGGGCAGGGCTCGCCAATCGGTGAGTTTTCTTTATATAAAATCTACGAGAATGGAGTGGGAATAGTTGAAAGCAGAGAAAAAATCGAAGATTGCATCTAAACAAGCTTCTCCTAAGTGGTTTTTTTGGATTGTAGGGGTTTTTAGTCTATGTGTGTTAGGCTTGCTGCTTATAGGGAACTTCTCTAAGACGGAGGCGGTGATTAACTATAAAAACCAGCCTTATATAGGGGATGCGGCTGCTCCAGTAAAAATTGTTGAATTTGGAGATTATAAGTGTCCAGTTTGTAAGAATTTTAATGCTACAAATTTCCCGCAAATTAAGGAAAAGTATGTTGAAACTGGAATCGCGACCTTCTATTTTATGAATGATCCGTTTATCAATACAGACTCTAATCGTTCTGCTCTATTTGCTGAAACTGTTTATCAGGAACTTGGCAACGAGACCTTTTGGAAGTTTCATGACCAATTATACAGCAAACAGCCGGAGGATTCTAAATATGAAGCAATAGACTTATATACAGAATCTTTTCTCAAAGACACATTGAAAGAAGTCGCTAATGATGATGATACAAATAAGGTTATGGAGGCATTTCAGCAGAAAAAAGCAAAATCCGCTTTAGAACAGGATTTGTTGCATGTCAAAAATCTTAAAGTGGATGGGACACCAACTTTATTTATCAATGGAAAGAAATTTGAAGGGAATACATGGGATGAGTTCAACCAGATGGTAGAGGATGCGGCGAAGGAGAAGAAATAACAATGAATCCATTATTCATCGTAGCCTGGCTGACAGCTATCGTGGCTACATTAGGGAGTTTATTTTTTAGCGAGGTTATGCACTTTATTCCTTGCACCCTCTGTTGGTATCAACGGATTTTAATGTACCCATTGACTGTTTTTATTGGAATTGCTTTTTATAATAAAGAGCGAACTATCTATAAGTATGTTCTTCCGCTTTCTATCACTGGAATGCTTGTATCCGGTTATCATTATGGATTACAAAAGATCCCTTTTCTTCAAAAAATCGAGATATGTACAAGTGGTGTTCCTTGTTCAGGGCATTATATAAATTGGTTGGGATTTATTACGATACCATTTTTAGCATTTTGTGCATTTACTATCATTACAATCACTATGCTAATGCTCCGAAAGCAGTCTAATGAGGCATAAAAGGAAAAAAATCAGGAGTTGAAAACATCTTGGAGATGTCTATGTCCGCTTGGAGTTAGTGATCAATGGACAAGCTTATTTCCTGGAGAATGCAAGTATCGTGACCTGTCAGGAGATGTTATTATCATTTGAAGAATCCTACACTGAAAAGGCATGCAGGGCGACCTGTATGCCTTTTCAGTGCTTGGTAGGATGAATGGACGAATGTATAACCAAGTTCCTTAAAATCCCCCTAGTACAAACAAAAACACCCTTATCCCCGCATACATATAATAACGAACACTATTTTCGCGGAGGTGAAGGGATGGGGTTATTAGCAGCGATTGCTTATATGCTGAAAGAACTTTTGCTGTTCGTTTCCTATGTCAAGAACAATGCGTTTCCGCAACCGCTCTCGCCTGATGACGAAAGAAGATACTTGGAATTGATGGAGCAAGGTGATGCAAATGCCCGGAATTTGCTAATAGAACATAATCTTCGGCTGGTGGCGCATATTGTCAAGAAGTTTGAAAACACTGGGGAAGATGCAGAAGATTTGATCTCGATTGGAACGATTGGTTTAATTAAAGCGATCGAAAGCTTTTCACAAGGAAAAGGAACGAAGCTGGCAACGTATGCGGCACGGTGTATTGAAAATGAGATTCTGATGCACCTGCGTGCGTTAAAGAAAACAAAGAAGGATGTATCTCTTCATGATCCAATTGGCCAGGACAAAGAAGGAAATGAAATTTCTTTAATTGATATTTTGAAATCAGAGTCTGAGGATGTAATTGATACGATTCAGCTTAGTATGGAGCTTGAGAAAATTAGGGAGTATATTGATGTGCTGGATGAGCGTGAGAAAGAGGTTGTCGTCAACCGATTCGGTCTTGGGATGGAGAAGGAGAAGACGCAGCGGGAAATTGCCAAGGCACTTGGTATTTCAAGAAGCTATGTATCACGGATTGAAAAGCGTGCGCTTATGAAGATGTTTCATGAGTTTGTAAGGGCAGAGAAGGAAAAGAAGGCGAAAGAGTAAAAAGAGGCGCTCCCCAGAGCTTGTTGGGGGCGCCTTTTTTACTCTTTCAGAAAAGATAAATTTCTAGCCGGAAGACAATTCGATACAGAAGGAAATTTCAGGAAAATAATATAAGCGTAACTACGCCGCTGTCTTCGCTCAAGGGCAGGGATCGCCAATCCTTATACCTTTTTAACTGTAAAGCTGCTCACCATTAAAAAGGAAAGAAGCAGCAGCAAAGATAGGAGAGCCCAGCCTGGTACAAAGCCAATCAGGAAATAGCCGAGCGTCACGAGACAGCCAGCTACAGTAATCGGAACTCCTTGAAAATAGCCATTTGATTCGGATACATTAAAGCGCGCGAGGCGAAAGGCGCCGGATGCTATGTATAATGTAGTGAAAAATACAGCTGGTGCACTATATTCGTGCAGTGCTCCTTGATATAGCAAGAGGGCGGGGGCCACACCGAAGGAAACGAGGTCACACAGCGAATCGAGCTGCTTACCAAGCTCTGATTCAATGCCTAATTTACGAGCGATCATTCCATCAAAACGATCTGACAAAGCAGCCAAAAAAATAAAAATAAGAGCAAGATTCAGTTCGTTTCGGACGGTAAATAATATGGAAGCGCTTCCTAATGATAAGTTAAGCAAAGTGAAGATATTGGCGGTCTGGGATTTGAGCTTCTTAAGTGTAGCATCTAGATTTTCTAGAAAAAACAAAGGCTGTTCACTCCTTATAGATTGAGAATAGATTTTAGAATATAATAGCAATATTGTAAAGAAGAAACACGTATTCGTAAAGACAAATTTTGGGAGGTTTCATATTTGCGGCGTACATTGTATCGATTTTTGATTGAATTAACAAACGGGCGAATCACATCCTATTTGCTACGCAAGTTTGCACAGTCCCGCCTAAGCGCCATGATAATACCATCATATGCAAGAGTATTCCAAATACAACATGGTGAGATGGAAAAAGAATTAAAGGACTACCGCACGCTGCATGAGCTGTTTACAAGAAAGCTAAAGGAGAGCGTGCGTCCTGTTGATCCCGATCCGTCGGTGATTAGCAGTCCGGTTGATGGAGTGTTCGAGGCTTATGGTCCAATTGAAGAATCAACTGACTTTGTTGTAAAAGGCAAGCGTTATTCCCTTAGCGACATGCTGGGCAGCGAGGCAGCGGCTTCTGTATATCGAGGCGGTACATATATCGTACTATATTTAAGCCCGAGTCACTATCACCGGATTCATAGTCCGATTAGCGGCGTTGTGCTAAGGAGGTTTGAGCTGGGGAGAAAATCCTATCCGGTTAACAGGCTTGGCCTTGCGTACGGAAGGGAGCCGCTCTCAAAAAATTATCGGGTAGTCACAGAGGTTGCGAGTGAAGGGAAGCAAGTTGCTATCGTCAAGGTTGGTGCGATGTTCGTGAACAGCATCGAATTACTGCATAGAAATGATGCTTTGCAAAAAGGAGAAGAAATGGCTTACTTCACATTTGGCTCAACCGTTGTCCTTTTATTCGAACGCAACATGGTGGAAGTGAATCCAGCTTTGCAACGGGGACAGCAAATCCGGGTAGGACAACGGCTGGCAGTGCAGAAAAGGTTGTAAAGATGCCGATTTTGTGTTAGAAAGAGAAGAGCCTTCTTTTTAGATGGCTCTTTTTCGGTTTTCTTTATGAGAGTAGAAAGTTTTTTAGGCGTTTGCCAGTTGCGTTACTACGGGAGCAATGGTGGGCCTTGTCCGCTTTTCTTACACTTTAAGAAAGTATAAATTTCTAGCCGAGAGACCATTCGACGAGTTTTCTTTATCTATGATGAACGCTTTTGATCAAGCTTGTCCTCTAAGGAACGGCGAATAATTTCTTGTTTAATCAGCAGGATGAACTCAGGATTTAATTTCAGCTCTTTTGCTTTATAATAAGATTCAGCAAGCAATTCATCTGATAATTTTTCCATAGTTCCATGCCACCTCCTAAGAAATGATAGAGAAGCTGTCTGTATCGTTTTGTTGAGTATACTGTATCAAAAATATTCCAGTGTCACAACGCCTCGGTTATCCACACCTTGGTGTGGGCAATCTGTGCAAAAATTGTGTGTAATGTTAGAATTGAAAGAAAGCGTTTGAGTGGAAACTGTGTATATATTTATCCACAGAGAGATTTGCGAAAAATGCTGTCGAAAAATTTTTACATAAAATTCCTTTGAAAGAGATGAAAGTATGCTTAAATTATTTTTGCCGAGCGAATATGTGAAGAATGTATATGAAATTTCGCCCTATTCATTGAAAGAACGCGGTATAAAGGGCATCATTACGGATCTTGATAATACGCTTATCGAATGGGATAGACCGAATGCTACGCCAGAGTTGGAACGATGGCTCGAAAGTATGAAGGAGAACGGCATTAAGGTTACGGTTGTATCTAATAATAATGAACAACGAGTAAAAGATTTCGCTGACCCGTTGCTCATTCCATTTATTCATAGCGCTCGTAAGCCAATGAACCGCGCCTTTAAACAGGCATTAGCTACGATGGAGCTTCAGGCGTCGGATGTTGTTGTAATCGGGGATCAGCTGCTTACAGATGTACTTGGAGGCAACCGTCTCGGTTTATATACGATTCTTGTTGTGCCTGTGGCGCAGACAGATGGCTTCGTGACGCGGTTTAATCGGAAGGTTGAGCGGCAGATTATGCGGAATTTAAGACAAAAAGGTTTAATTCAATGGGAGGAATAACGATTGACAGAAGCAATGAAATGTATCGGGTGCGGCGTTTTAGTTCAAACGGAGGATAAACAAGGGATCGGCTATGCGCCGCCATCGGCTTTAGAGAAGGAGCCGCTTATATGTCAGCGTTGTTTTCGTCTAAAGCATTATAACGACATTCAAGATGTATCCTTAACAGATGATGATTTTCTTCGCATTTTGAATGGTATTGGTCAGACGGATGCGCTTGTTGTAAAGATTGTAGATATTTTTGATTTTAACGGAAGCTGGCTGCCGGGTTTGCATCGTTTTGTGGGGGGCAATAAAGTGCTGCTTGTTGGAAACAAAGCGGATCTCATCCCGAAATCTGTGAAGGCGGAAAAAGTAATTCATTGGATGAAGTATAGTGCTAAGCAGCTTGGACTCAAGCCTGAGGATGTATTTTTAATTAGCGCCGCGAAGGGAAACGGTATTGAGGAATTGGCGGGTGCAATTGAGCATTATCGCGAGGGAAGAGATGTCTATGTTGTCGGCTGCACGAATGTTGGGAAATCAACGTTCATTAACCGTATGATCAAGCAGTTTAGTGATGAAACAGAGAACGTGATTACAACATCGCATTTTCCAGGAACAACGCTCGATTTAATTGATATTCCGCTAGATGATGAATCCTCCATGTATGATACACCGGGAATTATTAACCATCATCAAATGGCCCATTTTGTAGATAAGAAAAGCTTAAAGGTGATTACACCAACGAAGGAAGTAAAGGCGATGGTGTTTCAATTGAATGAGCAGCAAACGCTCTTTTTTGGCGGATTAGCGCGTCTGGATTATGTGAGCGGCGGCAGACGTTCTTTCGTTTGTTATATGTCCAATCATCTAAAAATCCATCGTACGAAGCTGGAAAAAGCGAACGATCTATATGAAAATCATCTTGGAGAACTGCTAACACCTCCATCAGGAGAAGAATTGAAGGAGTTTCCGGAGCTTGTAAAGCATGAATTTACAATTCATGAAAGAAAAACGGATATTGTATTCTCTGGATTAGGCTGGGTGACAGTAAATGAACCGGGCGCGAAGGTTGTTGTACATGTGCCAAAAGGTGTGGGTGCTTCACTGCGGAGGTCTTTGATTTAATACCTGTTAGAATTCTGATGATCTTCTTGCAAAAAATACAAATAGGCAAATGGAGAGAAGAATATGAAACAGCTATACGGTGTAATTGGCAATCCAATTGGGCATTCTTTATCACCGCATATGCACAATGATGCATTTGCTGCTTTAGGAATTGATGCGCATTATCATGCGTTTGCGATTGAGGAGGAAAAGCTTGGGGATGCAGTGAAGGGCTTTAAAGCCATTGGGCTGTCAGGTTTCAATGTGACAACTCCTCATAAAGTGAATATTATGCAATATTTAGATGAAATTGATGAGTTAGCGCGGCAAATTGGTGCGGTGAACACGGTTGTGAATCGCGATGGAAAGCTAATAGGCTATAATACGGACGGAATAGGGTATGTTCGTTCGTTGCAGTCTATAAGTAAGGAGCCGCTCCATCAAAAGCGTATTTTAATTATCGGAGCGGGAGGAGCAAGCCGTGCCATTTTTTTCACGCTTGCATCAATGGGCGTTGCAGCTGTTGATATTGCGAATCGGACGCTTGAAAAAGCTGCAGAGCTCATCGGGTCGTGCCGCTACAGCATACAAGCCGAGGCGCTTACAATGCAGCAGGCGCAAGAACGTCATCATGAATATGATATTATTATTCAAACGACAACTCTCGGGATGTATCCGCATGTACAGGATACTCCTTTACAGCTGCAACAGCTAAAAGAAGGCGCGATCGTTTCAGATATTATCTATAATCCACGCCAAACAGCGTTGCTTCAAGCTGCGCAGCAGCATGGAGCAGTGATTCAAAACGGCATTGATATGTTTGTATATCAAGGCGCGATGGCGTTTGAAATGTGGACAAGTCAATGGCCGGATGTAGAGCGGATGAAACAAATTGTCATAACAAAGCTTGGAGGATAAATTTATGTTAACAGGAAAACAAAAACGGTATTTGCGCTCGCAGGCGCACCATCTCACACCGATTTTCCAAGTCGGTAAAGGCGGCGTGAACGAGCATTTGATTAAGCATATTCAAGAGGCAATTGAAACACGAGAGTTAATTAAGGTAAGTGTGTTGCAAAACTGCGAGGAAGATCGTCACGAGGTTGCGGAGGAATTGTCTAGCGGCGCGGGAGCGGAACTGGTGCAGGTAATTGGAAGTACGATTGTGTTATATAAAGAATCGCAGGATCATAAACAAATCGTTCTGCCATGAAGAGAATTGGTATAATTGGCGGTACGTTCGATCCGCCGCATAATGGGCATTTGTTGATAGCTAACGAGGTGTACGATGCTTTGCGGTTGGATGAAGTGTGGTTTATGCCGAATGCTTCCCCGCCGCATAAGCTGGAGAAGCATGTGACAAGCACACATGATCGGGTTGAGATGCTGAAGCTTGCGATTGAAGGGGAGCCGTATTTCTCCCTTTGTCTTGTCGAATTAGAGCGTCAAGGACCTTCTTACACATACGATACAATGCTAGAGCTTAAGGAAGCACATCCAGATACTAGCTTTTACTTTATCATTGGCGGCGATATGGTGGAATATTTGCCGAAATGGTATCGGGTTGAAGGGCTGCTTGCGCTCGCCACCTTCGTCGGAGTGACGCGCCCTGGATACACATTGTCGTCTCCATATGATATAGTTACACTGGAAATACCGGAATTTTCCGTGTCCTCTTCGTTAATCCGCGAACGATTTATGAAGGGGAGAACAACTCGTTATTTGCTTCCGGAAAAGGTTCAGGATTATATTGAGAGGAATGGGGTATATGGAGCGGCAGCAAGCGTTGGAAATCGTCCGCAAGCAAATGCATGAAAAGCGCTACATTCATACAATCGGTGTAATGGAAACGGCCATTGAGCTTGCCGAAATATATGGGGCTGATGTGAAAAAGGCGGAATTGGCTGCCATTTTTCATGATTACGCAAAGTGCAGGCCGATTGCGGAAATGGAACAAATTATCAAGGAACAGAATATGCCGCAAGATTTATTGGAGCATAATAAGGAATTATGGCATGCTCCTGTCGGTGCCTATCTGGTGGAAAAAGAAGTCGGCATAACTGACTATGAAATTTTACAGGCTATTACGTATCATACAAGCGGACACGAGAATATGACGCTGCTAGATACTATTATTTACGTGGCTGATTATATCGAGCCAGGCCGGAAATTTTCCGGGGTTGAGGACGTGAGAGTGTTGGCTCGCACAAATTTGCGGGCGGCACTCCTGCAGGCGGTAAAGAATACGATTGGGTTTCTAATGAAGAAAGACCAAACGATTTATCCGCTCACGTTCTACACGTATAATGCATTGCTCAAGGAGGAACAAGTTGAATGAATGAACAACAACTATTGACAGTAACAGCTAGAGCAGCTGATGATAAAAAAGCAGAGGACATTATTGTTTTAAATATGCAAGGCGTCTCGCCGGTTGCGGATTATTTCTTAATCTGCCATGGTAACTCTGACAAGCAAGTACAAGCAATTGCTCGCGAAATGAAGGAAAAAGCGCATGAACATGGATTTCATGTAAAGCGTATTGAAGGATTTGATGAAGCAAAGTGGATTCTTGTTGATTTAGGTGATGTCATCGCACACGTGTTTCATAAGGAAGAACGAAGCTATTACAATTTAGAAAGACTTTGGGGCGATGTTCCGCGCGAGGATATAACGGAAGCGTTGAGTCAATGAGCTATGGACAATTTGCTCTGCTGTACGACGAACTGATGAGCGATATGCCTTATGACAAGTGGGTTGCATTTGTCGACGCGAGGCGGAGAGAAGCAGGAGTATCCGGTACTTCCTTGTTGGATCTTGCTTGCGGCACGGGCAATATTGCATTGCCGCTTGCCAAGGCTGGCTATCAAGTAACGGGTGTGGATTTATCGGATGATATGCTCACAATCGCACAGCAAAAGCTGGCTGCAGCAGAAGTAAGCCTTTCGCTCTATCAGCAGGATATGAGAGAACTGGAGCTTCCGCAGACGTTTGACATTGTGACGATCTTTTGTGACTCCTTAAATTATATAACAGAAGAAGAGGACGTGAAAGAAACGTTCTCTCGCGTATACCGTCATGTAAAGGAAAATGGTTTGTTTTTATTTGATGTTCATTCTCTCTATAAAATGCACCATATTTTTCTAAATGAAACGTATACCATTAATGAAGAGGATGTCGCACTTATTTGGCATTGTTTTGAGGGTGAAAAACCAAACAGTGTGGAGCACGAGCTTACCTTTTTCGTAAAGGATGATGGGGATATCTATCGGCGTTTTGAGGAGTTTCATATGCAGCGTACATACGAGCTAGAGCAGCTGCAGCATTGGCTGGAGGAAGCTGGATTTCAGCTGATAGGCATCACGGGAGACTTTGAAGTTAAAGGATCGGTTACTGATACAACTGAGCGCGTCTTCTTTACAGCGCAAAAAAAACGTGCGTAGCAATAGGCACATTTCATGGTTAGTAAAAAGGGTCGGTGCATCAGTAACGAGAATGCAGTCGACCCTTTGAATTAAATTTTTCGTCTTTTTTAAATTTTGTAGAAGGAAATGCGACAGGTTTGTCGTACATATAATTAGCAGTCCTCAAATTGCTCACTTACCATTTCTATATCCTCTTTGAACTTCGTATGGGTGCGCTGAAACACATGCTCAAATACTTCTCCTAGTTCCTCCTCCAGCACTTTAATTCCCTCTCCAGTAATACCGCCCTTAACACAAACCTTCTTTTGTAATGTCGGGAGTGTGAAAATTTCCTTTTCGAGCAGCTTCCCCATCCCAATTAACATCCCGCTAGCTAATAGAGTTGCCTTCTCTTGCGTAATGTTTGTTTCCTGTACTGCCGCATCGACAAACCTCTGTAATAAATAGCTAAAAAAGGCTGGACCGCAGCTGACAATGTCTGAGGCTACGCGTGTAATATCCTCGTCAATGATTGTGGGAGCAGAGATACCTGAGAACAGGGTGATGATGGTATCCTTCCATTTCTTTGAGCATCGTTCTCCGAACGTACAAAGTGAAACGCCGGATAATGCCCGGTTTGTAATGCTTGGAATGACGCGAGCCACGTGACAGTCGACAAGGGATTCTAATTGCTCTGTACTAATGGGACTTGTAATGGAGACAAGACATTTATCCTTTGTAAAGGAAGAAGCCGCCTCCTTTAAAATGGGATATATTTCAAGAGGTCTTGCACAAATGAAAATGATATCGGATTGTTCAATTACATCCTCTACCGTTTCCCCTACTCTAATGGTCGGATATTTTTCTTTTATGAGAAATGCTTTTGCTTGTGTTCGGTTAATAATCGTAAAACACGAAGGCTTGACCATACGTGCTTCAATGAATGCGTCAATGAGAATGCGCCCCATATTTCCGGTCCCAATCATTCCTATGTTCATTGCTCCATCCCCTCCTTTGCAATAGCTTTCTCCTAAACAATATGAGTTGTTTTCACGATTTATGAGTTTCGAATAACGGAAAAGGAGCACGAAAAAATGGAACGATATACAAAATGGGGTGTACTTGCTGCCGTTATCCTTCTGCTTTTGTTTTTGTTTTATTGGCAAACGGATCGGGGGAAACAAAAGGATCCCCTTCCAATTGTTTCAAAGCAGGAGCAACAAACAGAAGCAGCGGAGCCGGAGACATCTTTCGTTATTGCTGATATTAAAGGAGCGGTAAAAAATGCAGGCGTATATGAACTGCCAAATGGTTCGCGCGTAAAGGAGGCAATTGAAAGAGCAGGCGGCCTGCTGCCGGATGCGGAAACAGGAAGCATCAATTTATCACAACTAGTGCACGACCAAATGATGATTGTTGTGCCAAAAAAAGGGGAGCAGCCGCTTTTTCCTCCTTCTAGCGAGGGAGGAAAGGTGGCCATTAATATTGCGACAAAGGAGGAGCTGGAGAAAATTCCAGGAATTGGACCAAAAAAAGCAGAAAGCATTCTGCGCTATCGTGAGGAGCACGGTTCATTTCAGAAATTTGAGGATTTGCTAGAAGTGGAGGGGATTGGTGAGAAATCGCTGGAGAAGCTGAAGGACGAGATTATCGTTCCGTGAATGATTGACGCCTTAAGATGCTCTCTGTACACTAAAGGAAACAAACTACTATAAGGTGTGTGCAAGATGAACAGAATTTCATGGGATCAGTATTTTATGACACAAAGCCATTTACTTTCATTACGGAGTACCTGCACCCGTCTTGCCGTTGGGGCAACAATTGTGCGTGATAAACGTATTATTGCCGGCGGCTACAATGGTTCAATTGCCGGAGGGGTACATTGCGCAGATGAAGGATGCTACGTAATTGATAACCATTGCGTCCGTACTGTGCATGCTGAGGTGAATGCACTGTTGCAGTGTGCTAAATTTGGTGCGAAAACCGAGGGAGCGGAAATGTATGTTACGCATTTCCCATGCTTACATTGCTGCAAGGCGATTATTCAAAGTGGGATTACAGCGGTATACTATGCACAGGAGTATAAAAATCATCCATATGCGGTTGAATTGTTTCAGCAAGCGGGGGTAAAGGTGCGGCATGTTCCGCTTGCATATACAGTTACAACGCTGGAGGAAAAGGATATGGCTTCACAGCTTAGGGACTTGCTATCTACTGTAGATGAACAAACAGAGCCGGAGGACTTGTGGAGGCTGCTACAGGAAGCAAAACAATTGCTAAAGAGGTGAACAAGTTGCGCAATCAATGGGGGTATGCCGCAATTGCTGCTATGTTCGGCATTGCGGCAGCCTGCTCTCATGCTTCGGCGGTTTCTGTTACAGCTGCCGCTGCTTACGTTGTATATTGCTTTTGGAGGCTAAGAAAAGGACCTTTTATTATCTGTCTTATAAGCTTATGTGTATGTTTTATTTATACAAATGAAATTGAGAGAAATAATCAACCTTCCCACTCCTCATCTATGGCCCCGCTATCCGCTGTTATTGTATCTTCTCCCATAATAGATGGAGACAAGCTCTCATTTACTGCAAAAACAACGAAGCAGGAAAAGCTTCGCATGGTTTATACTATTTCATCGCCTGAAGAAAAGGAAGCATTAAAGGATATGCGAGCCGGAATGGTTTGTATGTTTACAGGAGAACGGGATGCTCCGCAGCCTGCCCGAAATTTCGGTTCCTTTGACTATAAGGAGTATTTACATCGGCAACATATTCATTCCATCTATAACATCTCCGCTTTTTCCTCCTGTTATGAAGACCCTTCCTTTTGGCAATGGCTGTTCTCCATCCGCCAACAGGCTGTACAATATGTGCAGGACAACTTCTCTGGGGACGCAGCCAGCTTTATTAACGCGCTTGTATACGGTGATAGGCAGGCTATATCATCAGAGATAGAGGAAAGCTATCAACAACTCGGTCTTATTCATTTACTTGCCATTTCTGGATCCCATATTACGGTCCTGATTGCCGCATGCTATTATGTGCTGCTTCGTCTTGGTAGTACACGAGAGACAGCAACGGTATTATTGCTTATCGTCATTCCATTGTATATGTATATGGCGGGCGCATCGCCCTCTGTTGTGCGCGCTTCCGTTACAGCTGTTGTGGTGTTGTCATGTTTATTATTTTCTGCGCGCATATCAGGTATAGATGCGCTTAGTCTTTCTGCAATTTGTATGCTTATGTTCGATCCGTATGTGTTGTTCGATATCGGCTTTCAGTTTTCTTTTTCCGCAACCTTTGTCCTGCTTCTTTCATCGACCTCTATTTTATCATCGGAAAAATCTATGCTGCATAATATGTGGAATGTTGCTGTAGCGGCTCAGCTTGCTTCTCTCCCGATTTCTCTTCACTATTTCGGACAAATTTCCCCGTATAGTATTATATTTAACCTCATCTACGTTCCGTTTTTGTCATTTATTATCCTGCCCCTCTGTCTTTGTGCGTTATTTTTGTCTATGTTCCTTCCTTTCGTTAGTCAATGGATTGAAACGGTGCTTTCCTTGCTCTTGTCCATTTCTAATAAAGTACTATTTCTTTCTGAGAAGCTGCCATACAACAAGCTCATATTTGGCCAAGCACCTGCGTGGCTGACAGTATGTTATTGCATCGTTATTTTAGTTCTTTTCACAGCATGGGAGGACAAGCGGAGGAAAAGATACGTTTTGCCAGTTGGAGGAGGCTTGATATTGCTTTTAACAGCGCAGTATCTGTTTCCCTACTTCAATCCATATGGAAATATTACTTTCTTGGATGTGGGACAAGGCGATGCGATTTTAATCCAGCTTCCTTATGCAAAAGGGACATATATGATTGATACAGGAGGTACCATTGCGTTACCGAAGCAAGCGTGGCAAAAGCGGAAAAATGAATTCTCAGTTGGAGATGATATTGTCGTTCCATATTTACAAAGCAAGGGAATTCGCAGGATAGATAAGCTCATTTTGACTCATGGCGATGCAGATCATGTTGGTGCTGCTTTGGAAGTGTTATCCTCTGTACGGGTGGGAGAAGTCGTGCTTGGAAGAAAAAACAGCTATTCCGATATGGAGCAGCAGATTTTGCAGGGCGCGCAGCAAAAAGGAGTGCGGATTGTATTGGCAGGAAACGGAATGAAGTGGAGGAACAGCGATGCGTATTTTGAGGCGCTATCCCCCTTTGGGGAGGAAGAGAAAGAGAATGATCAATCCGTTGTGCTGCGCGCAAGAGTCGGCGGACTTACATGGCTGTTTACGGGTGACTTAGAGGAGAGGGGAGAAGAGCAGTTAATCACATCATATAACAATCTAAGTGCCGATGTGCTAAAGGTTGGTCATCATGGAAGTAAAACCTCTACGTCAGATGTGCTGTTAGAGACCGTGCAGCCGCGTGTAGCGATTATTTCCGTCGGGCGCAAAAATCGATACGGTCATCCGCATGAGGAGGTGCTACAAAGGCTTAGGCGGCATGGAGCGGCGATTTGGAGAACGGATGAGGACGGAGCAATCACATATATTTTTTCAAAAGGGAAGGGAACGTTTCGCACAAGGATTACATATGATGAAAGCACAGCAGGTGGGAGATAGAGAAAACACGCCAATTGGCGAAGGCAGGGGCGTAGTTGCACTTTATTCCTAAAACAAAAAAAGACTGCATGGAGCAGTCTTTTACGAGCCGATGAATTTAATAACGGTTGCGATGATAAATACCGTTGCAAAGAATCCGAAAGAGACAACAAAACCTACCCCTGAGTCAGTAGCGTCATTCCGTTTGCTTTGAACGTTCTTTTCAAATTCATTCATCTTGACCCCTCCCAACTTGTCAATTTTAGTATAAAATATTGTCAGAAAAAAATCTACAATTTACCTTTTTCTTTCCATGCCTGTAAACTGTTGTCACTTATACTTATAAAGCAGGAGTAAACAATAACAGTACATCATTACCGTTACTGCATAAGAAGCCCGGGACTTATTCGGTAGCGTTTTTATATAGATGCAGGAACGGGTGCTTCGCCCGTTCCTTTATCCAACTATAAGAGTATATCACTTGCTTCTAGCCTCTCTTTGCAGGACAAAAAATGTCTTCTACGATGGATAAAGAAAACACTTGCCGATGAGCGAACTCTGCCTTTGGACGAAGACAGAGGCGTAGTTGCCCTTATAGCTTGTTCCTAAAATCCCCTGATACGTCGAATTCAATTCGAGCTGGAAATTTATCTTTTCTTGCAGTGGAACAAATGCGGGCTTCAGTAAAATAGACTTTACTTGCTATGGAAGCACAGATGGAACGTATTTGCCTTTCTTATTGTAAAAGGAAAAATATATAGGTAGTATACATATATACGTAACAAGTTGAGGAGAGGCACATGAACGACTTACATAAAAATTTCAAGAAAAAGCAATTTGTACCTATATATTTGCTGTATGGTACAGAAATATATTTTATCAATGAAACGATAAATGTACTATTAGCAGAAGCGCTTGAGGAAGAGGATCGCGAACTAAATACTGTTACATATGATTTAGACGAAGTCTATTTAGAAGATGTTATTGAAGATGCTCATACCCTTCCATTTTTTGGAGAACGAAAGGTTATTCTTGTGAAGTCGCCTTATTTTTTAACTTCACAAAAGGAAAAGCTAGAGCAAAATGTGAAGGTGCTTGAGAAATATATAAGTGAGCCATCACCATTTTCCATTTTGGTGTTTATTGCTCCGTTTGAAAAGCTGGATGAACGAAAAAAAATTACAAAGCTGCTGAAAAAGGAAGCAGAAGTGCTGGAAGCAAATGCCCTGCAAGGACAAGATATACGAGCTTGGATTGCGAATCAAGGAACCGAGCAGCGTGTGCAAATAGATAGCGATGCGATAGATTTGCTGCTTGAGCTTGTTGGCAACAATATGCTGCTGTTATCGCAGGAAATACAAAAACTCCTTTTATACGCTGGTGTAGACAGTGTAATTAACCGGGAAATTGTGGCGCAGCTTGTTCCAAAATCGGCGGAGCAAAGCGTTTTTTCACTTGTAGAGCGGGTAGTGCAGAGGGATATTGCCGGGGCAATGAGAATGCTGGAGGAGCTGCTTATGCAGCAAGAGGAGCCAATTAAAATATTGGCGCTTTTGGCAAATCAATTCCGGCTCCTGTATCAAGTAAAGGAGCTGCAACAGAGGGGATATGCTCAAAACCAAGCAGCGTCCCATCTTGGTGTGCATCCGTATAGGGTAAAGCTGGCTATGGGCCAGGCGCAGCGCTTTTCATTTCAAGAGCTGCGAAGTATTATAGATCACTTGGCCGATGCAGATTATGATATGAAAACAGGGAAGCTGAATAAGCGACTTGTACTGGAAATCTTTTTAATGCGCTTGAGTCATAAATAGAGAAAAAAAGTTCATGCGGAGCTGCCGCATGAACTTTTTTACACTGTACGAAAGTATAAATTTCCAGCTAGAAGCGAATTCGATGTAGCAGGAAATTTTTAGATTTTCATAGTTAAAAAGAAAAAAACGACCTATATGAGGTCGTCGTTTTGTACATTACGCGTTTTGTACGCTCAATCTCTTCGCTAGACGAGATTTTTTACGAGCAGCAGCGTTTTTGTGGATTAAACCTTTAGTAGCAGCTTTATCAAGCTTTTTCGCAGCAGTTGCGAAAGCAGCTTTTGCAGTTTCTAAGTCATTATTGTTAAGTGCAGCTTCAACAGTCTTAACCGCTGTGCGAACTTCAGACTTTTGAGAAGCATTTTGTGCACGACGCTCTTCACTGATCTTAGCGCGTTTGATAGCAGATTTAATGTTTGCCATATCTTTCACCTCCCTGGTGCAATCGAGTAACTCGATTCTTACATAGAACAAGGAACATTCTATCAAACGTATTGGATAAATGCAATAGTGAAACGAAATGAATTTTGTACAAACAGAGACTTTTTCAAAGAATGTTTCTTGCTGTTTTTGGAAATTCTAATTTTATTCATATTAGGGGGGAATTAGCAATGAGTGAATCTCTCGATTTAAGCAAGTATTCTGTTCGTACTGATTTGGCGGTGGAAGCACATGAGATGCTGATGGAGCAGGAGGAAGCACAACGCTCTATTAATGGTGTCATCGTAAAGGAGCGGGACGAAGACGGCATTACCATCACAAAGGTAACAATTGATGAAAATGGCACTGAGGCAATGGGGAAAAAGCCGGGGAACTATTTAACGTTGGAAGTGCAAGGAATTCGTCAGCAGGACACAGAACTGCAGCAAAAGGTGGAGCAAGTATTTGCGAAGGAATTTGCGCACTTTTTAAAAGAGATTGGGATTAGCGATAATGCGAGCTGTTTGGTTGTTGGACTTGGTAATTGGAATGTTACCCCTGATGCACTTGGACCGATTGTAGTGGAAAATACGCTTGTCACACGTCATTTGTTCGAGCTTCAGCCTGAGCAGATCGAGGAGGGCTTTCGGCCAGTGAGTGCGCTTCGTCCTGGCGTAATGGGGATTACCGGTATTGAAACGAGCGATATTATTTTTGGAGTTGTTGAGAAAACAAAACCGGATTTTATAATTGCGATTGATGCATTGGCGGCACGTTCGATTCAGCGGGTAAATAGTACGATTCAAATTTCGGATACTGGCATTCATCCCGGTTCCGGCATTGGAAATAAACGCAAGGAATTAAGTAAAGAAACGCTAGGTATTCCGGTGATTGCAATCGGTGTTCCGACCGTTGTTGATGCGGTTTCTATTACAAGTGATACAATCGATTTTATTTTAAAGCATTTCGGGCGTGAAATGAAGGAAGGCGATAAGCCGTCACGTTCGTTACTTCCGGCAGGCTTTTCTTTCGGTGGCCGAAAAAAGCTGACAGAGGACGATATGCCGGGTGAAAAGGAGCGAAATATGTTTCTAGGTGTCGTTGGAACGCTCGAAGAAGAGGAGAAACGGCGACTCATTCATGAGGTGCTCTCTCCGTTAGGACATAACTTGATGGTAACACCGAAGGAAGTGGATACTTTTATTGAGGATATGGCTAATGTGATTGCAAGCGGCTTAAACGCTGCCCTGCACCATCAAATTGATCAAGATAATGCGGGCGCCTATACCCATTAAAACCGTGTTGCAGCAACACGGTTTTTTTACACTGTACGAAAGTATACAGTATAAGGGCAACTACGCCTCTGTCTTCGCCTAAAGGCAGGGATCGCCAATCGGCTATTTTTTTCTTAGCAAGATAAGGAAGTATAACTTTTCGGGGGGATGTCTAGCTCCCAAGGCCCAAAATGGCAGCGTAGGGCTGAACTTCCACTGCCATAAAAGGCGGGCCTTGTCCGCTTTTCTTAAGGAGGTGCGATGATGAAGACATTTTTGATGAGATGCTTAATCTTAATAAGCATTTTATTCGTAGCTGTGCTCGCCGGCATGCAGCTTGCGAATGACGGGTTAAAGAGAATGAAAGGCTATAATGATCCAACCTATGAACAGGTTGCCCATATTACGGGTACAGAAAATGGGAATGTAGAGGCTACGCTTCTTGGCAATACGTTTATAATTGAAGAAAAGCAAAAGGAGCTGGAGCGTTTAAAAACCTTTAATGTGTTTTCCAGACTAGGAGAGGGAGTAACGGCCGGGGTACAAAAAGCTGCGCAGGTCTCTATGAATGCATTTGCTCAGAAGGTTCAAGATATTTTTCAAGAAATCAGGAAGTAACAGCCAAAAGGCGATCACATCTTAATTCTTCGCATTTTCTTTTTACATGAAACGAGCATATCATATAGGTAGGGGTACCGTTTCCATTACTTTTCGTTGAATCTTTACAATCGTATTGATATAATCAAAAGCAGTGTATGTTGGCGACTTTAGTAGGAGTGAGAAACAATGAATCAAGAAGAACGAGCAAATAGGCAATCCCGCATTCGTAATTTTTCCATTATTGCCCACATTGATCATGGGAAATCTACGTTAGCGGATCGTATTTTAGAAAAAACAAATGCGCTATCGCAGCGTGAAATGAAGGCGCAGCTGTTGGATTCTATGGATTTGGAGCGCGAACGCGGAATCACAATTAAGCTGAATGCGGTGCAGTTAAACTATAAAGCAAAAGATGGTCAAGATTATATTATGCATCTAATTGATACGCCTGGTCACGTCGACTTTACGTACGAGGTATCACGCAGTTTGGCGGCGTGTGAAGGAGCGATTCTTGTTGTAGATGCGGCACAAGGGATCGAGGCGCAAACATTGGCGAACGTATATCTTGCGCTTGATAACAATCTTGAAATCCTTCCTGTTATTAACAAAATTGACTTACCAAGTGCTGATCCTGAGCGGGTTCGTCAAGAGGTTGAGGATGTCATTGGATTAGATGCGTCCGAGGCGGTGCTTGCTTCTGCAAAGGCTGGCATCGGTATTGAAGAAATTTTGGAGCAAATTGTAGAAAAGGTACCAGCTCCTGCCGGTGACCCAGAAGCACCGCTGCAAGCGCTGATTTTTGACTCCCTGTACGATGCGTATCGCGGCGTTGTCGCGTATATTCGCGTTGTAAACGGTACGGTGAAGGTTGGCGATAAAGTTCGCATGATGGCAACAGGAGCCGAATTTGAAGTAACCGAGGTGGGCGTATTTACACCTAAAACGGTTTTACGCGATGAATTATCAGTTGGAGATGTAGGCTTCTTAACCGCATCTATTCGAAATGTCGGCGATACGCGCGTTGGGGATACGATTACGCATGCGAAGCGTCAAGCAGCGGAGCCGCTTCCAGGATACCGTAAACTGAACCCGATGGTGTTTTGTGGTCTTTATCCAATTGATACAGCTCGTTATAATGACTTGCGCGAGGCGCTCGAAAAGCTGCAGCTGAACGACTCTGCCCTTCAATTTGAGCCAGAAACTTCTCAAGCGCTTGGCTTTGGTTTCCGTTGCGGCTTCTTAGGCTTGCTTCATATGGAAATTATTCAAGAGCGCATTGAGCGCGAGTTTAAGATTGATCTAATTACAACCGCACCAAGCGTTATTTATACAGTACATCTGACAAATGGAGAACAGCTCACAGTAGATAACCCGTCTAATATGCCGGATCCACAAGCCATTGACCGTGTAGAAGAGCCGTATGTAAAAGCAACTGTTATGGTGCCAAATGACTTCGTCGGTGCGGTGATGGAGATTTGTCAGGGAAAACGCGGCACGTTCATTGATATGCAATATTTGGATGAAACGCGTGTGACGCTGACATATGAAATTCCGCTTTCAGAAATTGTGTATGATTTCTTTGATCAGCTGAAATCCAGCACAAAAGGCTATGCATCTTTTGACTATGAGCTTATTGGCTATAAGGCGTCTAAGCTTGTGAAGATGGATATCGTATTGAATGGAGAGACGGTGGATGCCTTGTCCTTTATCGTGCATCGCGACTCTGCGTATGATCGTGGTAAGGTAATCGTTGAAAAGCTGAAGGAGCTTATTCCACGGCAGCAATTCGAGGTACCGATTCAAGCGGCAATCGGAAATAAAATTGTTGCTCGTTCGACCATTAAGGCGATGCGCAAAAACGTATTGGCAAAATGCTATGGCGGTGATATTTCCCGTAAGCGTAAGCTGTTAGAGAAGCAAAAAGAAGGTAAAAAGCGCATGAAGTCTGTCGGCTCTGTAGAGGTGCCGCAGGAGGCGTTCATGGCTGTTTTACGAATGGATGAGAAGTAAAATTCATCAGCGTTTTAGCGAATTCACAGGCGTAGTTTCACCTGCACTGTGTTCCTAAAGTTTTCTGCTTTGTCGAGTTTTCTTCTAGCTGGCAATTTATATTTTCCTACAGTGTAAATAGAAATCGGGAAGCCGCACGAGCTGCGGCTTCTTTTCGTTACGAGTACAGCTGGCTTTGCTCGTAACCATTAGGAAGGAGAAGATTTGATGATCCAATCCGCTTATATTCACATTCCGTTTTGTCAGCATATCTGTCATTACTGCGATTTTAATAAAATGTTTATTGACCGACAGCCGGTGGAGCAATATTTGGATTACTTGGAGAAAGAGATTGAAAATACGGTGCAGCAGGTTCCGTTTGGACAGCTGCAAACGATTTTTGTTGGCGGCGGAACACCAACTGCTCTTAACATGAAGCAAACCGAGCGCCTTCTTTCCATTATTGATAAGCATTTGCGACCTAAAGCGACCGAGTATGAGCTGACATTTGAAGCCAATCCCGGTGATGTACCGAAGGAGAAGCTGAAGCTATTAATTGAAGGCGGTGTGAATCGTCTAAGTTTTGGTGTACAAACGTTTCAGGAGAGTCTGCTGAAAAAGCTTGGGCGCACGCATACGAGGCAGGACGTAGTGAAATCGGTAGAGGATGCAAAAGCTGCCGGATTTTTCAACATAAATCTAGATTTGATTTACGCGTTGCCGACACAAACTATCCAGGACATTCGGGAAACGCTTCAGGAAGCATATGCATTAGATGTGCCGCATTTTTCAGCCTACTCTTTAATTGTTGAACCAAAAACGGTATTTTACAACATGATGCAAAAAGGAAAGCTGCCGTTGCCAAGCGAAGAGCATGAGGCCCAAATGTATGAAATCGTCATGGATGAGATGGAGAAAAATGGTTATCATCAATATGAAATTAGCAATTTTTCAAAAGCGGGATATGAAAGCCGTCATAATCTTACGTATTGGAACAATGAGGAATATTATGGATTTGGTGCAGGAGCGCACGGGTATACGGCTGGAAAGCGTACACAAAATGCAGGGCCGTTAAAAAAATATTTCACCGCAATTGATGAAACAGGTTTTCCGTATGTGAGCGCACATCCGGTGACCAAGCAGGAGCAAATGGAGGAGGAATTATTTTTAGGCCTTCGGAAAACAGAGGGTGTAAGTAAGGATACATTCCTGCAAAAGTTTGGCCTGCGCCTAGACGCTATATTTCAAAAGCAAATTGAAAAGCAGACGCGTCTTGGATTAATTGAGGAGACAGCGGAGGCCATTCGATTGACACGGAAGGGCAAGCTGCTTGGAAATGAAGTATTTCAGTCTTTTCTTATTGATGAATCTTAATAGCTTTTGCATTGACAACGGAGCGCTAATTTTGGTAATTTAGTATTAGAATTAGCACTCGAAAGAATAGAGTGCTAACAGAGGTGATTGTACATGCTTACCGACCGGCAGCTCTTAATTTTGCAAATTATCATTGATGATTTTATTCGTTCGGCACAGCCTGTCGGGTCGCGCACACTTTCTAAGAAAGAGGAAATTACCTTCAGCTCTGCGACGATTCGAAATGAGATGGCTGATTTAGAGGAGTTAGGATTTATTGAAAAAACGCATAGCTCCTCTGGGCGTGTTCCTTCTGAGAAGGGATACAGATTTTATGTAGATCACCTCCTTGCGCCGCAGCACTTGCCGCAACAGGAAATTGTACAGGTCAAAGGATTGTTCGCCGAGAAGATTTTTGAAATGGAAAAGCTTGCGCAGCAATCGGCAGAGATTTTGTCTGACCTAACGAGCTATACCTCGATTGTGCTTGGACCAAAGGTGGGCGAGAATAGGCTGAAAAGCGTGCAAATTGTTCCAATTGGTCCGCAAACAGCTGTAGCTATTATTGTTACCGATACAGGCCATGTGCAAAACAAGACGATTACTGTGCCAGCTAACGTTGAGCTCAGTGATTTAGAGAAAATGGTAAATATTTTAAACGACAAGCTCGTAGGTATTCCCATTTCCGAATTGCACAATAAGATTTTTAAAGAAATTGTCACTGTTCTTCGTCAGCATATCCAAAGCTACGATGCGGTGGTGAAAATGCTCGATGGCACATTCAAGTTTCCGTTATCAGAAAAGATGTATCTAGGCGGAAAAACCAATATGCTATCGCAGCCGGAGTTCCATGATATTAATAAAATTCGTTCTCTTTTAATGATGATGGAGCACGAACAGGAGCTGTACAGCATGCTGCGTGATAAGCATTCAGGTATTCAAGTAAGAATCGGCCGCGAGAACGGTTCATCCGCTATGGAGGATTGCAGCTTGATTACAGCTACGTATTCGATAGGGGAAGAACAGCTTGGCACGATTGCGATTTTGGGACCAACTAGAATGCACTATTCTCGTGTTATTAGCTTGCTGCAGCTATTTACAGGTCAACTGACCAAAGTATTTCAAGGCTTGCATCAAACGAAGGAATGATGGGAAAATAAGGTAGGTGAGGCTGCGGGGAGAACATTCTTCTCCGCGTAGCTCAAATAGGAAGAACACTCTTTGAGGGAGGTGAAAGCAATGGAAGAACGTAACGAGCAAACAGTTGAAGAAACGATTGAACAACAGGAAGAGCAGGTAGAGGAGCAAGCAAGCACTGAGGTATCTCCGTTAGAGGAAGCTATCAATGAATTGCAAGCAAAACTTACTGATACGGAAAATCGTATGCTTCGTCTGCAAGCGGACTTTGATAACTATCGTCGTCGTGTTCAGCTTGACAAGGAAGCAGCTGAGAAATATAGAGCGCAAAGTCTGGTAAGTGATTTACTGCCGGCTCTTGATAGCTTTGAGAGAGCGTTAAAGGTAGAAATAAAGGATGAATCTGGTGCGGCGCTGCTGCAAGGAATGGAAATGGTGTACCGTCAAATGATGGAAGCCCTTCAAAAAGAAGGAGTAGAAGCAATTGAATCGGTTGGCAAACCGTTTGATCCATACCAGCATCAAGCTGTAATGCAAACAGAGGATAGCGAATATGAGCCTAACACAGTTGTAGAGGAGTTCCAAAAAGGCTACAAGCTGAAAGATAAGGTTATTCGTGTTTCAATGGTAAAAGTAAATCAATAATATTACATAGGAGGGATTCTCTATGAGTAAAATTATCGGTATCGACTTAGGTACAACAAACTCCTGCGTCGCTGTCATGGAGGGCGGAGAGCCGAAGGTAATCGCCAATGCAGAAGGAAACCGCACAACACCGTCTGTTGTAGCGTTTAAAAATGGGGAGCGTCAAGTAGGTGAGGTTGCAAAGCGTCAATCCATCACAAACCCGAACACAATTATGTCCGTTAAGCGTCATATGGGTACAGATTACAAAGTAAATGTTGAGGGCAAGGATTATTCTCCGCAGGAAGTATCTGCGATTATCCTGCAGCATTTAAAATCTTATGCGGAAGAATACCTAGGTGAAAAAGTAACAAAAGCTGTTATTACAGTTCCGGCTTACTTCAACGATGCAGAGCGTCAAGCAACGAAGGATGCAGGCCGTATTGCTGGTCTTGAAGTAGAGCGTATTATCAACGAGCCAACAGCAGCAGCGCTTGCATACGGTCTAGATAAAACAGACGAAGAGCAAAAAATTCTCGTATACGATCTTGGCGGCGGTACATTTGACGTATCTGTACTTGAACTTGCAGAAGGTACATTCGAGGTAATGGCAACAGCTGGTGACAACCGTCTTGGCGGTGATGACTTTGACCAAGTGATTATTGACTATTTGGTTGCCGAATTCAAAAAAGAAAACGGTCTTGATCTATCTCAAGACAAAATGGCATTGCAACGTTTAAAGGATGCTGCAGAAAAAGCGAAAAAGGATCTTTCTGGTGTAACAAGCACACAAATTTCCTTGCCGTTTATTAGCGCAGGCGCGGCTGGCCCGCTTCACTTAGAGGTTACGCTAACAAGAGCGAAATTTGAAGAGATTTCTGCAGGTCTTGTAGAAAGAACATTAGGTCCAACTCGCCGTGCGATGCAGGATGCTGGCCTTTCTGCAAGCGAAATTGATAAAGTTATCCTTGTTGGCGGTTCTACACGTATCCCAGCGGTACAAGAAGCGATTAAGCGCGAAACAGGAAAAGAACCATTCAAAGGTGTAAACCCTGATGAAGTTGTAGCTCTTGGCGCAGCGATTCAAGGCGGCGTATTAACAGGTGACGTAAAAGGCGTTCTATTGCTCGACGTAACTCCGCTTTCCCTTGGTATTGAAACAATGGGCGGCGTATTTACAAAGCTAATTGATCGTAATACAACAATTCCAACAAGTAAATCGCAGGTATTCTCAACTGCAGCTGATAGCCAAACAGCAGTAGATATTCACGTATTGCAAGGTGAGCGTCCAATGGCAGCTGATAACAAAACGCTAGGCCGCTTCCAATTAGGTGATATTCCGCCAGCGCCACGCGGTATTCCGCAAATTGAAGTTAGCTTTGATATTGACGCAAATGGTATCGTAAACGTACGTGCAAAGGATTTAGGAACAAACAAAGAACAAACAATCACAATTACGTCTTCTACAAGCCTATCTGACGACGAAATCGATCGCATGGTACGTGAGGCAGAGGCGAATGCGGAAGCAGATAAGCAGCGTAAGGAAGAAGCAGAGATTCGCAACGAAGCAGATCAGCTTGTATTCCAAACAGACAAAGTAGTGAAAGATTTAGAAGGAAAAGTAGACGCTGCAGAAGTAGCAAAAGCAAACGAAGCGAAGGATGCTTTAAAAGCAGCGATTGAAGCGAATGATTTAGCGCAAATCCGCGAGAAAAAGGATGCGTTGCAAGAAATCGTGCAGCAGCTATCTGTAAAGCTATATGAGCAAGCAGCGCAAGCAGCTCAGCAAGCACAAGGAGCTGAAGCTGAAGCAGGTGCAGGTGCGAAAAAAGATAACGTCGTAGACGCTGAGTACGAAGAAGTACAAGACGATAAGTAAGATGACAAAAGTCAAAGTCAAGTATACCTTGGCTTTGGCTTTTTTCTTAGATTGTAACTTGGGGAAGCAAAACTGGGGCGTGTTCGCTTTTCCTGATCTAGCTCTCACGGCCTGCTCCCTGCCATAAAATAACCTCTGCCACAAAAGGCAAAAAGCGCCTTCTGTGGCGGAGAACATTTTACTACGGGAGCAAAACCGGGCCGTGTCCGCTTTTCCTATTTGCAAAGGTATTTCTTTAGGTGTTACAATTACGTTTATGTGAAAGGAGTCGGGGGTGTTACATTATGAGTAAGAGAGATTACTATGAGGTGCTGGGTGTTAGTAAAACAGCGTCTAAAGATGAGATTAAAAAGGCATACCGCCGTTTGGCTAAAAAATATCATCCGGATGTAAGTACAGAGCTGGATGCAACAGAGAAGTTTAAGGAAGTACAGGAAGCGTATGAGGTTCTCAGTGATGATACGAAGCGCGCGCAATATGATCAATTTGGTCATGCAGGTCCGAATCAGGGCTTTGGCGGCGGCGGGTTTGATGGTGGAGATTTTGGAGGCTTCGGTTTTGAGGATATTTTCAGTTCATTCTTTGGCGGCGGTGGCGGCAGACGTCGTGATCCGAACGCGCCTCGTCAAGGAGCAGACCTTCAATATTCAATGATGCTCAGCTTCGAGGAAGCGATTTTTGGAAAAGAAACTGAGGTTGAACTTGCGAGCGACGAAAATTGTGATACATGTCATGGCTCTGGTGCAAAGCCAGGAACTTCAAAGGATACATGTTCGCATTGCGGCGGAACGGGTCAGGTGAGTGTGCAGCAAAATACACCGTTTGGCCGTATTGTAAATCGCCGTGCATGTGAGCATTGCCGTGGAACAGGTCAGATTATTAAAGAAAAATGTACGACATGTCATGGCGCAGGAAAGGTGCGTAAGCGTAAAAAGATTAATATCAAAATTCCAGCCGGGATTGATGATGGTCAGCAAATTCGCATCTCTGGCAAAGGAGAAGCCGGAATAAACGGTGGACCTCCGGGAGATTTATATGTTGTTGTGCGCGTGAGGCAGCATGAATTTTTTGAGCGTAATGGTGATGATGTCATTTGCGAAATGCCACTCACTTTTGCGCAGGCCGCGCTTGGCGATGAGGTAGAGGTACCGACCGTTCACGGTAAGGTGAAGCTGAAAATTCCAGCTGGTACGCAAACGGGCACAGAATTCCGTTTAAAAGGAAAAGGTGCACCGAATGTAAGGGGCTATGGTCAAGGTGATCAGTATGTCATTGTACGGGTTGTGACACCGACAAAACTTACATCCCGCCAAAAGGAGCTATTAACAGAGCTTGCGAAGGATGGGCATGAGGATTTGCATAAAGACGACAGCTTATTTGCTAAGCTTAAAAGAGCATTTAAAGGGTAATACTGGTTAATATGGAAAAGTTTCCCGTTTCGTTTATTTCCTAATAGACGAGGGAAGCAAAGAGAATTTGGTTTTTAGCGCACATGAGCCTCCTTGATAGACAGGGGGCTTGTGTGCTGTAGAAACTCACCATTAGGCGAAGACAGCGGTGTAGTCGCACTTACACTGTATTTCTAGAATTTCCGACTGCGTCAAATTGACTTTCAGCTGGGAATTTATACTTTCTTACAGTGCTAAAAAAGCATAGGAGACAAGATCGATTATGAAATGGTCAGAGGTTACAGTTCATACATCACAGGAGGCTGTTGAGGCAGTTTCTCACATTTTGCATGAAGCAGGGGCAAGTGGTGTTTCAATTGAAGATAAAATGGACTTTACAAAGGAGCGTGACAACCGCTTCGGTGAAATTTACGAGGTAGATGCGAACCAGTATCCAGAGGAAGGCGTGCGAGTTAAGGCGTACTTTGCGCTCAATGACACATTCGATCAGCTATTAGAGCAAATCCGCGTATCTGTTAGTGCTCTTTCAGCCTTTGGGCTTGATATTGGCGCGAACATTGTAACTGCGTCAGAGGTTGATGAAGAGGATTGGGCAACGGCGTGGAAGCAATATTACCATCCGATTAAAGTGTCTGATACGTTTACGATTGTGCCAACATGGGAGGAATATACACCTGAGGTAGAAACAGAGCGGATTATCGAACTTGATCCTGGGATGGCGTTTGGGACGGGTACACATCCAACAACAATTATGTGCATCCGGGCACTTGAAAAAGCAGTGCAGCCGGAGGATCTCGTGATTGACGTCGGTACTGGATCAGGCATATTGAGCATTGCGGCTGCCAAGCTTGGCGCTGCTGCTGTACAGGCGTATGATTTGGATGAGGTAGCGGTGGAGAGTGCCCAAATGAATGTGGAGCTCAATAAAGCAGACGATGTTGTCACAGTTGGACAAAACAATCTACTGCAAAATATTGAAGGCCCGGTTGATTTGATTGTCGCAAATCTTCTTGCAGATATTATTTTATTATTCCCGCATGATGCGGCAAGAGTGTTAAAGCCAGGCGGATTATTCATTACATCCGGCATTATTGCAGCGAAGCAGCAGGATGTGAGTGAAGGACTGGAACAAGCCGGTTTTACAATTGAGGAAGTTATGACGATGGAAGACTGGGTTGCAATCATTGCCCGCAACAAGGCGTAAGGGTGTGAGCAAATGCAGCGTTATTTTGTACATGAGGAGCAGGTAAACAACAATCATATTACAATAGAAGGTGACGATGCGCATCATATTACCAGAGTGATGCGCATGGAGCCAGGGGACGAATTGTATTGTTGCTTAAACGGAAAAACAGCGCTTTGTACGATTGCTGAAATTACCAATACATTTGTGAAAGTGGCTGTTGTACAATGGGTGGAGGAGCGTAGCGAACTGCCTGTTGCGATTACAATTGCAAGCGGCCTGCCAAAGGGAGATAAGCTTGAGCTCATTTTACAAAAGGGTACCGAGCTTGGGGCAGCCGCTTTTTTGCCGTTTCAGGCATCTCGTTCGATTGTAAAATGGGATAGCAAAAAGAGCGAGAAGAAGGTAGAGCGTTGGGCAAAAATCGCAAAGGAGGCGGCAGAGCAGGCTCATCGGAGCATTGTGCCGTCGGTAACAGCGCCAATTTCCTTTAAGGAGCTGCTTGCGGCAAGCGCGCAATATGATGCATGTATCGTAGCGTATGAAGAAGAAGCAAGAAAAGGTGAAAAAGCAAATTTTGTGCAAACACTTGAGAAGCTTCAGCCTGGACAGCGTCTTCTAATTGTATTTGGTCCAGAAGGCGGCTTGACAGAGGATGAAGTGCAGCGTTTGTGTGAACATACTTTCGTTTCCTGCAGCTTAGGACCGAGAATTTTACGAACAGAAACAGCACCGCTTTATGCGTTGTCTGCTGTTTCCTATCATTTTGAACTAATGAGGTGATTATATGGCAACAGTTGCGTTTCATACGTTAGGGTGCAAAGTCAACCATTATGAAACAGAAGCGATTTGGCAGCTGTTTAAAGAAGCAGGCTACGAGCGCACCGAATTTGAAAGAGCGGCAGATGTGTATGTGATTAATACATGTACAGTGACAAACACAGGAGATAAAAAGAGCCGGCAAATCATTCGCCGCGCGGTCCGTCAAAATCCAGACGCTGTTATTTGTGTAACAGGCTGTTATGCACAAACATCTCCAGCCGAGATCATGGCTATTCCTGGTGTTGATATTGTTGTTGGAACACAAGATCGCAGCAGCATGCTTGGATATATTGAGCAATATAAAAACGAGCGTCAGCCGATCAATGCGGTGCGCAATATTATGAAAACTCGTGTGTATGAGGAACTGGATGTTCCGTATTTTACAGATCGTACACGTGCATCATTAAAGATTCAAGAAGGCTGCAACAACTTCTGTACATTCTGTATTATTCCATGGGCGCGCGGCTTAATGCGTTCACGTGATCCGCAGGAGGTTATTCGCCAAGCGCAGCAGCTTGTGGATGCAGGCTATCAGGAAATCGTCCTAACCGGTATTCATACAGGCGGATACGGTGAAGATATAAAGGATTATAATCTTGCGATGCTGCTTCGTGACATGGAAGCGCAAGTGAAAGGATTAAAGCGTCTGCGTATTTCTTCAATTGAAGCGAGCCAAATTACAGATGAGGTAATTGAGGTACTGCGCGATTCTAAAATTGTAGTGCGCCATCTGCACATTCCGATTCAGTCAGGATCGAATACAGTACTAAAGCGGATGCGCCGCAAATATACAATGGAGTTTTTCGGAGAGCGTCTTGATCGCTTGAAGGAAGCACTTCCGGGTCTTGCGATTACATCGGATGTTATCGTTGGCTTCCCGGGTGAAACAGAAGAAGAGTTCATGGAAACCTTTAATTTCATCCAAGCACATAAATTCTCTGAATTGCATGTATTTCCGTATTCCAAGCGTACAGGTACGCCTGCCGCTCGTATGGATGATCAAGTAGCTGAGGATGTCAAAAATGAGCGTGTGCATAAGCTTATTGCGTTATCTGATCAGCTCGCGAAGGAATATGCTTCTATGTTTGAGGGTGAAGTGCTTGAAATCATCCCAGAAGAGGCATTCAAGGATGGAGAGCAAACCGGATTACTTGTTGGATATACAGATAATTACCTAAAGGTAGTATTTGAAGGCACGGAAGATTTGATCGGCAAGCTTGTAAAAGTGAAAATTACAAAGGCTGGCTATCCATATAATGAAGGACAATTTGTCCGCGTTGTTGAGGCTGCAGTTGAAACAGAGGCTGCCAGCGCGTGATAAAAAGCATGCAAACGGGGTGTTTGCATGCTTTTTTGCACTGTCGGCAATTTTAGGCGTGCAGTGTCCGTGCAGTTGCCCCACCTAAGCCGCCTAACGTTCCAAGTACAGGATAAAGTTGCGATAGCGAAGGAATGAAATCATAAAACGCGGATAACTTAACAATAGGAAAGGCATATATCTTATGATATAATCCGATTAATTGCAGTGGTCAGATAATGAACTTCGTACATGGCGGTGCGGAAAGGGGTAACAAATGAATTATGCAAAATTGATTGATCATACATTATTGAAGGCAGATGCAAAAAAGGAAGCCATCATAACACTATGTGAGGAAGCAAAGCAGCATCACTTTGCATCTGTGTGTGTGAATCCGACTTGGGTCGAGGTGGCCGCGCAGCTTCTTCACGGAACAGATGTGGCTGTATGTACAGTTATTGGGTTTCCCCTAGGGGCAAACACACCCGAAACAAAAGCATTTGAAGCTAGCGATGCAATTGCCAAGGGTGCAACAGAGGTGGATATGGTTATCAATATTGGGGCGTTAAGGGATGGAAATGACGAACTTGTTGAAAGAGATATTCGTGCGGTTACAGAGGCGGCAAAAGGGAAAGCGCTGACAAAGGTTATTATTGAAACGTCCCTGTTAACGGAAGAAGAGAAGGTGCGTGCTTGCAAATTGGCCGTCAAAGCGGGAGCTGATTTTGTAAAAACGTCAACCGGATTCTCAACGGGCGGTGCGACGGTAGAGGACATCGCTCTTATGAGAAAGACGGTTGGACCTGCTATCGGTGTCAAAGCATCAGGAGGGGTTCGCGACTTTGCAGGTCTGGAAGCGATGGTACAGGCAGGGGCAACTAGGATTGGAACAAGCTCTGGTGTAGCGCTGATTAGCGGACAGGCAGCAAAAACAGATTATTAAGAGGCCCCGACAGGCTAGGGATATTGATCACTGTAAGAAAGTATAAATTTCCAGCCAGAAGCAAATTCGACGTAGTCGGGAATTTTAGGAATACAGTATAAGTGCAACTACGCCTCTGTCTTCGCCCAAGAGCAGGGCTCGCCAATCGGCGAGTTTTCTTTACGCATGGGTGCCTGTCAGTCAAAATTTCTTTACAATATGGTTGACCAGAAAGGAAGCAATGTATTATAATCTTAAAAGACATGCTGAAGAAGTGTTTCTTTTTTGCATGCCCTAGAATCTAAGATGTAAGTGGATGTTTCGGAGGGAGGGAAAGAAGGATGTCTAAAACAGTCGTTCGCAAAAACGAATCTTTGGAGGATGCGCTTCGTCGTTTTAAGAGAGCAGTTTCTAAAACTGGTACGCTTGCGGAAGCAAGAAAACGTGAGTTTTACGAAAAGCCAAGCGTAAAACGCAAGAAGAAGTCTGAAGCAGCTAGAAAGCGTAAATTCTAAGAGAGGGTGTATTTATGAGTCTTCTCGATCGTTTAAACGATGATATGAAACAAGCGATGAAGAATAAAGAAAAAGAAAAGCTTACCACCATTCGGATGGTAAAGTCTGCTTTACAAAATGAAGGCATTAAGCTGCAGCAACAACCCTTGTCTGAAGAGGCTGAGCTAACAGTATTGACTCGTGAATTAAAGCAGCGCAAAGACTCCCTCCTTGAATTTGAAAAAGCGGGTCGTGAAGACCTTGTGGATAAAATAAAAGGCGAAATTGCAGTTTTAGAAGAGTATTTACCACAGCAGTTGAGCGAAGAGGAGCTAACAGCCGTTATTAAGCAAGCAATTGCGGATACGGGTGCAGCTTCTAAAGCTGATATGGGCAAAGTCATGGGTGCAGTCATTCCAAAAGTAAAAGGGAAAGCTGACGGCTCTTTAGTGAATAAGCTTGTTTCACAATTGCTATCATAAAAAAACGTCTCGGTATAACCGAGACGTTTTTTTATGATATTTGACAAGATAAGAAAATATAACTTTTCGGGGTGATGTCTAGCTAGAAGACAATTCGACGTAGTGAGAGATTTTGGGACTAAAGTATAAGTAGGGCTACGCCTCTGTCTTCGCCCAAGGGCAGGGCTCGCCAATCGGCGAGTTTTCTTTATTCCTTAAAAATAAGTTGTAGGCGATGTTGTTCATCTAGAGTTGCAAACAAAATCATGTGAATGGGTTCCTTTATATGCTGCTGCAGCCAAGCTTCATCTTTTCCTAAGGAAAGGAGCGCCTCTTTTCTTATTTTTCCTTCCTTAACAACAACTGTCGGCAATGAAAATGCTTCACTTTTTATATTCATATCATTCCTTGTTGGGGTCTCGTATTCACTTTTTAGGAAGACGGAAATCGTGCCGCCAGGTTCCCACAGGGCAACTGCTACCTTTTGGATGTCCTCTATCTGTTGAAGACGAAGGCTTGATAAAACATAATCGATAGAGACTCTTGCTTTTTTTAAGTTCGATAAGAGAAATCGTCCATTTCGGATTAAAATTAGGGGAGGTGGTTCGAGGAATTTTCTCCATCTTTCCCATTTTAAGCCCAAAAAAGCACTGCCAGCATGCAGAATGACGAGCACAGAGCTTGTAATCATCCCATCCCAAACATCAAGGCTGGGATCGGCAAGAGGATTTCCTAATAGCCCGCCAAGCAAAAGAGCTATCACAAAATCAAGGAAACGTAATTGCGATATAGATCGTTGGCCCATGAATTTGGCCACAAGTACCAAGAAGACATAAATGATTACACCGCGCTCAAGCCATTGCAGCAAAGTAAGATGATTATGTCCCAAAAAGATAGACAATGGTTGCTCCCCCTTTCCTCTATATATTTTTCACCTTCTCCTGCCATATATGTAAAACAGAGCCCTTTTTCTTTTTCGGTGCTAGAACATGCCTTTTCTTCATGCATATGAATTTTTTTATAGACGGTTGTTGGGAATCCTTATTTCACTAAGCATAATTTAGAAACAGTAAAATGGAAGCACTATGCTTCAGCTTATCGGATTCAGTTTAAGGTGTAAAACAGAAACAGGGAGGAAAACAGCAGATTAAATTACTCAAGTAATCACTTTGTAATTGACATTAAAAAGAACTTGGAGAGTTTCCAAGTTCTTTATCATTCGTTGTGAAACTAAAGTAACTGAATAATAAAAACAAACAGTTATCTGTATTAACGAACGTTTTCCTCTCTTCTTCTTCTAAGACCAAGCAGACCTACTAATCCTAATAAACCGAGCCATTCCCAGTTTGTATCATTATCATCATTAATGTCTGTTGTTGTAGTGACGTTTCGAGTGTTTAAGTTGTCATTGTAATTAACTCTATCCACGTTGTTATTGTTATTATTTGCAGCATGAACAGGTGCTACTAAAGTCATTGCAGCTAAAGCTAAAGTACAAGTTATTAAAGATAGCTTTTTCTTCATGGCTCTCTCTCCTTTCATCAATACTTAATGTCTCCAGTTTCATTAGGTGCTATTCATTAAGTTGTAGACAGAACTACTTAGGTTAAAATTGCGATATATACCTCTAATAACCATCATTAGGAATGACGCATAGCATCAGTTTTTTTAGAGATTATAACAACGTGACCGAACGTTGAGAAAGGGAGGTCGCTCAATGAATGTTTTTGAAATAAGGAGGACAATCATGGGAATATTAAGTGGAAATCCAACAAATGAGCCAATGCACTATGGTGAAGTTTTTGGTGTATGGGGTTACCTTGCAACAACTCGTGGATTACTGGTTGGATATCAAACGCTCTATAACCATACTGGCGATGGAGATTTAGAAAATTTCCTTGAAGATATGATGCGAAGTATGAAACAGGAAATCGAGCAGGTCGAAAATTTACTAAAAGTAAATGGAATTGGCTTGCCGCCTTCTCCTCCTGAACGTCCAATCGCTGCGTTAGAAAGTATCCCTGCAGGGGCAAGATTTAACGACCCTGAGATTTCTGCTAGTGTAGGAAGGGACATTGCTACAGGGTTAGTTGCATGTAGCCAAATGATTGGTCAAAGTATTCGTGAAGACGTTGCGATGATGTTTGGACAGTTCCATGCCACTAAGGTCCAATTTGGTGGAAGATTGTTACGGATAAACAAAGAAAAAGGGTGGTTAGTCCCTCCCCCGCTTCATGTACAAACACCTGAGCTTGCTCATGTTTAATTAGCTAAGTACGTCTGAGAATGAATGCTACCTTGATTATTAGGGTAGCATTCTTAATTTCACCTAGTTGCATACTCTCCTTTAAGTTTTGTCACCACAATAGAAAATTTTATTGTTGTGTGGACAAAAAGAAAACGCCCGAATGGCTGCTTTAATTTTCATAAATGATAGTTTTACTTGTATCCAATTTGAATTTTTCCTTCAATTCCTTATTAGCCTTTCTCTCTTCATGTAACTTGTACTGATATCCCTTTGATTCGCATAGTCTTGTATTAGCGGTTCTGTGATTAAGGAGAACATCATCTTGTCCCGAGAAATGCGATTGTATATAGCGACTGTTTTAGTTAACATGATACAAACTCCTTCAGAATATAGTTATGTTAGTGAAGTCATTACAGCATAACAACCACCTGTAAGAAAACTCATACATATGAGATGAGAAGGGGGGATTCTTCGGTGAGAAAGCTTCAGCAACAAATGAAAAGTTGGATTACTAAGAAGATGGACCTGCCTGCTGACGTCCTCATGGATCTTCCTCGCATTACACTGGTTGGACAAATTCACATTTATATAGAAAATCATCGAGGACTGTTAGTATTCTCGGACACAGAGGTGCGTCTGCTGCTGAAGCAGGGGCAATTACTTATAAGGGGCAACTCGTTTGTCATCAAGACGATTCTTCCGGAGGAACTGTTGCTTGAAGGAACAATAGAACAAGTTCTATTTTTGAACGAGTAATGGAGGAGAGTCATGAAGAATCAATGGGTTACCGTCTTTTTGGGATACGTAAAGGTGAGATTAAAAGGCCGCGGCAGCGAGCGCTTTGTAAATGAGTGCGTACGTAGGGGGATATTTGTTTGGAATGTAAAGCGAATAGGAAACGAAGCCCTTACCTTCCATATGCTGCTGAAGGATGTGCGCAGACTCCGCGGGGTGCGCCGTAAAAATGAATGTGATATTGCGTTTATAGGGCGGTACGGCTTTCCGTTTTGGCAAAAGCGTCTTCTGCGTAACAGCGGCTTTTTAATTGGCTTTGTTCTCTTTTTTGTGAGTATTATCATCCTATCTAACATGGTATGGAATGTGAAAATCGAGGGAGCAAAGCCGGAAACCGAATATTTATTGGTTAAGGAGCTGAACCGTCTAGGTGTGGAAAAAGGAAAGCTGCAATTTCAAATGCCTGATGTAGATGCTATTCAGCGTTCGTTAACAAATAATGTCCATTCTATTACCTGGGTAGGTGTGGAGCTGCGAGGTACGACCTATCACTTGCAGGTTGTAGAAAAGAGCGAGCCGGAAGAAGAAGAAGCATTATCCCCTCGTAATTTAATCGCTAAAAAGGAAGCAGTGATTGAAAGGCTGTTTGTAGAGAAGGGGAAGCCGGCTGTGGCGGTGCATGATCATGTAGAAAAGGGGCAATTGCTCGTGTCTGGTATGTATGGCAAAGAAGACAATCCGACACTTGTCCCGGCTAAGGGAGTAATTTTTGGCGAAACTTGGTACAAGTCAGAGGTGGAAGTCCCTTTAAAAACAACTTTTCAAGTATATACAGGAGCGTTTTTTGTGAAGCATTATATCAAATTGGGGAATTTTAAGATAAAAGTTTGGGGATTTGAAGAAAATAAATATAAGCGTTTTAAGGAAGACGCTATGATGTACAATATAAAGTTTTTCCGCTGGTCATTGCCGATTGCTTATGAAAAGGTTTCGGTACGAGAGGAAGAAGCTGCAGACAGACAATATACAGAAAAACAGGCGATTGAGGCCGGGAAAGAAATGGCGCAGCAGGAGCTTAAGAAAAAGTTGGATGAGAAAGCCACGATTGTTGGGGAAAAGGTTTTACAGAAGCGGCTAGAGAATGGTAAATTAAAGTTATCATTACACTATAAGGTAATCGAGGATATCGTTGCTACCCAGCCAATTTCGAAACCGGATACCCAAAAGGAATCTAAAAAGAAACAAAAATCATCATGAAATGGGATTAAACGCAATCACAATTCAGGCGCGGGGTAGGGTACCTGCATTGTGAAGTGAGTGAAGCCCAAGCAAAGCATCCAAATTTAAAGAAAGGAAGTCTACTGAAAGATATATACGCTAAGTTAAATTGGAATAGATGTTTATGGAGCTCAATAGCTTCTCATGCGTTAGATAGTTGTATACATTTTCAGTAGCAGCGTAACGAATGACCGAACAATTAGTGGAACTAACTCAACAAGTAGAAAATCAAAATGAAGCAGCCGCTCTTTTTGGTGTAAATGATGCCAATCTGAAGCTTATTGAACAGGAATTGCAGGTTTCTATTATTACAAGAGGCGGTTCGGTGCGAGTTTCTGGAACAGACGAGCAGGTTCAGCTTGTTGAAGAAATTTTGCAGCGTCTGCTTGCGGTAATCCGAAAGAGCGTAACGATTACAGAACGGGACGTTGCTTACGCTGTCCAGCTTGGACAGAGTGGACGGTTACAGCATTTTGAGGAGCTGTATGAAGAAGAAATCTTCCGAAACGCAAAAGGAAAGCCGATTCACGTTAAAACGATAGGGCAAAGGCAATATATACATGCTATGAAAAAGAATGATATTGTTTTTGGCATTGGGCCAGCTGGGACAGGGAAGACGTATTTGGCAGTTGTCATGGCTGTTCGAGCATTAAAAAATGGCCTAGTTAAGCGCATCATTCTAACGAGACCAGCGGTAGAGGCGGGAGAAAGTCTTGGGTTTCTGCCTGGTGATTTAAAGGAAAAGGTTGATCCGTATTTGCGTCCATTATATGATGCTCTTCATGATGTGCTTGGACAGGAGCATACGCAGCGCATGATTGAGCGTGGTACAATTGAGGTTGCCCCGCTTGCCTATATGAGGGGACGTACACTCGATGACTCCTTTGTTATTTTGGATGAGGCACAAAATACGACGAGTGCACAAATGAAAATGTTTTTAACTCGCCTTGGTTTCAGTTCCAAGATGGTTGTAACTGGCGATCCGTCACAGGTGGACTTGCCGAAAGGGGTAAAGCCCGGCCTTTCTGCTGCATCCGCTATTTTACGCAACGTATCCGGAATTTCCTTTATTATCCTTGAGCAAGCAGATGTTGTTCGTCATCCACTCGTTCAAAAAATTATTGCGGCGTACGATAAAGCAGAATGACCCAGTTTGGGTCATTTTTTTCACACTATAGAAAAGAAGTATAGCTTTCCAGCTAGAAGCAAATTCGGCGTAGTTGGAAAGCTAGGAAGACAGTATAAGTGCACCTACGCCTCTGTCTTCGCCCAAGGGCAGGGCTCGCCAATCGGCGAGTTTTCTTTACTTTCAGAAAGTTCTACACAGCTTCCTATTAGGGGAAATGACAATCGCTCTCTCTTCTTCCGATTCGGAAAAGGTTGGCGTTTCTTTATTTTTTTACTATCATAAAAGAGGAAGACAACCTTTTTGCCTGTCAGTATTGCTTTTTCTTCTTAGTAAACAACTTGCAGGATCTGGATAGAACAGGGGATTTCTGAATTTTGGTTCTTCCAGAAAAATCTTTTACGCTACGAATTTTTGGAGAGGAGCTTATATTTTTATCATGTCCAAGTCAAGCAAACTGTCCCAATGGTTTCGAAGGATGCGATATTCCAGATTGTTTATCGCTTTACTATACCTCTTCTTAGGAGCTGTGTTGTTTTTTACTCTCATCGGTAATGTGAGACCGGATAAGCTTGATATTAAGTTATTGTCCATCGCCAAGAACTCTATTCATTCACCTGTTACGATTGAAGATAAGGTGACAACAGAGAAACGAAAGCGCGAAGCCGCCCAAAAGGTACCGGATCAATACACGTATCATAGTGAGTATAAAAGCAATCGTGTAAATGTGGTGGAATCGGTATTTAGCGCTGTAAAAGAGGTACAAGAGGAGACAAAAGCTGCACAGGCGGACCAAACAGACCCAACAGAACAACCCGATGTATCTGAACAGGAGCAGCTGCAGAAGCTGAAAAAGAAGCTGCCAGCGGAGCTGGTAAAGAGTTTATCTGACCAAGTTTTGCTGGCACTGTTAAACGCCCCGCCGGATCAATTGTCCGTTGCCAGGGAATCGACAATTACAGCAGTGAACTATGCGATGAGTGACCAAATTGATATGAATGAGGCTGACCGGTCAAGGGAGCGTATTGCAAAGGAGCTTCAGGATGTCAGTGTCAGCGGGGGATTAAAAACGGCTATCGTAGCACTCGGTCAATATGCTGTTGTGCCGAACTACTTTTATGATCCAGTTGCGACAAAAGAAAGAAGGAAACTCGAAATGGATGCGGTGGATCCGGTTTTTATTTTGCAAGGTCAAATTCTTGTAAAGGAAGGGGACACCATTACGAGAGAGGTGTATGAGCAATTAGAGCTTGTCGGCCTGCTAGCTGATCACCGTGCCTTTCAGCCTTTCATTGGCCTGTTTCTGCTTCTGTCTGTGCTCCTATATTTTATTTATAAGCAGTTTGATCAATTTTCTAAACAGCAGCGCAGCGATAAGCCGTATCTGTTTGCTTATACTATTATTATAACAATTACTATTTTGACGATGAAGATGATTAGCATCTTCCAAAGCATCGAGTATAACGGTCTTGGTTATCTTGTTCCAGTTGCGATGGGTACGATGCTTGTAAAACTGATGATCGGCGATCGCTTCGTCTTTATCACAAGCCTCATTTTCTCTATAAGCGGCAGCATTATGTTTAATGAGGGCATCACGAGCTCCTTGAATTATCATGTAGGCTTTTACCTGCTCATCAGCTCGCTTTCTGTCACTGTCTTCTTACGTGAGAAGAAGCGGCGCAGTATGATTTTGCATGCAGGTACGCTTGTTGCTGTTTTAAATGTTATTGTTCTAATTGCTTTGCTGCTGCTTCGCAACGGCAGTCTCTCACTGTCAGAAACTGCTCTGCACTTGCTGCTGGCTGCTGTCTCGGGTATCGTTTCCTCCGTGCTCACACTCGGGATTCTGCCGTATCTAGAAAGCGGTCTTGGGATTGTATCAGCGATGAAACTAATGGAGCTTTCAAGCCCAAACTCTCCGCTCTTGCGTAAAATCTTGCTTGAGGCGCCTGGTACATACCATCATAGCATCATGGTCGCTAACTTAGCGGAGGCGGCATGTGATGCGGTTGGGGCCGATGGTTTGCTGGCACGGGTTGGGGCGTATTATCATGATATCGGCAAAACGATGCAGCCGCATTTGTTTATCGAAAACCAGATGGGGATGGGGAACCCGCATGATTCTCTAAAACCAGAAGTAAGCAGGGATATTATTTTTGCCCATGTGAGTGATGGCGTAGCGGTTCTGGAGGAGCATCGAATTCCAAAGGAGATTATTGATATTACCGCGCAGCATCATGGTACGACTTTGTTGAAATATTTTTATTATAAAGCGGTGAAGGAAGACGAACAGCGTTACACAGAAAATATGTTTCGTTATCCTGGTCCGAAGGCATCCTCAAAAGAATCTGCAGTTGTCGGCATTGCTGACAGTGTAGAGGCGGCAGTCCGCTCGATGAACGCACCGACGCCCGAGCAAATCGCGCAACTGGTACAAGGGATTATTGCTGATCGTTTAAAGGACGGGCAGTTCAGTGAATGTAATTTAACGTTTAAGGAACTGCAAACAATTGAGAAGACAATTTGCGAGACATTGAACGGTATTTTTCATTCACGCATTAAATATCCAAACTTATAAGATAGCAGGTGGCATATATGGGAGTGACAATTGACTTTTTTGATGAAACAAAGGAAATCGCTGCAGAGCACCTTGAAACGCTGCAGCAGTTAATTTACTTTGCCGCAAAGCGGGAAGGAATTGAAGAAGAAGCGGAAATGTCTATAACATTTGTGGATAATGCGCGCATTCAAGAAATAAATTATGAATACCGTGGTAAGAATCAGCCAACTGACGTAATTTCTTTTGCAATGGAGGAGCTAGGGGAAGGAGAGCATGAAATTGTTGGCGAGGATATGCCGCGCATTCTCGGGGATATTATTATCTCCATCCCAAAAACGAAAGAGCAGGCTGCGGAGTACGGTCATTCCTTTATGAGAGAGCTTGGCTTTTTAGCTGTACATGGCTTTTTGCATTTGCTTGGCTACGATCATATGACAGAAGAGGATGAAGCTGTTATGTTCACAAAGCAAAAGGAAATTTTAGCTGAATACGGACTGCACAGATGAAAAAGGGGAAGCTGCTAAAAAGCTTTCAATATGCGTTTTTAGGAATTGCATTTTGCTTACGTTCAGAGCGGAATATGCAAATTCATGCAGCGGCTACTGTGCTTGTTTTATTAATGGGGACCTATGTTCGAGTAACAAAAATGGAATGGCTCGTGCTGCTTTTAACGATAGGTGGGGTATGGTCCTTAGAAATGGTAAATACAGCGCTTGAGAAGACGGTAGATTTGATAATAGCAGAGCGGCATCCTTTTGCTAAAATTGCAAAGGATGCTGCAGCTGGCGCCGTACTCGTTTTCTCGTGTATTGCTGTGGTGATTGGGCTAGTAATCTTTATTCCATATTTGTGGTAGCTTACAGCTGCATTGGACCGCAGTGTAGCACATAATTTTCGATGGAGAGGAAGAGGGCTGTGAGTGTTCAAGATCTTATTCAACAAGCAATAGAGGCACGGCAGAAGGCGTATGTACCCTATTCAAAGTTTAGTGTCGGAGCGGCGCTTCTTACGAAGGATGGGAAGGTATATAGGGGCTGTAATGTAGAAAACGCTTCATACGGCTTAACGAACTGTGCAGAGCGTACTGCGTTATTTAAAGCTGTTTCAGAAGGGGATACTGAGTTTTCGGCTATCGCTGTTGTAGCGGATACGAACGGTCCTGTGTCGCCTTGTGGCGCATGCCGGCAAGTTATGGTAGAATTGTGCAAGCCGGACACGAAGATATATTTGTCAAACTTACGGGGAGATATATTGGAAACGAGTGTCACAGAGCTATTACCAGGAGCATTTTCATCGGAGGATTTACATGAATAAAGAAGGATTTAAATCAGGATTTGTTTCGATTATCGGAAGACCAAACGTTGGAAAATCAACATTTCTTAACCGAATGATTGGTCAAAAAATTGCTATTATGAGTGACAAGCCGCAAACAACGCGCAATAAAATTCAAGGGGTATATACAGAGGAAGACGCGCAAATCGTTTTCATTGATACTCCCGGCATACATAAGCCAAAGCATAAGCTTGGCGACTTTATGATGAAAATTGCGCAAAATACGCTTAGAGAAGTAGATATTGTTTTATTTATGGTCAACGCTGAAGAGGGACCAGGCCGCGGTGATGAGTTTATTATTGAGAAGCTGCAGCATACGAAGCAGCCTGTGTTTTTGATTATCAATAAAATTGATCAAATTCATCCAGATGAACTTCTTCCATTGATTGACAAATACCGTACATTGTATCCGTTCGCAGAGATTATCCCGATTTCTGCTTTAGAAGGAAATAATGTGGATGCTCTTGCAAGAACGGTAAAAAAATATTTGCCTGAGGGGCCGCAGTATTATCCATCTAATCAGATTACAGACCATCCGGAGCGTTTCATTATGGAGGAGCTTATCCGGGAGAAGGTGCTGCATTTAACGCGTGAGGAAATTCCTCATTCCGTTGCTGTTGTGATTGATGCGATTCAAAAGCGTGAAGGCGGTGCCGTTTACGTAAATGCGACAATTGTTGTCGAGCGCCCGTCTCAAAAGGGGATTGTGATTGGCAAGCAAGGGGCTATGCTAAAGGAAATTGGGAAACGGGCCCGCATGGATATTGAAGCGCTTTTGGGATCTAAAGTTTTTCTGGAGGTTTGGGTGAAGGTCATTAAGGATTGGCGTAATAAAATGACGCAGCTGCGAGACCTCGGCTTCCGCGAAGATGAGTATTTGTAGAAAGCTTTCATTCCCGCAGCTTGTTCCACTTAAAAGATACATTTCCAGCTAGAAGTTAGTTGAACATAGCAGGAAATTTTAGGAACAAAGTATACGTGCAACCATGCCTCTGCCTTCGTCAATCGGTGAGTTTTCTTTACCTGTAGAGAAAGCAGCAAAATTAGAAAAATTTTTCTCACATGAAATTGGACAGTTAAGGTCATTTTAATAACAAGAAATTGAAACATATGCTAGTTTGACTGAGGAAGGTGGGTTCTTATGTTGAAGTTTACCTGGAATGTCTTTGCAAATACGGGCAACATTGAAACATATCTTCTCCTAAAAGAGCTTGAGAGTAACGGGGAAGAGGTACCAAACCAGCAAAATGAGGAGCTAGCAGAACTCGATTCTTCGATTTCTTGATCTTAGCTGTTCGGCCCGCGGAGGTAACGAACATGTTTCAAAAAATTGAGGGAATTGTTATTCGGACCACAGACTATGGAGAAACAAATAAAATTATCACAATTTTCTCCCGGGAGCTTGGCAAAATAGGTGTTGTAGCAAGGGGAGCAAAAAAACCAAAAAGTAGGCTCGCGGCCATTTCGCAGCCTTTTACACACGGCTATTTCCTCATTCAAATTGGTTCTGGTCTCGGCACAGTACAGCAAGGAGAAATTCTTTCTACGATGAGGGATTTGCGTGAGGATTTAATTGTGACAGCGTACGCTTCTTTTGTAATAGAGTTAACAGATAAAGCAACGGAGGACAAGCAGCCAAATGCATTTTTGTTTGAATTGTTATATCAAACGCTGCATTATCTGGACGAGGGAGTGGATCCAGAGATTTTAGCGCTCATTTATCAAACAAAAATGCTTCCGGTTCTTGGGTTTTATCCACAGTGGGATGCTTGTTCGATATGCGGTCAAGACGAACAGCTTACCGCCTTCTCTGTAAGAGAGGGCGGATTTCTATGTCAGCTTCATGCTAAGCAGGATCCTTATTGTATTCCTGTAAATGAGGCTGTTGGCAAGCTTCTCCGTTTATTTTATCATTTTGATTTAGCTCGTCTTGGAAAAGTATCGGTGAAAGAAGAAACAAAAAAACAAATTCAGACCATCCTGTACGCATATTATGATGAATACTGTGGAATTTATTTGAAATCGAGACGATTTTTGAGTCAGCTTGACAAATTTCATACATAGATAAGAACAGAGCCTATAGGAAATAGGTTCTGTTTTTGTATTTGCAGAAAGCTGTAAAGGACGAGCTGTTAGGCGCAAACAGAGGCGCAGCCCTACTTATACTGTATTCCTAAAATTTCTGACTACGTCGAATCACTTCTAGCTAGAAATTTATACTTTCCTACAGTATAAAAAAAGAAATGCTCCTTTACAAAATAGCGTTCTTTTTCAGGCACCCTATTTAGTATATAATGTTTAGAAGACAACATAATTTTATTTCGGATGCTGCGTGGCGAAGGTGGTGATTACCATAGAACTAAATAAAAGACAAGAACAGATCATCCAAATTGTGAAGGATAACGGTCCTATCACAGGGGAGGCAATTGCGGATCAGCTAAACTTAACGAGAGCAACGCTTCGGCCTGATTTGGCTATTTTGACAATGGCTGGCTATCTGGATGCTCGTCCGCGTGTCGGATATTTTTACACTGGGAAAACAGGGGGACAACTGCTTTCAGAAGCAGTTAAGAAGCTGGTGGTAAAAGAGTATCAATCCCTGCCAGTTGTAGTGGATAAAAACGTATCTGTATATGATGCGATTTGCACAATGTTTCTAGAGGATGTTGGCACTTTATTTGTAATCGACCATGATGCACTGCTTATCGGTGTTTTATCGAGGAAGGACTTACTTCGTGCGAGTCTGGGCAAACAAGAATTAACTGCTGTACCTGTTAATATCATTATGACAAGGATGCCTAATATTACAACGTGCCGAAGAGAAGATAGCCTCTATGAGGTTGCTAAAAAGCTCATTGAAAGGCAAATTGACGCGATGCCAGTCGTGAAGGAATCGGAGAAGGGTATTGAGGTCATAGGACGCATTACAAAAACAACAATCTCACGAGCATTTGTCGACTTAGTAAATAATGAATTGTTGTAATAGTATATCAGAAGTGAGGGAATGGGATGAATAGTCAAATAGTCTACGTTGTCTCGGATTCCGTAGGCGAAACAGCAGAGTTAGTTGTTCGAGCTGCGATGGGGCAATTTCTTTTTGTACCGGATATTCGCCGTGTGCCGTATGTAGAGGACACAGGAACTTTAAAAGAGGTAATTTCGATCGCCAAAAGCAACCAAGCGATGATTTGCTTTACACTAGTGAAACCGTGGATGAGAAGTTATTTAGTGGAAGAGGCAGCTAGAGAGGGCGTTCAAGTATATGATATTATCGGCCCTCTAATTGAACAAATTCAGTCTCAGACTGGGGCAACGCCTCGTTACGAGCCGGGTCTCGTTCGTCTTTTGGATGAGGAATATTTTAAAAAGATTGAAGCGATTGAATTTGCGGTGAAATATGATGATGGCCGCGATCCGCGTGGTATTTTAAAAGCGGATATCGTACTGATTGGTGTATCGCGTACATCTAAAACACCATTGTCTCAATACTTGGCCCATAAACGATTAAAGGTAGCAAATGTGCCGCTTGTTCCCGAGGTAGATCCTCCAGAGGAGCTGTATCGTGTACCGAAAGAAAAATGCTTTGGGTTGAAAATCGATCCGGAAAAGCTAAATGATATTCGCAAAGAGCGTTTAAAAACATTGGGCTTAAGCGATGGAGCAACCTATGCGAATATTGAGCGAATTAAAGAGGAGCTGCGTCATTTCGAAGCAATCGTTGATAGAATCGGCTGCAAGGTAATTGATGTATCTAATAAGGCAATTGAAGAATCGGCAAATGTAATTTTAAATATATATCAAAATCAACGTAGTCTATAGAACGCATTGGTGAAAAAGAAATAACAAGCTGTCTATTCCCTTTGGACAAATCGCTCTAAATGTTCACAAGAGTGATTTGTCCAAAGGGGAACCACATCAATTAAATCCAGCCTTTTTTCTCAGCGATACTGACGGCTTCTATTCAGTTTTTGGCGTCAAGCTTGCGGAGGATTTCTGAGATGTAGTTGCGGACAGTGCCGGAGGATAAATAAAGTTCAGCAGTGATTTCTTTGGTCGTTTTTCCAAAGGCTGCTGCTCGCAAGATTTCTTGCTCTCTTGGTGTGAGTGGATTTTCTTCGCGGATCACTTCGAAGGTTAGCTCGGGACTGAACACCCTTTTTCCCGTCATCACCTTGCGAATCGCATCTGCCAGCTCGTCAATCTCTCCATCCTTGAGGAGGTAACCATGGACACCGATTTTTAATGCCCGTTCAAAATAACCAGGTCGGGCGAAGGTAGTTAAAATAATCACCTTGCTTGGAGCGGCGTGATTCTTATAAATGTTGACCAGCCCTGGGCACGTTCCTGAACCATCCGAATCCCATGTGTCATAATCGCCGAGCCCATCACACTAAATGTTGTCATCGACATTAAATAATGCGCCTGCCACTGAGCCTGATCCTCGACATTCGTATTCACCACATTGGTAAAAATATAGTAAAAGATTATCGGCATTAACAGTGACCAAAAGACATAGTAACGATTTCGGAGCACTTTGATAATTTCTGCCCTGCATTGCAATTTTAATGTGTTCATCTTATATGACCTCCTTATGTCCGCTCGTCAGCTGCTTAAATGCCTCTTCTAGCTTACCGCCTTCAATTTGAATCTCACGTGTACCAATTTTTTCTTGGAACAGCAATTCCAGTACCTTATCTGTATTATTGGTTTGGATGTAAACACGATCATTTTTCCGAAAGATATCATTGATTTCTGGATGGAGATACAAATTTTCAAGTGATACTTCAGGATCGACCTTAAAGGAGACAGACTGCTTCGAAATCCTCGATTTGATTTGTTCAGGCGTTCCATCAGCGACAATTACGCCATCTTTAAAAAGTAAGATTCGCTCTGCCGCATCATCGGCTTCTTGCAGATAATGGGTTGAGAAAATAATGGTTTTTCCTTGCTCTGCAAGTACCTTGACCGTATGCCAAAAGCGATTTCTTGATGTAATATCCATCCCGACAGTCGGTTCATCAAAAATAATTAACTCCGGATTCCCTGCAAGCGCTAAGGCGAAGCTCAGTCGTCGCTTCTGTCCGCCAGATAATTTTTCAGCCATCGTCTTTAAATCATTCTCTGTGAGTCCTGTTAAGGTCACTAATTCCTGAAGCGATAGCGGATTGGGATAATAGCTTCGGATCAATTCAAGAATTTCTCGTACCATGAGTCCAGGCATTACGCTGACTTCCTGCAGCATCACACCGATTTTCTCTCGCACTTGTTTTTCACGAGGCTGGTGATTGAACAGCTTTATTTCACCTGCTGTTGGGGTAAGGAGTCCTAAAATCATTGAGATTGTTGTCATTTTTCCCGCTCCGTTTGGACCAAGAATCGCGACTACCTCTCCTTTTTTAATGGAAAAAGAGACGTCATTAACGGCTTTTTTATTTTGAAAGGACTTTGTTACATTTTTTAAGCTCACAACTTTGTTCATGTATAAATCACCTCCGGTTTTCTTGATTTCATTGTATGATCCAAAGCTGGTGAATTTTAGTAAGGGATGTCATGAATGTCAGGTGACAAATGTCATATTGTTGAGGTTTTGCAATGATTAGCGCATGAAATCTTCTAAAAAATGAGATGTTTTTGGATGTGGGAATATAAAGATGCCATAACGAATCCCAAATATGGGAATGATGGTAGTAGAAAATAAAAAAGTTTCTCGGTTAATAAAAATATTTTAAGGAAAATAAAAAGGGTTATAGCGAAATTGAGGGAAATGTATTATAATAAAAAATTGTGATAAAAACAATATATTTTACGTTTAGACTTTGTTTTTTCCGAATAAACTATGGGTAGAATGATGTAAGCATCTTTTTAAAGAAGTTGAGCAAAAATCTAGACAAGAAAACATGGATTGTGGAAGGATTCAAAGAAGGGATGTAGAATAGAGAAATATGCCAAAAATCAGCAAGATTTTTGTTGATGCGGATGCATGCCCCGTTAAGGAGGAAATTGTGCAAGTCTGTCAGGCATTTCATGTTCCCATTTACTTTGTGGCATCTTACGCCCACCAAACAAACTTTGGCGGAGGAACATGGATGTAAGTTGATTCTGTTCAAGATGAAGCAGACTTTCATATTTACAAGCATGCGAAGCTAGGAGATCTTGTCGTAACGCAGGATATGGGTTTGGCATCCCTGCTCGTGAAGAAAGGTGTACATGTTCTGTCTCCAAGAGGAACAATCATCACGGATGAGCAGATGGATACAATTTTATATAACCGATATGTATCTGCAAAATTGCGCAGAGAAGGAACCTTTTTAAAAGGCCCAAAAGCATTTTCCAAAGAAGACAAAAAGAAATTTCAACAAAGTTTACAAAAAATATTGTCGAATCATGAAGGAATTCACTAATTTGTATCGAATACAACATACAATACGGAGATGGAGCTTATGACGAACCGAATTCCTGAAGAAGTAATAGAGCAAGTTCGTCGTTCCGTTGATATTGTAGACGTTATAGGCGAATATGTTCAATTAAGAAAGCAAGGACGAAATTATTTTGGATTATGTCCTTTTCATGGAGAAAGCACACCTTCTTTTTCCGTCTCAGCTGATAAACAAATTTTTCACTGTTTCGGCTGTGGCGAAGGAGGAAATTCTTTATCATTTCTCATGAAGATGGATGGTATTTCGTTTACAGAAGCAGTGAAAAAGCTAGGAGAAAAAACGGGTGTAGATGTAACACAATATATTTCTGAACAAGACAGTATGGTAGAACAGCCGCAAGCCGATTACACCTCCAGCATGGTAGAAGCGCATGAACTGCTCAAAAAATATTATCATCATCTTCTTGTGAATACAAGGGAAGGAAATGAAGCCTTTCAATACTTGCTTGACAGGGGGATTTCGAGAGAGATTATGCTTCGGTTTGAAATCGGATATGCGAGTTCTTCTCGAGATCATGCTGCTAAAGTGCTGCAAAAAAGAGGCTTTTCACTTCCTCTTATGGAACAGGCCGGCCTTGTCGTACAAAGTGAACAGGACGGCTCCTATTATGACCGCTTTCGTAATCGCATCATGTTCCCGATTCAGAACATGCAAGGCAAGACTGTTGCGTTTAGCGGAAGAGCAATCGGACAAGATAATCCAAAATATTTGAATAGTCCAGAAACTCCTGTTTTTCAAAAAAGCAAGCTGCTTTACAATTTTCATTATGCGCGTCCATCGATCCGGAAACAGCAGCGAGTGCTGTTGTTTGAAGGATATGCTGATGTATTAGCTGCCATTCGCAGCGGCTTTGAGGAGTCAGTTGCGACAATGGGAACCGCATTAACAGAAGAGCAGGCTAAGATTCTTCGCCGTAATACAGAAACTGTAGTTCTTTGCTATGATGGAGATAAAGCTGGACAAGAGGCAACTGAAAAGGCCGGCCGTGTTTTGCTGAACATTGGTAGCCAAGTAAGAGTAGTTATGCTTCCAGACAAGCTTGATCCAGATGAATATGTACGAACACACGGTGAGGCTGCATTTCAGAATCTTGTGGAGAACAGTGGTAGCTTTATTGACTTTAAGCTTCAGCATCTCCGCTTCGGACGAAATTTGCAGGATCCGCAGGAGCAAGGAGAATATGTACAGGCCGCAGTTCGAGAGCTTGGAAGGTTAACGACTTTTGTACAAGCACAGCCCTATTTACAGTTGCTTGCAAAAGAGTTTCCATACCATATTGAGGACTTGCGAAATGAATTGCGCCAACTGCAGCAAGTGCAGCAAAAAAAGGAGCGCCATACCATCGCGCAAGCCGCACAGCCGGTAAAGGCGAAGCCGAGGTTTGCTGGTTATGAAAGAGCTGAGCGAGAGTTGATTTACCATATGCTGCAAAGCGAAGAAGTGACTCAGCGTGTCCAACCGTTTATTGAATATTTTCATACAGAGGAACATAAAGGGATTTTATATGAACTGTATGCATATTATGAAAAAGGATGCGAACCTGACATCAGTCACTTTCTCAATTGGCTTTCGAACGAGCCGTTAAAAAACATTGTAGCAGAACTCGCAACAGACGAAATGATTAATACGGAGTATTCCGAAGAGCTGCTTCAAGGGAATCTCGATTCTCTCTATAAGCACAAGCAAAGGATAGAACAAATGAACCGTGTTTTTGAACTGCGAAACCTAGAACGAACAGATCCTTTAGCAGCAGCCAGGTTCGCACAAGAGCATATCATTAATAAGCGAAAAGCAAAACAATAGCTTTTTCTATTATAACAAGTTATAATTTTTATTTGTATCTCGCGTAAGGAGGGGAACAAATGGCTGACAAATCAGCTCGTTCTAAAGAAATGGAAACTGATGTGACTTTCGAGCAGGTAAAGGAACAGCTTACAGAGCTCGGCAAGAAACGCGGCGTTCTTACATACGAGGAGATTGCAGAACGCATGAACGGATTCGAAATCGAATCTGATCAAATGGATGAATACTATGAATACTTGGGGGAACAAGGCATTGAACTCATAGGTGATGCTGAAGAAGACCCAAATGTTCATCAATTAGAAAAAGAAGAAGAATTCGATTTAAATGATTTAAGCGTTCCTCCAGGCGTGAAGATCAATGATCCGGTTCGGATGTACTTAAAGGAAATCGGGCGTGTCGATTTGCTTTCCGCTGAAGATGAAATCCAATTGGCAAGACGTATTGAAGAGGGCGATGAAGAAGCAAAGCGCCGTCTTGCTGAAGCAAACTTACGTCTCGTTGTTAGTATTGCAAAGCGTTATGTAGGTCGCGGCATGCTGTTTCTTGATTTAATTCAAGAAGGGAATATGGGATTAATTAAAGCGGTCGAAAAGTTTGATTACCGCAAAGGTTATAAGTTCAGTACGTATGCAACATGGTGGATTCGCCAAGCGATTACACGTGCGATCGCAGACCAAGCGAGAACCATTCGTATTCCTGTGCATATGGTTGAGACGATTAACAAGCTTATTCGTGTGCAACGCCAATTACTCCAAGATCTAGGTCGTGAGCCAAGTCCAGAAGAGATTGGTGAAGAGATGGATCTAGCACCAGAAAAGGTACGCGAAATCTTAAAGATTGCACAAGAACCTGTTTCATTAGAAACACCGATTGGCGAAGAAGATGATTCGCATTTAGGTGATTTTATTGAAGACCAAGAAGCTACTTCACCGGCTGATCATGCTGCATACGAATTGCTAAAAGAGCAGCTTGAGGATGTGCTTGATACATTAACAGACCGGGAAGAAAATGTGCTCCGTCTTCGATTTGGATTAGACGATGGGCGTACGCGCACACTAGAGGAAGTAGGAAAAGTATTTGGTGTTACGCGAGAACGTATCCGTCAAATTGAAGCAAAAGCACTTCGTAAATTAAGACATCCTAGCCGCAGCAAACGTCTTAAGGATTTCTTAGAATAACCGTTTAAGAAAGTTTACTTCATTGCAGGTGAAGTAAACTTTTTCTTTTCTGCCTTAAGAAAGGATAAATTTCCAGTTAGGAGTTCATTCGACATGGCAGGGGATTCTAGGAATAAGGTGTAAGTGCAGCTATGCCTCTGTCGTTGCCTCGAAAACTTCTCTCATGCTTTTGTAGAGAAAGGAAATGCTAACCAGTTACAATTCTTGTAATTTATTTTACAGAATTGTCTATTGATTTGCAAATGCTCATTTTATTATTTTTCGAGCAAATTCTGTGTTGGTTTACAATATTTAAGTTGAATAGTAGGAGTTTTTGCTGCATCTCGAAGATTTTTAGCAAAAAAATTTAGAGGATATTTCTTTCATTTGTCAAAATAAAAATACATATTTTATAAATTATGGAAAAAAATAAAAAAATTAGGGGATTTTCCTCCCGTTTTGGAGTTTATGCTTTTCCGATAGAGCGTTTTCAAGTACAATAGAACTGTTCATACAAAAATAGTTAATGGGGTACATAGAGGGGGAGAAAAGAAATGAAACGCAACCCGTTAATTCCGTTCGCATTGATTGCAGCTTTAGGGATTGCTTTAACGTTTCTGCTTTCATTCCAAGGGTTATACAAGGCGGAACAACTGGCGGATGCCGAGAAAAATGGTGGCACAACAACGCAAACAGCTGCTGCGAAGCCAGAAGATATTGTGAAGCAAACTTGTGTAAGCTGTCATGGGGACCAGCTACAAGGAAATATTGGTCCAAACTTGCAAAAGGTTGGCGACAAACTGTCTAAAGAGGATATTCAAGGTGTTATTCTAAATGGTAGAGGAAACATGCCAGCTGGGTTACTTCCGGCTGATCAGGCTTCCAAAGTAGCAGAATGGCTGTCACAAAAAAAATAATATATTAGACCCTTTGTACATGTTTACAAAGGGATTTTTTTTTACTTTAAGTATAAATTCCTAGTTGAAGGACAATTCGACGTAGCGAGAAATTTTAGAAATACAGTATAAGGGCAGCAGTTGAGTTTAATTTCCCTTCCTCATTATGACCTAACCGGCTTTCTTATGCTAAAATAAGTCGTTACTGTCGCTTGCAACAGTATAAAAAAATTCTTATGATGAAGAAAACAAGTAAAGGATGAACAGAATGAACGAGGTAAAGCTTTCAAAGAGGCTGCAGGCCGTTGCGGAAGAAATTATCCCGCAATCCGTCTTAGCTGATATCGGATCGGATCACGCATATTTGCCATGTTATTGCGTGTTACATAACAGAATTGTTTCTGCAATTGCTGGCGAGGTGGTAGAGGGACCATATCAATCGGCAAAAACGACAGTTGAACAGCTTCATTTAGAAGATAAGATTTCCGTACGCAAAGGAGACGGCCTGTCAGTTCTTGCTGGCGGGGAAGCAGATGTGATTACGATTTGTGGTATGGGGGGTGCTCTCATTCGCGATATATTGGAGCGAGGGAAAGGGAAGCTGCAAGGGGTGCAGCGTCTCGTGCTGCAGCCAAATATTGGAGCCCATAATATTCGCCAATGGTTAATTGAAAATGGATGGGAGCTGAAAAAGGAACAGATTTTAAAAGAGGACGGAAAAATTTATGAAATTTTGTGTGCTGAAAAAGGAAATCCCATGCAGCCTTATGAGGAGCAAGAGACAGCAGGAGTACTGATGGGGCCGTTTTTATTGCCGGAGAAAAATACCGTGTTTGTAGAAAAGTGGCAGCATGAGTTAAAGAGTCTTAAAATGATTTATGAACAGCTGAACAAAGCGGCTGAAACAGAGGAAACAGAAAGAAAGCGGCAGGAACTGCTTGAGAAAATCGCTCTTATTGAGGAGGCGTTAGGATGAGCAAAATTCCAAACGGTCATGAGATTATTAGCTTATTTGAAACAATGTATCCAAAAGCTTTTGCGATGGAAGGGGATCCTATTGGCTTGCATATCGGTGCTTTAAACCGTCCTGTTACAAATGTACTAATCGCATTAGATGTAACAGAAGAGGTTGTGGATGAGGCGATTGAGAAACAGGCAGGTTTAATTATTGCGCACCATCCGCTTGTATACCGCCCATTAAAAACGATTCACACAGATACCGCTTATGGCCGAATCATCGAAAAGTGCATCAAGCATGATATTGCCGTATATGCTGCTCATACAAATGTTGATATTGCAAGCGGCGGGGTAAATGATTTATTAGCTGAAGCGCTCGGTTTAATGCAAACGGAGGTTTTGGTGCCGACATACGAGGAAAATTTGAAAAAGCTGGTTGTTTTTGTCCCTGTCTCGCATCGGGAATCAGTGCAGCAAGCTTTGGGAGATAGCGGTGCAGGACATATTGGAAACTACAGCTCTTGCACCTTTAATGTGGAAGGAACAGGAACCTTTTTACCTCTAGAGGGAACCAACCCATATACTGGAACAGCAGGGAAGCTTGAGCATGTTGAGGAAGTACGGATCGAAACCATTTTCCCAGCGTCCCTGCAGCGTAAAGTGGTACGGGCCATGCTTGCGGCTCATCCATATGAAGAGGTTGCGTACGATATCTACCCGCTTGAGAATAAAGGAAATGTGCTAGGCTTAGGAAAAATAGGATATTTACCAGAGGCCATGACACTGGAGCAATTTTCCGGATATGTAAAAGAACGATTAGACGTCCCGGCTGTTCGAGTTGTCGGAGCGCTGCAGGATACAGTGAAAAAGGTGGCAGTTGTTGGTGGAGATGGGAATAAATACATCAAACAAGCGAAGTTTAAGGGCGCAGATGTGTATGTTACAGGTGATTTGTATTATCACGTCGCACATGATGCCATGATGCTTGGGTTACATGTTGTGGATCCGGGACATAATGTAGAAAAAATTATGAAGGCAGGGGTGCAGAAGCAGCTGCAGCAAAAAGCAACAGAAAAGAAATTGGCTGTTACAGTACACGCATCCACGATTAATACGGAGCCATTTACATTTATATAGACAGGGCTGTTACATTCATCACTACAATATAAAGTTCTTGTTATGCATAAAAAACAAATCTCTGTTGCAAAATGAACCCATGAACAAAAAGTACCCTCATTATAGAAACAGATAAAGTTGACTAATCTTTTCTCGATAGGGGGGTAGGGGTTTTTCTCTAGAGAATCCTTTTTAGGAAGAAGTAAAACGAGTGATATACTCCGTTCCTGCTTTTTATTGATGCCGAGCGCAGGGAGGGCATTCTTGCCAAAGAATAAGGAAAGAAGGGCTAGCATGGATCATTTCGATTCGATGGCAAATCTTGGACTATTAATCATTCGATTAGTAGTGGGAATCACATTTATTGGACATGGTTGTCAAAAATTGTTTGGATGGTTTGGAGGGGCTGGTGTAAGCAATACGGGAGAATGGTTAGAATCTATCGGAATTAAGCCAGGAGGGAAGATTTGGGCTGTTCTAGCTGGATCATTTGAGCTTGTTGGAGGAATCCTTTTCGCTGCTGGAGAGCTCACTTCCTTAGGGGCTATTCTTATCATTATCATTATGATTGATGCCATCGTGACAGTGCATGGCCGCAATGGCTATTGGCTTACAAATAATGGATTTGAGTATAACATGGTCCTAATTGCGGTGACAGCTGGCGTAGCGTTAGTAGGTCCAGGTGATTACGTATTGCTTTATCGACCATAATTGTAACAATTTTGTTTTTCAATAGCTTAAAAAGCGGAAGAGCCCTCTCTTCCGCTTTTTATATATAATTTTTTAGGTGCCGCCCTACAGCCAAGGTCTATTCCCTTTCGCGGAATACCCTTCTCCAGTGTTATGAAAAAAACAGTTAGCAGTGAAAACCCTATGGAAAGCTTCTATGAATCAAATTTTCCTGAACCTCTCGTTTTGTACGTGGATTATTTTACACTGTAAGAAAGTATAAATTTCTAGCTGGAAGACAATTCGACGCAGCAAGAAATTTTAGGACTACAGTATAAGGGCAACTACGAGAGCAAAGGCTAGGTGTGCTAGCGCTCCTGATCACTTCGTTTTCACTTTGGGTAAAATCTTAGAAAGCGGTACCTGTCGCTTGCGTTCCCATGTTGCGGGATTGGATGGATCGTATTGCTCAATGAAGGCAATGACTTCCTTTGTAATTGGTGTAGGAGTAGAAGCACCTGCTGTAATCGCAACAGTTTCTACACCTTTAAGCCACTCGAGCTGAATTTCGCTTACATCTGAAATACGGTATGCATTTGTTCCGGCAATTTCCATAGAAACTTGAGCCAGCCGATTGGAATTATTGCTTTTTGGATCGCCTACGACAAGGGTTAGGTCTGCTTCTTTTGCTTGATCAGCCACCGCTTCTTGACGAACTTGTGTTGCCAGACAGATTTCCTTATGGAATTCTGCTGTAGGATAACGCTCTTGGATTTTTTTCATGAGATTTTGTACATCCCATTGGCTCATCGTTGTTTGATTTGTAACCAAAATTCGATCGGTTGGCAGATTCAAAGCAGTTACGTCCGCTTCCTTCTCGACAAGATGTACAATATCAGGTGCGATACCAATTGCCCCCTCCGGCTCTGGATGTCCTTTTTTGCCAATATAAACAATATGGTATCCATGTTCCTTCTTATCGCGGATTAAATCATGTGTCTTTGTGACGTCAGGGCATGTAGCATCAATAGTTGTTAACCCCTTCTCCTGCGCGCGTCTTTTGACTTCAGGGGATACACCATGCGCTGTGAAAATTACAGTGCCAGACTCTACCTGTTCTAAAATTTCAAGACGGTTTGGACCATCCAATGTAATAATGCCCTCTTCTTCAAATGCATCAGTTACATGTTTGTTGTGGACGATCATTCCTAATATATAAATTGGTCGTGGTAAATCTTTATCAAGCGCCGCATTGCGCGCAATGACCATCGCGTCTACCACCCCATAGCAATAGCCGCGTGGGGCAATTTTAATTACCTTCATCGTATTCCTCTCCTTTTTAGCAAGGACTTTCACCAGCTAGTCTTCTTCATTATAAAGGAGGAGAGGAGCCTTGACAAAGCTATACATATAATTTTGGTGATGATGTTTTCGTGGCAGCAGGTGAAGCTGGCTGCTGTGGCGGCGTTTGTGTGTCTTCTACTGTTGGATTATTCTGTTTCTTCTCTTCTTTCTTAGCTGTTGGTTTTGTTGGTTTTGACGTTTCTTCTTGTACAGCTATTGGTGCTGCCGATGTTGTCGCCTCTGTTGTTTTCTCTGTTGTTTTCTCTGTTGTTTTCTCTGTTGTTTTCTCTGTTGTTGCCTCTGTTACTGCCTCTGTTGTTGTTTCCTTGTTGCTGCTAGGGGTAAGTGCACTTAAAATTTTCGTCAAGTTTGGGAATTTTTGCATAAGCGGGCCATATTGCTGCACAACGGGAGTGACAGTTTGCGCAACTTGCACAATCTTTTCTACATTTCCTACGATAGCGGAAGGGTTGGCGACCAAGTTAGAAAAAAAACTGCCAATTCCTCCTGTGTTGCTTGCTGTTGCAGCGCTTGTTGCTGCAGCCTGCGGGATCATCCGGATATTCGTCTGGGCTGCCGGTTGTTGACGGGGATGCATCATAGGCTGCTGCGTCTGGGAGCCGTAGTTGTTGTTTGGCATAAAGGGTGAACTGGTATCTTGCGAATTTTTATTTTTCTTTCCAAACAGCTTTGATAAAATTCCTCCTTGCCGTTTTTGTTGCATTGGCATTTGCTGCATGGGCATTTGCTGCATGGGCATTTGCTGCATTGGCATTTGCTGCATGGGCATTTGCTGCATGGGCATTTGCTGCATTGGCATTTGCTGCATTGGCATTTGCTGCATGGGCATTTGCTGCATCGGCATTTGCTGCATGGGCATTTGCTGCATTGGCATTTGCTGCATCGGCCTTTGCTGCATTGGCATTTGCTGCATCGGCATTTGCTGCATCGGCATTTGCTGCATCGGCCTTTGCTGCGTCGGCATTTGTTGCATCGGCCTTTGCTGCGTTCGCCTTTGCTGCGTATCCCTTCTCATTCCTCCAGCTGGATATGGGTGTGATTGCGGCATGTACATCATCGGTTGGCGGGGAGGTATTTGTGGCTGGCTCATAAAAAGCACTCCTTTCTTGTTGGTGTATACACTACCATATGCAGCAACAAGAAAAGAGGTTAGTTTTCCAAGCATAGCATCAAACTAATAATAGCTTTTCCATGTAGAATTCGTTATAATGATAACTTGCCTGATTTGTGCGTTAAATAAGGAGAAAGAAGGTGGAACAGATGACAGCATCATTTGAACAGTTTGCATTTCAGCCGTTTTTATTAAAGGCTGTGAAGGATCTGGGCTTTTTAGAGCCAACTGAAATTCAGTGTAAAATTTTTCCGATTGCGAAAAAAGGACATAGTGTTATCGGTCAATCACAAACAGGTTCCGGTAAAACACACGCGTACTTACTTCCAATTTTACAGGCAGTTCAACCACAGCAGGAAGAAGTGCAGGCTGTAATTACAGCGCCGACACGTGAATTGGCGCAGCAAATTTATCAAGAAATTCTAAAGCTTACGAAATTCTGCCAAGAGGAACAGCTGATCACCGCACGTTGCTTTGTTGGTGGAACGGACAAGCAGCGTACAATTGATAAGCTGAAAAAGCAGCCGCATATAGTTGTTGGTACACCTGGACGCATCCACGATTTAGTCGAGGAGCAGGCATTATTTGTACATACAGCTTCGACCATTGTTGTCGATGAGGCAGATTTAATGCTTGATATGGGATTTATTGAAGATGTTGATAAAATTGCAGCGCGGATGCCGCAAAAATTACAAATGCTCGTTTTCTCAGCAACGATTCCTGAAAAACTTAAGCCGTTTTTGAAAAAGTATATGGAAAATCCAGAGTATGTACATATCAATCCGAATCAGGCAGCCGCACAAAACATTGAGCACGCGATTATACCGCTGCGCCATCGTAATAAGAAGGATCTATTGAAAGATATTCTGATGCAATATCAGCCGTATTTGGCGATTATATTTACAAATACGAAAAAGAATGCAGAAGAAGTTGCGCAGGCGCTAGCGGAGCGCGGATTAAAGGTTGGCCGCATTCACGGTGATTTGGCACCGCGTGAACGCCGGAAAATGATGAAGCAAGTGCATGAATTAGAGTACCAATATATTGTTGCGACAGACTTAGCGGCTCGTGGTATTGATATCGAAGGAGTTAGTCATGTTGTGAACTATGAACTGCCTGATGATCTGGATTTCTATATTCACCGCGTTGGCCGTACGGCACGCGCTGGTTTTTCTGGAACCGCCATTACAATTTACGAACCAAGTGATGAAGAAGCACTAGATAAGCTTGAGAAACGCAAGATTGAATTCCGTCATATTGACTTACGAAGCGGTGAATGGGTCGACCTTGGTCCGCGCAGAAAGCGTCAAAGCCGCAAAAAGCAAGAAAATGAGATGGATGTTATGGCGAAGAAGGTTATCAAGAAGCCAACTAAAGTTAAGCCAGGATATAAGAAAAAATTAAATGAAGAACGAGAGAAAATTAAACGGAGATACAGTAAGAAAACGAAATAAGGGGGCGTGCTCCTTTGTTTCGTTTTTTATACTGTAAGAAAGTGTAAATTTTAGCTAAGAGACAATTCGACGTAGCGAGAAATTTTAAGAATACAGTATAAGTAGGGCTACGCCTCTGTCTTCGCCCAAGAGCAGGGCTCGCCAGTCGGCGAGTTTTCTTTAGTAAACAAATGAGGTGATATATATGCTGAAAATAGGTTCACACGTATCAATGAGCGGTAAAAAAATGCTGCTTGCATCTAGTGAGGAAGCCGTTTCTTACGGAGCTACGACATTTATGGTGTATACGGGCGCGCCGCAAAATACGAGACGCAAGCCAATTGCGGACTTGAATATAGCGGCGGGGCTTCTTCATATGCAGGAGCATGGCATTGAGGAGATTGTTGTGCACGCTCCTTATATTATTAACATCGGCAATACGCAAAATCCTGATACCTTTCAGCTCGGGGTTGATTTTTTACGTCTGGAAATTGAGCGGACTGAGGCATTGCAAGCGGCGAAGCAAATTGTCCTGCACCCAGGAGCGCATGTTGGAGCAGGAGCAGATGCTGGCATCGCTAAAATTATTGAAGGTTTAAATGAAGTGCTGACTGCAGATCAAACAGTGCAAATTGCTTTGGAGACAATGGCTGGAAAAGGCTCTGAGTGCGGCAGAAGTTTTGAGGAAATCGCTAAAATTATTGAAGGGGTAACGCATAACGAGAAGCTGTCTGTTTGTTTTGATACATGTCACGTACACGATGCCGGTTATGATATTGTAAATGACTTTGACGGGGTACTAGAGCAGTTTGATCGTATTATCGGTATTGATCGCATCCGCGTGCTGCATATTAATGACAGTAAAAACGAACGCGGTACGCATAAAGACCGTCATGAGAATATCGGATTTGGACATATCGGCTTTGAAACGCTTAGCTATATTGTCCATCACCCGCAGCTGCAGCACATTCCCAAAATCCTTGAAACACCTTATGTCGGAGAAGATAAAAATAATAAAAAAGCTCCATATAAGCAGGAAATTGAGATGCTGCAAAGCCGAACCTTTGACCCGGAGATTTTGAGTAAAATCATGTTGTGAAGAAAACTCGCCGATTGGCGAGTTTTTAAGAGGAGACAGCCTTATGTACTAAAAAGGGGGAGGGCTCACTCCTCCTTTTTAGTTTAGCAGATTTTGCAGTAATGTATTTACTTGTTGAGCTGTTGATGGTGAGGTTACCTGTGCGATTTGTTTGATAAGTTCAATTCGCTCTATGTGACTATAAATGTTAATATTCTTCCCTTTTATGAGGGAAACAATTTTTTGTGCTTGGTCTTCCGTAATGGGAATTTGATACTCCTTGCTTAATTTCAGCAATTCATTCGTTGTGATGTTGTTTAGCTTTTTATTTACAATTTGCTGAATGAAGTTCATACGCTTCCTCCTTTTCCGCTATCTAACGGAATATATGTAAAGGAAGCTTGTTCATATTCCTTTGTTTTCCCAACTTGAAGAAAAGTATGGTATAATAAAGTTTATCTAACTTTGTGTAAAATGTCACAATAGCAGTATACACGTAGACGTAAAATAGTAATCTTGTAAAGGAGAAGCGATGGGGAATAAACAACATAAAAAAGAAAGCTTAGGTCATATTTTATATCGTTTAGTGATGATTATGATTGGGGCGGCTTGTGCAGCAGTAGCGATTGAGCTATTTTTGATTCCGAATAAAATTATTGATGGCGGAATCATTGGTATCTCCCTCATTTTGGACTTTATTGTACCGCAAAGTGTCTGGTGGCTTAACTTTTCCACTTTAGTAATCCTCCTGAATTTACCTTTTATGTACTCCGGGTACAAACAAATCGGAAAAACATTTATGTTTTCTTCAATTTTTGCAGTCATCTGCCTTGCTGTTATTGAAGGTGTGCTTCATCACTTTCAGCCATTCACAACAAATCCGATTTTAGCTACTGTATTTGGCGGTTTAACTCTTGGGGTTGGCGTTGGGCTTGTCATTCGACATGGGGGTTCTTTGGATGGAACGGAAATTTTAGGAATTCTGCTTACAAAGAAGCTGCCCTTTTCTGTTGGAGAGTTCGTGATGTTTATGAATATCTTTATTTTTGCTTGGGCGGCATTTGTGTTTGGGCTTGAGCAGGCGATGTATTCAGTGATGACATATTATATTGCATTTAAAACCATTGATACGGTCATTCAAGGTCTTGATGAAACAAAGGCAGTGATTATTGTTTCAGACTATTATGAGGATGTGTCAAATGCCATTTTGGACCGTCTTGGCCGCGGTACAACGAAGCTTGTTGGCAAGGGAGGATACACGGATAAAGAGAAAGAGGTTATTTATGCGGTTATTACTCGCCTTGAGGTAACGAAGCTGAAAAGCATTGTGCACGAAATTGATCCAAAAGCATTTATTACAATTATGAATACGCAGGAAACAAAAGGTGCAAAGTTTAAGTCTGCAATTCATTAACAAGAGATGGTGCCATCTCTTGTTTTTTCGTGCGGCAGGCAGGAGTATAGAAAAGATCTAGTCTAGTGTAAGATAAATGAGTTTACAATTGGTGTGAACTGTACTATAATTCGAACAGATATAAATCGGAAGAATTCTGAATTATAAAGGTGAGATACGATGAATCATATTATAGAAATTGATCATTTATCGTTTCAGTACGAGGATCAAAAGGTGCTGGAGGATATTCATTTACATGTTCGTAAGGGTTCCTTTCTTGGGCTTGTTGGCCCAAATGGATCCGGCAAATCCACCCTTCTAAAATGTATATTGGGGATTGTAAAGCCAAAGCAGGGAACGATTCGGTTATTTGGTATAGATAGCCGTAAGTTTAAAGACTGGAATAAGATTGGCTATGTATCACAAAAGGCAAATAGCTTTAATTCTGGATTCCCAGCTACTGTATTTGAAGTAGTATCGATGGGGCTTGTATCAAAGACGGGTTTGTTTCGATTTTTGAATAAGTCACAAAAGAAAAAGGTGAAACAAGCCATTACGGATGTTGGGATGAGCGAATTTATGAACCGTAATATCGGAGAATTATCGGGTGGACAGCAGCAGCGTGTTTTTATTGCCAGAGCACTTGTAAGTGAGCCGGAGCTGCTCATTTTGGATGAACCGACAGTAGGTGTTGACGCTGAGAATGTGCAAAATTTCTACAGTATGCTGGAGCATTTAAATACAGAGCTGGGAATTACGCTAATTCTTGTTACACACGATATCGGAGCTATTACAGAAAAGGTAACGCATGTTGCTTGTTTGAATAAGCACTTGCATTTTCATGGAGAGACGGAGCTGTTTGAGGAGCGGAAGAACCATGATTTGTCGGCATTTTATGGACATCATATTCATCTGCTTGAACATAGTCATGAGCACCACGGAGGGACAAGATGATACAAGATTTTTTGCAGTATGATTTTTTGCGTAATTCGCTATATGCCGCTGTTCTTATTGGTCTTGTTGCCCCGCTACTTGGCGTGTTTATTGTCATTCGGCGATTGTCGCTTATTGCCGATGCGCTTAGCCATGTAACGCTTTCTGGTATTGCCGCAAGCTTACTTTTGGAGAAAACATTATTTCCAGGCGGATTTATCAATCCATTATATATGGGGATGGTGTTTTCGATTGGCGGAGCGCTTTTCATTGAAAAGTTGCGGGCTGTATATAAGCATTACCAAGAGCTGGCAGTGCCGATTATTTTATCGGGCGGCATCGGTATTGGTGTGATTTTTATTTCGTTGGCTAATGGATTTAATACCGATTTATTCTCCTATTTATTCGGAAGCATCAGTGCGGTAAGCAAGGGAGATCTTACGGTTATTATCAGCATAGCTGTTCTTGTTCTTGCAACAGTTTTCCTCCTATATAAAGAGCTGTTTTTACTTTCCTTCGATGAGGAGTATGCAACTGCAACGGGCCTGCGTGGGAAATGGATTCATTTCATTTTTATTGTACTGGTGGCTCTTGTGATTGCTGCATCTATGAGAGTTGTCGGCATTTTACTTGTATCATCGCTCATGACCTTACCAGTGGCGGCGAGTATTCGCATTGCAAGAGGGTTTAAACAGACTATCTTCTTTTCTATTCTTTTTGGAGAACTGGCTGTTGTTGGAGGACTTATCACTTCATATCAACTGGATTTGGCTCCAGGAGGGACAATTGTGATGATTGCTGTTGCAATTTTGGTAGGAGCGATCATGTGGAAAAAGAAAAAAACAGCGTAAAGTAGGGATGGACATGAATCTGACAGAAGCGTTAAAGCTGATGAAGGAAAAAGGCTTCAAGCATACGGGAAAGCGTGAAGATATGCTGAATCTATTTTCTTCACATAATAAATATTTAACGGCAAAAGACGTGTTGGAAAATATGAAGGATACCTATCCGGGCTTAAGTTTTGATACCATCTATCGCAATTTAGCTCTTTTTGTGAAGCTTGGTATTTTAGAACAAACAGAATTGAACGGGGAGAAGCATTTCCGCTTTACATGTTCAACGACACAGCACCACCATCATTTTATTTGTCTCGACTGTGGGCGAACGAAGGAGGTTCACCTCTGCCCGATGGATGTATCCTTGTCGGGATTTGAAGGCTTTGAGGTAACAGGACATAAATTCGAAATATACGGGAAATGTCCGGTTTGTGTAAAATAAAACAAGGGACTTTTGCTTAAAGTGTGAAAAAGAGCTTGGAAGACGTTCCAAGCTCTTTTTCTTGTATTGATTATGTTTAGTCTGTACATCATGTTGGATGTCCGCTGTTTATTTTGTTTCTTGTTTTGCTTTTTCAGCGTAGTATTCCTCAGCAATCTTATCTACTTCTTTTTTCAATTCCTCTACCATTACAGATTCCGGTACCTTACGGACAATTTCACCTTTGCGGAAGAGGAGGCCTTCACCGCGGGCGCCGGCAATACCGATATCCGCTTCCCGTGCTTCTCCCGGGCCGTTTACGGCGCAGCCTAATACAGCTACCTTAATCGGTGCTTTTATTTTGGAGATATATTCTTCCACTTCATTCGCAATGCTAATTAAATCAATTTCAATGCGGCCGCACGTTGGGCATGAAATTAACGTAGCAGCATTGGAAGAAAGGCCAAATGATTTCAGTAATTCGCGTGCAACCTTTACTTCTTCTACTGGATCGGCACTTAAGGAAATGCGCAATGTATTGCCAATACCCTTGCTTAAGATTGCACCAAGACCTGCTGCGCTTTTTACCGTTCCGGCAAACAATGTTCCTGATTCTGTAATACCAAGATGAAGCGGGTATTGAAAGGCCTTCGCTGCTTTCTCATATGCTTCGATTGCCAGATTTACATCAGATGCCTTCATGGATACGATAATATCATGGAAGTCGAGGTCTTCTAAAATCTTAATGTGATGAAGGGCGCTCTCTACCATGCCGTCCGCTGTTGGATAACCGTATTTCTCGAGAATATGACGCTCTAAAGAACCAGCATTTACACCGATTCGAATTGGAATCCCTTTTGCTTTTGCGGCATTTACCACTGCTTCTACCTTTTCGCGTCTTCCGATATTTCCTGGGTTGATACGCACTTTATCTACGCCGCCCTCAATGGCCTTTAAAGCAAGGCGGTAGTCAAAGTGAATGTCTGCAACAAGAGGAATATTAATGCGCTTTTTAATATCGGCGATGGCGTTTGCAGCACGTTCATCTGGAACGGCAACACGAACAACCTGGCAGCCTGCTTCCTCTAGACGGAGAATTTCTGCCACTGTTGCCTCGACATCATGTGTCTTCGTTGTTGTCATACTTTGTATTACTAACTCATTATTTCCACCGATTGTTAAGTTTCCGACTTTCACCGGTCGGGTTTTTGTACGATGTGTAATTTCATTCACGAACATATCGCTCTCCTTGTAAAAGAGTTAACCGTAATGGCTGCTTTCCTGATCATATGAATACTGTCTTAAGCTCTCTGCCTTCCCAAAGGAAGCTCCTTCGATTGAAGATAGAGAATTCTAGCCCGTACTCTTGTTTTAGTTTCGCGCCACAGTTTTTTGCGGTTTCCTTTGCGACTCTTGTATGCTGTAGGCGAACGATAGCCAGCAGACGAGTGCTATTTACGCAACTACTACCACAGTAGAGTCGTTCTAGTTAATTTTACTATAGAAATAACTGTTTTGCTACGTAAAAGAGCGACTCAGCCTCTTTCTGCTCATCAGGCTGCGCCTTTCACATTTCTTGCACTGTAAGAAAGTATAAATTTCCAGCTGAAAGCCAATTCGACGTAGCGGGAAATTTTAGCAATACAGTATAAGTGCAACTACGCCTCTGTCTTCGCCCAAGGGCAGGGCTCGCCAATCGGCGAGTTTTCTTTAAAGGTCTGTTTTTTAGGCATAAAGGATAAAAGTAAGAGGTTCTTCATTTATATAATGGGAATTTATATGTCTTTCCTATTCTTATCTTAGATGGGGATTCGTTTGTATTTAGCTTTTTAAAATCATTTGTAATCATATCTACAGAAGGTAACGTTCCTTCTTTGCTAATGGCTTCTACAATGGACAGAACGGTATCGCCGCTTTTGACCTCGATTTTTTTGTATGCAGCATCGGCTTGTTTTTGTTCACTTGTGCTGGAACCCATCGCAGGCTTTGCAGTTGCTTCCTGTGCTTTTGGTTTGAGAAGCGGCAGTGTGCCAACAGTTATATCGTAAAATAAAGAGTATCCAATGAGTAAAACAAACAGTGTTATGCCGATGCGTTTCATGCATTCTCCTCCTTCTTTGTAGAGAATATATGCTTGTCCTATAAAAAAATGCCGCAATAGGCGGCATTTTTACAAGTTTTTTTTCTCTTTTATAGGAGGAATTTCTTTTAATGTTAAGAAAAGAACAAAACACGAAACAACGACAAAGATTAAAAACGAATGTAGGACCGTTATACTTAAAAACTTCATAACCATAAAAAATACGATTGGGATTGTAAAGCTGTAAGCTGTCAGCGTCCATGCCTGTTTATAGTTAACATTGCGATTCATTTGAGCAGCAATAAGCCTGCCAATGAAAGCAAGAGCGGTCACACCAAATAACATGATAAAACTGTCAAATAAATACAAAAGCACACCTAAAACGACTAAGGCAATCGGATAAATGCTTCTAATCATGCTAAGAAATTCTTCTACATCCGTTTTCGAGATCGTAGTATCGTTTAGTAACGAATATGTATATGCTTCATTGTTTGTATCCGAGACAAGAATGGCTTTATGTTTTAAGAAAAATAAGCCATCCTGATGTGTGAGGGAAGAGGGAAGTTCCTCGCTATTTGGGTCAAACAAGAATACAAAATCATTTTCGTTTTTTAGAATCGGTTCCTGTATATCCGCTTTTAGTTCTCCTTGCTCGATTGTAAATTCTGGAATTTCTGATTGTACAGTTCGTTCAACAAGAGATAGTTCTGTACGTACCAAATTTGTCAAATGAACCATTTCCGGAATAAGCATAAGTAAAGAAAGGAGGAATATGTATAAAATTGATTTTCCGATTTTTTGAAATCGATAGCGTGCCATAACTTTTGGAGAATATAAGCTTTTGTACAACTGCTGGAATATTGACATGATTTCACTTCCTTATTATTTTAAAATTCAGCACTTTTATTGTAACGCAGCAAGAAGAAGAAGAACAAGGAATAGCTATGGAAAAATATACAAGAATATGGAATAATTACGATTGACACAATTGTTTTACATATGATAAATTTATATATGTCTCAAGTGTGAAGGCTTTCATGGCGGTGTAGCTCAGCTGGCTAGAGCGTACGGTTCATACCCGTAAGGTCGGGGGTTCGATCCCCTCCGCCGCTACTATCAAGGACCCTTAGCTCAGCTGGTTAGAGCAGACGGCTCATAACCGTCCGGTCGTAGGTTCGAGTCCTACAGGGTCCATTTTGGAAAAGTATCCAATTGCTTCAAGGGATCACACTCGAAATGTGGTAGGCGTGCAAGCGTGCGTGAGTTCGAATCTTACCTTTTCCGTTCTGCCATACATATATCTAACAGCGCAAGCTCCCGAATTGGGGGCTTTTTTATACTGTAAGAAAGGATAATTTCTAGCTGGAAGACCATTGGACGTAGCGAGAAATTTTAGGAGTACGGTATAAGGGCAACTGCGCCTCTGTCTTCGCCAATCAGCGATGCCGATAAAAGCTGTTTTTGTTTTACCTAGTACAAGATGCTTTTTACGAGGGATTCGTATTTCAAATTGTACAAACCGGCAGCAGATTTATTTTCCATCTTGAAAAAATAGTGTACAATAAGTATGGGCTATAGGCAGACGAGCTTACGTCCGAGTACATATATACGGGAGGAATTACAAAATGGCAAAATATGAATTACCACAATTACCTTACGCTTATGATGCATTAGAGCCTCATATCGATAAGGAAACAATGAACATCCACCACACAAAGCACCACAACACTTACGTAACAAACGTAAACGCAGCTTTGGAAAGCTATCCAGAATTAGCAGCGAAAAGTGTAGAAGCACTTATCTCTAACATGGAAGAAGTACCAGAAGCAATCCGTACTGCAGTTCGCAACAACGGTGGCGGCCATGCAAACCACTCTTTATTCTGGACAATTCTTTCTCCAAATGGCGGCGGTGAGCCAGTAGGCGAACTTGCTGCAGCAATCAATGCAAAATTCGGCAGCTATGCTGCATTTAAAGAAGAGTTTGCAAAAGCAGCTACAACTCGCTTCGGCTCTGGTTGGGCATGGCTTGTTGTAAACAACGGTGAAATCGAAGTAACAAGCACTCCAAACCAAGACTCTCCATTAATGGAAGGTAAAACACCTGTTCTTGGATTAGACGTATGGGAGCATGCGTACTACTTGAACTACCAAAACCGTCGTCCTGACTACATTTCTGCATTCTGGAATGTAGTAGATTGGAACGCTGTTGAGAAACGTTACCAAGAAGCAAAATAATGATTTAGCAGGCCGCTCATTCGGCCTGTTTTTTTATTGTAAGAAGGTATAAATTTCTAGTTAAAGGGTAATCTTGCATAATTGGTAATTTAAGTGATTAAATATAAGTACAATTATGCCTCTGTCTTCGCCGCATCAACTCCCCTTTTTCTTACATAATTCTCCCCTAACTCGGAAGACTAAGCTTTGAAGTAAAGGGGAGTTTTAAATGATGAAAACAAAGCATTTAATTGGAGATGTGGAAATCAACCGTGATCTCGTGTTGCTGTTAACAATCGGCGGGTTGTACACATTAGCTATTTCGTTATCCAATACGTTCGTGAACATCTACATTTGGAAGCAAACGAAGGATTTTCTGAACATTGGATTGTATAATTTAGCTGTTGTGATAGCACAGCCGATTACGTTCGCATGTGCAGGGAAGCTGGCGAAAAATGTGGATCGCATCATTATTTTGCGCTTAGGAATGAGCGCACTTGCCGCTTTTTTTATTACGGTTTTATGGACTGGAACAAATGCCTCACAATATATTTTACTCATCGGAAGCATGCTTGGAATTGGCTATGGGTTTTATTGGCTCGCATTTAATTTACTTACATTTGAAATTACAGAGCCGGAAACGAGAGATTTTTTCAATGGCTTTCTAGGGCTGCTAACATCACTTGCTGGCATGATCGGTCCTATTTTGGCCGGATATGTGATTTCTCACATGAAAAGATGGAATGGATATACTTTTATTTTCATTCTTTCATTAACCTTATTTACTATTGCGATTGTCATGAGCTTTTTTTTGTCACGCAGGGAGTGTGAAGGGAAATATGAGCTTGTGAAAATTATTCGAGAACGACGGCATAATCGAAACTGGAACCGAGTGACGCTGGCTCACTTTTTCCAAGGACTTCGAGAAGGGACTTTCGTATTTGTCATCTCGGTCTATGTGTACATAACAACGGGAAGTGAGCTTGCCATCGGGAAGTTTGGGCTTGTCAGTTCAGCAATTTCATTTCTTTGTTACTATTTGGCAACACGCCTCATTAAGGATGCGTATCGAAAAAAGGCAATTCTTCTTGGGGGCCTGCTTTTGTACGTAGGAGTGTATCTTGTTATCATTGATGTCACCTATCCGAAGCTCCTTATTTATGCGGCCTGCATTGCCGTTGCCTATCCTATTTTGCTCGTGCCGTATATGTCCATGACATATGATGTGATTGGCAAGGCTCGTCAGGCAAAGGAGCTTCGTGTGGAGTATATCGTTGTTCGCGAGCTATTCTTAAATGCTGGAAGAATTTGCTCTATCGTCTCTTTTTTGATTGCTGTTCGCTTTTTTCAGCCGCAGCAAAGCTTGCCCGTTTTACTTGGCATTTTAGGAATGGGACATCTTCTTATATATTTTACAGTTCGCAATGTAGCGTATGGGACAACAGTGCAGCCGAAACCAGGACTGCAAGTATCGCGAACAAGGCAGGAACTTACGGAAGGGGAAGGTTAACTTCTCGCATGCTTTATGGTAAAATAAGAACTACGTGAGGACACCTTGCTTACAAGGTGTCCCTTTTTCCGGCGCTTGCTTCTAAAAGCTATCGCGCTGCGTTTGAATGAAAGGAGGGAGAAGGGAAGATCGCTCTTTCAGAAGAATGTCCCTTATAAGAATGAAAAAGAAGCAGAAAAAGAAAAAAAGTCCTGTGCCGCTCCGATTAAATCTATTATTCTTTCTCGTGTTTGTTATGTTTTCAGCGCTTATCCTGCGCTTAGGTGTTGTGCAGATTGTATACGGAGAGGATTATAAAAAGGAAGTAGAGCGTACCGAGAACGTAACAGTAAGTACAGCGGTACCGCGCGGGAAAATTTATGACCGCTATCATCGCATTGTTGTTGATAATACGCCTCTGCGAACGATTACGTATACAAGAATGAGCGGATCCACAAGTGAGGAGCGTTTGAAAGTGGCGCAGCAGTTGGCACAGCTCATCGACATGCCGACTGATAAAATCACTGAGCGTGATAAAAAAGATTTTTGGATGCTGTTGAATGAGGACCGTGCTAAAAAGAAAATTACAGCAAAAGATAGACAAGAGCTTAAAGATAAAAAAATTGATGATGCTGAAGTATATAAACGGCAGCTGGCACGAATTACGGATGCCGAGCTGCAGGAGTTGACGCCGGCCCAGTTAGAAGTTTTAGCTATTAAACGGCAAATGGATAGCGGCTATACGAATACACCGCAAATTATTAAAAATAAAGATGTGACACCTCAGGAGTATGCGGTAATCAGCGAAAATCTGGACAAGCTGCCGGGTGTTGATACAACAACAGATTGGGATCGAAATTATGCGTACGACAATTTATTCCGGACTGTTCTTGGAAATGTGTCAAGCGCTGATGAAGGATTGCCAGTAGACCGGCTGAATTACTATTTAGTCCGCGATTATAACCGCAACGACCGCGTTGGAAAAAGCTATATTGAGCAAGAATATGAAGATATGCTGCATGGCACCAAGGCGGAAGTGAAGAATGTTACGGATCAAAAGGGGAATATTTTAGATACAATCTATGTTTCCAAAGGATCCCGAGGAAAAGATTTAATCTTAACAATGGACATGGAGCTGCAAAAGCGGGTAGAGCAGATTATTGAGGAAGAGCTGAAGGCTGCAAAGGCTACAGGCGAGACAATGCTCGACCGTGCATTTGTTGTGATGATGAACCCGAAAAATGGCGAGATATTATCCATGGCCGGCAAACAGCTCGTGAACAAGGACGGCAAGCAGGAAGTACAGGACTTTGCGCTTGGCACAATGACAAGCTCCTATGCGATGGGATCTGCTGTAAAAGGAGCGACGGTTCTGACCGGTTTGCAGACAGGAGCCATTAAGCCGGATACAACGCTAGTGGATGAGCCGATCAAAATTAAAGGAACTCCTGTCAAAAAATCATGGAAGAACATGGGACGTATTGGAATTCAGACGGCGCTGCAACAATCCTCCAACGTATTTATGTTTAAAACAGCGATGAATATTGCAGGCGTACAATATGTACCGGGCGGGACTCTTGATATTAAACAAAAGGCCTTTGATACAATGCGCTTATATTTTAGCCAGTTTGGTCTTGGTGTACCGACGGGCATTGATTTGCCAAATGAATCAAGCGGCTTTAAAGGGACAGCTGACCAGCCAGGTCTCCTATTGGACCTTGCGATTGGCCAGTATGATACCTATACACCGCTGCAGCTCGCGCAATATGTATCTACGATTGCGAATGGAGGCTACCGTATTAAGCCGCAAATCATGAAGGAAATTCGTGAACCAAGCACAACGACTGGGGAAATCGGAAAAGTAGTAGAATCAACTGAACCGGTTGTGCTGAACCGTATTGATATGGATGACAGCTATCTGAAGGTTGTGCAGGAGGGCTTCCGTATGGTTATGCAAACACCAAGTGGAACGGGGGCTTCCCTGTTTATGAAGGCGCCATATGCAGCATATAAGGCGGCTGGAAAAACGGGAACGGCTGAAACCTTCTATGATGGTCCTATCGATTCATTACGAACAACGCCTGTCTATAACTTAACATTAATCGGCTATGCGCCGGATGAGAACCCGGAAGTGGCATTTTCTGTTGTTGTACCTTGGATGAAAAATGACTCAAATGCTGTAAACAAAAAAATAGGAAGCCGTATTTTAGATGCCTATTTTCAGTTGAAAAAGGAAGAAGTCGCAATGGAAGTAAGTCCGTCTCTATACGGAGAAACAGGAACAGGAGCAGAAGCTGAGAACCAATAAAAAGAGCAGGCATCGCTTGTTTCGCTTCTGTAGTTCACTTTAGACGAAAAACAGTAAAAAGCACACAATTCCATCGAAGGAATTGTGTGCTTTTTTTTGGACAAGCTTCATATAATAATATAGCTATAGCCCGATTGCTTGTACAGGTGCAGTGTTTATCGAAGGGTGTCGACATTTACAAAAGATTTACAAAGGGTTAAAACCGCATTAATAGTCAGGTATTATCCTTATTCGTGTAGTCCTGTGCGCAGGACTTTTATGGGAGGAAGGAAACGATGAAAACAGGCTTTACAAGCATAGCTGCTTTGCTATTTGCTTGTACTGTATTTGCGTTCGACGCGCATGCAAATCCCTACTTACGGGGAAGTGTGACAATGGACGGATCCTCTACTGTGTTTCCGATTATGGAGGCCGTATCAGAAGAATATGCGCATCAGCAGTCCTATGTGAAAACACCCATTAGTATCTCTGGCACAGGGGGAGGATTCAATCGATTTATCAAAGGAGAAATAGATATTACTAACGCCTCCCGCCCTATTAAAAGAGAAGAGCAGGAAGCTGCAAAACAAAATGATATACAATATGCTGTGTTTCCGATTGCGTATGATGGGCTTACCATTATTGTCAATCAGCGCAATACCTGGCTTACGCACATAACAGACAGCGAGCTGAAGCAGCTTTGGGCGGAAAGCGGCAAACAAAAAAAATGGTCTGATATTAATCCAAGCTGGCCGCAGCAGCCAATTCACTTTTACGCACCAGGCATTGATTCCGGGACATACGACTACTTTCAGGAAACCATTTTAGGAGAACGCGACATGACAAGGTTTGCTACATTTTCAGAGGATGATAATGTGCTTGTCAGAGGAGTCATGAGTGATCCGTATGCCATCGCTTTTTTAGGATTTGCATACTACTCCTTAAATGAGCAAAAGGTGAGGGCGGTGGCTGTAAATGGAGTGCTGCCTGCGAAGGACACGATTCAATCCGGTCGATATAAACCTCTTTCCCGTCCGCTTTACATGTATGTAAACAAAGCATCGATCCGTGAAAAGGAATGCGTGTACGATTATCTGCGTTTTGCTTTCCGGTATGGCGGACAGCTTGCGGAAGAGGTTGGCTATGTACAGCTGCCGCGCCAAAAGTATGAACAGCAGCTGCGGCGATTGGATGAAATAAAGAAAACTCGCTGATTGGCGAGCCGTTAGGCGAAGAGAGAGGCCTAGTTGCACTTATACTGTATTCCTAAAATTTCCGACTATGTCGAGTTAGCTTCTAGCTGGAAATTTATACTTTCTTACAGTGTAAAGAGAGAAAAAACATAATCTTGTCTGGAGGATGGAAAGGGGTTTTCATCTTTGGCTTTGTCCAAACGCAGTCGTTCTGTCGGTTCGGTTCGTATGCTTATTCAGCGTAACCGCAAACATCACAGAAAAGAACAGCTGCTCAGCAAAGCGGTTCCAGTTTTGTTGTTTACCGCGGCAAGCCTATCGATCCTAACAACGATTGGGATTGTCTGGACGCTTGCAACGGAAACGACAGTTTTTTTTCAGCACATATCGATTATCCATTTTGTAACAGGAAAAGAGTGGCTGCCATTTTTTCGAACAAATGCGCAATACGGCATACTTCCTCTTGTATGCGGTACGTTTCTCGTGACGGCTATCGCAATGATGGTAGCTATTCCAATTGGTCTGGGATGTGCTGTATATTTGAGCGAATATGCTTCGGATAGGCTCAGAAGGATTATTAAGCCTCTGTTAGAGATTTTGGCAGGGATTCCGACGATCGTGTACGGATTTTTTGCACTAACATTCGTTACACCTATGCTGCAAACCATCATTCCAAAACTGCAATTCTTTAATGCCCTAAGTCCAGGCATTGTCATTGGGATTATGCTTATTCCGACAATTGCTTCTCTTTCAGAGGATGCGATCCATGCGGTTCCGTCTTCCTTTCGAGAAGGTTCACTCGGCCTGGGAGCTACGCGCTTTGAAACAACTGTTAGAGTTGTGCTGCCATCTGCTTTGTCAGGCATTCTCGCTTCCATTGTGCTCGCTGTTTCCCGCGCAATGGGGGAGACGATGATTGTTGTCATCGCTGGGGGAGCGACACCCGTGTTGTCTATAAATCCGATGCAGTCGATTCAGACTTTAACGGCATATATTGTGCAGGTCAGCCTTGGAGATGCACCACATGGCACGATTGCTTATTACAGCATGTATGCGGTGGGGAGTGTGCTGTTTATCTTTACATTCTTTATGAATATGGCTGCCCGTCACATCGCTCGTCGCTTTAAGGGGGGCTATTCGTGAATATGCTGGATCATAAAGCAATGCAGAAGCGGATGAAGAGACGGTTTCGAATCGATGTGCTGCAGCGATTGTTATTTGTATTGGCTACTGTAGCCTCATTGCTGATTTTACTGCTTCTGATATATCAAATTGTGAAGCAAGGGATTTCTTATATAGATTTTGGCTTTGTGACACATTTCTCGTCACGAAGACCAGAGGATGCCGGTATTGCTGCTGCTCTTTGGGGAACAATAGCATTAATGTCAATTGTAACCCCTGTTTCCTTATTGCTCGGAGTCGGAACAGCATTATATTTGGAGGAATATGCTCCAAGAACGGCATTTACAAGGTTTGTTGAGTTAAATATTCATACTCTTGCTGGTGTTCCATCCATCGTCTTTGGATTGCTCGGATTAACCGTTTTTGTATATGGCCTGGGTTTAGGGCAAAGTCTGTTAGCAGGCGGATTGACGATGAGCTTACTCGTACTTCCCACCATCGTAGTAGCATCACAGGAGGCATTGCGGTCCGTATCGCGTTCCTTGCAGGAGGCCTCTTATGCGCTTGGTGCTACAAAGTGGCGAACGCTGCGATCTGTTGTAATCCCTGCAGCGTTTCCGGGCATATTGACAGGATGCATCCTGTCCTTGTCCCGCGCGGTGGGAGAGGCGGCTCCTTTGCTCGTAATTGGAGCGCTTGCTTTTATTCATTATATACCTGTTAATCCGCTGGAGGGCTTTACCGTTTTGCCTATTCAAATTTTTAATTGGATGAGCAGGCCGCAGGAGGAATTTCATTCTGTAGCAGCCGCGGGAATTCTTGTACTGCTCGCTTTATTACTCGCAATGAACGCCATTGCTGTACTGCTAAGAAACCGAAAGCAAAAAAGATATTGACTGTTAGAAATGGATGAAGGGGGAATTCAAAATGGTAGCTACTGCTATAAATGTAAAAGTAAAAGGTGAGACGACAAAAATAGAGACACCGAAAAATATCGTGTTCGATACGAAAAAACTAAATCTTTGGTATGGGGAAGATCATGCGCTAAAGGATATTGATTTCAGCATTTATGAAAATGAAGTAACAGCAATTATCGGACCGAGCGGATGCGGAAAATCTACTTATTTAAAAACATTAAACCGGATGGTTGAGCTAGTGCCGATTGTTCGTACAACGGGAGAGATTCAATATCGCGGACGAAATATCTTCGATAAGTCCTATCATGTCGAAGAGCTGCGTACTCACGTAGGAATGGTGTTCCAAAAGCCGAATCCGTTCCCAAAATCCATTTATGAGAACATTGCATACGGTCCGAAGATTCATGGTATTCGTGATAAGAAGCAGCTCGATGAAATTGTGGAAAAAAGCCTGCGTGGTGCAGCGATTTGGGATGAGTTGAAGGATCGTCTTCATGATAGCGCATATGGTTTATCGGGCGGACAGCAGCAGCGCGTATGTATTGCACGCTGCTTGGCAATTGAGCCGGATGTGATTTTGATGGATGAACCAACATCAGCGTTAGACCCTATTTCTACGTTAAAGGTAGAAGAATTGATTCAAGAGCTGAAAAAGAACTTTAGCATCGTAATTGTTACACATAATATGCAGCAGGCAGCTCGCGTTTCTGATCGTACAGCATTTTTCTTAAGCGGTGAAGTTGTCGAGTATACAAATACAAATCAATTGTTTACAACACCAAAGGACAAGAGAACAGAGGATTACATTACAGGACGTTTCGGTTGATACTTTCACCGTCAAGGAGGCAGGTAAGGTGGTACGTGGACAGTTTCACTTCGACTTAGATACACTACAGGATAAAGTTATGGAGCTGGGCGAATTAGCGAAGGAAGCTCTTAATACAGCAATGAATGGTTTACGTTCAAAAAACATTGAACTGGCGCTGCAAGTTATCGATGATGATCAGCGGGCAGATGATTTGGAAGAAGAAATTAACGATTTTGCATTAATGCTCATTACAAAGCAGCAGCCCGTTGCTGTTGATTTAAGACGGATTTTTGTATCTATTAAAATTGCAACAGATTTAGAACGAATTGCCGACCATGCAGTGAACATTGCGAAGTCCACAATTCGTCTTGGCGAAAAAGAGCGGGCTGTTACACTTGAAGATCTAGAGACTATGTTTCAAAATGCCTATGAAATGTTATCTACTGTCATGCAAGCTTATAAAGAGGAAGATTTAACATTAGCAAAGCAGGTAGCAGAAATGGACGATACAGTGGACGAATTATACGGAAAATCTATTCGGGAGTTTATTGCCTATATTCCGGAGCATCCACAGGAAATTGCACAAATTACACAAATGTCTTTGATTGCCCGCTACATTGAACGTGTTGCCGATCATATCACAAATATTGCAGAAAATGTGTTTTATCTTGTTAAAGGGAAGCACTATTTACTGAATGAGTAAAAAGAAGGAATGGGTCTCTCTTTAGATTCTCCGTGATCATATAACAAAAAAATCTGTATATCAGCAGAAATTTGTTTTTTTGCTGGTATACAGATTTTTTATTTGCTATGTTCCAAAATTAGACAAATTACAACGTTGTCACTCTTATTCACAGGTGGTATCATTTTATTGAGAATTCCATTTATTCTGACTATTGTCATGAAAGTGCTTACAACGTCTATATAATTAGATAAGTCTCTTTTAGTAGAGACAGGAGGGAAGTAGAAAAGTGTTGCAAATTCTTCTGTTGGCGTGGGAATATCCTCCAATGCTTGTGGGCGGTCTTGGAAGACATGTATATGAGCTTTCTAAGGCAGTGGCTGCAAAAGGTCATACGGTTCATGTCATTACTACACATGTAGATGACTTCAAGTTTTATGAACAAATTAATCATGTACATGTACATCGTGTGAAAAGTCACTATGACAATCGTGCAGACTTTTATACGTGGATTGATGGCTTAAACAAGGCAATTGTGCAATATGCGCAGGTTTTGTGTAAGGAAGTTTCATTTGACCTCATTCATGCACATGATTGGCTCGTATGCAGCGCCGCAACAGCAATTAAGCGGCAGGAACACATCCCTCTTCTCACTACAATTCATGCGACAGAGCATGGACGCAATAATGGGATTCATACATCACTCCAATATGAAATACATATGACAGAAAAAGAACTTGTAAAAGAATCCGATGTTTTAATCGTATGCAGCACATATATGAAGCATGAGATTGAGCTGATTTTAGATGCATCTCCGTCTAAAATTGCCATATTTCCAAATGGAATTGATACAAACTTTTTTAAATTAAGCATGGGGCAAAGTGTACGAAACACATATGCACTGCAAGATCGGATCATTGTTTTCTCAATTGGACGCATTGTAAATGAAAAAGGATTTCAAACGGTCATTGATGCCGCTCCTGAACTTTCTAAACGCTATTCTTGTTTAATGTTTATTGTTGCGGGAAAAGGGCCTATGCTGGATTATTATCGTTCAGTCGTTACAGAAAGAGGGCTTGGACACGTGATTTCCTTTGTCGGTCATATAAGCGAGGAGGAGCAAAGGGCGTTTTTGCAGGAAAGTGATATTGTACTCGTTCCGAGCCTATACGAGCCGTTTGGCATCGTAGCATTGGAAGGAATGCTGGCCGCAAAGCCAACCATCGTATCCGATGTAGGGGGCTTAAGCGAGATTGTCATTCATAGTGAGAATGGCTTTAAGATGCACCCTGGGGATGTAGGGAGCTTAATAGAGCAGATTGAACGTATTGTCACAAATCCAAAGGAAGCAACGAGAATAGCGGAAAATGGAAGGGAATACGTTTTGCAAAAATACAATTGGACAACAATAGCAGAAAATACAATTCGTGTTTATAGAGGAGCTGTTCATCATTCTAAAAGTGGGGGTTGAGGGGAATGAAGGGAGTCATTTTGGCAGGAGGAAAGGGAACGCGTTTACGGCCATTAACATGCAATCTCCCAAAGCCTATGCTGCCTCTGCTCAATAAGCCGGTTATGGAATACAGCCTAGAATTGCTAAAGCAGCATGGAATTGAAGAAATTGCTGTTACGGTTCAATATATGGGCAATGCCATTCAAAATTATTTTGGGGATGGAAGCAAGTGGGGAGTGAAGCTTCATTATTTTGAAGATTCACCCCCGCTTGGAACCGCTGGCAGTGTAAAGCAGGCAGAAGCTTTTTTAGATGAACCATTTGTTGTCATTAGCGGTGATGCATTAACGGATTTTCAATTATCTCGCGGGATGGATTTCCATCGAAGCGAAGAGCGTTTGGTAACTATTTTTTTAAAAGAGGTGTCTCATCCGCTTGACTTCGGTCTTGCTGTTACAGAGGAAGATGGGCGCATTGTGAAATACATCGAAAAGCCAGGCTGGAATGAGGTCGTTTCTAATACTGTGAATACAGGCATTTATATTATGAATCCAGAGATTTTTTCATATATGGAGCGTCATATGTTCTATGATTTCAGCCGTGATATTTTTCCAAGATTGCTCAAGGAAAAGAAAAATATATATGGCTATTTAAGTGAGGGGTATTGGCTTGATATCGGGACATTTCCCCAATACAGACAGGCGCATTTTGATTTATTGATGAAAAAGGTGAGTGTGCAGCTTCCATTTACGGAAGTATTGCCAATGGTCTGGATGGGGGCAGATGTTACAATTGAGGATGGAACGAAAATACAAGGACCGCTTCTTATTGGAGATGGTGCTGTTGTAAAAAGCGGTGCACTCATTGAGCCGTATTCTATTATTGGAAAAAATAATATAATCGGCGAAAATACGCACGTGCAAAAAACAATTTTATGGAATGATGTGTATGTTGGAAAGCAATGCGAACTAACAGGGACGACGATTGCATCCGGAACGGTGATCGAGGATGGCTCGACATTGTTTGAAAAAAGCATTGTAGCGGACCACTGTAAGTTAGGGAAAAACACTGTTGTTAAGGCAAAGATAAAGGTTGCACCTGGAAAAGTCATCGAAGGAAGCTCTGTATTAAGCTCATCCCTTATGTCCGAGCAGGAGAACGCGCTCTCCCTGCTGCAAAGAGGCACAGTTGCTGGGCGCGCAAATTTAGATATTACCCCTGAGTTCATCGTAAAGTTGGCTGCGGCATATGGATCTATTTTCCCTCTTCACTCCTCCATTTTAATCGGAGGCGATTGGAACCCGTATTCACAGCTTCTGAAACAAGCGTTTATGAGCGGGCTGCATGCGGCAGGTATTCATACAATGGAATGTCAGCCTGTGAGCGATTCTTGCTTTCGTTACGCCGCCTTGATGGAAGATGTGGTAGGAGGTGTATTTCTATCTGTCTTACAGCATGAAGATGAAGAGAAAATGGTTGTTCGTTTTTATGATCAAGACGGTTATCCTATTTCTGTCCGGATGGAAAAAGAGATTGAATCTATATATATGTCAGAGCTGTATCGGCATGTAAACGTAACAAGCATTGGCATAAATGCCGAGGCAAACATTAGCGAAGAGCAGTATGTATATTCTTTGCTGCAATCCTTAAATAGATCGCTCATCCGAAATGAGAAGTTTCATCTTCTTGTCAATAAAACAGAGAATCCATTTCATAATATGGTACTTTCATTTCTGCAGCTTCTCGGTTGCTCACTTACGTGGGTATACTCACAAGCGAACGAGAGTCATGTTAAATCGCTCATGCAATCAAGCAAAGCAGATGTCGGTATTATATTTCATGAGCAAGGGAGAATGTTTGAGCTATATGATTCATTTGGAAACGTATATAAAAGCATCGGGCAGGAGAATGTTGCGATCCCGGATATTTTATTTCACCAGGGAGAAGAAGTACTGTATCCTTTATTACTAAAACATGGAGCAAGCTATGTCATTTGCTCCGTCAAAGAAGAACGCCAAGAAGGAGAGTTTAAGCATAAGAGGTTTGAACACGATTCCTTATACCGGATTGGAAAGCTATTGGAGCTTATCGCTTTTCGAAAACAGCCGCTTCATGGAGTTTTTGAGCCGTATCCTCAATGCTACTTATTTTGGGATGAGGTCGTTTGTCCGTGGGGAGAAAAAGGGAGAGTCATGCGTATGCTTCTAGCTGATATGCAGAATCAAGAGATGGAAGTCATGGATGGAATTCGGTTTCAGTATGAAAATGGGGACTGGTCCTATATCGTATCTGATCTCAGTCAGCCGAAGCTCATCGTGTATTCCCAGTCTTCCACTCCAGAAGCGGCAAAGGAAAAAAATACTCATTTAATTGAAAAAATAAGACAATATCAAAAGGTCTAGAAATTTTATAAAAAAGGTGATATCATAGTAAAGTCTGATTTATGCCACAATGACTGGAGGGAAATAAGAATGCGCGTAAACATCACTTTGGCTTGCACAGAATGCGGCGAGCGTAACTATATCTCAAAGAAAAACAAACGTAACAATCCAGAGCGTCTTGAGCTTAAAAAATATTGTTCAAGAGACAAAAAAGCGACAGTACACCGCGAAACAAAGTAAGCAGTAGGGATTCCTACTGCTTCTTTTTTTACACTTTTGGTATACATTTCTAGCTAGGAGATCGTTCCACATAGCGGAAAATTTTAGGAATACAGTATAAGGGCAACACGCCTCTGTCTTCGGCCAAAGGCAGGGCTTGCCAGTCGGCGAGTTTTCTTTTCACTGTAGGAAAGATAAATTCCCAGCTAGAAGTTCATTCGACGTAGCGGGGAATTTTAGGAATACAGTATAAGGGGCAACTACGCCTCTGTCTTCGCCCAAGGGCAGGGCTTGCCAGTCGGCGAGTTTTCTTTTCACTGTAGGAAAGATAAATTCCCAGCTAGAAGTTCATTCGACGTAGCGGGGAATTTTAGGAATACAGTATAAGGGGCAACTACGCCTCTGTCTTCGCCCAAGGGCAGGGCTTGCCAGTCGGCGAGTTTTCTTTTCACTGTAGGAAAGATAAATTCCCAGCTAGAAGTTCATTCGACGTAGCGGGGAATTTTAGGAATACAGTATAAGGGGCAACTACGCCTCTGTCTTCGCCCAAGGGCAGGGCTTGCCAGTCGGCGAGTTTTCTTTTCACTGTAGGAAAGATAAATTCCCAGCTAGAAGTTCATTCGACGTAGCGGGGAATTTTAGGAATACAGTATAAGGGGCAACTACGCCTCTGTCTTCGCCCAAGGGCAGGGCTTGCCAGTCGGCGAGTTTTCTTTTCACTGTAGGAAAGATAAATTCCCAGCTAGAAGTTCATTCGACGTAGCGGGGAATTTTAGGAATACAGTATAAGGGCAACTACGCCTCTGTCTTCGCCCAAAAGCAGGGCTTGCCAGTCGGCGAGTTTTCTTTACAAAAGGAAGGTGCGAGATGAGTGAGATTAAACAACAGCTTCGGAAGCAAATAAGGGAGCGCATCATGTGTATGTCAGAAGAAGAGAGAGCGCGATGGTCTGGGCAAATTTCCGGTCGTTTATATGAGCTGAATGAGTGGCAGCATGCACACACTATTGGGATTACAATTTCTGTGGATGAAGAGGTTTCGACATATGAGATGATTGAACGTGCTTGGCAGGAAGGAAAAAGAGTTGCTGCACCAAAATGTGATCGGCTTTCTAGAACAATGACGTTTCGTGAAATACGAAGCTGGGATGATTTGGAGAAAGTCTATATGAACCTAAGAGAGCCGATTCCAGCTCGTACGAAAGAAATCTCTGCTGATGAGATTGAACTGCTCATTATGCCAGGCATCGCATTCACGGAAAAAGGAGATCGTTTAGGATACGGTGGAGGCTATTATGACCGATTTTTACCTCATTACAGCGGTCATACGATCGCACTTGCCTATTCTGCACAGCTTGTTCCTTCTATACCAATGGATGAGCATGATAAACGCGTACAGAAAATTGTAACAGAGTCGCAAGTATACAGCAGCTTATAATGTATGACTCCCTTCTAATTCACTTATAATATCATATGAAATAGCTATATCTTACTTTACTTAGAACGAAGCAGGATTTCTGCTGAAAAAGTACCCCTACTTCCATTTCGTGCAGCGTAGGTGATAGTGGTCCAAAGATGTTTTAGAAAAAGGGCTGCTCATGGACTAGACAATGGTGCCTGTTTTACAACAGAATATTTCAAAAAGACAAATCACCTAGGAGATTTGTCTTTTTTTGTCACATGCGCCTGATTCAGAGACATCTTGCATACGTTTTATAATACACTAAAGAAAACTCGCCGATTGGCAAGCCGTTAGGCGAAGACAGAGGCGTAGTTGCCCTTATACTGTATTCTTAAAATTTCCGACTACGTCGAATTTACTTCTAGCTGGAAATTTATCTTTCCTACAGTGAAAAGAAAACTCGCCATTGGCAAGCCGTTAGGCGAAGACAGAGGCGTAGTTGCCCTTATACTGTATTCTTAAAATTTCCGACTACGTTGAATTTACTTCTAGCTGGAAATTTCTACTTTCCTATAGTGGGACAAAAAGAGGAATTGGAGGGGATTTCTTGCATCAACAACAGGATTCCTTATATTGGGCGCTTCTGTATAGTCTTGTATGTTTACATAAGTATGAAATCCTGCATAACTCTGAGGAACAAGGGGAAGCATGGCTGCAATCTCCAGTGCTTAAAAGCAATGTGATTGTCCGTTTGAAGCGCCATGATGTGGATTGGAGCAGCTGGGTGAGAGAGGATTTGAAACATCTGGAGCGGATGAGGGCTCAACGATTCCGAGGAAAGAAAAAGGTATATAACATTTATGTTTCACGATTTGAGCCATTGGATGATTGGCAGGCTGCAATTGCAGATGAAAACAGCCGCGTGTTTATTAGAACTGTATTCTTTACCGAATATAATGAAAAGCGCCAGGCTGATTTTATGCGGATGTCACTGAAAATGAGCGATGAAGAGGCTGCCATTATATATTCCTTGAAGGAGAAGCCGGCGGAGGCATTACGGTCTCAGCTAGACGGCTTTTTGAAATTGAAGAACAAGCAGCAGTATATTTTAAATTATGCTCGTCCCTTCATTACCAAGCTATTTGTAGCGATTCAAATTGTTTTATTTGGAGTATTGGAATATGCTGGCGGCAGTACAAATATAGCAACGCTCATTGCGTTTGGCGCCAAATATAATCCCCTTATTTTACAAGGAGAATGGTGGCGATTCTTTACGCCGATGTTTTTGCATATTGGTCTCTTGCATCTTTTGATGAATACAGTGGCACTTTATTATGTGGGGAGTCAGGTTGAGCGGATTTTAGGAAATATAAGATTTTTATTTGTGTATTTATTTGCAGGCTTTTGTGGCAGTCTTTTGAGCTTTGTATCTTCAAACGCTGTAGCTGCCGGAGCATCTGGAGCCATTTTTGGATGTTTTGGGGCACTCTTATATATTGCTGCATCGTATGCTAAGGTATTTTCTAGAACAATGATGCAAAGTGTTCTAACTCTCATTGGAATCAATCTGTTATTTGGATTTGCTGTTCCCGGCATTGATAATGCAGGGCATATCGGCGGTTTAATCGGGGGATTTTTGGCAACCGTTATGGTACATGTTCCAGGGAAAAAGGGATCGCTCCTTCAGAAAGCAGCCGCGATGCTCATTGCGCTTCTGTTTGTCAGCATTCTGCTGTTTTATAGTCTGCACCTGAAAGGGAATGGTGTGCTGTAAAGGAAGCAGGAAAACAGAGAGAAAATGTCGAATTTTAAATAAATGTGCGTAATGGACATAGAGGAAATTGACGCTTCCCGCTGTTCTTTTTATAATGGGTATGGGAACGTTTTCTTATAATAGGATGCACGAAGGAAGGTGAAGCGTTGACATCCATTTACGACATTCAACAATTATTGAAGAAATTCGGGACCATCATTTATACCGGAGACCGTGTTGCCGATTTAGAATTGATGGCGGACGAATTACATGAACTGCATGAGGCGAAGCTTATTGAAGCAACAATCTATGAAGCGGCTTCATTTGTTCTCAGACAGGAAATGCAAAAACAAAAAGACAAATTACATTAAGGGGTGCGTTATGCAGGAGAAATGGTTAGTAGGTGTCGACCTTGGGGGCACAACAATTAAGTTAGCATTTATTAGCGTCTATGGCGAGATTCTACATAAATGGGAAATCCCGACGAATATTAGCGAGAAGGGGAAGTATATCACTGTTGATATCGCAAAGGCGATTGATGAAAAGCTGCAAGAACTGGGAGAGCAAAAGAGTAAACTTGCAGGTCTCGGTATGGGAGCGCCAGGACCAGTACATATGGCAACAGGCTTGATTTACGAGGCAATCAATTTAGGGTGGAAGGATTATCCGCTCAAAGATTTGCTTGAAGTAGAAACAGGACTTCCTGTTGTTGTGGATAATGATGCAAATATTGCGGCTATCGGTGAAATGTGGAAAGGTGCCGGAGAAGGTGCGAAGGATATCGTATGTGTGACGCTTGGTACGGGAGTCGGCGGCGGTGTAATCGCTAATGGAGAGGTTGTCCATGGTGTAAGCGGAGCAGGCGGTGAGATTGGACATATTACTGTTGTTCCTGAAGGCGGGGCTCCATGTAATTGTGGAAAAACTGGCTGTTTAGAAACAGTCGCATCTGCAACAGGTATTGTACGTTTAGCGAAGGAAGCGCTTCAAAACAGCAAAGAAGAGGGTGAGCTTCGCAACAGATGGAATGAGGCGGGCACAGTCACTGCAAAGGATGTATTTGATGCTGCGCGGAACGGAGATGCATTTGCGCAAAGCATCCTTGACCACGTAGCCTTCTACTTAGGACTGGCTATTGCAAACTTCTCCAATGCTTTAAATCCAGAAAAGGTTGTAATCGGCGGCGGCGTATCAAAAGCTGGAGATGTATTGCTGCAGCCGGTACAGAAATACTTTGAAAAGTACGCATTTCCTCGCGTTGCAAAAAGTACAAAGTTAGCGATTGCTACGCTTGGCAATGATGCGGGTGTGATTGGCGGCGCTTGGTTAGTAAAAACAAAAATAGCAAAATTGTAACGAACGCTCGCCGATTGGCGAAGACGGATGTGTAGTTACACTTACATCATGTATAGAGGCATTCTTACAGGGAACAAACATGCAGTCGTAAAACATTATACGAAAAGGGCTCTGATTCAATCAGAGCCCTTTTCGTATAGCTGAAGAAATGTGCAGCTCCTAAGCAGGGTTTTCATAGGCAGCTTCAGGGAGCCTTTCTCATTAATGTGCCGGCGGGTAACCGTTATTGAGTACAGTCATGATAGTAAACCAGCCGAAAACAAGAAGAGTTGCCGCAGAGAATGCTATCCCCAGCATATTCTTGTTTTTCAAGGTTTTGAGCGTCGAGAACACGCTCAGTAATGTTACTAGCGCGAAAATCACTACGAGACCCATATATATCCCCCTCTGCTCTTCCGCTTCTTTGCATATGAAAACTGTAAAAATCTTCCCTTTCTTTTCATTGTACATGGTTTCCAAAAAAATGTCGAGGTGAAACCGTTAACAATGATGTAGCTCTTACACACAGGGCACTTTTGACCTTGAGGTAATTGGTAATTGTCACTGGCGGGCCCTGCCTTTGGGCGAAGACAGAGGAGTAGCCCTACTTATACTGTATTCCTAAAATTTTGCGCTACGTCGAATTGGCTTTCAGCTAGAAATTTATCCTCTCTCTTAAAGTGATATAAAAACAGCCTTCTGGAATAATCTGTCCGAACTGCACTATTGTTACTACATGAGCGAACAGGATTAATTCCGTTTTTCTCTGTCGTTCCATGTAAAGAAAAAATGGTGTATCATGAGAGTAAAAGATAGGTTTGGAGGAAATATACATGAAATTAAAATGGAGACAGCTTCCCTTAGGACCGCTGCAAACAAATGCATATGTGCTGCGTAATGATAAAAAGGAGTGCGTTATCTTTGATCCAGGGCATGAAGGAGAAAAACTTATTAGCTACTTACAGCAGGAGGGGTTAACACCGCTTGCTGTTTTATTAACACATGCCCATTTTGATCATATCGGCGCAGTGGATGATGTGCGTGACGCCTATAAGATTCCTGTTTATTTACATAAAGAAGAGCAATATTGGCTGTCTGATCCCGAATTAAATGGCTCGTACCTATTTATGACGAACCGCGAGATTACAGCAAAGCCCGCAGATCGTCTGATTGAAAGGGAGGGAGAGCTCACAATTGGCTCATTTACGTTTACGATTCTAGAGACACCTGGACACTCTCCAGGAAGCGTTTCGTACTACTGTAAAGAAGCCGGTGCGGTGTTTTCCGGAGATGCTTTATTTCAAATGAGTATTGGACGAACGGATTTACCGGGAGGCAGCTTTAATGAACTGATGATGAGTATTGAAAATAAACTTTTCTCATTACCAGATGATACAGCAGTGCTGAGCGGCCATGGTCCTAAGACGAGCATTGGCTTTGAAAAAGCGAATAATCCGTTTTTGAAATAAGGAGAGACATGATGCAGGAGATTTTGAAGGAAGCGATACGAGAGCAGGAAGGAAATAGGATTCCCTATAGTACGTTTATCGAACTTGCCCTTTATCATCCCGAATACGGGTACTATATGAAAGAGAAGGAAAAGATAGGGAGAGCAGGAGACTTTTTCACAAGCAGTAATGTATCTTCTTTATTTGCTAAGCAGTTTTCTCGGTTTTTCATGCGTCTTGTATCAGATAGGGTTGTACCGCCAATCATTTGCGAGATTGGAGCGGGCACAGGCAGGTTTGCCCGCGATGTATTGACCGAGTGGAGGACAAGTGATCCTCAATCCTTTTCAAAGCTGCGCTATCTTATCATTGAAGCAAGTCCTTATCATCGCAAGGTACAGCTAGAGATGCTGTCACAGTTTGCGAATGTAACGCAGTATGCTTCTTTTGTCGATATACCTAAGGAATTTGAAGGAGTTGTATTTGCCAACGAGCTATATGATGCGTTTCCTGTAGATGTGGTAGAGCAGCAGAATGATATGCTGTACGAAGTATCTGTAAGCCTTAAGGAACGACACTTGAAGGAGGTCATCCATCCGTTGCAGAAGAAAGAAATTCTTCAGTATTTGGAGAGGCATCGTTTGCATTTGAAAAACGGGCAGCGTTTTGAAATTCCACTTGCGATGGGGCGATTTGTACAGGAGCTCAGCGGACGCGTAAAACGGGCTGTGTTCGTGACTGTTGATTATGGTTACACAAATGACGAATGGATGCATCCTAGCCGCAGAGAAGGCAGCTTACGCGGATATTATGAACACCAGCTCGTTCGCAATCCGCTTGAGTGTCCTGGAGAGATGGATTTGACAGCTCATATTCACTGGGACGAGTTGCAGCTTGCAGGGGAGACAGCGGGATTGCATACAATGCTGCGAATGAAACAGCGTTCCTTTCTCCTTAGCACGGGGATTTTACAGCATCTTGTGAATCATCAGGACAGAAATCCCTTTTCAGAAGCAAGCAAGCAAAATCGCGCCATTCGTTCTTTAATTTTGAGCGGCGGAATGAGCGATGCCTTCGATGTGATGATTCAGCAAAAGGGGATTCCGCAGTTGGAGCTAGAGCGTTATATGGACTTTACTGTTTGCTCCGCATCGTTGTAGCTAAAGTACAAGAATCTCCTCTCTCTGATCGTGTAACCAGCGAAAGAAGAGGCATAGTTGCCCTTATACTGTATTCCTAAAATTCTCCACTACGTCGAATGAACTTCCAGCTGGGAATTTATACTTTTTTACAGCGTAATAAAAGCGCAGAGACGAGCTCTGCGCTTTTATACTATAATCATCTGTACATTAAGATAAAAAAATAAGACTAGACAAAACTAGATGGTCTTTTTGGTTTTTCTTAGTGGAACATTACTTGAATGAGCTGAAGTACTTTTTCATTTTGTACATCATAGTAAATTTCCAACCCTTTTCGTTCACTTGTCACGATTTTAGCACTTTTTAGCTTAGCTAAATGCTGTGAAATTGTAGACTGCGGCATATTTAAACAAGTATACATGGTAGATACATTGCTAGGACCTCTCTCAATCAATCCCTTCACGATGCACAGACGTACAGGATGTGCAAGAACCTTTAATAACTCGGCATTATTTTCATAAACTTCTAATTCTTCCTGAAACATTTCTAACATTTCGTCCACCTCCGGATATACTGCAAGTACAGCATAGAATATACATAACAAAATTTTACGATAAAAAAAATAGTTTTTGCAAAAAAAAAATTTAAAAATAAAGAAAAAGTAAAAAAAGAGAAAGAATTGTAAAGAGAGTTTATATAAACTAGGAAAATAGGAATATAAAAACAATTTAAATAAATCTAACCAAATCTACTCATTCTAACCTTTCCGCTGTGAATATCGGGAAAGAGGTTGGGTATTCTCTGCCTGTTACTCTATTCCTAAAGCAGGATAATATAAAGAAAACTCGCCGATTGGCGAGCCGTTAGGCGAAGACAGAGGCGTAGTTGCACTTATTTCTCACTACGTCGAATTGTCTTCCAGCTAGAAATTTATACTTTCTTAAAGTGCGTAAAAAAACCCGGGTTTCCCCGGGTTTTTGATTAAAGCGATACAGCTGAAGTTTCAACTGCCACAAGGGCTTGATCGATGTCGCGTATAAGATCATTTGGATTTTCAAGTCCTGCAGACAAGCGAAGAAGAGAAGCAGAGATACCGCGTTTTTCTCGTTCCTCTTGTCCCATCGCAGCGTGCGACATTTTAGCAGGATAGGAAAGAATTGATTCTACAGCGCCAAGGCTGACTGCGAACACAGGAAGCTTAACGTGTGCCAGGAATTGACGAAGCGCTTCTTCGTTTTCAAGCTCAAACGATAAAACAGCACCGCCATCCGTTGCTTGCGCAAACTGGATATCACGCCCTGGATGGTCAGCAAGACCTGGATAGTAGACACGCTTCACTTTTGGATGAGTTTGTAAATACTCGGCAATTTTCTCAGCTGCTGCAACAGAGTGCTGCAGACGCACATGAAGTGTTTTAAGGCCGCGCAGCACAAGCCAGGAATCATGTGGACTAAGAATTGCGCCAAACGCATTTTGTAAAAAGTAGAAGCGCTTTGCCAATTCTTCATCCTTTACAACTGCAAGTCCTGCCATTACGTCACTATGTCCGGCAAGAAACTTTGTTGCGCTGTGAAGTACAATATCGGCTCCTAGCTCAAGCGGCTTCTGCGAAAGTGGCGTTAAGAAGGTATTATCTACAAATGTTAACGCGCCGGCTTTTTTCGCAAGTTCACATATTGCGCGAATATCGGTAATTTTCAAAAGCGGATTAGAAGGCGTCTCCATATAGATGACCTTTGTATTCGGCTGGATTGCTGCCTCTACCTGCGCTATATCAGTCATATCAACAAATGTATGGCTGATGCCATAGCGTGTTAACACCTCTGTTACAACACGGAATGTTCCGCCGTATACATCCTCAGTAATCACAACATGGTCTCCTTGTGATAAGAGAAGAAAAGCAGTCGAAATTGCCGCCATGCCGGATGCAAATGCAAAGCCTCTTACGCCGCCTTCCAAAAGCGCGATTGTTTCTTCTAGCACTTCGCGCGTCGGATTGCCGGAGCGGCTGTAGTCGTATTTTCCAAAGGAGTCTACATCCACCTGATGGAATGTAGAGGAATTGTAGATCGGGACGCTGACCGCCCCTGTTCCTGCATCATATTTAAAGCCATTGTGAATTAACAGTGTATCTTGCTCGTACTTTGTCATGCTTTCACCCCTTCGCGCACTGCGACAAGAGCTTGCGTTAAATCTTGAATGAGGTCCTCTGCGCTTTCAATTCCGACAGAGAAGCGAAGCAGGCGGTTACAAACACCGCGAGCAGAGCGAATTTCTTCTGGAATCTCCGCATGTGTTTGTGTAGCTGGATAGGTCATCAAGCTTTCTACACCGCCTAAGCTTTCAGCAAAGGAAATAAGCTGTAAGGACTGTAAGAGTGGATTCACCCAGCTTTCATCGGCTACACGGAAGGAAAGCATACCGCCGTGTCCTGGATATAAGACATCTGTAATGCCTTCAGCATCTTCTAAAAATGCCGCAATCGCTTTTGCGTTTGCTTCGTGCTGCTTCATACGAAGAGCCAATGTTTTCATTCCGCGAATCACAAGCCAAGCATCAAACGGGCTTAATACAGCACCGGAGGCGTTATGGTAATAACCAATTTGCTGACATAGCTCCTCGCCTTTTGCTACAACCAAACCGCTTAATACATCGTTATGTCCAGCGAGATACTTCGTGCCGCTATGAATGACAATATCTGCGCCAAGTAAAATTGGCTGTTGCAGCACTGGCGTATAGAATGTGTTATCTACAATTAAAAGAAGATCGTGTTTTTTCGTGATTTCCGCGACAGCCGCGATATCAGTTACTTCCATTAAAGGATTGGTAGGAGTTTCCACAAATACAGCCTTTGTGTTCTCGGAAATTGCTGCTTCCACTTCCGCTAGGTTATGCGTATCAACATACTTAAAGCGAACACCCCATTTGTTTTCATGCTCTGTAAATAAACGGTACGTTCCGCCGTATAAATCCTTAGATACAATCATTTCATCTCCTGTTTTAAACAGAGAGAGAACAACAAGAATCGCAGCCATACCAGAGCTGCATGCAAAGCCTTGATCGCCGCCTTCTAGATCAGCGATGGCGCGCTCCAAAATTTTTCTTGTTGGATTTCCTGTGCGAATATAATCGAAGCCAGTAGATTGTCCAATTCCTTCATGACGATAAGCAGTAGAAAAATAAACAGGCGGATTAACCGCTCCTGTAGCTGTTTCGCTACGGTTTCCAATTTGAGCTAGTTTCGTTTCTTGTGAATACATGTGCAGTTCCTCCTTAAATAAACAATAAAAGCCTTCTTTGTTGTAAAAGAAGGCTTTGTGCTCGGCGCGAATACCTTCTTATCTCTCAAATTCTGTGAGAATTTGCTGGAGTTAGCACCTTTTTAACTGCATGTTAATGGTTGCTGAGGCGTCGTCAGGCCAGTTCCCTCGACCTCTCTTGATAAGAGAAAAAATTATAAAATTGTAAGTCCCTTATATAATTTATACTAAATACAGCATAAAAATCAATTCCCTTTTTATAATCTTCCGTAAATTCTTTGATTTCAAAAAATGCCATTGACTTCACTCCAGTACACATGCTAAATTAAGTGAAAATTGGGATTTGCTATATGAAGACGATAATGCCGTTTCTATGTTATCATAACCTTAGATGAAAATATAATGCTCTTATCGAGAGAGGCAGAGGGAAAGGCCCGATGAAGCCCGGCAACCTTCAAGCTTGTATGCTTGAAACGGTGCTAACACCTGCAGAACGAATCTGTTCTGGATGATAAGAGGGACATCAAACCCCCTCTTTCTGTCTGAAGAGGGGGTTTCTTACTGAAATCCGAGAGTATATGTTTCGAGTATTTTCAAGCTATTGCGGTCTGCTTCTTTTTGCAAAATAATCCTTCTACTAGTAAGAACAAAAGCACTGGTAGCAGAGAAGAGCTTAAGGAGTATTTCCGTCAGTTAACTCCACCCGAACCGCTTGGGCTGTTTTGCTACGGGAGCAGGGATGGACCACGTCTGCTTTTCTTATAGTATTTTCCTTCCGGGAACGGAGCTACACATACATTGATTAGAGAAAGAAGGGGAAGAGAATGAGGTTGTTAGAGAGATTAAAGGGAGGCGTCGTACTTGGTGACGGTGCGATGGGAACACTTTTATATTCGCGTGGCCTGCAAAGCTGCTTTGAGGAGCTGAATGTAACAGATCCAGAGCGTATTATCGATATTCATCGGCAATATGTAGAAGCGGGTGCGGACGTAATTCAAACGAATACGTATGGAGCGAACGAAGGCAAGCTTCGTATGCATGGTCTGGGAGATCAAGTATCCCGCATCAACCGTGCAGCTGTACAAAATGCGAAACGGGCAGCGAATGCAGAGACGTTGATTATTGGAACGATCGGCGGTATGAAGCATATCGGCGGCGTTACGCTTAATGACGTAGAGCGTGAATTTATGCTTGTGGAGCAGGCGAATGCCTTGCTTGGAGAAGGTATAGACGGCCTCCTGCTTGAAACATTTTACGATGAAACAGAGCTGCTGCACGCACTTCGTATTTTACGAAAAGAAACGAATGTACCGATTATCGCGCAACTTGCTTTACATGAAGTGGGACTTACACAAAGCGGAACATATGCGGAAACAATTCTAGCTGAGCTCCTTGAGCAAGGAGCAGATGTGGTAGGTCTCAACTGCCGCCTTGGCCCGCTTCATATGATCGAGTCACTTCAATTGATGTCTATTCCAGAAAAAGGATATTTATCTGCATATCCAAATGCAGGCTTGCCGAAATATGCAGATGGTCGTTACACTTACGAGGGAACTGTAAAATATTTTGAGGATACAGCGGAGCAGTTTGTGAAGCAGGGAGTGCGCCTTTTAGGAGGCTGCTGCGGTACAACGCCTGAGCATATAAGAGCGATGAAGCAAGTGCTTGCAACTGCGGCGCCTGTTCTTGAGAAAGAGCGTCATGCTCGTCCGGCTCCTGTTGTTGTGAAAGAGGCGCCTTCAATCCAGAGGGCTACACTGGCAGAAAAGGCCAAAAAGGATACGACGATTATCGTTGAGCTGGATCCGCCAAAAACGCTGAATACACAGCCCTTTTTTGAAGGAGCGAAGGCACTAAAACGCGCAGGAGCGGATGCGGTCACGCTTGCTGATAATTCACTAGCTAGTCCGCGTGTTTCCAATATGGCGATGGGCGCGCTTTTGGCTCGTAACGATATCCCGGTACTGACGCATTTAACATGCCGTGATCATAATTTAATCGGATTGCAATCCCATTTGCTTGGATTATCAGCTTTAGGCCTTAATGAAGTGCTTGCGCTCACAGGTGATCCTGCGAGAGTTGGTGATTTTCCTGGAGCAACATCTGTATATGATGTTTCTTCCTTTGAGCTGATTCGCATGATTAAGGAAATGAACGAGGGACGTTCTCCGTTAGGAAAAACGATTGGACAAGCGACAACCTTCTCAGTAGCAGCTGCCTTTAACCCAAATGTACGTCATGTGGATGCAGCTGTACGAAGAATGGAGAAGAAGATCGAAGCGGGTGCGGATTATTTCTTAACGCAGCCAGTTTATGATCTGGATGTGCTTCATCGAACATACGAAGCGACAAAACATCTCGAGCAGCCTATATATATTGGAATTATGCCGCTTGTAAGCAAGAAAAATGCAGATTTTCTCCATTATGAAGTACCAGGTATTACATTACCTGAGGAAGTGCGACAACGCATGGATGGTCATGCGACGCCGCAGGAGGCTGCTAAGGAAGGCATCCGTCTTTCAGAGGAGCTGGTAGAGGAAGCAATGAAGCTGTTTAAAGGCATTTATTTAATTACGCCTTTCTTACGATATGAAATGACAGAAACGCTCGTCCGCTATGTGAGACAAAAACAAGAGCAAAGAGAGGAATTGAACGCATGAAACCAATCGAACAAGCGCTTGAAGAACGCATTTTACTATTAGACGGTGCGATGGGGACAATGATTCAAGACGCAGACTTGAACGCGGATGATTTCGGCGGTGAGGAATATGAAGGATGTAACGAATATTTGGTAATGACGCGCCCTGATGTGATTGTCAATATTCATAAGGCATATATAGAAGCTGGCACTGACATCATTGAAACAAACACATTTGGTGCGACAAATATCGTACTCAGCGACTATAATCTGCAGCACCTAGATGAAGAGCTGAACGTGATTGCAGCAAAGCTCGCAAAGCAAGCTGTAGAAGAGTGCGGCAAGGAAGCATACGTGGCCGGTGCAATGGGCCCAACAACAAAGGCGATCAGCGTAACGGGTGGTGTTACATTTGATGAGCTAATCGAGGCCTATCATCGACAAGCACGCGGCTTATTGCGCGGCGGGGTAGATCTGCTTTTAGTTGAAACATGTCAGGACATGCGTAACGTAAAGGCTGCCTGCATCGGTATTGAAAAAGCATTTGATGAGCTTGATGTGAAAGTTCCGCTTATGATTTCTGGAACGATTGAGCCAATGGGAACGACGCTTGCGGGTCAAACGATTGAGGCGTTTTATCTCTCCATTGAACATTTAAAGCCGCTGTCTGTTGGATTGAACTGTGCAACGGGACCAGAATTCATGCGCGATCATATCCGTTCCTTAGATACGCTTTCCGAGTGCTATATTTCTTGTTATCCAAACGCCGGTTTGCCGGATGAGGACGGACATTACCATGAGTCGCCGCAATCACTCGCTCATAAAGTAAAAGCATTTGCGGACGAAGGCTGGGTAAATATTGTTGGCGGCTGCTGCGGTACAACGCCGGACCATATTCGTGCGATGAAGGAAGCGCTGGAGCAGTCTGCGCCGCGCAAGAAAACTACTCGCCCCGGACATGCTGTCAGCGGCTTAGAGTCATTGCAATACGATGATTCTATGCGTCCTTTATTTGTTGGAGAACGGACAAACGTTATCGGATCTAGAGCATTTAAACGTATGATTGCGGAAGGAAAGTTTGAGGAGGCAGCTGAAATTGCCCGCGCCCAAGTGAAACGAAATGCTCACGTAATCGATGTTTGTATGGCGGACCCGGACCGTGACGAAATGCAGGATATAGAGACGTTTTTGCAATATGTCACAAAAATGATCAAAGCCCCGCTTATGATCGATTCTACTGACGAAGCGGTTATTGAACGCGCCTTAACGTATTCACAAGGAAAAGCGATTATCAACTCTATTAACCTAGAAAATGGGGAAGAACGCTTTGAAAAGGTTGTGCCGCTTGCGAAACGATACGGTGCTGCTCTTGTTGTCGGTACGATTGATGAGCAGGGGATGGCAGTTAGCGCAGAGCGGAAGCTTGAAATTGCAAAGCGCAGCTACGATTTATTAACGACTAAATACGGCATCCGTCCGTCTGATATTATTTTTGACCCGCTTGTGTTCCCAGTTGGAACAGGGGATGAGGAATATATTGGTTCAGCAAATGCGACAGTAGAAGGTGTTCGCATCATTAAGGAAGCTTTGCCAGAATGTTTAACGATTCTCGGTGTAAGTAATATCTCCTTCGGTCTTCCTCCTGCTGGGCGTGAAGTACTAAACTCTGTGTTCTTGCATCATTGTACGAAGGCTGGACTTGACTACGCGATTGTTAACACCGAAAAGCTAGAGCGTTTCGCTTCTATCCCAGATGAAGAAAAGGTGCTAAGCGATCGTCTTCTATTTGAAACAAGCACGCCAACGCTAGAAGAGTTTACGGCATTCTACCGTGTGGCTAAGAAAAAGGAAGAGGTTTCTCGTGAAAGCTTAACGCTTGATGAGCGTCTGTCAGGCTACATTGTGGAAGGAACGAAGCAAGGTCTATATGATGATTTACAAATCGCTCTTGATGAAGGCCGTAAGCCGCTTGATATTGTAAACGGACCGCTCATGACAGGGATGGACGAGGTTGGCCGCTTATTCAATAACAACGAGCTGATTGTTGCTGAGGTATTGCAAAGTGCGGAAAGCATGAAGGCAGCTGTTTCCTACTTAGAGCCGCATATGGAAACTTCAGAGGTTTCGAAAAAAGGTAAGGTCATGCTTGCAACAGTTAAGGGAGACGTTCATGATATCGGTAAAAACCTTGTTGAAATTATTTTAGCTAACAATGGTTTTGAAATTGTGAATCTTGGCATTAACGTCCGCTCTGATCAGCTTGTGCAGCAGGCGAAGGAGCATAAGCCTGATATTATCGGCTTGTCTGGGCTTCTCGTAAAATCCGCACAACAGATGGTATTAACAGCGGAGGACTTAAAGGCTGCTGATATTCATATCCCAATCTTAGTAGGCGGTGCGGCGCTTACACGTAAATTTACGGAAACGCGTATTTCTCCGTCCTATGAAGGTCTTGTATTATACGCAAGCGATGCGATGAACGGTTTGGATCTTGCGAATCGCCTGCAGCATGAGGAAGAGCGGGAGAAGATGGCGCAGCAAAAGCAGGAAAAGCTGCAGACGATTGTTGTGAAGGAAGAAAAGGTTGTAGAAATTCCAAAGGAAATCGAGAAGCTTCCGCCAGCGCCAGTGATGGTTCCGGATTCTACAAAGCGCGTTGTGCTTCGTGATATTCCAGCATCTCACGTTGGTCCGTTTGTGAACCGTCAAATGCTGCTTGGCCACCACCTTGGTGTGAAAGGCCAAGTGAAAAAGCTGCTAAAAGAGGGCGACAAGCGGACGCATGAGTTGAACGATTTAATTGATGAATTGCTGCAGCAAGGCGAATCTTGGCTTCGTCCGCAAGCTGTGTATCAATTCTTCCCAGCACAAAGCAACGGCCAGGAGATTCTTATTTATGACCCAGAGGATACGTCTCGCGTGCTTGAAACATTTACGTTCCCAAGACAAATGAAGGCACCGTACCGTACGCTTGGCGATTATTTACGCCCGGTTGGAGACGAAATGGACTATGTGGCATTTTTCTCTGTAACTGTTGGAGCAGGAGTAAGAGAAGTGGCAGACAAATGGAAGGAAAAAGGCGATTATTTACGCAGCCATGCAATTCAATCATTGGCGCTTGAGCTAGCGGAAGGACTGGCAGAACGGACGCACATGCTTATTCGCGACCGTTGGGGCTTCCCAGACCCGGCAAGCATGACAATGGATGAGCGCTTCCGTGCGAAATATCAAGGTATTCGTGTATCATTCGGCTATCCGGCTTGTCCAGAATTGTCCGATCAAGAAAAGCTATTCCGCTTAATTCGACCAGAGGAAATCGGAATTCAATTAACGGAAGGACATATGATGGAGCCAGAAGCATCTGTTACAGCGATGGTATTTGCGCATCCGAAGGCTAGCTATTTCAGCGTAATCTAAACGGAATACAATTTATAACATAGATAAAACAAAAAGGCTTCCCCTGCGAAGCCTTTTTGTTTTATCGTACATTTATTAAGAAAAGCGGACAAGGACCGCCTTTTATGGCAGCGTAGGGGTGGGCCGGAGTAAAAGGCGCTTTTTGCCTTTTGCAGAGGTTCAGCCCGAGGTCTGCCATTTTGGGTCTTGGGAGCTAGACATCTCCCCGAAAAGCTATACTTTCTTATCTTATTAAAGAAAACTCGCCGATTGGCGGGCCTTACTTATACTGTATTCCTAGGATTTCCGACTACGTCGAATTTACTTCTAGCTGGAAAGTTATCCTTTCCTACAGTGCAAAAAATAGGCAGAAGCGCTCCTGTCTTCGCTTCAAGGAAGTCCTTTGAAGGAATAAAAGCTTTGCAAGTTGACGCCATATAGTATAATGGAGAAGGAAATCTGTTCATAAAGGAGCTGCCAACGTGAAAAAAATCGTGTTTACAGGCGGAGGGTCTGCCGGGCATGTAACGCCAAATTTAGCGCTCATTCCGAAGTTACAGCAACGTAGCTGGGACGTTCATTATATCGGCTCAAAAGATGGCATTGAAAAAGGAATTGTAGAAGGAGCGAGCATCCCGTATACAGGGATTTCAAGCGGAAAGCTGCGCAGATATTTTGATCTCAAGAACTTTAAGGATCCATTTAAAGTAATGATGGGTGTTATGGAATCATATGCCCTCATCCGAAAACATAAGCCGGATGTTGTGTTTTCGAAAGGCGGGTTTGTATCCGTTCCGGTCGTAATTGGTGCATGGCTTAACAAGGTGCCGGTATTTTTGCATGAATCGGATATTACACCAGGGTTAGCTAATAAAATTGCCCTTCGATTTGCGACGAAAATTTTCGTGACTTTTGAGGAGGCGAAGGCGCATCTTCCAAAGGAAAAGGTAATTTACACTGGCTCACCTATTCGGGAGGATTTGTTGAAAGGCCATCGTGAAACAGGCTTGGAGCTGCTTGGCTTTACCATGCGTAAGCCTATTATCATTGTGATGGGCGGAAGCCTAGGTGCAAAACGAATCAATGAAGCAGTTAGAGCGGCTTTGCCTGATTTATTACAACACTATCAGGTTGTTCATTTATGCGGCAAAGGGAATAAGGATGAAAGTTTAGAGGGAACTGAGGGCTATCGGCAGTTTGAATACATAAGCAGCGAACTCCCTGACGTATTGGCTGCAGCTGATCTCGTGATTTCACGCGCCGGCTCTAACTCCATTTTTGAATTTCTCACATTGAAGAAACCGATGATCCTTATTCCTCTTTCAAAAGCGGCCAGCCGAGGAGATCAAATTTTAAATGCGCAGGCATTTGAGAAAATGGGATATTGCCACGTGCTGTATGAGGAGAATCTGGAAAAGGATACGCTACTGGAAGCGGTGCAGCATGTTCAGAAAAACCGACTTCGTTATAAAGAGAATATGCTCCGCTATTCTGCAGAAAACTGTCTAGAGGAGATTATGGGCTATCTGGAGAAAGCACGAAAAAAATGACCTTTTAAAAGGTCATTTTTTTCGTGCCTTGATAGGATATAAAACTCCAGATGAAAGCGAGTTCGACATATATGGGAGTTTTAGGAATATATTATAAGTACAACTACACCTCTGTCTTCGCCGAAGAGCAGGGCTCGCCAATTGGCGAGTTTTCGCTGTTTTTAGCTCTTTTATTTCACATTTCATAAGCCGTTCCAATTCATATCATCTGCACAGGGAAGGGTCGTAAAAAGGAAAAAATAGTCGAACCGTGCAAGGATGTATGCTACAATAAAGATATTTAATGGGGAATTCCGATTCATTTCACCATGATATCATGCAGAGACAAGGGGCGATGAACAGTCGATTGTACTATACATGAATAAATAAAGTATGGAATCGACACCTTTTGTCTGTTCAATGTTTTCTGGCCTAGGTGAGTGTAGAGGAGTGTAAGATATGGGAATTTATCTCTTTGAAAATATTATTGTTGTTTTATGCATTTTAACTTATATTGGAAGTTTTTTATTTTGTACAATCAGCCCTTTTTTACATGAAAGAAAGCTAAAGAGATTAGAGCTTGCAGCAGAGTTATCTATTTTATCAGAAAAGCTGTATGGAAAGCAAAGTCTAGGAGAACATCGTTTATAATAGTTTGCTTTTCCCTGCTTTAATCAGTGCTTGTGGAATTCCTCCTCATTCAACGATATGCCGCAATATGCTGCATATCGTTCCTTTCAGATGGTATTCTTCGCTTCTACTATTTTCTGCCGGAAAATGCAGTTAGTAGTTTGTTTTTTCCATATTCTGTTACATATATGAAATATTAAGCTCGTATTCTGTTACCCGCTTTTATGTTATGCTAATAATAGTTTTAAAGAATAAAAAAAGGGGTATTGAACATGATTCCGAGACGAAGCAGAACGAGGAAGAGGAGAAAGAAAAAGAAGATAGGGCTGTTACTTTCTATTTTTTTAACTTCTATAGCTGTTGCCGCAGGAGGAATTTCGTGGTGGTATAGTGCAGGCGGAAAGAAACTGGCTGGTGTTGAGCGTACAACAGCTGTGGTAAATGAAGTAAAAACAGAAGCACCAGTACCTAAGCCCCCCGTTGTGCAAGAGGAGCCCGAAATTAAACTCGTCTTTTCAGGGGATACGATGTTTGATTGGGCACTGCGTTCTGTTGTAGCGCAAAAGGGAGCAGATTTTCCTTTTCAATATGTCAAGCCGCAAATTGAAAGTGCTGATTATGCTTTTGTGAACTTGGAAACGTCATTTACTACGCGCAATCAAAGAGTACCAGGTCAAAAGTTTTGGATTAAAAGTGATCCAGCAACCATTACTGCCATTAAAAATACAGGTTATGACATTGTATCCTTAGGGAATAACCATTCATTAGACTACGGCAGAGAAGGATTACTTGACTCTATTGCAAATGTTGAAGGAGCTGGTCTGCAGTATGTCGGAGTAGGGCGGAATGCTGCGGAGGCCTATACGGCGAAGGAAGTTACCATTAAGGGGAAGAAAATTAAGTTTCTTTCGTTTGTCCGCTTTATGCCGTTCGCAAACTGGACAGCAACGGACACAACTCCTGGCGTGGCTGGCGGCTACGATTTAAATGTTGTAACAAACACAATTAAAGAACAAAAAGGCGATGCGGATTATCTGATTGTATATATGCACTGGGGAGTAGAGCGGACAAATACACCAGCTGCTTATCAAAAGGAATATGTCGCAAAGATGACAGAAGCAGGGGCAAATGCAATTGTGGGAAGCCATTCGCACTGGCTGCAGGGCTTTGAATACTACAATGGGGTTCCAGTCGCGTATTCGCTTGGAAACTTCTTATTTCCAGATTATGTAAAGGAACATTCTGCTGAAACAGGTGTGTTAACACTTACCCTTAAGGGGAAGGATATTAAAATGTCGTTCTCGCCGTACGTCATTCGCGGCAACCAGATTCAGCCAATTGATGGACAAGAAAAGACTGCGATGTATCAATATTTACAGTCTATTTCCTATGATGTTGAGATTACAGGTGATGGAAACATCGTAAATAAACGAACTATTGCAAAATAAAACAAATAGGGCTGTCTCAAAAGATATAGTATTCCTCTTTTGAGACAGCCCTATTCAAATATAAACATAGTCTGTACTTGGAGGTGCATTTTTTATACTGTATTCCTAAAGCTCCCTACTCCGTCGAATTCACTTCTTGCTGGGAATTTATACTTTCTTAAAGTGAAAGATAAATTTCCAACTGGAATCCAATTGGAGATTGTAAGGATATACACGTACAGAGAAATCTTTTAGAGAGTAAAAAATTATTAACATAATTATCTTGAAATTGATTTCAAAATCAACTACAATATTTTTGTAATCGCTTTCAACGGGAGCGATTATAAAAAGCATCTTATTGAAATCGATCTCAAAAATAATTTCAATTAGAGAATGCGAGAAGAAGGGAGGGGAACAACTTGGCTACAATTGAAGATGTTGCTCGATTGACCGGTCTCTCAAGATCAACTGTATCCAGAGTGATAAATCACTATCCTCATGTATCAGAGGATAAGAAGAAACGTGTACATGAAGCTATGAAACTACTTAATTATTATCCTAACTCTGCAGCACAACGGTTACGCAGTCAAAAAACAAACATGATTGCCGTGCTTATCCCGGTATTAACAAACCCATTTTTCGCACATCTTCTAGAAAGAATTGATACAGCGGCAACTGAACATAATATGCAGCTTCTTGTTTGCCAAACAAGGAACGATAAGAAAAAGGAACTCCAATTTCTTGATTTGTTAAAGACCAAGCAAGTGGATGGCGTTATTTTAACCGCGATAGAAAATGATTGGGAGGATATTAAAGCCTATACATCGTTTGGTCCTATTTTATTATGCAATGAGTACGTCAAAACGGCATCGGTTCCAAAAGTATATGGCGATCAAATTGCCGGCAGTTACGCGGGAACACGCCATCTCATCGAGCAGGGTTATAAAAGGATCGCATACTGCTCAGGCGGAGGCGCCAGCGAGTTAACCAGTGATAGGGAAATCGGATATCGAAGGGCTATGAAGGAATTTGGATTGCCTGTATATGAAGAGTGGGTATTTCAAAATATTTTCGATATTGCGGATGGCAGGCAGGTAGTCAAACGAATAGTGTCTATGGAAAATCGGCCAGATGCGATCTTTGCCGGAAGTGATCAGGTTGGAGCCGGCATTATTTTAGAAGCGAGGATACAAGGTTTACATATTCCAAAGGACCTTGCAGTAATAGGTTTTGATGACCAAGAAATTGCTGAAGTAGTTGACCTTACCACCATTAGGCAGCCTATCAATGAAATTGGAAAATATACTATGGAGGAGATGCTCCGTTGCCTTGCTCATAAAGAGGAATCCACACCGCATGAAATCCAGTTCCCCTTGGAATTAGTTATCCGAAAATCAACAAGACTAACTAAAGATTTCAGTGTTGATTCATAAAGTGATAGGGGGGATGCTTCGTGAGTAGCCAAAATAAGTTTGATGGTGTAAAACCAATGGAGGCGAAAAGCTCGGAACTACGTAATACCGCAAGTACGCAGAGAAAAATGAGACATGCAGGATTGTTTGCCTTATTTGTTGGACCAGCCTTTTTAGCTTTTGCTCTCATCGTATTAATTCCATTTTTCACAGGTATGTATTACGCCTTTACCGATTGGAATGGTGTAACGGGTACTATCAATTGGGTCGGACTTGATAACTTTAAGTATTTGTTTACGGAAGACAAGCAATTCCAAACATCTTTCTGGTTAACTCTTCGTTATACAGTAGTAGCAATTATCTTAACAAATGCAGTTGGCTTTGGGCTTGCGTTGCTTGTGACAAGAATGTTGAAAACAAGAAACATACTGCGGACTGTCTTTTTCTTACCGAATTTGATCGGCGGTTTGCTGCTTGGATTCATTTGGCAGTTCATTTTCATCAAAGGCTTTGCATCCATTGGACAATTAACAGGTCTTTCTTTCTTCAAACTTCCATGGCTTGGAGATGAGAAAACAGCGTTCTGGGGCATTGTCATTGTAAGCGTATGGCAGGGTGCAGGTTATATTATGTTAATCTACACAGCGGCACTGCAAAACGTACCGCAGGAGCTGATTGAAGCAGCCCGCATTGACGGAGCGAACAGATGGCAGACATTGCGCCACATCACACTCCCAATGGTAGCTCCGGCTGTGACAGTATGCTTATTCCTAACGATTTCATCATCATTCAAAATCTTTGATGTTAACCTATCGTTAACAAACGGCGGGCCATTTAAATCGACAGAAATGTTAGCGCTTAACATTTACACAGAAGCATTTGTCAACAACCGCTATGGTCTTGGGGAAGCAAAGGCATTAGTATTCTTCATCGTAGTAGCATTAATTACAGTTATCCAGGTTACGTATACAAAACGGAAGGAGATTGAATCATAATGGAAAATAAATATACCGGAAAATTATTCATTCTTGAAATCGCTGCCATTTTGATTGGTCTTGTCTTTCTTGTTCCGTTCTATTATGTAGTATCAAACTCTTTAAAATCATTCTCTGAGATTTTGATGAATACATCTGCTTTGCCATCCGTCTTGCAGTTTAAAAACTATGTAAATGCGTTTCAGCAGATGGATTATCTAAAAGTGTTTATGAATTCACTTCTGATTACAGTGGCAAGCAACATCCTGATTGTCGTGTTTTGTTCAATGGCAGCTTATATGCTTGTGAGAACAAAAAAGAAAATCAGCAATATCATCTTCATGACGTTTGTAGCGGCGATGGTAATTCCATTTCAATCGATTATGATTCCGTTAGTCAAGGTAGCAGGGAGTTTTGGCTTACTTAACAGTCTTTGGGGATTAATCTTTATGTATCTAGGATTCGGTTCCGGGATGGCAATCTTCTTATACCACGGCTTTATGAAAGGAATTCCTGTCGAGTTGGAAGAAGCGGCGATTATTGACGGCTGTTCACCGTTTGGCGTCTTTTGGAGAATTGTCTTTCCGTTATTAAAACCGATTACCGTTACAATCATCATTTTGAACAGCTTATGGATTTGGAATGACTTTTTACTGCCAATGCTTGTCCTGCAAGACCCAGCATTACGAACAATACCGTTAGCGACGTTCTTCTTCTTCGGTCAATATACAAAGCAATGGGATTTGGCGCTGGCGGCACTTGTCATTAGCATTATTCCATTACTGATTTTCTTCTTCTCCATGCAGAAGCACATTATCAAAGGCATCACAAGTGGCTCCATTAAATAATAACAAACACATTCCATTGGTTGATACCCTGGCCTATCTAGGTATAGGGTGGAGATAAATTAGAGAGATATCTAAATAGGGGGAGAATGACTATGAAAAAGTTTCCATTTGCAGCAGGTGTATTATCATTATCTTTGGTTGTAGCAGCAGGTTGTTCTAACGGTAAGACAACAAATGGGAAAGCAGATACAGCAGGCAGTAAAGGTGATAAAGTAGTCATTGACCTGTTTCAGGGGAAGGTTGAAATTGCTGATCAATTGAAAGCGTTAACAGAGCAATATACAAAAGAGCATCCAAATGTAACGTTCAATCTGCAAACAGTGGGCGGCGGCGCAGATGCGGCAGCGGCATTAAAAGCAAAATTTGCCTCCGGAAACGCACCGGATATTTTTACGAACGAAGGGTATCAACAAGCGCAAACATGGAAGGACAAATTAGAGGACCTCTCCGATCAACCGTGGGTAAAGGATGCGTATGAAAGCGCATTGCAGCCCATGACAATGGACGGCAAAATTTATGGACAGCCTGCGAGCCTAGAAGGCTATGGCTTTATTTACAATAAAGAATTATTCAAAAAGGCCGGTATTACAGAATTACCTAAAACATATTCTCAGCTAGAGGCTGCGGCGAAGAAGCTGAAGGCTGCGGGGATTACCCCATTCGCTGTAGGATATGCGGAGTGGTGGGTGTTAGGGAACCACGGTATGAATATTCCATTTGCAACACAACAAGATCCTGATGCCTTCATTAAGGGATTAAACGAAGGTACAGCTAAGATTGCCGGAAACGAACAGTTCTTAAAATTTATGGATTTACTAGACCTAACAGTGAAATATGGAAACGTAAATCCATTAACAACAGACTATAACACAGAAGTTACATCATTTGCGAGCGGCGAAACTGCGATGATTCAACAAGGAAACTGGATTCAGCCAATGCTTGATAAGCTAAATCCAAATATGGATGTAGGGATTCTTCCAATGCCTCTTAGTGATGACGCAGCAGTTTCTGATAAATTGGCTGTTGATGTTCCAAACAGTTGGGTAATTTACAAAGGCGCACCTGATGCAGATAAAAAAGCAGCCAAGGAATTTTTAAATTGGTTAGTATCATCTGAAGCAGGAAAGAAAGCAATGGTGGAGGATTTTAAATATATCCCAGCATTTAAAACAATTGAAGCAAAAGCATCTGATATCGGACCATTAGGTGCGGAGCTTGTGAAATACTCTAAGGAAGGAAAAACATTCTCTTGGCAGTTTGCAAAATTCCCAGAGGGTGCAAACCATGACTTTGCTGCAAGCATGCAGACATATATTGCTGGAAAAGCATCTAAGGAAGATACTTTGAAAGCGTTTGACGCTACTTGGGCTAAGTTGAAGAAGTAATCCGTTCTAAGGCCCTTTAAGCCGGCCTCATAAAAAATGGACCACCATAGAGAACGCGACAAACATGAAGCGTTTCTATGATGGTCCATTTTCATATTTCATCCAGTTAGAAACAAATTGTGAATAAAAGCTTGCCAATCAGCAAGCTTTCTTTATTCTTTCTAGTGGTATCTGTTACTTGGACTCAAACAGAAGTGAGCGATAGTCGTTTGGAGTAATCCCCTCAACCTTTTTAAACACTTTACGGAAATACTTATCGTCTTGATATCCAACCATATGGGCGATTTCATAAATTTTAAAGTCCTTGTTCTTTAACAAGGCTTTTGCTCGATTCATTCGAATTTTTACAATATAGTCCGAAATATTTTCCTTGAATTCTTGCTTGAATTTCCTCGAGATATACTCTCGGCTTAAGTAAAAGCGTTCAGCTATCTCCTGAAGCTTCACATCTCGATCAAAGTTAGCCTGAAGGTATTTTTCAATGTCGTAAATAATGTTGATGTTTTTTGGGATTGACCGTCGTTTTACTCTAGTTAAAAAGAGAGCAACCTCCCGCGTCTTCCTTGCAATATACTTCTCTAATTGAAAGGTACCGTTTTGGTCGAAAAATACATCAATGTATTCGGCAACATCATCTGTTGCAGGGGAGGGAAGTCCATATTTTTTAGTCCACGTATTACTGATAATTTGATATTCTTTTTCAAAATGGATAAGCTGTTTGAATGATAAAAAACCATCTTGCGTAAAATCTTTTGTAATGCGCTCAATGACTTCCTGAAATGCACTTATTTCGCCAGCTTGGACCGCCAATTCAATATCAGAAGAATACGCCATTAAACTTTTTACATCAGCATCAACTGGAAGCTTGTGTATATAGATTTTTTCTTCATTTGTACTCAAGATATTACTGTTTAATAAAAGCTGTTTGGCATGATGATAAGAATCAATCAATTTGGAGCTTTGATCTACTTGGTTTCCTAGAGCAATCGGACAAGACACAGAAAGTACGGTCTTTAAGGTCTGATAGATATGTACGAGCAATTCGTCTATTTGCGCAAATTTATCCCAAAATATAATAACCGCTTCACCTTTATTGGATAAGTAACGAAAACCAATGCCGCATTCATATTTTGTTACGATTTCATTAATGACATTCAAGATCGTAAAGTAGGTTAAATCGCGATCTCCTTGAAAGTTCGCGATGCTTTTGCCGCTGACTCTAACAAGAGCTGCCGTATAGTCCTGAGATAAATGAAATCCGAACTCTTCATACAGGTTGTCCTTAATTGTATCGTTGTTTATAAACTTAGTAAGCATTCGATCCCGATATATTGGCTTCATTTCATTGATCAATTGATGACTGCTTTGATGCTTCTTTCGCTCCGCCTCTTCTTTTTTCCATTCGATTACTGCATGTTCTAGCGTTTGATTTAAAATTTCTGGGTCAATGGGCTTCAAAATATAATCAAAGCTTCCAAAGTGAATGGCTTTTCTCATATAGTGATAGTCATCATATCCAGTTACAAAAATGGTCTTGCATGTTGGGTGCTGTTTCTTGATTCTCTCTAGCAGCTCAATGCCATCCATCTTTGGCATCTTCATATCTGAAAAAATGATATCCGGTTTATATGTTTGAATGAGAGAGAGTGCCTCTTCACCATTTGCAGCTTCGTAAATTTCATCAATGCCATACCGCTCCCAATCTCCTAGCAACCGTAGCCCCTCTCGTACATGTTGTTCATCGTCTACAATTAATACTTTCATGAAGAGTGCACCTCCTTGCTCAAGGTTTTTGGCAGTTCAATTGTAACCGTAAATCCACTGCTTTCATCGCTTGTAATACTCATTTTCGCTTCGTAATTATAGTAAATCTGCAATCGGTCATAAATATTTTTTAAGCCAATAGACTCACCTTGCTTTGCATCAGCAGGAAGCTGTTCCAGCAATTCTTGTTGCAGCTTTATTACCTGCTCGTTGTTCATTCCTTTTCCATTATCGCTTATATTGATATGAACGATTTGATTATCTTGCAGCTGAGCTTCTACACGAATCAGAGCTGTTTCTATTTGCTGATCAAATCCGTGCTTGAAGCAATTCTCTACAATTGGCTGCAATATCATTTTCGGCACAAAAACATCTTCTAATTCTGGCTGTATATGCAGTTCATATAGAAGCTGCTCACCAAATCGCTGCTTTTGCAGAGCCAAGTAATCCTTCACATGCTGCACTTCTTGTTTGAGCGGCATAATATCGTCTTTCATGTTCAAGCTATATCTCATAATCTTCGCTAAAGAAGTTAACAAGGCGTATACTTGAACTGCTTTATGCTTTAAAGCTAACGTACCGATAGACTGAAGGGCATTATACAAAAAATGCGGATTAATTTGTGAATGCAATACCCGTAATTGTGAGCGTTTATTTTCAAGCTCCAATTTATACTCACGTTGAATCAAGTCATTAATCGTCGCAATCATTAATTTGAAATGCCTGCCTAGCATCCCAAATTCATCGTTTCCTAAGGAATCAAAATCAGCTTGAAATTCACCCTTTTCCACCTTTTTCATATTTGCGATCAATACTTTAATCGGTGAAGTGAACTTGAAGGAAATGAACATTGTAGCCAACACAACGATAACCAATGTAACAAGACCAATCAAAATATTAATAAAGGCTGTTTCTCTAGCACTTTGATATAGGAGATTATAAGGGATTCTTTTTACAATATACCATTCTTGAAATGGTGCGGAAAACCTCTCATACACAATCACACCAGAAAACTGCTTATCTTTCCATTCCAAGCTATGACTTGACAAAGGTGCCTTTTTCACATGCTGAAACCATGTTTGAGTATTTTCTGTTCCGATTAGCTTTTCCTCAGAGGAGTACATGATAACTCCATTTTCATTCATAATATAGAAATCTTCTGCTTCTTTTGTATATAAACGATCAGCAATCGCACTGAGCTGCGAAAGATTAATATCAATAGACAAAAAACCTAAGAAATCTTCAGCTGGAACGTTTTTAATTATATTATGAAAACTTATAACTTTTTTCTTTTCTGACTGTGGAATAGAAGATAAGTTGTTATAGCTATAAATATCATGCGGCGGCTCAATGGCAGTATAATTCCGACCTGTAATTAACTGAAAATAGTACGGATTCGAGAAGATATCCTCATTTCTCCCACGGCCGCTTACATGCCAATGGTAGTTGGTATACGAGTCCTTTCCTTCGTGGATATACAAATATAATTGTTCAATTTCTGGACGCGCACCATACAAGTATAAGAGTATCCTTTTTACCTCCTGCTCGTTTTTTTCTAAATCACTTGACACTCCGTCCTTTAAGGCATTCATAAGCGGACTATACGTATACATTGCTGATGTGATTCGTGAGATATCCGTCAGATAAGTTGTAATATCTTGTTTTCCACTTTCAATCACATCATGATTGGTTGAAACAAAGCGATCTTTAAGGGATTCCTTTGTATGATAGTACGTGATTGCAATAGCTGATCCAAAAGGAAGGACCGTTACAATCATTAGAAAAATAATAAGCTTTTTACGAATACTCCATCCCATACTACTGTAGTTAGTTTACGTTGTATAACACATGATACGAAACTAACCACTCCCCCTTTCTTAGTAAGTTTTTTAAACAATCTCCAGAATACATATGTTGTTTCATTGTAGCATAAACCGGAATGATATTTTTCATTAACAATAAACAGTTTGGTCATATTACACCTAACAAGAGAACAATTTTGTAGTGTGTTCAATATTTTACACCCTATCGGTCAATGTAAGCCGTTTCATTATTTTTGTGATCCTTTAAAATAAAGATATCGGAGGTGCAGTTTATGAATAATCAAAGTAAATTGGAAAACGTAAATGTGACAACCTTGAAGAACGAGAAGCATACTAAGGCTTCTGAGGCAGCTACCTTACTCAAGCAAAGGAAGCTGAAAAAAGCAGGATTGTTCGCCTTATTTGTTGGACCAGCCTTTTTAGCTTTTGCCCTCATCGTATTGATTCCATTTTTTACAGGTATGTATTACGCCTTTACCGATTGGAATGGTGTAACAGGTAACATCAAGTGGGTCGGACTCGATAACTTTACGTATTTGTTTACAGAAGACAAGCAGTTCCAAGCATCCTTTTGGCTCACGCTTCGCTATACAGTAGTAGCTATTATCTTAACGAATGGCGTTGGCTTTGGGCTTGCTTTGCTTGTGACAAGAATGTTAAAAACAAGAAACATACTGCGAACTGTCTTTTTCTTGCCGAACCTTATTGGCGGCTTGTTACTTGGATTCATTTGGCAGTTTATTTTTATCAAAGGCTTCGCATCCATTGGACAATTAACAGGTCTTTCTTTCTTCAAACTTTCATGGCTTGGAGATGAGAAAACAGCATTCTGGGGCATTGTTATTGTAAGTGTATGGCAAGGTGCCGGGTATATTATGTTAATCTACACAGCGGCTCTGCAAAACGTACCGCAGGAATTGCTTGAAGCAGCAAAAATCGATGGAGCAAACAAATGGCAGACATTGCGCCATATCACATTGCCAATGGTAGCTCCAGCTGTGACAGTATGTCTATTCTTAACGATTTCATCATCATTTAAAATCTTTGATGTGAACCTATCGTTGACAAACGGTGGTCCATTTAAATCAACAGAAATGTTAGCGCTTAATATTTATACAGAAGCATTTGTGAACAACCGCTATGGTCTTGGGGAAGCAAAGGCATTAGTGTTCTTCATCGTAGTAGCATTAATTACAATCATTCAGGTTACGTATACAAAACGGAAGGAGATTGAATCATAATGGAAAATAAGTATACTGGAAAATTATTCATTCTCGAAATCGCTGCCATTTTGATCGGTCTTGTGTTTCTTGTTCCGTTCTATTATGTGGTATCGAACTCTTTAAAATCATTCTCTGAGATTTTGATGAATACATCCGCTTTGCCATCCGTCTTGCAGTTTAAAAACTATATAAATGCGTTTCAGCAGATGGATTATCTAAAAGTGTTTATGAATTCACTGATGATTACAGTGGCAAGCAACATCCTGATTGTCGTGTTTTGTTCAATGGCAGCTTATATGCTTGTGAGAACAAAAAAGAAAATCAGCAATATCATCTTCATGACGTTTGTAGCGGCGATGGTAATTCCATTTCAATCGATTATGATTCCATTAGTCAAGGTGGCAGGGAATTTTGGCTTACTTAATAGCCTTTGGGGATTGATCTTTATGTATCTAGGATTCGGTTCCGGGATGGCAATCTTCTTATACCACGGCTTTATGAAAGGAATTCCTGTCGAGCTGGAAGAAGCGGCGATTATTGACGGCTGTTCACCGTTTGGCGTCTTTTGGAGAATTGTGTTCCCGCTGCTAAAACCGATTACCGTTACGATTGTGATCTTGAACAGCTTATGGATTTGGAATGACTTCTTACTGCCAATGCTTGTATTACAGGATCCAGAATTACGAACAATACCATTAGCGACGTTCTTCTTCTTCGGTCAATATACAAAGCAATGGGATTTAGCATTAGCAGCACTCGTGATTAGCATCATTCCGTTACTTATTTTCTTCTTCTCAATGCAGAAGCACATTATCAAAGGCATTACAAGTGGATCTATCAAATAATTCTAATATTAAACTAATTGATACCATGTGTTTCTTTATACGAGAAAGAACAGCTGGTAGAGATAAATTAGCAAGATATCTAACAGGGGGTAAACAAACATGAAAAAGTTTCCATTGGCAGCAGGTGTATTATCATTATCTTTGCTTGTAGCAGCAGGTTGTTCCAACGATAAGACAACAGGGGAAAAAGCAGATACAGCTGGCAATAAAAACGGTAAGGTCGTTGTAGATATCTTCCAAGGAAAAGTTGAAATTGCGGATCAATTGAAAGCATTAACAGACCAATATACAAAAGAGCATCCAAATGTAACTTTTAATCTGCAAACAGTCGGCGGAGGTGCAGATGGTGCAGCGGCATTAAAGGCGAAATTTGCTTCTGGAAGCGCACCAGATCTTTTTACAATTGAAGGCTATCAATCCACAGTAACATGGAAGGACAAGCTAGAGGATTTATCAGATCAGCCGTGGGTGAAGGATGCATATGAGAGCGCATTAAAGCCAACAACACTCGATGGGAAAATTTACGGACAGCCTGCTAACCTTGAAGGCTATGGCTTTGCTTATAATAAAGAATTGTTCAAAAAGGCCGGTATTACAGAATTACCAAAAACAATGACACAGTTAGAGGAAGCAGCGAAAAAGCTTAAAGCTGCCGGAATCACTCCATTCTCAGTAGGCTACGCAGAGTGGTGGGTGCTAGGAAATCACGGCCTGAACATGGCTTTCGCAACGCAACAAGACCCGGATGCATTCGTGCAAGGATTAAATGCAGGAACATCCAAAATTGCTGGAAACGAACAATTCCAAAAATATCTAGATCTATTAGACTTGACGGTGAAGTATGGCAATGCAAATCCGCTAACAACAGATTACAACACGCAAGTAACACTCTTTGCGGGCGGCGAGGCTGCAATGATTCAACAAGGAAACTGGATTCAACCAATGCTTGATAAGTTAAATCCAAATATGGAGGTAGGCTTTATTCCAATGCCTCTTAGCGATGACCCTGCAACTGCGGATAAATTAGCAGTTGATGTACCGAATAGCTGGGTTGTCTACAATGGAGCACCTGACGCAGATAAAAAAGCAGCAAAGGATTTCTTAAATTGGTTGGTAACATCTGAAGAAGGAAAGAAAGCAATGGTTGAAGACTTCAAATACATCCCGGCCTTCAAAACAATTGAGGCAAAAGAATCCGATATCGGACCATTGGGTGCGGAGCTTGTGAAATACTCTAAAGAAGGAAAAACGTTCTCTTGGCAGTTCGCGAAATATCCAGACGGTGCAGGTCAGCAATTCGGGGCAACTTTGCAAACATATGTTGGTAAAAAGGCATCTAAAGAAGATACTCTAAAAGCTCTTGACGCTACTTGGGCGAAGTTAAAAAAATAATAACGAAGTGATGAAAGGACTGATTCCAAAGGCATATTATATTACGCCTTTGGAATCAGTCCTTGTTTTGCGCTGTAGGAAAGTATAAATTTCCAGCTAGAAGTAAATTCGACGTAGTCGGAAATTTTAAGAACAAAATGTAAGGGCAACTACGCCTCTGTCTTCGCCCAAGGGCAGGGCTCGCCAATCGGCGAGTTTTCTTTATACTGTAGGAAAGCATAAATTTCCAACTGGAAGTCCATTCGACGTAGCCGGAAATTCTAGGAATACAGTATAAGTGCAACTACACCTCTGTCTTCGCCCAAGGTCGGGGCTCGCCAATCGGTGAGTTTTCTTTATACTGTAGGAAAGCATAAATTTCCAACTGGAAGTCCATTCGACGTAGCCGGAAATTCTAGGAATACAGTATAAGTGCAACTACACCTCTGTCTTCGCCCAAGGTCGGGGCTCGCCAATCGGTGAGTTTTCTTTATACTGTAGGAAAGCATAAATTTCCAACTGGAAGTCCATTCGACGTAGCCGGAAATTCTAGGAATACAGTATAAGTGCAACTACACCTCTGTCTTCGCCCAAGGTCGGGGCTCGCCAATCGGTGAGTTTTCTTTATACTGTAGGAAAGCATAAATTTCCAACTGGAAGTCCATTCGACGTAGCCGGAAATTCTAGGAATACAGTATAAGTGCAACTACACCTCTGTCTTCGCCCAAGGTCGGGGCTCGCCAATCGGTGAGTTTTCTTTATACTGTAGGAAAGCATAAATTTCCAACTGGAAGTCCATTCGACGTAGCCGGAAATTTTAGGAATACAGTATAAGTGCAACTACACCTCTGTCTTCGCCCAAGGTCGGGGCTCGCCAATCGGTGAGTTTTCTTTATACTGTAGGAAAGCATAAATTTCCAACTGGAAGTCCATTCGACGTAGCCGGAAATTTTAGGAATACAGTATAAGTGCAACTACACCTCTGTCTTCGCCCAAGGTCGGGGCTCGCCAATCGGTGAGTTTTCTTTATACTGTAGGAAAGCATAAATTTCCAACTGGAAGTCCATTCGACGTAGCTGGAAATTCTAGGAATACAGTATAAGTGCAACTACACCTCTGTCTTCGCCCAAGGTCGGGGCTCGCCAATCGGTGAGTTTTCTTTATACTGTAGGAAAGCATAAATTTCCAACTGGAAGTCCATTCGACGTAGCCGGAAATTTTAGGAATACAGTATAAGTGCAACTACACCTCTGTCTTCGCCCAAGGTCGGGGCTCGCCAATCGGTGAGTTTTCTTTATAATTAAGGAAAAATGGTTTACACTATACACGAAGAATGTACATAAGGGAGACAAGTCAATGAACATACAAGATCAGTGGGACGTAAAGTTTTTGGATGTTGTCCGTCAAAGTGAGCTAAAGCGTGGGGCGACGCGAGAGCAGCTGTTGTTTCCGGATAGTGAGGAAGTAGAGGAGCTCATGGATGACTATGGCTACGAGGCTGTTTTAGAGCGGGAACATGATGACGAGCTAGAGGATATATTAGGAGAGGAGCTGATGGAGCTCATAGAGCGCTCTGTTTTTTCAGCTGAACATCCAAGGCAGCAGCTCATTTCATTTATCAATGGTTTAGGCTTTCATCTTCTTGACTGGATTGTACTGCTGGAAACAGAATTTGGTGTAAGCAGCACAAAGTTCACAGGAGAGGCCACGAAGAAAATGGAAAAGCGGTTGTCTCACTTTCCATACATCGATAGAGAAACAAGCATTTTTGATGTTACGTTTGGGGAAGCAATAGAGCTGTTAGAGCGGGTAACGGACGGAGCAGTGAGGATTCGATAATGTTATACCGTAAGAGAGTATAAAGTTCCAGCTAGAAGTTGATTTGATGCAATGGGAATTTTGAAGAAGAAACTGGTGCAACTACGCTTCTATTTTCGCCAATCAGCAAGTGTTCGATATTTAGAAACAAAAAACTCGTTATAGATGCATAACGAGTTTTTTTGTTTCTATTTGTAGCTGCTTGCTGAGAATCTGGTTAAGTCTTTCCACAAGTAATGTACACATCTCCAATCGCCTTGCTACCTCTTTCAATTCCACAACATTAGAGGTTTCAATCGGATGCATGCAGACATTGAATTTTTTAAAAGCTTTGCTGTATACAATCGTCACATAGTTATTCATAATGTCTGAGTTATTATGGAAGGTGAATTGTTTTGTTTTTTTGCAATACTCAACATCCTCAAAGCCGAAAGATTTCAACGCCTGTACAATTTGCATAATCGTCAGGTTTTTCATAATAATCCCTCTTTTTGAAGTTTTTTCTAGAACCTTGGTTCTTTCTTTATTGTAAGGTCCCTTGCGATAATACTCAAGGAATTGTGCCTGGTTTTTAGGTCCTTTTTATTAGATTGAAATATCGTAAAGGTATTGTAATAAATTTTAAGATTGTGCAACGAAGGAAAGGGACTATTTTTCAAACTTCATCATATACATACAGAAATGGAACAAGAAAAAGAGGTGAATTGCTTGGATTTTGACATTACAGGGCAAAAGGCCTATATGAAAAATGGTCCACATCGGGATCAGCTTGGAATGGTGAAACGGAATTTCGCAGGGAGCGGAACGGAATATACCCTCATCATCGGTGGAGAACTTTATGTGGACGTAGAGCTGCAAGACTTAGTGCTTGTGGACGTTGATTTTAAAGAATTTCATGATTGGTGTGAACGAAATGGATATATCTAAGGGGGACGGAGTATGTCCTCTTTAGCGCGTACCCGCAGCCATATAATGATATAACATACACAGGGCAGATGAAACGGACAAGCTTTGCATCTACGAGCTTGCGCTTTATTCCTACAACTTCTCGCTGTGTCGAATGGTCTTTCCGCTAAAAATTTCTATTTTCTGAAAACGAAAAAAGAGGCGACCCAGAGGAACCGCCGTTTTGCTATACTTTAAGGATAACTTTTCGGGGTGTTAGCCCACTCCAGAACTGAGCCCTCGCGTTCTTTTGCGTGGGTTTTTGCCTGTCTGGGCTAACTAGGGAACCCCAGCTTTTCTAATGACCTACGCTTGGAACGAGCAGAAACGTTGTGTAGTATGTAAAGCCGATGAAGAACACTGCTAAATATGCACCAAAAACATACATATACATGCGTTCCGACAATTTCAAATAACCTAAAAGGACGAAGAACCCAGTTTGACCAAAGAACAGTAGCGCTGTTTGCGGCATATCACCTAGATAAAACATGACAGCGAAAATTCCTGTCCAAAAGCCTAAAACGCGAAACATACGATCCATTCGTATCCCTCCCCTTCGGACAATTTGTGTCTCCATCTTCATTATAAAGGACTGTTCTCAGAATTGTAAACATTTACAAGAGTTTTGTTGAAAAAGAGCTGTGGCTTGATTGTTTCCAAAAATACATATAGAAATCATTTGTTTGTCCCACTGTAAGAAAGGATAAATTTCCAGCTAGAAGCAAATTCGACGTAGGCGGAAATTTTAGGAGTACAGGCCACTACGCCTCTGCCTTCGCCTGGGGGGCAGGGCTCGTCAATCAGCAAGTTTTCTTGAATATAGAAAAAGGACTTGGGCAGTTTCATCAGTCTATCCGATGTAGAGGAAAGACCTCGGAACCAGGGGGCAAAACGACCTTATGGTTCTGAGAGCTTGTCTCCTATTCCACTTCTCTTATCAACTAATATGAGCCTTATAATTGCAGGAGTTGCAGTCTGTAAGCATACTTTCTGTCCGAATGAGCTCTACAGTCGAAAATAAAACTTGAAAGATGCTTTGCATCATTGCATTGTGCATATTGCAAATCACCTGTGGGTGCTCTGTCAGCATTTCCTTAAATGGACAATTATGGACTTGATAAAATACCTTCGTTTCATCTTTACTTAATTCAAATTGAGGAGATAGCCCAGCTGCTGTTAGTGCTTCCTTGGCAATCTTGACTTTATCCTGTTTTGAGATCTCTTCGGCGGAAATGCCAAGCGGCTTTACGTGACGCATCATCAAGTCGCGACCAAACTGTTTTCCTGTTTCTAAGAGAGCCTGCTCACCGATGCTGCCTAGGCGAAGCAATGCGTCAAGGGCAATCTGAGATAGGATCTTATAGTCACGAAACGGAAATTGCAGCTGAATAACATCGTCTGAGAGGCGGTATAAACGGCCCGGTCTGCCGCCCTTGCCTGTTTTTTGTGTTTCGGAAATAAGCATATTTACGTCTTCGAGCTTTGTTAAATGGAGACGGGCTACGTTAGGATGAATACTGAATTTATCTGCAATCTCCTGCACTGTTACCTGATTGTGTTTTTCAGAAATATATTGATAAATATAGTATCTCGTTGGATCTGCTAATACGCTCGTAATCTTTAATGCCTGTTCCATTTTAGTCGCCACCTTTACTTGTATTGGAAGATAGTAACATTATAATATAGGCAATGTTGCATAATAACAGAATGGCAGTACTATTCATGAATTGTTCATATTCCTCTTAGAATATGTCCGAAATGTGAAAGGGAAAAGGCGAAATTAGCAGAAGGAAAAGACGTAAATCGCCATTTTTCTTTCCGCCTCTTCTATGGTATATAAAAGAGAGGAGGTGGTAGGTATGCAAAGTGTAGAACAATTTGCAGATAAAATTTTAAGGGAGGCCTATGAGCTAAAAGCATCGGATATTCATCTCGTCCCAACAAGAGAAGGAGCAGAACTTCGGATGCGAGTCGATAAGGATTTGGTTACAAAGTATAGAATTTCTAAGGGTTTTTGTGAACGAGTGATTTCTCATTTTAAGTTTTTGGCGGCAATGGATATTGGTGAGAGAAGAAAGCCTCAAAACGGTTCACTTGAACTGCAAATGAAGTTTGGTGATATGCATTTGCGTATGTCAACCTTGCCCACCATTCAAAATGAAAGTCTTGTCATTCGAATTCATTTACAAACATCTGTACAGCCCCTTTCCGAATTGTCCCTCTTCCCGAGTTCCGCTAAAACGCTGCTTTCCTTCCTTTATCATTCTCATGGTCTTATTGTTTTTACAGGCCCAACAGGTTCAGGAAAAACGACCACGATGTATTCGTTGCTAGAGACAGCGAAAACATCATTTAATCGGAGCATTGTTACGCTGGAGGATCCGATTGAAAAGCGCAATGACGGTTTGCTGCAAATTCAAATTAACGAACGCGCCGGTATTACGTATGAAACGGGGTTAAAGGCCGTGCTACGTCATGATCCTGACATTATTTTGGTAGGAGAAATTCGTGATGCACAAACAGCAAAGGTGGCAGTTCGTGCCAGTTTAACGGGCCATCTTGTGTTAACAACGCTTCACACAAAGGATGCAAAGGGAGCTGTGCTGCGATTGCTTGATTATGGAATTACTCTAGAAGAGATTGAACAGTCACTGCTTGCGGTTGCCGCGCAAAGGCTTGTCGAAATGAAATGTCCGTTTTGCCAAGGAAAATGCTTACCGCTTTGCAAAAAGCTGCGTCGTCTTCGGCGCCTTAGCGTATATGAGCTTTTGTATGGACAAGCTTTGCAGGAAGTCATTCGAGAGACAAGGGGCGAAGCAGCTTCGTATTACTACACAACGCTTCGGCAAGCGATGAACAAAGGATATGCGCTCGGATTTATCGGAGAAGAGGATGTTCTTGTATAAGCGAAATATGACAAGTTGGACGTTGCGGGAGCAGGTCACGTTGCTTCGTCATCTGGGCAATTTGCTTGAAAAGGGCTACTCGCTTTGGCATGCACTCGAGTTTCTTCAATTATATGCGACAAAGGAAAAACAACAGCAGCTCCATCGAGCCGTTGAGCAGCTGAAAAATGGCGGCAGTTTGTACAGTGTATTTACAGACCTTAGATTCCATCGTGATATGCTGGCCTATTTGTTTTATGCAGAGCAGCACGGCGATATTGCCTTTGCTTTAAGGCAAGGAAGTATATTTCTAGAGCGTAAGGAAAGGCATTATCGAAAGCTGCTGCAAACGCTGCGTTATCCCATCTTTTTACTCTCCTTTTTAATCGGGATGCTTATCTTATTTAATACCGTGCTATTGCCTCAGTTCGCAAGCCTTCATGGCTCTGTCGCTTCTCAATCCTCTATGATGGTGGATACCATTTTACTGTTTATCCGCTTGCTCCCTTATATGTTTGGAATTGTCCTTTCCCTCGTTGGAATCGCTATTGTGTTGTACTATACGTACTTTCGAAAGCTGAACCCGGTCACGAAAATGAACTATCTTCTCTCGATCCCGATTCTCAAATCCTTTTGTTTATCGTTAAACTCTCATTATTTTGCTGTACAAATGAGCAGTTTGCTGCAAGGTGGATTGTCTGTATTGGAGGCATTTTTACTAATGGAGCAGCAGCGTCATCAGCCATTCTTTCAAAGTGAGGCTACTGCTATGAAGCGTTTGCTTGTTGGAGGTGATACACTTGAGCATATTTTACAGGAGCGCCCGTACTACGAGAGAGAGCTGTCCTATGTAGTGACGCATGGGCAGGTGGAAGGAGCTTTGGCAAACGAGCTGGCAGATTATAGCGAAATGGTTGTGGAGAAATTAGAAGCGCGTGTCAGTAAGCTTGTATTAATCATGCAGCCTCTGTTATTTTCTGTGATCGGCCTGATTGTTGTCTTGATGTATTTAGCTATTTTACTCCCTATGTTTCAAACGATGAGTTCTATGTAGGAGGAGAATTTATATGAAAAATGAAAACGGCTTTACCTTACTTGAAATGTTATTGGTGATGTTTATTATTTCTGTTTTATTGCTATTGATTGTGCCCAACATTGTTAATCAACGAAAGATGGTGGAAGGAAAAGGCTGTGATGCGTTGCTTCGGGCAGTGTCTGCACAGGTGCAGGCATATAAGTTGGAGCATGACAAAATACCGACTATGGAAGAATTAGAAACAGCTGGATACATTACTTCAAAAACATGCCCAAATGGAAAGATCATTCAGATTTCCGCAAACGATGGTTCGGTTAACGTACAATGAATCAACAGACTGTAAGGGGGGAGAATGGTTTTACCTTTCTAGAAACCTTGCTTGTTTTGCTCATCACATTGATCCTCATCTCGATTTCCTCCGTTACCTTGCTCCCGCTTTCCGCTAGCCGGAAAGCAGAGCAGTTTGTAGAACAGTTTCGTCAGGATATTGCGTTTATGCAGCAGGCTGCGATTAGTAATAATAGCCGCTATAGCTTACGTATGTATACGACAGACCATAAATATGTCATTACAAAGTCAGGGGAGGTTGGTATTGTACTGTCGAGAAGCTATGATCCTGCAATATCAATTGATATCCATACGATGCCTAATCCGCTTATCTATGGTCAAGACGGCAATATTAACAAGGCGGGATCGATGTATGTTCAGCATCAAGAGGTTACATATCGCGTTGTGTTTCAGCTAGGAAGAGGGAGGATGTATTATCATGAGGAGTGAAGGAGGGTATCTTATGCTGGAAATGCTCATATCACTTGCTGTTTTGCTGATGATTGCTGCATTTTTGCTGCCGCATAGCATTATCGTCATACAAGACAGAAAAAACATCCGCTTGGCTCAGGCTGCGCATATATTTTTGCGCGAACAGATTGTATCGTACCAATTTGATGCACATCCGCCGGCTTCGGCACTTCAAAATATAAAGGGTACGCAGTATACAGCTATGTGGAACGAAGTTGGGGATGCTTACAGCGTATGCGCAATTTGGAAGGATACCCGCAATAAGCAGCAAAGCAAGTGTTGCTATGTTGCGAAATAACACGCTCGGAGAACATGGCTTCACGTTGCTTGAAGTGATGTTTTGTATATGTTTGCTGTCAACGCTGCTTCTGGTCACACCGCGGCTGCAGCCTTTGTTTTTTGGATTGCCTAAGCAAGGAAGCTTTAATGAATTTGAATGGATTATTTTTATGCAGCAAGCACAAATGGAATATCGGGAGGCGGGAACGGTGCAGTTTATTGATAAAAAACTAATGATGAGGGATCCGAGCGGGCTTCTCGTTACTTATACGCTGGTCGGGGCACAGTTAATTCGAAAGGTAAATGGCAGTGGAAACGAAATTTTATTACAAAATGTAAAGACTGTGTTTTACAAGCAATCCTCAAACAAGCTTGTGATCCATATACAAGATCTAGATGGAAATATACATAAAGGGATTTTAACCCGTTTGTCCGTGTTGGAGGAAACATAGATGCGGAATGAACGAGGAGCAACTATGCCGGCTGTTCTTATCTTTACCTTTTTATTTCTTGCGTTGTTTCTTCATCAGGTAAATCTGCTTCTACTAGAAAAGCGGTTCTATCATGAGACGGAGCAGTTTTTTCTACTGGAGAATATAATGACAAATGCAATCCGGGAATTCCAGCGCGATGTGCAGACAAGCGGCATCCCAACTGCCTATGAGTACGAGGAAGGAACGGCACGTCTGGCGCAGTCCTTTTCTTCATCAGGTTTGCTGCAAGTTTCGATTCATTGCGTAACGAAGGAGGGAAGAGCATATACAGCCAGTTTTCTCTATAACAAGAACAACAAACAGATAACAAATTGGATGGAGGAGCGGTAAAGAAAACTTACTGATTGGCAAGTAATGCCCTTCGGCGAAGACAGAGGCGTAGTTGCACTTGCATTTTATTCCTAAAATTTCCTGATACGTCAAGGTCGCTCCTGTCCGGAGATTTATACCTTATTAAAGTATGAAAAAGCAAGCAGTAGTGATTAAACATGAAGAGAGCGGGCATACTAACCATTTAGAAACATACAGGTGGTGAGAGTATGTCGACTAACGATTATGTAAAGTTTGTGACGCAGCAATTTGTGTCGTATATGGATAGTCCAAAGCAGGAGCGAAAGCAAAAGCGGGAAGAGCGCCGCAATGTAAGGGATCCTTTTCTGGTTAGATGGTTTGGCATTTTGCCTCTTAGTCTTGCACTGCTGTATAAGGAATTACGGATGAAGCAGGAGAATAGGAAAAAGGATGCATAAGCGCCCGCTTTCATGGGCGTTTTTTCTTACCTTTACACTTTGTTTTTAAAATTTCCCGATACGTCGAATTCGCTTCTAGCTGAAAATGTATACTTTCTCTATAAAATATCTATCATTTCCAGAAAAGAATAGATAACCAAACTTACTCCTGCTAATCCCTACAAGCAATAAGCTAAAGGATATACTCCATATATTAAGAAAAACCCCAACAACATCCAATATATATGCAAAAATGTTCTTCTTTCCTCTCCCATTGGATTTTGTCACAGACGCAGAGAAGAAACTAAAACCAGTAACAGTGAGAACAATCCCAAGTAGCATCAATGAAAAGTAATAGCTCAAATACCTTCCTCATCAATATATACCACCGATAATGCAAATAAAGATATATAATGCATAATAATTGGTTATAAATGGTAATGTCACCATGATATATGATTAGATTGGAGTATTCATCATATGAAAATCATGTATTTAACTACTGAACTTATTATCGGATTTTTTTTGCTGTTTATAATCGTTAAGTTTGTCGGAAAGAAAATCATTAATCAAATTACGCCCTTTACTTTTATTGCCTCTATAGTGATGGGAGAATTATTAGGAAACGCAGTATACGACCATCAAATCGGTACTTTTTATGTTATTTACTCTATCACATTATGGGGCAGCTTACTTTTTATAGTCGAATATCTTAGCCAAAAATACTTAATGTTTCGTGGCATCTTTGAAGGAAAACCATCTGCTCTTATTAAAAATGGGATAGTCGATCGGGAAGAATTGAAAAAAAACCGGATGAATATCAATCAATTGCAAAGCTTGCTTAGGCAAAGTGAAACCTTTTCTATTCGAGAGGTTGCTTTTTGTTATTTAGAAGCAAACGGCTCGATCAGTGTTTTGAAAAAGACAAAGTATCAAAAAACGACCCAAGAAGATTTTAATATGCCTGCAAAACCCGTTTATGTTCCTGTCACTCTTATACGTGACGGCAAGGTTTTATGGGATGAATTAAAAGATTTAAATTTTGACGAATCTTGGTTAAAAACACAACTGACATCTCAAGATATTTCTGATTACAAAAATGTGTTTGTAGCTGAATGGTTAGAAGGTGAGGGTCTTTTTGTACAGAAAAAGTAGTAATATATAATTTTTCGTTTATATGGAAGCGGGTGTAGTAACTTGAATAATGAAATTCAAAAATCATTTGAATGCCCAATCTGTAGTAAGAGCAATAACTGTGGCAGCCATTCATGCTGGTGCAGTAAAGAGGTTTTTCCAAGTGGCATTTTTGATTTAGTACCAGCTAATCAATTGAGAAAATCATGTATATGTAAAGAATGCCTTGATAGGTTTAAGGAAGGACAGCAATAAAGCTAACAATTACAGACTTTCCGAACGCGAAAGCCCACTACGGTACGACAAAGCGTTATTTCTAACGGCGTGGGGTCTAGAATCCCGCTGCTTCAGCTGTGGGATTGTCAAGGATGCATTTGATAACAAATACGTTCTAGCGTACTATGTGTTTGAGAAAACAGGAGTACTTCGTCACTTCCAAGCAGGGGGAAGCGGCATGGAAATGCTTCGTAAGCGTCTTGGTCGTGTATTAAACGAACAATGAACAAGAAAAAGACCGAGTGGCTATTTCAGCGCTTGGTCTTTTTCCTCATACTGCAGGGGGCCTGACAGTGATAGCGTTTTTTATTCAGTAATGGCTCCGTCCTTATATCTTGGTGCAATGGCTTCCGCTTGCTGTTTCCGCTCTGCCGTAATGTTATTTCCGTTAACCTTTTGTTTGTTAGATCCTAAATAAGTGCCCCTATCATTGTTTTGAACAACCGCATGGAAATCTTCATTGATCATTGGCATTAGACTCCTTTTCTAAAGCATTTCTTTCTTAATATGTGCACAATAAGGGAGAAGTAGTCGAGCTTTGTCTAAGAGATGAAACTTGTTCACAAAATGTTCGTAAAATAATTGTATGCAAGGTTTTTATATTGTTTTATAATGAAACCATGCAACACCTTTAGCATACATTAATTGTGAAATGACTAACATATAATTCTTGTTCATAGAAATGAAAACGTTGCCAAAAATGGAGGGAAGAAGAAATGAGTAAATTTTTTTATGATCGAAATTCAGCTGAAATCGAAAACGTAAAGCTCGTAGAGTATGCGGAAGTGATTTATGGAACAGGAGGTCGCTCTGTGTTGGAGAACTTAATGGCGAAGGCTTCAATTCGCCTTAGGGACATGTATCCTGAGAAATCAGATGAGCAAATCTCTTATCTTGTGAATCAAGGTCTGTATAATATGTTTAGCAAATATGTAGAAAAGCATTAAAAGCGCAGGCAATTGCATAAATTCATCCTTCTGACAAAAGCTACAAAGGAATCACTTTTGGCAGGAGGTGCAGTATATGAGTAACGGATCTGGAGGTTCTAAAAAGAACCAAGAAAGCGATGCAAATCAGGTGACTGCGAGTACAAAAGCGCATCAGCGCCGTATGACGCAGATTCAGCAGGAAGAGCATAATGATGGTCGTAAGTATAATGGCAAGATTTAGGTCAGAAACGTACGGCCATATGCAGTAACAAACCTAAAAAAGCAGCGTCCCTTGAGCGACGCTGCTTTTTTAGGTTTCGATGCGATTTGGCGTTAAGTAAAACAATCCGCCATTAATGATTTCGAGCACAATTTTTGGTTCATATTGTTCTTGTAGTGCTTGCTTTTCAATCTCGTAGTTATCAGGAACTTCTTCCATATCTGTATAAAATTGATCGAGAAGTTGCAGGTCATGTGCCCATCTAAGGCGCGCTTCTTCTGCCCATGTATGATCCTCTCTTGAAATAAGCGATTTTACAGCTTCTTCAATTCGGACTAATCCGCTTTTTGGCTTTATCATCGGTGTAAGTGTAAAGCAAAAGTCAGGAATTTTCGGAGTGAGCGGAATGGTTTGTAATGTTTCATGGAAATTGTTTACCATCATTCCTGTAATAAGATGTAAACCGAGTGAATACAAGGTTTCTTTTTTTCGATCGCATTGATAAGATACCTTCAAATTAACGCCAAGCCATGGATGAAGAGGGACATTTCCGTTTCCGCTCGCATGAACCCCCTCGTACAAACGAATATAGGCGCCAAGCTCCTGTGCCGCGCGGAAGACTTGATGCAGGCGAGGAGATCCATAATGAACCGCTTCCCCTTTTATATCTTCCGGCGCACGCTGAGGGTCTGTAATAAAAGTAATGCGCATCGGGTTTGGTACGCCGCCTGTTTTCTCTAGATAATGCCAATAAAACGGTCGGTTCATAAGTAATTTATCCATCTCAACAGTGAGCTGTATATCTAGCAATGCGTTTGTAACTGTCCCAATTTCACATTGATTTGCTGTGAAAAAACGGTGCAGGTAATTATGAATTTCATGTTGCTGCATAATGATCCGCTCCTGTTCCGCTTTGCTGTGCAAGCTCGATGATAGAAGTTAAATTATCCATTTTAATCCGTATCTCGCCTTCACTTTTAGAGCTGGCGAAAATTTCATGCAAATGATCCTCAATATTTTTCATATCAATTCGCGTTAAAATATCATCCAATTCTCCGATTACCCGCTCGAATAGATTGATTTTCTCATATAGCAATTTCAAAATATGTTCTTCTACCGTGTTTTTTGTTGCCATATTGTAAATATGAACATCATGCTTCTGACCGAGACGGTGGATACGGCCGATGCGCTGTTCGAGCCTCATTGGATTCCATGGTAAATCATAGTTAATCATATGGTTGCAAAACTGCAGGTTAATTCCTTCGCCACCGGCCTCTGTCGCAATTAATACTTGTGCGTGATTTTGGAATAATTCCTTCATCCAATCCTTTTTGCCGCGTTTAAATCCCCCGCGAAACGGAACAGATGAAATGCCATGCTGCTTTAAAAACCACTGCAAATACATCTGGGAGGCACGGTATTCTGTAAAAATAATGACTTTATCATTAATCCCTTTAATAATTTCCAGTGTTTTCGTCGCTTTGGAGTTAGACGGAATTGCATTGATTTTCTCCATCATTCGGTGAATGTGGGGGTCAATGATATAGTTAGGATTGTCCCGCTGCCGCTTTTCTACGTATTTCTTCAACGAGAAATAAACTGCCTCCCGGCTGCTGCATGCCTCCCGTTTTAAGGTTAAAGAAGAAAAGGCCGATGTAAATGCATTTTCCGTCCGCCAGTTATGAATCGCTTCATACAGCTCTCGTTCTTGCTTGTTCAAATCAATGAACACCGTATGAACCTGCCGTTTTGGCCATTCGATGCCCGTATTATGACGGCGGTTTCGAACCATGACTTTATTGATGAGCTCTTTTAAATGCTGGTCGGTCTCAAGCGTTCTATTTTTAGAGGCGTAATATTCCTCAAAGTTGGATTGATTGCCAAGATGACCCGGCTTTAACAGCGAGACGAGATTAAAGATTTCATCTATTTTATTTTGAACAGGCGTAGCCGTCAACAGTAAGCAAAATTTCTTTTTTAGTAGTTGTGCAAACTCATAGTTTTTTGTCTTATTGTTTTTTAGCTTGTGTGCTTCATCAATAATAATTAAATCGTATTCCATATTAAGCACAATATCCCGATGCGGTGTCCGTTTTGCCGTGTCAATGGAAGAGACGATTACATCAGCCTGCTCCCACGAATAGCTTTTTCGCTGGGCCGTAGCAGGAATATAAAACTTTGTATTAAGCTCGTATGCCCATTGGGAGACGAGCGAGGCGGGAACGAGAATAAGAACCTTTTTAACGAGTCCGCGAATCATGTACTCCTTCAAAATCAGCCCAGCCTCAATCGTTTTGCCAAGTCCGACTTCATCAGCTAAAATGGCTTTTCCGTTCATTTCTTCAATGACTGTTTTTGCCGCTTCCAGCTGATGGGGCAGTGGTGTTAAGTGCGGCAAGTATTTTGGCGCCTGCAAGCCTTCAAATGAAGGGATGAGCAGCTGTTTTTCCGTTTCGTATGCAAGATTGTATAAATCCCAATTAGACCACGGGCCGTCGTCTTCTATTTTCTTTAGAAACTCTTCCTGCCAAGACCGGTTTGCCGTCATTTCCACATTCATGTGCTGCGCCCTGCCTTTCTATAAAGTACGAATCCAATTTCTAAATAGCAATATTGCTGATATGAAATGAAAAATGTTAGGATATGGATAAAGAGGATGAAATCTTTTGTATTTTGTCCTGAATTTGTAATTTTTATGTATACTTTTGTGAAAATGTATTGCAGTTGTTTTGCCCAATATAGTAAGGAGGGGGAGAAAACATGGTTGGATTACATCGCACACCATTATTTGACGTGTATGCAGCATACGGAGCGAAAACAATTGATTTCGGAGGCTGGGAGCTGCCCGTTCAGTTTTCCAGCATTAAGGAAGAGCATGAAGCAGTGCGGAGAGCAGCAGGATTGTTTGATGTGTCTCATATGGGAGAAATTACAGTAAAGGGAAGCGGCAGCTTTGACTTTTTACAATTTATGATGACGAATGATCTTGCTTTGTTGTCAAGCGGCGGTGCGCAATATACAGCGATGTGTTATGAGGATGGCGGCACAGTAGATGATTTGCTTGTGTATAAAAAAGGAGAGCAGGATTATCTTCTTGTTGTAAATGCAGCCAATATTCAAAAAGACTATGAGTGGCTTCTTGCTCATGCCACAGATAGAGAAGATGTACAAATTGAAAATGTTTCGGCCAACACCGCACAGCTTGCACTGCAAGGGCCAAAGGCAGAAAATATCCTACAAACCTTAACGGCGGAGAATTTGCAGGCTATTCCGTTTTTTGCATTTAAAGATAACGTCGAAATACAAGGTGTGCGTACTCTTGTGTCCCGAACCGGCTATACGGGAGAGGACGGATTTGAGCTGTATTGTAACAGCGAAGATGCATGCCGGCTTTGGGAACTGATCATGCAGGCGGGGAAGGCTGATGGATTGAAGCCGTGTGGTCTCGGAGCCCGTGATACTCTGCGTTTTGAAGCTGCACTTCCATTATACGGCCAGGAACTGACAAAGGAGATTACGCCTATTGAGGCTAGAATCGGTTTTGCCGTGAAAACGAATAAGAAGCTGCATTTCCTAGGAAAAGAAGTGCTAAAGGAGCAGAAGGAACAGGGAGCCCCCCGTAAGCTAGCAGGAATTGAGATGATAGAGCGGGGCATTCCGCGCAGTCATTACGCGGTGTTTGCAAACGGGAAGAGAATCGGTGAAGTAACAAGCGGGACACAATCACCAACCTTAAAGAAAAATATCGGTTTGGCGTTGTTAGATGAAGCGTTCGTATCGCTTGGTACGGGCGTTGAAGTAGAAATTCGCGGTAAACGGGTAAAGGCTGTTGTTGTACCTATCCCGTTTTATAAACGATCCAAATAGGGGGGATACGTGATGCTGCATCGTTATCTGCCAATGACAGAGGACGACAAAAAACAAATGCTCGAAGTAATTGGAGTCGAGTCGATTGAGGAATTGTTTTCAGATGTTCCTGAACGTGTAAGATTTCAAGGTGATTTGCGAGTGAAGCCTGCAAAAGCTGAGTCTGCATTGGTAAAGGAACTGTCAGAGCTTGCAAGAAAAAATGCAAACACAAAGGAATATGCGTCGTTTCTTGGGGCTGGTGTGTACGATCATTATATTCCGGTAATTGTAGACCATGTTATCTCGCGTTCGGAGTTTTATACAGCATATACACCATATCAGCCTGAGATTTCTCAAGGTGAATTACAGGCAATTTTCGAGTTTCAGACGATGATTTGTGAATTAACAGGAATGGACGTAGCCAATTCCTCTATGTATGACGGCGGTACAGCTCTTGCAGAAGCAGCTATGCTAGCAGCGGGGCATACACGTAAGGAGAAAATTGTTGTATCAAAGGCTGTTCATCCAGAAGCGAGGGCTGTGCTTAAAACATATGCCGCTGGCCAAAACCTAGAGGTGGTAGAGATCGGCTGCAAGGACGGCGTAACAGACCTAGCGGCGCTTGAGAGCGCGATGACTGAGGACGTTGCTTGTGTTGTTGTACAATATCCCAACTTTTTAGGTCAAGTAGAGAAATTGGCAGACATTGAAACAATCGCCCATCAGCATAAAGGGCTGTTTATTGTATCTGCTAATCCACTGGCACTCGGAGCGTTAACACCTCCCGGCAAATTCGGTGCAGATATTGTCATAGGTGACGCGCAGCCATTTGGTATTCCAACTCAGTTTGGCGGACCGCACTGCGGTTATTTTGCTACAACAAAGGCGCTCATGCGTAAAATTCCGGGTCGCCTCGTCGGACAAACGACAGATTCAGAGGGGAAAAGAGGCTTTGTATTAACTTTACAGGCACGTGAGCAGCATATTCGCCGTGATAAAGCGACATCGAATATTTGCTCGAATCAAGCGCTCAATGCGCTGGCAGCGGCAGTCGCAATGACAGCGCTCGGGAAACAGGGTGTAAAGGAAATGGCTCTTCAGAATATTTCTAAAACACAGTATACGAAAAAACAATTTGAAAAAAGCGGCTTTACCGTTGCGTTTTCAGGACCTGCTTTTAATGAAATTGTTGTTAATTGCAAGCGTCCGGTAGAGGAAGTAAATAAGGCGCTCATGCAATGCAAGATCATCGGCGGCTATGATCTCGGTAAATATGAGGAAGAGTTTGCCAATCATATGCTCGTTGCCATAACAGAGCTTCGCACGAAAGAGGAAATCGACACGCTTGTAAAGGAAATGGGGGATATGCAATGACAGCGCATGATCAATCGCTCATTTTTGAAATGAGTAAGCGAGGACGCATCGGATATAGTCTGCCGCCTTTAGATGTAGAGGAGGCGGACTTGACAGCTTTGTTTGGCACCGAATATGTCCGCACTGAAGCTGCTGAGCTGCCGGAAGTATCGGAGCTTGATATTATGCGTCATTACACAGCGTTATCGCGGCGCAATCACGGTGTAGATTCTGGCTTTTATCCTCTTGGCTCTTGTACGATGAAATACAATCCAAAAATTAACGAGAGTGTTGCTCGTCTTGCAGGATTTTCTCATATCCATCCGCTTCAGGATGAAAGCACAGTGCAAGGCGCAATGGAGCTTATGTATGACCTTCAGGAGAGTCTAAAGGAAATTACAGGAATGGATGCGGTGACGCTGCAGCCAGCAGCCGGCGCCCACGGGGAATGGACAGGACTCATGTTAATAAGGGCCTATCATGAAGCAAGAGGCGATTATACACGCACAAAGGTGCTCGTTCCAGATTCCGCGCACGGGACAAATCCTGCCTCTGCAACAGTAGCCGGGTTTGAGACCATTACAGTGAAATCTGATGAAAACGGTCTTGTTGACTTAGACGATTTAAAGCGATATGTCGGCCAGGATACAGCAGCTTTAATGCTGACAAATCCAAATACACTTGGATTATTTGAACGGAATATTTTAGAAATGGCGAGCATTGTACACGAAGCTGGCGGAAAGCTGTATTACGATGGCGCAAATTTAAATGCAGTGCTGGGCAAGGCCCGCCCGGGAGATATGGGCTTTGATGTTGTGCATTTAAACCTTCATAAAACATTTACAGGTCCACATGGAGGCGGTGGTCCTGGATCTGGACCTGTCGGTGTGAAGGCGGACTTAATTCCGTTTTTGCCGAAGCCGATATTAGAAAAAACGGATGATGGCTATGTATTTGATTACGATCGTCCAGCGTCTATCGGTCGCGTGAAGCCGTATTACGGAAATTTTGGCATTAACGTTCGCGCTTATACGTACATTCGCTCTATGGGGCCAGAAGGCTTGCGTCAGGTTACAGAATATGCTGTATTAAATGCTAACTACATGATGAGACGGCTTGCCCCGTATTATGATGTGCCGTTTGATCAGCACTGCAAGCATGAATTCGTGCTATCGGGAAGGCGGCAAAAGAAGCTTGGCGCAAGAACGCTTGATATTGCCAAACGTTTATTAGACTTCGGCTATCATCCGCCGACAATCTATTTTCCGCTGAATGTTGAGGAATGCATGATGATTGAACCGACGGAAACGGAATCGAAGGAAACACTGGATGCGTTTATTGATGTGATGATCCAAATTGCGAAGGAAGTAGAGGAAAACCCAGAGATGGTACAGGAAGCGCCGCATACGACTGTTGTAAAGCGTCTTGACGAAACGAAGGCGGCGCGAAAGCCTATTTTACGCTATGTATGAGAAGATGTAGCTCGCCGATTGGCGAGCCCTGCTCTTAGGCGAAGGCAGAGGCGTAGTTGCACTAATCCTGTATTCCTAAAATTTCTTACAGTGTAAATAAGGCCTGCTCCCCGGTAGGTCTTATTTATCTGCATGACCTGTTCCTATTTCCGCTCTCGCGTAAAAGATAAAAGAGCTTTGGAGCGGGTGGGTTGCTTATCAGAATCGTGCAGGGCATCCTAGTTTTTCTCATATATGTCTTGCGCCTGCGCTTGCACCCATGATATAGTGGGGACGGAAAAAAGGTCCAATAGATAGGCTTTGCGGGCTGGGGAAGTTTTCAATCAGCATCTAGGGTTCATTTACACATACCGTCTATCAAACAACAGGCATATAACAGGGTCTGCAGCCATACACTTTGAAATGGTAATACCGAGGAGAGAGGGGAACAGTATGGGGCAAAACATCAGCTTTTATCTATTTATCACAGCTTTCGTAGCGGTGGCTGCTGTAACAGTCTATTTAATTGTGAACAATGATTGGTACAATGCTGTCAATCCAATTATGTTGGTGTTCATGTATATCGGCATTGCAGTTGTCAGTTTTGGTATGAGAGAAGAGATGTTAAACCGATTTGAGAAGTAGTACATAGAAAAAGAGCTAAACGGCCGCGTTTAGCTCTTTTTCATTAGGTGAAGACAGAGAGGGAGCTGCACTTTGTTTCACTTAACAGAGCGTGCCCGCTAGGTTCTAGCGAAAGATACTTGTAACAACGTGATAAAACGATCGCGCACTCCAAACATGAGCCGGAATGTTATACGCATGGACTGTTATGCTTAGAGATACAACTAAAATGATAAACAAAAAGAAAAAAAGCAACATATGTTTATGAAAGGACACTTCCATTTCATTCGCTCCCTTCTTTATATATGTTTATCTTTTGTTAAGATATAGAATTTATGAGTGAAAATCCTAGCTGATTGCTTTTAAACCAACAACACCAATTACGATACAGCTCAAATACATAATCCGCCGCCAATCGGCAGGTTCCCGAAAAAATAAAATACCGATAATGACACTGCCGGCTGTTCCGATGCCCGTCCATACCGCATATGCTGTTCCCATCGGCAGTTCCTGCATCGCTTTTGATAAAAAGAAAAAGCTTAAGCTAAAACTTGTAACAAGCGCTAGGAACGAAAAGATATTCTTTCGTTCACTCGCCATTTTCATCGAAAAAACACCCGCTACTTCCCCAAATCCCGCTAGAATAAGAAATACCCAAGCCATGATTACTATGCCTCTCCTTTCTGCTTAGCTGTTAGCTGTTTTAAGCCAATTACCCCGCCAATCAAAAGCGCGATAAACAGCAGCTTTGCGATAGATACAGGCTCCCCAAAGAATATCATTTCCACAATGACAATGCTGCTTGTTCCAATACCTGTAAATACGGCATACACCGTGCCGATAGGAAGCGTTTTAAATGCACGAAACAAAAACCAAAAGCTAAGTAAAATAGCAGCTGCGACTCCTGCCCATTCTAGGGGAGAGCTTGCGTGCTTTAAGCCCATCACCCAAAAGACTTCAATGAAGCCGCCTATAAGTACATAAATCCAACCCATCATGAAGCTCCTTTCCTTATATGTGAATTCCTCGCCAAAAAATAGGCCAAGCTGCATGCAGCCGCTTTTGAAAGCCATCCAGTCCACTGTATTGCAGTTCGATCATCAGTCCGTCAAATAGGCATAAATAGGCGGCTGCCGCCATCTCTGCATTTTCGGCAGTAATTGTTTTTTTCTCGATGGCCTCTGCAAACACAGGGGTAAGCAAATGTCCAGCTTCTTCCACGTAGTGATTTGCCTTCTCTACAATCCGATCCTTGAATGCGGCTGGGGGGAAAAATAAGGAACGAAGCCAAAACATTGCTTCTACATTTTCATAAAAGCGTCGTCCATAACTTTCGAGTAACTCATATAAAAAAGAGGATAGGCTTTTACCTTCATACGCTGCCACGCAGCTTCGCAAGTAATCTAGGTCCCGCTCAAGCGATGTGTCTAAGCAAACGAAATAGAGCTGTTCTTTTCCTGTAAAGTGTGAGTATAGTGAAGGCTTCTTAATGCCAACGTCATGTGCGATATCGGAGAGAGACGTACCTTCATATCCAAATTGAGCGAAGCGGGCAAGAGCTGCTTCTTTAATACGAATAGCTGTCATACCAATCAACCTTCCTACCGTTCGTTAGTTTAACAGTAAAAGAAAAGAGAGAAAAAGTCAAGGAAGGATTTCCTTGCAAATGAGTCGAAACGGTAAGAAAAAGGAGGCTTAGAGGATGATTTTCTTTTCGTTTCCTGTTTTAGAGACGGAGCGCTTTCGGTTACGAGAGTTAACAAAGGAAGACGCGCCCCATTTGTATGGTTATTTCTCCGATGAAGAGGTTGTACAATATTATGGTTTAGAGCCGTTTACACGAAAGGAACAGGCAGAGCAATTTGTGACGCAGATAAAGAGCGGCTTTCGTAATGGGATGATGATCCGGTGGGCAATTGTTGATAAAGAAACAGGTGAGTTCCTGGGAACGGTCGGCTACCATAATTGGAATCGGCAGCATCGCCGTGCGGAAATTGGCTATGAATTAAAGAAAGAGGTGTGGAGAAGGGGCATTATGACAGAGGTGCTGAAAACGGCAATTCCGTTTGGATTTGATAGGCTCCTTTTGAATCGAATTGGCGCAACTGTACGGGCAGAAAATATCTCCTCACGCCAACTTCTTCGTAAATTTAGATTTTCAGAGGAAGGTATACTTCAGGAATATCAATGTTACCTAGGTGAATTTTATGATTTGCTGATGTATGGCCTAACTCGCAGCACTTATGAAGAAAAGGCGGGAAAGAAACAATGCTAGTAAGTAGAAAGGAGTTTCATATGCGAAAAATTAGCGTTTTATTGCTAACTCTTTGTTTCTTTGCGGCTGGCTGTCAAGCAAAAGACGAAAGTTTGCCAGTAGATCAAAGCGCTGAGCCAAGGGAGGAGCCTTCATTTAAGGTTGAAGCTGCTATGCATGAAGATCACACTCAGGTAAAGCTGCTGCTTCATAATCTGGAGGATCAGCCGCTTTCACTAACTTTTCCGTCCTCGCAGCAGTTTGAGGTTATCATAAAGCGTGCAAGTGGAGAAGAGTTGTACCGTTATTCAAAGGGTAAAATGTTCTCGCAAGCATTAACATCTGTTAGCTTGCAGCCAGGCGAGACAAAGACGTGGGAAGTCGCTTGGAATTACGATGAAAAACCGTTTCAACAGGGAGAAACGTATTCAATTACAGGAAAACTGCTCCCCATTGAGGTAAACGGAAAGAAAGCGGCAGCTAATCTATTTACAGAAACGATTTCTTATAAAGCGGATGGAAGGATAGATGGGGCCGAAGACACATTGGATGTTGCAGTAGAAAAGCAGGGGAACGACGGTGCATACACACTTTCAGGCGGGGCTGTACCAGAAGTAGAGCAAGCCTATTATGCCGTTTCAGAGGGGCATATTATGCTTGTAAAGGAAACAGCATTTGATATAAGCAAGCCATGGAAAATTTCTATTAGGATTCCAAAGGAGCAGCTGCCAACAAACGGAACTGTCATTTTGGAAATGTATGCAAAAGAGAAAAAGACGAAAACGGTTGTCCGAAAATTGGTCGTGCTGGAGCAATTTCCCAATGCGTCCTCCGGTTCTGAAAGATAATAGCTTACAGGAATAGAGCAGTGTAAAGAAAACTCGCCGATTGTGGCGAGTTTTCTTTAGCAAGATTAAGAAGATACGAATATTTAATGTCTGTTTTTCTTAATTTATGCTTTCTTTTTAATTTTTCCTGTCCAAGCTTTAAAGCCGCCTTGAAGCTGATACAGCTCCTTATACTTCTTTTTCTTGAGGAATTGCCCAGCACGTCCTGTGCGGAGGCCATTCTGGCAATACATATAAACCGGTTGATCAGGACGGATTTCCTTATAACGCATCCGTAGCTGCGATAATGGAATGTTACGGGAACCAAGAATATGTCCTGCGTTATACTCATCTGGTTCGCGAATATCAATCAGTTGCGCTTTGCGGTAGCCAGCGCGAAATTCTTCTTCTGTAAGCGATTTAACAATTTTACGCTGATAAAAGAACAGAATGACAGAATATGCCATAAGGATTACAATGGCTACAAGGAAGATGGTTAGATTAGCTGACAAGATGAATCGACTCCTTTTCTCTTACTTCTACCATTCATATTATAATGGTGCTATCATGATATGCAATATATTCATGGATAGGAGAATGAAATTTCGTATCTTTTCACAAAATCTCACGAATTTGGTAGACTAGATAATGTGCAAACAACACTAGGCAAGAGGTGGAGTATGGAAAAAGAACAATGGTATTATATCAACTCAGGAGAATGTTCTCCTTCTTATAACATGGCACTAGATGAATGCCTGCTGAATTGGCAGAGCGCAGGTGCTATGCCAGCAACGATTCGATTTTACGAATGGGAGGTTCCAACTCTATCAATTGGATACTTTCAGCGTGTCGAAAAGGAAATTGATATGGAGGAAGTGGAAAAACGCGGATTTGGCTTTGTGCGCCGTCAAACAGGGGGGCGGAGTGTCCTGCATGACCGTGAACTCACTTATAGCGTGATTGTCTCGGAAAACCATCCTAAGATGCCAAAGACAGTCACAGAAGCGTATCGTGTCATTTCTCAAGGGCTGCTAGAAGGATTTCGCGCGCTGGGACTGAATGCGTATTTTGCTGTTCCGAAGACCGAGCAGGAGCGTGAGGATTTAAAAAATCCGCGGTCTGCTGTTTGTTTTGATGCTCCGTCCTGGTATGAAATTGTTGTGGAGGGGCGTAAGATTGCAGGCAGCGCACAAACGCGCCAACGTGGAGTAATCCTGCAGCACGGATCAATTCCGCTCGAAATTGACCTAGATACATTATATGACTTATTCCTCTTTCCAAATGAACGCTTGAAGGAGCGTATGAAAAGTATGTTTTCATCTAAGGCGGTAGCAATCAACGAACTAACGGATCAAACGTTTACAATCGAACAGCTCATTGAAGCATTTCGAGTTGGTTTTGAAAAGGGGATGGAAATTGAGCTAGTTCCCTATGAACTGACAGGGGAACAACGTGAGGAAGTAGAGCGTCTTGCAAAGGAAAAATATGAAAGTGAAGAATGGAATTATAGAAAATAAAAACGGGTCTAACGAACAGATAGTGCTCGTTAACCAGCAAGGAGAACTTGCCGATAGGCGCGCACTTGGGCGAAGATAGAGGCACGGTTGCCCAGATAGTTCACTCCTAAAATTTCCTGTTATGTCGAATTAACAGCTAGAAATGTATCTTTTTTAAAATGTGAAATAGACCAACAAGCAAAGCTGTTCACTGTAAGAGAAGGGGCTTGCTTGTCGGTCTATTTTTCATATACACCTATAGGTTCTTGCAGCCAAAACGAAAGGCAGCTGACATGAAAATTCCATTTTTACAATTAAGATCTAGAGAGGGGAGATCCACCTCAGATATTATCACATGTAAAAGATGTGCTCTGTTATTCTACAAAATCGAATTTTTATACAAGATTTAATATTTTATCAAGACTGATGCCTTTTGTTTTGAGTTCACGAAGACTGCGAACAGCATTCATAATGTCTGCGTCAAAATCTAATGAAATTCCTTGCTTGTTTAGTTCTTCTCTTAGGGATTCAATGGAATCATCCAAGTCCAGACCTAAATCATAATCCTGACAAACCTCTTTTGCTTTGGAAACAAGCCGTTCATACTTTCCAGCCAATTCGGATTGTGTTTCTGGTGCAAATGGCTCCTCCGGTGCTGCGCGCTTGACTGGAGGTGCTGTTACCTCTGCAGCGTGTTTGACTGGAGGCGCTGTTACCTCTGCTGTTTGTTTGACTGGAGGCGCTGTTACCTGTGCTGCGTGTCTGACTGGAGGTGTTGTTACCTCTGCAGCGCGTCTGACAGGTTCAGGTGCTGTTTGCTTAGCAGCTGGTATACTGGATGCGCTTACCGTCTCAGCCTTTACTGGCGGAACGATCGGTTCGTTCACTTTTTGTACGATAGTTTCCATACGAGCTGGGGCTGGAGGTGGTGATACGGGTTCCGCTTTGACCGTTCTCTCCTTCCCAGGAGGCGTCGTTGTATGTATAGCGGCAGGCTTTTTCTCAGCCTCTTTTGCTGCAATCAGTTCAGCTTCGATCGCTTCTTCTTCCTCCTGCGTCTCTTTACTCCACATTACCCGTTCGATTTCCAGTGTCACGTTATTTTTTTTCATATCTGTCAGCAGTGCTTTACCAACCTCTGCCTTGCCTGTAAAATCAACTGTTTTGTAAATGACGCTTTTATTCCAATCCACTTTGCCGCTTAGAAATAACTCTTCATTGGACTTCGGATGTAACCCCTCGATTTTAATCTCTTCATTCACGCCATTTTTGCTGTACACCATAATTAAAGAGGCTGTTACCTCCTTATCAGCAAGCATGAGTTCACGCACCATTTTTCCAGTCCGCACATTCGTTTGTTTCTTAACCGACATTCCTTTTCCCCTCTCATCCATTCATAGTTACAAAAATTCGAATAACAAAATAATGGCTCACGAAATCATATCATACAGAGAAAAAAAGAGGTGAGTCAACCATTTGCTTCGATACTTTAAAAAATTATAAAATTCCAGCCGCCAGTTATGCAGCTCAGCAGAGATTTTCCGCATTAAAGTAAGTATACATGCAACTACGCCTCTAATTTCACTAATTAGCAAATTTTTTTTTCGCTTTAAGAAAGTATATGTTCTGGGTATTGTTTAGATCCGGCATCCTGCTTCCGTCTCTGTTTTTCTTATTTTGGATTTTTTTTGCATAATTATGTCTGTCATCCATTTGTAAAATTAGTCAGGTATTATTGCTGTGCATATACAGCTCGTATGGAAGGGAGCAAGATTCCCTCCTCATGCAGCCGTTTCGCAAGTCGGAATTTTGCTTCCTGCGCCGCTTGTAAATAATGCACATCCTGTACTGTGGCGACAATGGAAAACTTAAAGCCATAGGGAGATGCATCAAGAGAGGATAACCCCCAGTAGTGATATGCTTCTACAAATTCACCATCTGTATCCCGCAACAGGTATTCCATATGCAGCTCATTCAGTTCTTCGCATAGTGACTCGAGCAGCACGCGCACACGGGCCGGATCTTCTTTAAAATCGATAATGACGCTTTCAAAAACACGCCGATGATTCACATTTCCATTTATAACCTTTAATACTTCCCCATTTGGCACCGTCATTAAGCGGCCATCTGTTAGACGGACGCTTACAGCGCGAAAGCCTAACTCTTCTACTGCTCCCGCCAATTCGTTATTAATCGTTACAAAATCCCCTTTTTTGAGCTGGCCTTCAAATAGGAAGAAAAATCCGTACAGAAAATCTTTAATGGCAGACTGTGCACCGAAGCCTACGATGGCGGTTAATACTCCGCCTGCAACAAGAATATTCCTCCAATCAACAAACGGTTGGATGGCTGTTATCAAAACGAGGATGAGCGTTAAATATTTGGATGTGTTTTTGACGACAGACTCAATGGTCCCCTCCTTTTTTTCGTCGATAAAGCTCGTTCGTTGAAAAAATTGATGAAGCGAATAGCGAAGAACCCAAAATCCGCAGGAGGCTATGATATATGTGAAAATTACATCAATAATGACCTCACCATAGCGGTTGGCATAAATACCGGATACAAAGGACCACATGGCTTTCCCTCCATTTTCATAAGAACGTATAACTTGTTTGGTCGATGGCGAGTTTTCTTTACACTGTAAGAAAGTAGAAATTTCCAGCTGGAAGCCAATTCGACGTAGTTGGAAATTTTAGAAATACAGTATAAGAGCAACTATGCCTGTGTCTTCGCCCAAAGGCAGGGCTCGCCAATCAGCGAGTTTTCTTTATCTATTCTTTTCAATTATACAGAATGACAAAGAAAAGTGCCGTTGGCAAGAAATTTTTTATTCTTTAGGAAAATATAAATTTTCAGCTAGAAGCTCATTTGGCACAGATGAGGATTTTAGGAATACAGTATAAGGGCAGCTGTGCCTCTGCCTTCGCCTAACGGCTCGCTAACCGGTGAGTTGTCTTTACAAGATAAGAAAGTATAACTTTTGGGGGGATGTCTAGCTCCAAGGCCCAAAATGCAGACTCCGGTTCACCCCTACGCTGCCATAAAAGGCGGACCTTGTCCGCTTTTCTTAGGAGTCTCCAATTTTTTAGTATGGAAATCATTAAGCTTACACAAAGGTAAGTATTTTGTTCATACTACAGGTGAGGAAGGTGAGTGCAGTGGAGCCATTTATACCGAAGTTAGTATATATTGAGCCGCAAGCGTTAGAATATCCGCTCGGGAAAGAGCTGTATGACAAATTTACAAATATGGGGCTAGAAATTCGCGAAACAACCTCTCATAATCAAATTCGAAATCTGCCGGGAGAAAATGAGCTGCAGCAATATCGTGTTGCGAAATCCACCCTCGTCGTTGGTGTGAGACGAACATTAAAGTTTGATACATCAAAGCCATCGGCAGAATATGCGATTCCGCTTGCGACCGGATGTATGGGACACTGTCATTACTGTTATTTACAGACCACGCTTGGCAGTAAGCCATATGTTCGTGTGTATGTAAACCTGGATGAGATTTTTTCCCAAGCGCAAACCTATATGGACGAACGTGCGCCGCAGGTTACGCGCTTTGAAGCAGCATGTACATCTGATATTGTTGGAATTGATCATTTGACACATGCATTGAAAAAAACCATTGAATTTATCGGACAGACAGAGTATGGCCGATTGCGGTTTGTCACGAAGTACTCCCATGTTGATCATTTGTTAGATGCGAAGCATAATGGAAAAACACGCTTTCGCTTTAGTGTAAATTCTCGATATGTGATTAAAAATTTTGAGCCGGGGACGTCTCCGTTTGAGGAGCGAATTGCAGCTGCACGAAAGGTAGCGCAGGCCGGTTATCCACTGGGATTCATTGTTGCGCCCATTTATAGGCATGATGAATGGGTGGAGGGCTACCATGAATTGTTTCAGCGCTTACACGCGTCTCTGAAGGATTTAGAACTGCCGAATCTCTCGTTTGAAATGATTCAGCATCGCTTTACAAAGCCTGCGAAAAAGGTCATTCAGCAGCGCTACCCGAACACGAAGCTTGAAATGGATGAAGAAAAGAGAAAATATAAGTGGGGTCGGTATGGTATTGGAAAATATGTGTATCCAACAGATGAAGCCGCAGAGTTAGAGGAAACCATCCGTTCTTACATTGCGGAATATTTTCCACAGGCGGAAATTCAATATTTTACGTAAGGACTTAGCGCCTCTTCCCTTGTCACGAAGCGCGTTCTATTGTATCATTTTATTGATTGCTTAGCGCGGAGGATAAAAAAACTCGCCGATTGGCGAGCCTATAGGCGAAGACAGAGGCGTAGTTGCACTTGTACTGTATTCCTAAAATTCCCGACTACGTCGAAAAAGCTTCTATCTAGGAATTTATACCTCCTTAAAGTAAGAAAAAGGATTGGATGGAGGAAACTGATGCCTACCCCTAGTATGGAAGATTATATAGAACAGATTTACCTTTTAATTGAAGAGAAGGGCTATGCCCGGGTATCCGATATTGCGGAAGCGTTAAGTGTACATCCGTCGTCCGTTACAAAAATGGTACAGAAGCTTGATAAAGATGAATACTTAATTTATGAAAAATACAGAGGTCTTGTACTAACTGCAAAAGGAAAGAAAATTGGAAAGCGTCTCGTATATCGCCACGAGCTGCTTGAGCAGTTTATGCGTATCATCGGAGTGGAGGAAAGTACCATTTACGGAGATGTTGAGGGAATTGAGCACCATCTCAGCTGGGATGCTATTGACCGAATCGGTGATCTTGTCCAATATTTTGAAGAAGATGCTTCTCGTGTAGAAACCCTTCGTAATATACAAAAAACAAATGGGGAATAAAGAAAACTTGCTGATTGGCGAGCCTTGCCCTTGGGCGCAAACAGAGGCGTAGCCCATATTCCTAAAATTTTCGACTACGCCGAATTCGCTTCTAGTTAGAACTGTATATTTTCTTGAAGTGTAGAAAAAAGACCGCACATCAAAACGATGCGCGGTCTTTCTTTTTGCCCTTTTTCCCTTCAATGACAGTTAAATGGGATTGCTTTCGCTTCTTTTTTAGTAAACCAAGAGATGCCTTTTTGTTCTTTGCGTCTAAAGACAATTTTTTGTTTAGAGGTGTTACATTCGGTTTTGCATATTTCCGCTTAGACTGTTTAGCTGCACGATTGTAAGAGGAATTGCTGTTTTTTCCCTGACCTGTAAATAGTTTGTATAGCCAGTAAAAAGCAACTACCACAATCCCGATGGTTAAAAGGTTTTTTAAGAGACCACCAGGATCCTCAACAGCAAAAGAGACAAGCTGGAATATTGCCAGCCCGATGACGAGAAAGAAAAGGACTAAGGCAAAGGATCGACCGTTCAAAGGGATGCACCTCCTAATGTCATTGCTTTAGAAAAATAAAACATAAAACTATTGCTTGCCTTCTAAACGAAGCAGTTCATGAAATGATGCGATGGCAACCTCTACTTGATCATCTGTAGGTTCCTTCGTGGTGAGAAGCTGCAGCCATAATCCCGGGTACCCGAGGACGCGCAAAACAGGAACGTTGCGCACTAAATTTGTAATCTGCAATACTTCAAACGAAATTCCCAGCACAACGGGAATGAGAAGGATGCGGTTGATAACACGTGCCCACAGCGGTTCTGTCGGTACAAGCAAGTATACAAACATTCCGACAATGACAGTAAATAGAATAAAACTGCTGCCGCAACGATAGTGGAGACGCGTTTGACCTTGCACATTTTCCACGGTTAGCGGAAGGTTGCTTTCATACGCGTTAATCACTTTATGCTCTGCTCCGTGATATTGAAATACCCGCTTAATGAGCGGTGTAAGGGAAACGAAATAAATATAGACAAGAAGCAGAATAAGCTTAATAATACTTTCAATCATGACTTGAGCGAGATGTGAAGGAAATATTGGTTTCGTCAAGTCTGCCAGTATTGCAGGAACGGCAGTGAAAATCACTTTTCCAAATAGAAAGGAAAGGATGCCGACTGCTGCTACTCCAAGGATCATTGTGAGCTTAGATTGCTCTTCTTGTTTCTTCTGTGCCAGCGTGTGATCATCATGCGGATCTACATCAAATCGTTCCGATGAGAAGTTCAGATGCTTTGATCCGTTTGCACTCGCATTTAAAATTGCAGCAATGCCGCGCAAGAATGGAATACGTTTGAGAACGTTAAGGAATCGGTTCTGCATACGCGGCAATCGATAAAACTCGATCGACGAATCCTTTCTTCGAACGGCTGTAACAGTATATTCTCTGCCGCCGAACATAACTCCTTCTATTACGGCTTGCCCGCCGTAGATTTGTTTTGCTTCCTCTGCCATGTAAACACCAACCTGTATTTATTTTCTTCATTGTATCGGTAAAACTTGCTCTCTGACAAGCAAAATACAAAGGCTGGGTTTTTATACTCTTTGTTTTCGTTATAGACATGTTTTTTTCCTTTTAAACTCCAAATTTCAACATAAATTTTCTGTGTTGTGGGCATAGTAACAATTGGGGTGAAAAAATGGAAAATAAAAAAGAAAAGCCGTCATCTTTTACAAAAAAGGTAGCAGGAATTGGGATATTTGGTGGTTTGTTTTGGGGCTCCATCTGGTATTTTCTTCACATCTTTTCCTTTTCAGAGGCGGGGCCAAATTATCTGATTATGCCATTTGCGCTAGGAGATTGGAAGCAAGGTGTTTGGGGAAATCTATTGGGCATCGCACTCATGTCTATCGCATCGATTCTGGTCGCCATTTTATATGGGGCATGGTTTAAAAAGTTTCAGGGCATCACTCCGGGTATTATATATGGGATAGTTCTATGGGCTCTTATTTTCTTCGGGGTTGGGCTTCTATCTCCCGTTGTGAAACATGCACTGGAATTTTCGCGACCTACATTCGTTACAACTCTTTGTATTTTTATTTTATATGGCGTATTCATTACTTATTCCGTGTCCTTTGAAGCCGCAGAAGAAAATCGCACAAAGGAGAACAGCGAGACAGCCTATTCAAATAAGCCTTGAGCTATGATAGAATGTTCTAAGAACATTCTTTTTTGCACTTTTAAGAAAACATAAATTTCCAGCTAGAGGCTACTTCGACGCAACAAAAAATTTTAGGAATAAGGTAGAAGTGCAACTGCGCCTCTGTCTTTGCCTAACGGCTTGCCAGTCGGCGAGTTTTCTTTATTAAGGTCACAGACAGCGAGAAGATTGCTCCTCATGAACGGCCAAACTTGAACTTCCGCGGCATGCAAGGGTCAAGCATGTACGGCGTAAAACGATTATGCTATGGGGAGGCGTAAGAATGGAAAAATTAACAAAGCTGAGAAGTATGCTCCGGCAAGAGGGCATCGATGGGCTTTTGCTAACAAACAGCTACAATCGTACATATATGACAGGATTTACGGGCACGGCGGGTGTTGTATTGCTTTCTGCAGAGCGTGCGCTTTTTATTACGGATTTCCGCTATGTGGAGCAGGCGCAAAAACAAGCAGTCGGTTACGAAATTGTCCAGCATACAGGTCCAATTACAGAAGAGGTGGCAAAGCGAGCAAAAGAACTTGGTATCACGAAGCTAGGCTTTGAACAAGATACTCTTACATATAGCGAATATAGAATGTATGGCGATAAGACAGAGGCGGAGCTAGTGCCGGTTTCTGGTCTGGTGGAAAAGTTACGCTTGATTAAGACGGATGCGGAGATTAAGATATTAAAGGAAGCTGCGCAGATTGCCGATGCTGCCTTCACTCATATCCTATCATTCATTCGTCCAGGTGTTTCCGAGCTTGCGGTGTCGAACGAGTTGGAGTTTTTCATGCGCAAACAAGGTGCTGCTTCTTCTTCGTTTGATATTATAGTGGCCTCTGGGCATCGTTCCGCGCTTCCGCATGGCGTAGCATCTGAAAAGCTGATTGAAACAGGTGAGTTTGTTACACTGGACTTCGGTGCGTATTATAAGGGATATTGTTCGGACATTACGCGTACAATTGCCGTTGGTGAACCTTCTCAAGATCTGAAGGATATTTATGATGTGGTTCTTGAGGCGCAGCTGCGCGGCTTGGACGGCATTCGTGTCGGCGTAACAGGAAAAGAAGCTGATGCCTTGACGCGTGATTACATAACAGAAAAAGGCTATGGACAGTATTTTGGTCATTCTACAGGTCACGGCATTGGTCTTGAGATTCATGAAGGGCCTGGTCTGTCTATTCGTTCTGACACGGTGCTTGAGCCGGGCATGGCTGTTACCGTTGAGCCGGGTATTTATATCGCAGGCTTGGGCGGTGTGCGCATTGAGGATGACGTCATTGTAACAAAAGAAGGCAACGAAATTTTGACTCATTCCCCGAAGGAGCTCATTATTTTATAACATACTAGTAGGAGGATTTTTAGAATGATTTCAGTAAATGATTTTCGTACAGGTTTAACAATTGAAACAGATGGCGGAATTTGGCAAGTTATCGAGTTCCAACACGTAAAGCCAGGTAAAGGAGCGGCATTCGTACGTTCGAAGCTTCGTAACCTTCGCTCAGGATCAATTCAGGAAAAAACATTCCGTGCGGGTGAAAAAGTAGAAAAAGCGCATATCGAAAACCGTCGTATGCAATATTTGTATGCAAGCGGGGAAGCTCATGTATTCATGGATAATGAAAGCTACGAGCAGCTTGAAATCCCAGAAAAGCAAATTGAGCGCGAGCTGAAGTTCTTGAAGGAAAACATGGAAGTATTCATCATGACATTCCATGGTGAAGTACTTGGCGTTGAGCTTCCAAATACGGTAGAGCTAAAGGTTGTAGAAACAGAGCCGGGTATTAAAGGTGATACTGCATCTAACGTAACGAAGCCTGCAACATTAGAAACAGGCCTAGTTGTACAAGTGCCAATCTTCATCAACGAAGGCGAAGTGTTAATTATTAACACGGTAGAATCTAGATACGTATCCCGTGCGTAATATAGGAAATGAGGAAGAGAGAGCGTAGAGCTCTCTCTTTTTGTTTTTTCATTTACGTTTTGGGTTGTTCGGGCGGGCATGGGGGCATTCGTTTCTTTATTTTGATTTTTTTTGGGCTTTTACTGCTATTTGTTCAAGCCCATTTTCTCCTGCAAATTCTACATCTGCTTTTGGTACAGCATTTTTACTGTTCTTAAATTGGTTATTTTTATTTTTTGCCATTTTTCATCACCCTTGTAATTTGATTTAGTTATGTTTTAAGGACACTTAATATTACAAAAACACTACATTAAGATAATATCGTGATCTTATCATTATCAGCATCCCTGATTTTAGTTTGCTTTCTTTTTTGCTGGCTATGCTACTTGATTTTCTTCTTGCACTCAACTGCAAATGAATCCTTTTCCAAGTCCTTCTCTGAAAAATCCTTTTTTCCGCTTCTGAAATGGACAACCGATGCATATCGTTGTACAAACGTATTTTTTTACAGCAGGAAGGTGAGCAGATGAAACAATGGATAGCTGGAGTGGAAACAGCGGTGCTTGCAATGGCGACGCTTCGTCTGTTTTCGGGAAGCCTTGAGATCTTGGCGGCGCTTATTATGCTTCATTTCAATGATGCCAAAAAGGCGCTGGCGGTAAATGGAATGCTTGCATTTGTCGGGCCGACAGTATTGATTTTGACAATGTCGATTGGCGTTTTGAGCGTAGCAAATGAGCTGTCGTTTTTAAAACTGTTTTTTCTTGTGCTTGGTATCAGCTGTATTTTAATTGCAGTGTTTAAGTAGAAACAAATTGGGGAGAAGGCTATGAGAGAAGTATTCGAAATATTGCCAAGAGAGATACAATCCATACTGGGAAAAGAGCTGCCCCAGGACTTGGAGGAAATTCGTCTTCGTCTGCAAAGACCGCTTGAATGCGTCATGCGGGGGAAGCCGCATTTTTATGACTATATTGTCAGTGCAGATGATGCGCTGTATTTGCTGAATAAGCTCAGCCATTTTTCTTTGTATACGATGGAAGAGGAGCTGAAGCGCGGGTATGTTACGCTGCGCGGCGGACACCGCGTGGGTCTAGCAGGTAAAGTGATTACAGAAAAGGGTGCTGTGAAAATGATTCGTGATGTTGCATCTTTTAATATTCGTATCGCAAAACAAAAGATAGGCATCGCCGAGCCGCTTTTGCCGTACATATATGAAGATAGATGGCTGAATACGATGATTATCGGACCGCCGCAAACAGGGAAAACAACGCTGCTGCGCGATGTTGCCCGTATGATGAGTACAGGTGTGAAGAAACGGGGAATCCCATCTTCTAAAGTAGGGATTGTAGATGAGCGATCTGAAATTGCTGGATGTGTAAAAGGCGTTCCGCAGTATGAGCTCGGAGCGCGTATCGATGTGCTAGATGCTTGTCCAAAAGCAGAAGGGATGATGATGCTGATCCGCTCAATGAGCCCTGATGTGCTTATCGTGGACGAGATAGGGCGTCAGGAGGACAGCGAGGCGATTATGGAGGCGGTAAACGCAGGGGTGCAACTATTTGTAACCGTCCACGGATACGAGAGGGATGATGTATTCAAGCGGCCATCCTTGCGGGCCATGCTAGAGCTCGGCTTATTTGATAGATTCATTGAATTATCGCGTTCGCACGGGCCAGGAACTATAAGGAGAATCAAGAATAGCAGCGGACAAACGCTATTACAAAAAACGAGGGTGAACAGCGTATGATCAAAATCATTGGAGCGGTGTTCATTGTTGCGGCAACAACGTGGATTGGCTTTGAGTTTGCGAATAAGCTCAGGGAGCGCCCGCGGCAGCTTCGATTAATGCGGGCGGCGCTGCAGTCGCTGGAGGCGGAAATTATGTACGGGCATACGCCGCTTGCAGAAGCAGCTGAGAGGCTTGCAAAACAAATACCAAAACCGCTTTGCTTTTTATTTGAAGGGTTCAGTCAGCAGCTAGAGCAGGGAGAAAAAACCGTGCGGGAGGCATGGTTGTCCAGTCTGGAGCATGTTTGGAAACGGGCGGCGATGAAGCGGGCGGAATATGAGATCCTGCAGCAGTTTGGCGAAACGCTTGGACAGCATGACAGGGAGTCGCAGCAAAAGCATATTCGCTTATGCTTGACGCATTTAGAACGGGAAGAGGGAGAAGCAAAGGAGTCACAGCTTCGCTCTGAAAAAATGATAAGAAGTCTTGGGGTATTGTCGGGGCTCCTTATCGTCATTTTATTGCTGTAGGAGGAGAGGAGTATGTCCATTGATGTTGGCTTGATTTTTCAAATCGCAGGCATTGGCATTATTTTAGCCTTTATTCATACGGTGTTAAAAGAGCTAAAGCGCGAGGATATCGCCAACTGGGTCATTCTCGTCGGCTTTGTCGTTATTTTATTTCACGTGGCATTTCTAATTAATAATTTGTTCGACAAAATTAAAAGCGTCTTTTTGTTTCAGTAAAGGGGGGCGACTGTCATCGAGATTTTGCAAATTGTCGGCTTGGGACTTATCGCCACCTTTTTGGCAGCATTACTCAATCAGCATAAATCAAGCTTAACTACTTTGTTTGTCGTATTTGTTGGAAGCGTGATGTTCTTGATTCTAATCGACCAAATTCAAGTTGTGCTGCATATGATTGAGAAAATTGCCAGCCAAGCGAAGGTAAGCAATGTATATGTGGAAACGTTATTGAAAATCATCGGAATCGCCTACATCGCTGAGTTTGGCGCACAGGTAACAAAGGATGCGGGGCAGGGAGCAATCGCTGCGAAAATCGAGCTAGCCGGGAAAATTTTAATTCTTGTGATGGCGATTCCAATCCTAACAGTTGTTATTGAAACAATCCTTGGTTTTTTGCCGAAGTAGGGAGGTGACATGATGCTACAAAAAACAAGTGCCAAACTGCTATTTTTATTTTTCTTGCTTTTTTCTTTGCCAAATGTAGTACAAGCTTCCCCGAACACGCAGCAGCCGATTGATGAGAAGATTGTGAATGACCAGTTGAATAAGCTTGGAATTGAAGATATTCAAACCTATTGGGAGGATCTTGTGACAAACTACGGCGGCTATTTGCCGGAAAGTCAAAAAGGGAGTTTTCTGGAGTTTATAAAAGGGGAGAAGCAATTTTCAATCCAGGAATGGTTTAAAGGGCTTCTTAAATTTTTGTTTCATGAGCTTATCGCCAATAGCAAATTGCTTGGGACGCTCATTTTGCTCACTATATTCAGCGCGCTGCTGCAATCGTTGCAGTCGGCATTCGAAAAGAGCAGCATCGCAAAAATTGCGGATGCGGTTGTGTACATGGTGCTGACAGTGTTTGCGTTAAATAGCTTTTATATCGTCACAACATATGCGAAGGATACGATTCAAACGATGATTGATTTTATTCTTGCGCTTCTGCCGATCCTGCTTGCGCTCATTGCAACGGGAGGCGGTGTGATATCTGTTTCGTTCTTTCACCCGATTATTATCTTTTTAATGAATACAAGCGGTTTACTGATGAATTATTTTGTGCTGCCACTTTTATTTTTAGCTACGATTTTAAGCATTGTCAGCACGATGAGTGATCAATACAAGGTAACGAAGCTATCCAAGCTGCTGCAAAATGTAAGCATTGGTGCGCTTGGCGTATTTTTAACAATATTCCTCGGTGTTTTGTCTGTGCAGGGAACTGCAACAGCAGTGGCAGACGGGATCGCGGTGAAAACGGCAAAGTTTGTTACCGGTAACTTTATTCCCGTTGTCGGGCGCATGTTTACCGAAGCTAGCGATACAGTGCTCAGCGCTTCCGCTCTTTTAAAAAATACAGTCGGTATTGCCGGCGTTGTCATTTTACTTTTAATTGTTGCGTTTCCAGCGATTAAAATTTTCGTGATCGCGTTGATTTATAAATTTGCAGCCGCTGTTTTGCAGCCGCTTGGCAGCAACTCTGTCATTCAATGTCTTGATATTATCGGCAAAAGCATCATCTACGTCTTTGCGGCGCTCGCTATTGTCTCTCTTATGTTCTTTTTAAGCATTAGCATCATTGTTGCGGCCGGCAACTTAACGCTGATGGTGCGCTAGGAGGTGAGGGAATGGAGTTTGTAACAGAGTGGGTTCGCAATATTATTATCTTTCTTTTGCTCGCGACTGTTCTTCATATGATTCTACCAAGATCAAGCATGCAAAAGTACGTGAAGTTCGTCGTGAGCTTGCTGCTTATCGTCCTCATTTTAAGCCCCTTATTTCAGCTGCTAAAGGCAGATGTACCGGAACTAATTGATAAATTAAGCCGACAACCGTACGGAACAGATGGAGAGATAGAAAATTTAATAGATAAAAAGAAAACAGAAATACAAGCCTCACAGCGTGCATATATTTTAGAACAGATGGCTGTCCAAATGAAAAAGGAAGTGGCGCAGAAGCTGCAGGATGAATATGGCGTCACGATAGCTAATCTGCATCTTGTCGTTCCAGAGGATAAGCAGGATGTAACATCACAGCAGGATGTTCAGTCGGTTTCTGTTACCGTTTCCGAAGAAGAGCCGCAGCGGTCAGGAGCTGTGGAGGCGGTGAAGCCGATTGAGGTCGACACGAGCACACCGTATGAATCACGCATAGACAACGATGCCTCTCAGGATATTCAAAAGTTTCTTGCACAGGAGTGGCAGCTAGAGAAAAGCAAAGTTCAAGTACACACAGAAGGGGGGACAGGAAAAGCAAATGAATGAGAAGAAGCCTAACATCTTTCGCAAGCTTTTTAAGGGAGACGGCGAAGACGGCAAAGCGACTAAAAAAGTCGCGCCTAAGCTTGTGCTCGTCTTGCTGGCGCTTGGCATTGTGCTCATGTTTTCGGGGAGCTTATTTCAGCCGAGAAAAGAAGAAACCGCCGTATTCAGTCCGCAAACAAGCACAGAAGCAGAGCAGGACGCCCCTGCATTCGCCAGCAAAAACGATGATTCCTCTGTGATTGACAAGTATGAAAAAGACTACGAAGATCAGCTGCGAGACGCCCTTGAAACCGTAAAGGGCGTGAAGGATGTAAGCGTCATTGTTAATCTTGATTCCTCAGAAGTGAAGGTAATTGAAAAAGAAACAGAAACGCGTACGCAAAGTACAGATGAGACAGACCGTGATGGCGGACAGAGAAAGGTGACAGAATCCTCCACGAATCAGAAGCCAACGATCATAAGGGAAGACAACAAGGAGGCTCCTATCGTTACAAAAGTAGATAAGCCGGAAGTACGCGGCGTTCTCATCGTGGCGAAAGGAGCCGATAACATAGAGGTTAAGAAAATGATTATCGAAGCAGTGACGCGGACACTCGGCGTACCGAGTCATCGTGTTTCTGTTTTGCCAAAAAAACAATAGGGAGGAACAGAAGTGGTGAAAAAGCAAACAGTATGGTTATTAACAATGCTGAGTCTTGTCGTAGTCTTGTCTGTCTATTACGTAACAACGCCGGATAGCCAGAAATCAAATATGGTAACGAGCCCTGTGGAGCAAAGCACGAAGGATAAGGATGCAGCTTCTGAAGATACAAGCAAGGATACTTCGGTAAAGTCCTCCGGAGATGAGCAGTTTACAGAGCTTCGTTTACAAATGGAGGATCAGCGCAGCGAAGCAAAAGCAGACCTGCAAAGCATCATCACATCTGCGACTGCTTCCGCACAAGAAAAAAGCAAGGCATATGAGGACTTTCAAGCAATCAATACATTAGCTGAAAAAGAAGCGCTCCTAGAAACATTAGTAAAGAGCCAAGGCTTTGATGATGCGCTTGTACGCGCAGACGGTGAATCTATCCGCATTACAGTAAAAGCCAACAAGCTGTCCAAGCAAGACGCGAACAAAATTATTCAGCTTGCCAGAAGCGAAGTTGGGCAAAAGCAGGTTGCTGTAAAATTTGAGCCATCTAAATAAGGACACAATAGCTACTGGGAGTCCCCTAGTAGCTGCTTTTTTTTGCACTTTAGGAAAGTAGTCTTGCCAATTTCGTATCAGGCTTGATATTATTACTAGATAATAAACACAGTAATCAACTGTAAATTTTTTCAAAAAAAGATGCAGGGAACTTTAAAAATAATTGGAATTTCAAAAGACCTGTCGTAAGATGGAATTGAAAATGTAACCAAGTATATGGGAGTGATTGTAGATGTTTAAAATACAGGAAGTTCGTGAATTAATTAAGCTAATAGACAACTCGAACATCGATGAATTCGAATACGCCAACGAAGGCACAACAATCAAAATGAAAAAGCAAGGAAACGCGACAGTTGTGTATGAAGCAGCACCTGCTCCGAAGCAAGAGGCTCCTGCAGCAGCACCTGCTCCTGCCCCTGTTACCTCTGCGCCAGCTGCTGCAGCAGTTCAGCAGGAAGCAGCTCCGCAGCCGGCAGAGACTGCAAATCTGCATAAAATTACCTCGCCGATGGTTGGTACGTTTTATGCGTCTCCATCGCCAGAGGCCCCTGTATATGTAAACGCGGGAGATCGAGTAAATAAGGATACTGTCGTTTGTATTGTAGAGGCGATGAAGCTCTTTAATGAAATCGAAGCAGAAGTAAGCGGAGAAATCGTGGAAGTATTAGTGAAAAGCGGTCAGCTTGTTGAGTATGGTCAGCCATTATTTCTTGTAAAAGCTTAAAGGAGTTAAGAGCGATGATAAAAAAAGTATTGATTGCAAACCGCGGGGAAATTGCTGTACGCATTATCCGTGCTTGTAAGGAGATGGGAATTGAGGCAGTTGCCATTTATTCCGAGGCTGATAAAGAAGCACTTCACGTGCAGCTAGCTGATGAGGCATATTGCGTTGGACCAACCCCTTCAAAGGAAAGTTACCTGAATCTGACAAATATCATTAGCGTCGCGAAGCTTACAGGCTGTGATGCAATCCATCCTGGTTATGGGTTTTTAGCTGAAAATGAGACCTTTGCTGAGCTTTGCCGCGAGTGTAACATCATTTTCATTGGCCCAAGCCCGGAAGCTATTACGAAGATGGGAATCAAGGACGTAGCTCGCGATACAATGAAAGAAGCAGGCGTACCAATTGTGCCTGGCTCACAAGGAATTATTGAAAGTACAGACGAAGCGGTTGAACTTGCAAATAAAATGGGATATCCTGTTATTATTAAGGCAACGGCCGGCGGCGGCGGAAAGGGTATCCGTGTAGCGCGCAATGAGCAAGAGCTTGTAAAGGGCATCCAGATTACACAGCAGGAAGCCAGCACGGCGTTTGGTAATCCGGGCGTCTATATCGAAAAGTACATTGAGGATTTTCGTCATGTTGAAATTCAAGTAATGGCGGATACGCATGGAAATGTGATTCATCTCGGTGAACGTGACTGTACGATTCAGCGCCGTCTGCAGAAGCTGCTTGAGGAAACTCCTTCCCCGGCATTAGACGAAGATATTCGCCGTCAAATGGGTGAAGCTGCGGTCAAAGCGGCAGCAGCAGTAAACTATACAGGGGCAGGTACAGTTGAATTTATTTACGAGCATAAGCAGAAGAAGTTTTACTTTATGGAAATGAATACAAGAATTCAAGTAGAGCATCCTGTTACTGAAATGGTAACGGGCGTGGATTTAATTAAGGAACAAATTCGTGTTGCATCAGGAGAACGTCTTTCTCTCACGCAGGAGGAAGTGAGCTTTAACGGCTGGGCCATCGAATGCCGTATTAATGCGGAAAACCCAGCGAAAAACTTTATGCCGTCTGCTGGAAAGGTGCAAATGTACTTGCCGCCGGGTGGATTCGGTGTACGTGTTGATTCAGCGGTGTATCCTGGCTATACTATTCCTCCTTATTACGATTCCATGGTTGCGAAGCTGATTACGTATGGGAAAACAAGGGAAGAAGCAATCGCAAAGATGAAACGCGCTTTAAGTGAATTCGTCATTGAAGGTGTACATACAACAATTCCGTTTCATTTGCAGCTTCTAGACCATCCTGATTTTGTAAAGGGAGATTTCAATACGAAATTTCTTGAGGAGCACGAGCTTGTAAAGCAATAAAAGCAAGGCTCTAAAAGATATACTTTCTTAATTTTAAAAGGGAGGTTTTGTCCATGGCGGAAAATATGTTAGATATGGGGCAAGAAACGAACCTCGGTAAAGTAGAAATTGCTCCTGAGGTCATTGAAGTGATCGCAGGTATTGCTGCTACGGAAATAGAAGGAGTTGCAGCAATGCGAGGCAATTTTGCAGCAGGCGTGGTAGAACGTCTAGGAAAGAAAAACCACGGTAAGGGTGTAAAGGTAGAGCTAACGAACGAAGGAATTGTGGTGGATGTATATGTGCTCATGTATTTTGGCGTATCCATTCCGTCGGTTGCACAAAGCATTCAAGACAACATCCGTCAGGCGCTGCTTACAATGACAGGTCTTGACTTGAAAGAAGTCAATGTACATGTTGTAGGTGTAACCTTCGATACACAAAAAACAGAAGTGGACCCGATTTAATCCGAAAAGCGGACATAGTCCCATTTTCCTGCAATGGAGATTCGTTTCCTGTGCGGGGAAATAGCTGCGGTAGCTAGATAGACCCTAAATTTATTACTTTCTTTTAGAGAAAGGACCGGTTGGGCATTATGCCTCGGTCCTTTTTTGCACTGTAAGAAAGGATAAATTTCCGGCTAGAAGCAAATTCGACGTAGTAGAACTTTAGGAACAAAGTAGGCTGTGATATAGCTGTTCTAATCAAAAAAATTTTGCCGTTTATCCATATGCATTATTGTAAACCCGTACATTCTACAGGGAAAAACAGGTGGAAGTTAACTTTTTTCGGCAAATGGTAAGGTGAGTCTGTGTATAGAGCAGTAAATTGTGGTATGATTATGATATTAAGGACAAACATACATATGAAAGCAGTTAAGCTGATGTTCAGCTTATAAATTATGACAGTATAACAAAGCATAAGCATAAAAGCAAAAGCATAAAAGCAAAAGCATAAAAGCAAAAGCATAAAAGCAAAAGCATAAAAGCAAAAGGAGAGTTACCATGAAACGCAGGACGGCTAGAGAAAGAGCGATGCAAGCACTCTATCAAATGGATATCGCAGGAGATATAGACCCGCAAACAGCGGTTGCTAATACCTTAGAAGAAGAAGGAGAAAACAGCAACGCCTTTTTGGAGCAACTTGTGATTGGCTGCGCAGCACATAAGGATGAAATTGATGCCATGATCAGTGAGCATTTGGAGAACTGGAAGCTTGATCGCGTCGGCACAGTCGACCGCAATATTTTGCGCATTGCTGTGTATGAGCTGAAGTATATGGAGGATATTCCGCACAGCGTATCCATCAACGAGGCAATTGAAATTTCAAAGATTTATGGAGATGATGAATCGCGCCGCTTTATTAACGGTGTGTTATCTAAAATTAAAGAAACATTATAATGTTGAGTAGGGGGATTTAACATGACAGCAGAATTAATTAAAGGATCAGAAATTGCAAAGAAAAAAAGAGGCGAGCTAAAGGAACAAACAGCACAGCTAAAGGAGCAAGGTGTAACACCAGGCTTGGCAGTTATCCTTGTTGGAGATGATCCGGCTTCTCATTCGTATGTAAAAGGAAAGGAAAAGGGCTGTGAAGAGGTTGGCATTTACTCAGAGCTGATTAAGTTCGATGCGACGATTACAGAGGAGCGTTTGCTTCAGGAAATCGATCGTTTAAATGAGGCTGATAATATTCATGGTATTCTTGTACAATTGCCGTTACCAAAGCACATTAACGAAGATGCTGTGATTGAGCGTATTTCTCCTGAGAAGGACGTGGACGGCTTCCATCCGATCAGCGTTGGTAAAATGATGATTGGACAAGATACGTTCCTTCCATGTACACCGCATGGCATCATAGAAATGGTCAAGGAAAAAAATATCGACATGCGAGGCAAGCATGTGGTTGTAATCGGTCGAAGCAATATCGTTGGAAAGCCTGTTGGACAGCTGTTCTTGAACGAGGATGCAACGGTAACATATTGCCATTCCAAAACAACGAACCTAAAGGAAATTACAAAGCAAGCTGATATTCTTGTGGCAGCGGTTGGCCGTGCGAAAATGGTTACAGCTGACTATGTGAAGGACGGAGCTGTTGTGCTTGACGTTGGGGTAAATCGTCTGGATACAGGCAAGCTGTGCGGGGATGTTGATTTTGACGAGGTACAAAATATTGCAAGCTATATTACACCAGTTCCAGGCGGCGTTGGTCCAATGACAATTACGATGCTGCTTCATAACACTGTATTATCTGCTGAGCGTGCGAAGGCTGCTTACGCTAAAGCGTAACAGAGCTAGGGCATGGAAACGAAATATTTAACTGTGACAGCTTTAACGAAGTACATTAAAGCAAAAATGGAACGCGACCCGCATTTGCAAACAGTTTGGCTAAAAGGAGAAATTTCGAATTTTAAGCACCATGGCCGCGGGCATATGTACTTTACGTTAAAGGATGCAGGAGCCAAAATATTGGCGGTTATGTTTGCCGGCTACAACCGAAGCCTCGCGTTTATGCCGGAGGACGGCATGACAGTTTTAGTCAAAGGGCAGATTTCCGTTTACGAGGCAAGCGGAAACTATCAGATATATGTGCAGGAAATGCAGCCGGATGGTGTTGGGAATTTATATTTGGCATATGAACAGCTTAAGGCGCGATTGGAAAAGGAAGGATTGTTTTCACAGCTGTATAAACAACCGCTTCCGTTATATCCGCAAACGATCGGGGTCATTACGTCACCGACTGGAGCGGCTGTTCGTGATATTGTAACGACCATTAAGCGCAGGTATCCAATTGCAAAAATTATGGTGCTGCCAGCCCTTGTGCAAGGGGAGTTTGCGGCTGCTTCGATAGCCAAGGCGATTCATACGGCAAATGAGATTGGAAGCATTGATGTTTTGATCGTGGGGCGCGGCGGCGGCTCCATTGAAGAGCTGTGGGCATTTAATGAGGAAGAGGTTGCTCGGGCAATTTCTGAGAGTCGTGTACCCATCATTTCAGCGGTTGGACATGAAACGGACTTTACGATTGCCGATTTTGTAGCAGATTTGCGTGCGCCAACTCCTACAGCGGCGGCTGAATTGGCGGTGCCAAATATCATTGAGCTACGGGAGCGCGCCGCGCAGCGAACGCTTCGGCTGAATCGGGCAATGTCCAGCTATATGAGGGAAAAACGGGAGCAGCTAGTGCAGTTGCAAAAATCGTATGCATTTCGGTATCCGAAGCAGCTGTACGTGCAAAAGGAGGAGCAGCTAGATCAGCTTCTCGATCGGCTGCAACGGGCAAAGCTGCAATATATGGAACGCAAGCACACGCATGTGCAGCGGCTTTCACTCCGCATGCAAAAGCATCATCCTGCCGCAAAGCTTGAGCGTGCCAGGGCCGTGCTTGACTCACTGCGAAAGCAGCTGCAGCGGGAAACCCGTTCGATTGTAAAAACGAAGGCTTTTACTTTCACTCGTGCAGCGGAAAAGCTGGATGCATTAAGCCCCCTGCGTATTATGATGCGCGGCTATAGCCTTGCTAAGGATGAACAAAAGCGGATTTTAAAGAGCGTAAAGCAAGTGCAGCCCGGAGATGCAATTACGTTACAGGTACAGGACGGCGTACTGGATTGTCATGTATGGGGAATTGAGGAGCGTGACTTACACGATGGAAAAGAACGTAAGCTTTGAAGAAGCAATTACAAAGCTAGAAGAAATCGTTGAAAAGCTGGAGCAGGGAGATGTCCCGCTTGAGGATGCCATTTCATATTTTAAAGAAGGTATGCAGCTTTCAAGCATTTGTGATGAGAAGCTAAAGGCAGCTGAGGAGCAGATGGCGGTTATTCTTGGAGAAGACGGCGAGCTTCGTTCATTTGCTGTCGGAGGCGAGGAAGCATGAGCATTTCGTTTGAAGTTTTTGCAAAAGAAAGCAAAAGATTGCTTGAAAGTCAAATGACAGAGTATGCAAAAGCAGTTTCATGTCCGGCTGTGCTGCGGGATGCGATGCTGTACTCGCTCGAAGCGGGCGGCAAGCGAATTCGCCCGCTTCTTCTTTTTGCAACGCTCCATGCGTTTCAAAAGAAACGAGAAATCGGTCTTGCAGCAGCAAGTGCTTTAGAAATGATTCATACATATTCTCTCATTCATGACGATCTTCCTTGTATGGATGATGATGAACTAAGACGGGGGAAACCAACCAATCATAAAGTGTTTGGAGAGGCGATGGCGGTTTTGGCAGGAGATGGCTTGCTAACATATGCATTTCAAGTACTTGCTGAAAACCGTCACCCAGAAGTAACCGAAGCAATGAATTTGCGTCTTGTGCTCGAACTGGCAAAAGCAGCCGGACCAGAGGGGATGGTTGCTGGGCAGGTAGCAGATATGAAAGCGGAAGGAAAGCAGCTAACACTCTCGCAGCTTGAGTACATTCATCAAAACAAAACCGGACGATTGCTAGAATTTTCTGTGTTAGCAGGCGCGGTTCTGGCAGGTGCTTCTTTGGCGCAAACAGAAAAATTGATGGAGTTTGCTCGCAACCTTGGCCTTGCCTTCCAAATTCGCGATGACATTTTAGATGTAGAAGGAAATGAAGAAGAAATCGGCAAGCGCGTTGGAAGTGACGCGGCGAATGAAAAGAGTACGTATACCACCCTTTTCTCTATGAAGGAAGCAAAGCAAATTTTACACGAAACAACAGAACGTGCCAAAAACGCTGTCCGCTCCTTACAGCTGCAGGATGAGTATTTGCTGCAAATTTGTGAGCTTGTAGCAAAGCGCACGCATTAAGCTATATACAATTTATACAACATGGCATTTTTATCATACAAAACCTCACAGTTGTTGAGCGTCTTTATATTTTATGGTATAAATGTAAACAAAGGTTTTTCTCTTATTGTGATTAAAAAATTGTATAAAAGTGAAAGTAACGGCCGTTATCACTTTGTGTTAGCGGCTCTTTTTTCAAATACTAAAACGTGTTGGGTACGGAGGCTTCTTGAGCTCTCAAGGATGCGTACAAGTCTTTTTATGTCACTTTTTATACAAAAGAGCTTGTCAAGGGCTTCATATCCTTGTCTGTAGGCGAATATAGTACGAACAGGAGCAAATGTGGGCTATGCTTGCTTTTCTGTACACTTTAAAAAGTATAAATTTCCAGCTAGAAGCGAATTCGACGTGGTGAGAAATTTTAGGAATACAGTATAAGTGCAACTACGCCTCTGTCTTCGCCCAAGAGCAGGGCTTGCCAATCGGCGAGTTTTCTTTAAAAATGCTACTAACTTGACAAGATTTTTTTTATAATAAGTCCAGTGACAGGCCTGAATACGATTATGATAATGAAAGTGAGTGATCCTAGTGGATCTAACCCAAATTCAAAACCCCAGTTTTTTAAAAAATATGTCTATAGAGGAAATGACAGAGCTGGCCGCCGATATTCGCAGCTTTTTAATCGAAGAGCTGTCCCAAACAGGGGGGCATATTGCCCCGAACTTAGGAGTCGTTGAGTTAACAATTGCGCTTCATAAGGTGTTCCGCAGTCCACAGGATAAATTTCTTTGGGATGTTGGCCACCAATCGTACGTGCATAAAATTTTAACTGGGCGTGCGAAGGAATTCGATACGCTGCGTCAATATAAAGGGCTATGCGGATTTCCAAAGCGCTGTGAGAGTGAGCATGATGTATGGGAAACAGGGCACAGCTCCACTTCCTTATCAGCTGCGATGGGAATGGCGATTGCACGCGACTTGAAAAAAACAAAGGAATATATTGTTCCGATTATTGGCGACGGCGCGCTAACGGGCGGAATGGCGCTGGAAGCACTGAATCATATCGGACATGAAAAAACAGATATGATTGTAATTTTAAATGACAATGAAATGTCGATTGCGCCAAATGTGGGAGCGCTTCATAATGTGCTTGGCCGTTTGCGTACAGCTGGCAAGTATCAATGGGTAAAGGACGAGCTGGAATATTTGCTTAAGAAGATTCCTGCCGTTGGAGGCAAGGTAGCGGCGACCGCGGAAAAGGTGAAGGATAGCTTGAAATATATGTTCGTTTCCGGCATGTTTTTTGAAGAGCTAGGCTTTACATATTTAGGACCGGTTGACGGGCATGATTACGAAAGCTTACTGGAAAATCTTCATTACGCGAAAAAAACAAAAGGGCCGATTCTTGTTCATGTTATCACGAAAAAAGGAAAAGGGTATAAACCAGCAGAGAGCGATATCGTCGGTACATGGCATGGAACGGGTCCTTACAAAATCGAGTCCGGTGATTTTGTGAAGCCGGCGGGCGATCCTCTTCCTCCTGCCTGGAGTAAGATCGTAAGTGATACGGTGCTGCGAATGGCAAGGGACGATGATCGTATTGTTGCGGTTACACCGGCGATGCCTGTTGGTTCGAAGCTTGAAAAATTTGCGAAGGAATTCCCAGATCGTATGTTTGATGTAGGAATTGCAGAGCAGCATGCGACAACGATGGCAGCTGGCTTGGCAACGCAAGGAATGAAGCCTTTTTTGGCTATTTACTCGACGTTTCTGCAGCGAGCATATGACCAGGTGCTGCATGATGTATGCCGACAAAATTTAAATGTATTTTTCGGTATTGACCGCGCCGGACTTGTCGGGGCGGATGGCGAAACGCATCAAGGTGTGTTTGATATCGCCTTTTTGCGTCATATGCCAAATCTCGTCATTATGATGCCAAAGGATGAGAATGAAGGACAGCACATGGTATATACGGCGTTATCGTACGATGATGGTCCGATTGCACTTCGTTATGCACGTGGAAATGGTCTCGGCGTTTCGATGGATAAGGAATTGAAACCTATCCCGATTGGAACGTGGGAAACACTTCGAGAAGGAACCGATGCAGCAATTTTAACATTCGGCACAACTATTCCAATGGCAATGGAAGCAGCTGAGCGTTTGGAGAAACTAGGCGTTTCTGTACAGGTAGTGAATGCCCGTTTTATTAAGCCGATGGATGAAATCTACCTGCACGATTTATTCGCTAGACAGATACCTGTCGTAACGCTTGAGGAGGCGTGTCTTGCGGGCGGCTTCGGAAGCGGTGTGCTTGAATTTGCACACACAAAAGGGTATCATAACGCGTTAGTAGAGTGTATGGGTATTCCAGATCGATTTATTGAACACGGCAGTGTAAATAAGCTGCTTGAGGAAATTGGGCTTACAACAAAAGATGTGGTGGAGCGCGTTCATGCGATTGTTCCATCCAAACAAAAAAGGGCGTAATGTATGAGCGGAAAGAAAGAACGAATTGATGTATTACTTGTAGAACGCGGACTTGTAGAAACGCGTGAAAAAGCAAAGCGTGCCATCATGGCCGGCCTTGTATACTCTAATGAAGGCCGTCTTGATAAGCCAGGCGAGAAAATTGCGGCAGATACACCTTTAACAGTGAAAGGGCAAGTCATGCCATATGTAAGCCGCGGCGGCTATAAGCTTGAAAAGGCACTCAAGCATTTCAATCTTGACTTAAAGGATAAGATTATGCTTGATATTGGGGCATCGACAGGCGGTTTTACCGATTGCGCACTGCAAAATGGCGCAAAACTCTCGTATGCGCTTGATGTCGGCTATAACCAGCTTGCTTGGAAGCTGCGGCAGGATGAACGTGTTGTCGTAATGGAGCGGACGAATTTCCGTTATGTTACGCCCGCTGATTTTCAAGAGGGAATGCCTGAGTTTGCAAGCATAGACGTGTCGTTTATCTCGCTCCGTTTGATTTTACCGGTGCTGAAAACGGTGCTCATGCCAGAGGGCGATGTGGCAGCACTTATTAAACCACAATTTGAAGCGGGTAAGGATCAGGTCGGGAAAAAGGGAATTGTACGCGATAAAAAGGTGCACGAAGCTGTTGTAGAGAAAATTACTTCGTTTGCCTTAGAAGAGGGCTACGATGTTTGCGGCTTAACGTTCTCTCCGATTACAGGCGGGGATGGCAACATTGAATTTTTAATCCATCTCAAGTGGCGCCCCGGGCGAGAGCACGGAGACAATCTTTCTCCTGTTTCTGCTGCAGAAGCGGTAGCTGAAGCACATGAGACGTTAAAGCAAAGGGAACAAGAGGAATAATTGCTGCAAACGCAAGGAGCCTATCATCTCTGCTAACGGATGATAGGCTTTTTCCACTGTTGAAGTCTAGATTTTCAGCTAGAGGCGCATTCAGTCTATGCGTATAAATATGCACTGGCATGATCTGGATATATGGATTATACTTGAAAACAAATATGTACAACTGTTTCATTATGCGTTAACATAGAAAATGAGAGACTAGGATAGGGAGAATCTTTGGAAGATTGTGTGAGGTGCAGGAATAATGAACAAAGGTCAGCGCCATATTAAAATTCGTGAAATTATTGCGAATAAAGAAATTGAGACGCAGGACGAGCTTGTTGACATTTTGCGTAATGAAGGCTTTAATGTAACACAAGCCACAGTGTCTCGCGATATTAAAGAATTGCATTTAGTTAAGGTGCCGCTTCATGACGGCCGTTATAAATATAGCCTCCCAGCAGACCAACGGTTTAATCCGCTGCAAAAGCTAAAGCGTAATCTAATTGATTCTTTTATCAAGCTAGATACGGCAGGCCATATGATTGTATTGAAAACGTTGCCTGGTAACGCCAATGCAATCGGAGCGCTCATTGATCATCTTGAATGGGATGAAATTCTCGGAACCATTTGCGGTGACGATACATGCTTAATTATTTGCCGTACACCGGACGATACAGAATCGATTTCTGACCGCTTATTAAATATGCTATAACAGACTGTGGGTCTGCGCTATTATGTTTGAAAAAGCTCTTAAGTCATTTCTGTTTGAAGAAGCTGAAAAGTGAGCCGTTGTTTTTTTAATTTCGGTATAAAGAAAAGTAAGAAAGCGCCCGGAAACTTTTACATTTCGAGCGCTTTCTCTTTTTTTGTAAATATGGTATTGTGAGAACGAGGTGAATGAGGCATTGTTATCGGAACTATCGATTAAGAACTTTGCGATTATTGAGCTATTAAATATTTCGTTTCAAAAAGGTCTTACTGTTTTGAGCGGGGAAACAGGTGCCGGGAAATCGATTATTATTGATGCGATCAGCCTTCTTGTCGGTGGACGCGGCTCATCAGAGTTTGTGCGCTATGGGACGGAAAAGGCCGAAATTGAAGGATTGTTTTATGTAGAGCATGCCACCCATCCGTGTGTGGAAAAGGCAAAGGAATTGGATATTGATGTTGAGGATGGGATGCTCATTTTAAAACGCGACATTTCTGCGACAGGAAAAAGCATTTGCCGCGTAAATGGAAAGCTCGTGACACTTACCGCCCTGCGGGAAATGGGCAAAACGCTTGTGGACATTCATGGGCAGCATGAAACCCAGGATTTAATGAGTGAAGAGCGCCACCTCTCTATGCTTGATTATTTCGATGCTGATATTGTGATGAAGCAGCTGGAAGTGTACCAGGGCTATTATAGCGGATATGAAAAGGTAAAGAAGCAGCTGCGGTCGTTAACAGAGAATGAACAGCAAATGGCACATCGTCTTGACTTAATTCAATTTCAGGCGGAGGAGATTCGTAAAGCAGATCTGAAGCCGGAAGAAGATCAGGAGCTGTTAGAAGAACGAACAAAAATTTCCAACTTTGAAAAAATTTATAAGGCGCTGAGCGACGCGTATCGATCATTATCGGGAGATAATTGCGGCTTAGATCATGTGAGAAATGCAATGGGACAAGTTGAAGGAATCACGGATATTGATACCTCGCTCAAAGAGCAATACGATACAATTGCAAACAGCTATTATTTGCTGGAAGAGGCCGCATATGCATTGCGTGAGAAGCTCGATATGATGGAATATGACCCGCAGCGTCTCGATTATATTGAAACGCGCTTAAACGAAATTCGGACGCTGAAAAAGAAGTACGGACATACGGTGGAGGAGATTTTGGAATATGCTGCTGCTATTGAGGAGGAAATTTCCAAGATTGAAAATAAAGACGTACATATCGAACAGACAAAGAAGCAATTAAAAGAACTTGAAGCAGCTGCGGTGAAGGAAGCGATGACACTTAGTGCAATGCGTCAGGAGCTTGCTGTCCGTTTAACAGCTGCTATCCATCAGGAATTAAAAGAATTGTATATGGATAAAACAAAGTTTGAAATTATTATCGGAAAACGGGAGGGCTCATTAGATGATCCAACCGTAGACGGCATGCCGGTGAAGCTTGGTGCGGATGGATATGATCAGGTGGAATTTTACATTTCCACAAACCCAGGTGAGCCGTTAAAGCCGTTGTCTAAAGTTGCATCAGGCGGGGAGCTATCGCGCATTATCTTGGCATTAAAGAGCATTTTCTCCAAGCATCAAGGCGTAACGTCTGTCATTTTTGATGAGGTGGACACAGGTGTCAGCGGACGTGTAGCACAGGCAATTGCAGAAAAGATTTATCGGGTGTCAGTTGGCTCACAGGTGCTCTGCATTACGCATTTGCCGCAGGTAGCATCTATGGCGGATGCTCATCTGTTTATTCGCAAGCAGATTGCAAATGAGCGTACAACTACAACAGTCAATATGCTAAATAAGGAAGAAAAGGTGACAGAAATTGCCCGAATGATTTCAGGTGTGGAAATTACCGACTTAACAACCGAACACGCAAGAGAGCTCCTGCAGCAAGCGAACACTCTCAAGCATTCACAGGCTATCCTATAAATGGGATAGCTTTTTTCTTTCTAACGGTTATAAACAAGGCGTGACAAGGAGAAATTAAATGGTGAAGCCGCTTGGCTCAATGTGGGTTAGAAGCGAGGAGAGTGAAAGGATTGAAATTAAGACAAATTAGATATATATTTGGTGCATTTCTCCTTGTTTCGCTGCTAGTTATCGGGTTTTGTAAACCCGTTCGAGATTTTTTGGTTTTCCCTAAGCAAGTCGTATTATTTGAAGGACAACATTCTCAGGTTTCATCCTCGGTTCCTGTGTTTCAAGCAACCTCCACAAATCCGGCCGTTTTTACAGTTGGAGATCCGCAGCAAAAGGAGGCATTATCAGTAAACGCTCATGAAAGCGGCGAGGCTGAAATGGTACTAGAGCTGGCAGGGTTTCCTGTGAAAAAGGTAAATGTAAGAGTATTAAGGGATTTTAAAGTGCTTCCCGGCGGACAATCCATCGGAGTAAAGCTAAACACAAAAGGTGTGCTTGTTGTTGGGCATCATCTAATCCAAACAGCAAACGGCAGGTTATCTCCTGGGGAGACAGCCGGTATTAAGATTGGAGACATGATCACCGAAATAAACGGTAAAACCATCGAGCGCATGAGTGATGTGGCTCCGTTTATTCAGCATAGCGGAAAAACAGGCGAGCCTTTAAATATTGTACTGCTACGGGATTCAAAGCAGATTCGAACGAAATTAACACCGCTGAAGGCAAAGGATGAGGAGTCGTATCGCATTGGATTATACATCCGGGATTCGGCGGCCGGCATTGGAACGATGACGTTCATTGATCCAGAATCAATGAAGTACGGCGCACTTGGCCACGTCATTTCGGACGGCGATACGAAAAAGCCCATTCAAGTAGAGAATGGACAAATTGTTCGTTCAACAGTTACATCTATCCAGCGCGGAAGCAACGGAAATCCTGGCGAGAAGTTAGCACGTTTTTCCCCAGATCATGAAATTATCGGGAATATTACAACGAACAGCCCTTTCGGCATATTTGGGAAGCTAAACACAAATGTCAAAAACGGCATTATGGATCAAGCTCTTCCAATTGCTCTGTCACATCAAGTGAAAGAAGGACCAGCTAAAATTTTAACGGTCATTGAAAAGGATAAGGTAGAAGAGTTTGATGTGGAGATTGTCAGCAGTATTCCACAAAAATTCCCTGCTACAAAAGGAATGGTTGTCAAAATTACAGATAAGCGGCTTCTTGAAAAAACTGGCGGTATCGTGCAGGGCATGAGCGGAAGTCCAATTATTCAAGGCGGCAAGCTTATTGGAGCTGTTACCCATGTCTTTGTAAACGATCCAACCAGCGGTTATGGTGTCCACATTGAATGGATGTTAAACGAAGCAGGAATTAACATTTATAATCAATATGACCACCAGAAAAAAGCAAGCTGACACATCTCAGCTTGCTTTTTTCTGCCAGTTTTACATTTAAAGGTTTTTCCTCTTTTTATTTTAGTGTAGAATGGGAGAGAATAAGGTTTTTTCGTATAATTCTAAGAGCAGCAGAAGGAAGAAAAATGCTGTCTCCTGCTGTCTGATAGACATAAAAAGCGATGAATGAAACGAAAAGCCGCTGAAAAACAAAAAAAACGTGAGAAAATCAGGATTTTTCTTGCTTTTTTAGTAAATAAGGAATTTTCAAAAAGGAAATTTTAAACAATTGTCGAAAACTTCATTCATGTAACTTGTACTTTGCAAAGGAGAGACTGGAGTTAGGAAAAGGGAGGAAGAGCTGTGGAGAAGATTAAAGTATGCCTCGTGGATGATAATAAAGAGCTAGTCTCCATGTTGGAGGGCTATGTGTCGGCACAGGATGATATGGAAGTGATTGGAATCGCCTACAATGGACAAGAATGCTTGAACATGCTAAAAGATAGAAATCCGGACGTGCTCGTATTAGATATTATTATGCCTCATTTGGACGGTCTTGCTGTTTTGGAGAAACTTCGTATGATGGACAAACCAAAACAGCCGAATGTGATCATGTTAACGGCCTTCGGTCAAGAAGATGTTACCAAGAAGGCTGTAGATTTAGGGGCTTCATACTTTATCCTAAAGCCGTTTGATATGGAAAACCTAACGAGCCATATTCGTCAAGTGAGCGGCAAGCCGAGCGCCTTTGTCAAACGTCCGCTTCCTGCCTTTCGTTCTTCGCTTTCAGATGGAAAACCGAAAAATCTGGATGCGAGCATTACAAGTATTATTCACGAGATCGGTGTTCCGGCTCATATTAAAGGATATATGTATTTACGCGAAGCCATCTCAATGGTCTATAACGATATAGAATTGCTTGGTTCTATTACAAAAGTACTGTACCCGGACATTGCAAAGAAATATAACACAACAGCAAGCCGTGTAGAACGCGCAATTCGTCATGCGATAGAAGTAGCCTGGAGCCGCGGCAATATCGAGTCAATTTCTTCTTTGTTTGGTTATACCGTATCGATGTCAAAGGCAAAGCCTACGAACAGCGAATTCATCGCGATGGTTGCGGATAAACTGCGCCTCGAGCATAAGGCTTCTTGAGAGGGTTAGAATCAAGGGGTTTGGTGTTTTGTTAACGCGATGAATGTTTTACAACTCCAATAAACTTTCAAGGAGGATCCCAACGAATGGTTTAAGCTTATGCTGAAAGCTGCGATTGGTTTTGTCCAAAAATTGGAGTTTATGCTGTATCTTGAGCTGATTTTAACAAATAAGTACGGAATTGTCACCAATATCACTTTGGTGGCTTTTTTCCGTTTCAGCATGACGGCATTGTATTCTTACGGGTGGTTTTGACTCATAGAAAAAAGCAGCCATATCTAAAAAATAGATATGGCTGCTTCTTTTTTTCACTTTCAGAAAGTATAAATTTCTAGCTGGAAGACCATTCGACGTAGTCGGACATTTTAGGAATACAGTATAAGGGCAACCACGCCTCTGTCTTCGCCCAAGAGCGAGGCTTGTCAATCGGCAAGTTTTCTTTATTACATATTTTATCTATTGGCTTGCACAAGCACTAGATGATGATCATTTGTTACATCAATATTTTTTACCGTACTCTTCTAGTTTTTTATTGTACAATTTGGAAAATTCCTGAATAATATATTGAATTTCCCTGTTCAGCTTATTTGTCTCCATCTGAAAATTTATCCTTTCTTACAGTGTAAAGAAAGCTCTTAGCGCCCCCTTACCGCTCACATAAATTCTGACTGTACTTGGTAAAATAAGTGTGTTCGGTAAGGAGTTGTGTAGAATGAAAAAAACATTTCGGATAACAGCGGTCGTAGCTGCGGCAGCAATCCTTGGCTGGTGCCTTTTTACATTCATAGAATTCGAGTACGCTTACATACCACCAGATAGGGAAACAAGAGGTAAAGAGCGGAATTCTGTAGAGCTTTTATCCGTTTCCTCCAAGGCAGAGACAGGATCGGATGAGCAGTTAAAGCTTGGCAAAAAGATGTTCTTTGCGGAAAACTTTGGAAATGAAGTGTTTTTTACGGATATATTAGGAATGTTTGATGGGGCGTTTACGTTATCAAATATTGCAAAAGCAATTATCCAACTGCATGGAGAGGGTACGTCCAATTTGAAGGTTGAAGCTGCGCAATCTTTTCAAGCAGGCGGGATATCGATTAAAAAAGGAGACTTGATTGACACGGGCCTTGATGTGGCAAAAGGTACCTATGTTCCGCTTGGCATAAAATTTGTAGTAGATGAAGGAAGGATGAAGGCAGGGGTTAGCTGCGCGGCATGTCATGCTTCTGTAGATGGCAAAGGAAATGTGCTCCCAGGTATTCCAAATACAGATTTAAATATTGGGTTGATTTTAGCGATGAGCTCTAATAGTGCATCTTACTTTACCCATACTGAAATGAAAAATCTTCGTGAATTTATGAAAAAAGCTGATGAAATTTCAAAGGAGAAACAGCAGATACAGCTGCCAGATGCCGAGAAATTAGAGGAATTTGTTGACGCAGAGTTTGTAAAGTGGCCAAGAGGCAGCAATGATACAACGATAGACTTGAAGAACAATCCTGTACAAGTGCCGGACAGCTTTACCTTAGGCGATCAGCCGTATGGCTGGAGCGGGCAAGGGCAAGTTGGTCCGTTTAAAGGGTTGAGTGCTTTAATTAACAATACACACTCACAAAATATGGACGCTATATCGCAGTCGAGCATTAGCCAACCCGTACTAGGTATTGACAAAGATGTCTATTTAGGGACTCTTCTGCAGCGTGCAGCCTATAAAAAATACCGATATGACCCAACAAGCAAGGAGACGCCATCTGCATTCTTTGCAAAGGTTGATCCGACTCCCGGAGTTCCCGGTGTCAATCGGATGATTCCAGCCGCCACCTATCCAAAAATCTCATATCTCTCTAGCGTCGGCCTTTTGCCTAGTGCCCCTGGATACAAGGCGTGGGAGCAAGTCAATGCGATGTCTGCGTATACGAATTCCCTTCAACCCCCTTCCACAGGTTTAAAAACGGAGGCTGCCGTATATGAGGAAGGAAAGAGAGTATTTGCAAAAGCTGGCTGTATATCCTGTCATGCTGGAGAATATTTAACGAATAATCAGCTTATTAAAGCAGGGGAGATTGGCACAGATCCTTCTCGAGCAGCTGGGTTTAAGAGAACGGAGAGGTATTTTACAAGCCCAAAAATGTATACGTCTGATACACCTGTTCCGCTGCCAAAGCATCCGAAAAAGGAAGACGTGCAGCTTACTCCAGAGCAGGAAAAATACTTGAAGCTCGGCTGGGCGCATGGGAATTCAAGCGGTGCTTATAAAGTTCCAAGCTTATACGGACTCTACTGGAGTGCTCCTTACTTACATGATGCAGGGGTAGCGGTAGGAAGCAAGAACGAACTGGGAGTTTCGAATACACTTATGCAAGGAAAGAAAGCGGATGCTGTAAATAGCTTGCAAGCTTTAGTCGATTCAAAATTGAGACGACAAGTTATAGAGGAGAATCTATCCGATAATCGGTTACGAACAGCCCATATTTCTGGAAACGGGCATGAATTTTGGGTGGATGAAACAACCGGTTTTACAAGCCAAGAGCAACAAGCGCTGATTCATTACTTGCTTCGGTTTACGGATGAATAAGAAAAATGAACAGAAGGCTAAAGAGCAAGGCACATTGCCTTGCTCTTTAGCTTTCTTCTTTGGGCTGTTGTTCAAGCTCCATCAGCTTTTTCACTAAAATATGCTGGGGCATATGCATAAGCTGCTCAAGCGGTACATTTAAGGCCTCTGCCAGCTTGATAGCTGTCTCTGGTGAAAGTTGTAAAGGTCGCATGACTTTTCCTCCTTTTTTATATATTATAACATAACAAGGGGGAGTGAATCATGACGCTTATCTTTGGACATCGCGGTGCGGCGGGTACATTTCCAGAAAATACGATGCCGTCCTTTCAGGAAGCGGCACGGCTTGGCGCGGATGGTATCGAGCTTGATGTACAAATGACGAAGGATGGAACAGTTGTCGTCATCCACGATGAAACAGTGGACAGGACAACGAATGGTAGCGGTGCAGTGTTGGATTATACATATGATGAGCTGTCAAAGCTTGATGCGAGCCATACATTTAGCGAGAAAACCGGCTTTTGTACAATTCCGACATTAGAGGAGGTACTGCATTGGCTCAGCAAAACCGAGCTGCTCATAAATATTGAATTCAAAAATAATAAACAGAAATACCGCGGGCTTGAAGAGGAAGTTATTACGCTTGTGCGAAAATACGGTTTAGAATCTCGTACTGTTTTTTCTTCTTTTTCGCAAACGAGCATAATGAAATGCCGTGAGTTAGCACCAGATATTGAAACTGCTCTTTTATATAAGTTTGGTGTACGCATTCCATGGCTGTACGCAAAACGATTAGGCGTCAGTGCAATTCATCCGAATTACAAATACATCGCAGCGCCAGTCATTTGGCTGACGCTGCTAAACAATATTGCAGTAAGGCCGTATACGGTCAATGATGAGGAATCCTTGCGGAAGCTAGGGAAGCTCGGAATTTCCGCTGTTATAACCGACTATCCTGACCGAGCTGTTCGGATACTGCGGGAAAATAGGTAAGTTAAAAACTTGAAATATCGTACTTGTTATCTTTATGCCAATCCTTTTGAATATCCTAATAGCTTAGTCTGATTATGTTCTTCCTTTTACAATATTAAATAATTTTAAAGCACTTCGTTATATGTCTGTTCAAATAAAAGAGATAGTTTTAATTTACACTGAAAGAAAACTCGCCAAATCTCGGCGAGTTTTCTTCATTTCCGAAACCGCGCCTGCACTTTGTTGCGTTTGCGATCGCGGTGCAGAATAAAGCCTCCGAACACGTATATACCGAATCCAAATAATACAAGACCGATAAGAAATTGCATCCATAATGCGGGGATAGGAGGCTGTAAAATAGCAAATACAGTATCACGCATAAGTTTGATACCTATAACTGCAAGGAAAATGGGAATAAGGGCGAGCAATAGGGCGATAAAACGTGTCATATGCCTGTCTTCCTTTCAGAAAATTCCTACTATACAAAAGCATCTTACAGTTTGTATTTATTTGTCAAGGGGAAATAAAACAAGTATGATAAAGGTATGAAAAACCTTGCATGATTTGTCCGAGGAGATGACAAATATGAAGCGAAAAGTCATGATTATCGGGGCAGGAAAAGGCGGGAGTGCGGTTTTACGTATGCTGAAGCAGTCGAATATTTTTGATGTGAAGATAATGGTTGATTGCAATGAGAAAGCACCAGGACTTGTGCTAGCAAAACAATTCGGCATTCGAACGGAAACGGATTGGAGAGTCATTGGACAAACAGAAGTGCATGTTATTTTTGATATGACAGGACGAAGGGATCTGTATCAAGCACTTTTGCAGGAAAGAGGGGAGGATGCTGTTATTGTCCCCAGTGCGGTCGCAAAGCTGATTGTGCAAATGCAGGAGGAATCGGAGCAGAGGGATTTAATTTTCAACTCCGCTCATGATGGGATGATTGTTGTCGACAGGATAGGATGCATTACGCTCTTTAATAAAAGCGCTGAGCAGATAACAGGCTATAATGGAAATGAAGTCATCGGAAAATACATAGCAGAGGTAATTACAGGGAGCCAGCTTCCCCGTGTACTCCATACAGGAGCCATTGAGGTTCACCGGGAACTTGAGCTTGAAAATGGCACAAAACTCATTACAACGCGTATTCCTATTATAAGCGAGGATGGAGAGATAACGGGGGCGTTTGCCGTCTTTAAAGATATTACTGAGGTTGTGAGCTTAGCAGAAGAAGTCACAAATTTAAAAGAAATTCAAATGCTGCTAGAGGCTATTATCCATTCTTCAGAGGAGGCAATTTCCGTTGTGGATGAAAAGGGGCGCGGCATCATGATTAATCCCGCCTACACGAGACTGACTGGGCTAGAGCGGGAGGATGTCATTGGAAAACCTGCAAATGCTGATATTGCCGAGGGAGAGAGCATGCATATGAAGGTGCTGCAAACATGCCGGCCCGTCCGTGGTATTCAAATGAAGGTAGGGCCTAAAAAGCGTGATGTTATTGTCAATGTCGCACCAGTTATTGTAGACGGTACGCTAAAGGGCAGCGTCGGCGTGATTCGCGATGTTTCTGAAATCCATAAGCTGACCGGAGAACTGCAGCTTGCTCGGCAAATTATCCGCACGCTGGAAGCGAAATATTCGTTCGCTGATATTATTGGCTCCTCGGAAGGGATTTCACTTGCGATTGAACAGGCAAAACTTGGGGCAAATACGCCAGCTACTGTTTTGCTGCGCGGAGAATCCGGTACGGGTAAGGAATTGTTCGCGCACGCTATTCATAATGGCAGCAATCGTAAGTACAATAAGTTTATTCGCGTGAACTGCGCCTCTCTTTCGGAATCGCTTCTGGAAAGTGAATTGTTTGGTTATGAAGAAGGGGCCTTTTCCGGTGCAAAGCGCGGCGGAAAACGAGGATTGTTTGAAGAGGCAAACAACGGAAGTATTTTTCTTGATGAAATTGGCGAGCTCTCAGCGAGCACGCAAGCAAAGCTGCTGCGTGTCCTGCAGGAAAAAGAAATTGTCCGTGTAGGCGGCACCATGCCAATTTCAGTAAACGTCCGCGTAATTGCAGCTACGAATGTAAATTTAGAGAGAGCGATTTTGGCAGGAAAGTTCCGGGAGGATTTATATTATCGGGTTAATAAGATTCCGATTTATATCCCGCCGCTGCGGCAGCGGAAGGAAGATATTCCTGCAATTGCGGAACGGCTGATTCAAAAGATTAATCAAGATTATGGACGAAATGTAGAAGGACTGACCGAATCAGCATTGCGGCGTTTACAGCGATACGATTGGCCGGGAAATGTTCGAGAACTTGAAAATATTTTAGGGAGAGCTGTTATTTTTATGAAGTATAATGAAATGTATATCGATATCTCGCATGTACCCTCACTTCTTCATGAAAAAGAAGCGGAAACAGTAAAACAAGCTGCAGAAGCACTCGTAGAGACGGCTTCGCTGGAGAAGCTCGTCACGGAATTTGAAGGGAGAATTATTACAGAGTATTTAGACAAGCTTGGGGGCAATAAGACAAAAACGGCAAAAGCATTGGGCATCTCTCTTAGAAACCTGTATTATAAACTTGAGAAATATGAGCATGCAAAAAATAGCAAGCAATAATTTGCATGGTGTGTAGGTTTTTGCATGTTTTTTTGGCACTCTTTCACATAGGCTGTGCCGTTTTTCAAGCAATTGCCGCATTGTATGAATAAGATTATTTTTTCATTTTCACAGAAAATGGAACGTTATTTGCTTGATAGAGGAGTGAAGGTAACAGCAAGAAGTCTGGAAACAGACTTAGGTATGCTGATGGAAAGAATTTCGCGGTAGGCAAGGAAACGGCAGCTGTTGCGAAAAACACAATCTATTTTACACATTTAAGAATGTATCAATTTCAACAAGGTGTAAGTGTAACTACGCCTCTGTCTTCGCCTTATGGCTTGCCAATCGGCGAGTTTTCTTGATCCGTTCTGAACATGGAACCAGTATCTTATATAAATGACTTATTTATGTCGCACATGCGAATCGGTGCGATTGTGCAGGCGCAAGTACCCCTTTATTGTAACGTCGCGTTCGGATACGGTGAATACAAACCTTTATTCGTTAACTTTGGCAGCGATAACTGCCTTGCCATCATGGGTAGACATACAAGGGGGAACAAAAGGTGGAAATTTTCCAGTACATGGAGAAGTATGATTATGAACAATTGTTATTTTGTCAAGATCGTGTTTCTGGTTTGAAGGCTATTATTTGCATTCATGATACAACGCTTGGTCCAGCTCTTGGCGGAACACGAATGTGGACGTATGAGTCTGAGGACGAAGCGATTGAGGATGCTCTTCGTCTTGCAAAAGGCATGACATATAAAAATGCTGCAGCCGGTTTGAGCCTAGGAGGCGGCAAAGCGGTAATTATCGGTGATCCAAGAAGGGATAAAAGCGAAGCAATGTTTCGAGCATTTGGTCGCTTTATTCAGGGCTTGAACGGACGATACATTACGGCTGAAGATGTTGGTACAACTGTAGCGGATATGGACATTATTCATGAAGAAACAGACTATGTAACGGGTATTTCTCCCTCGTTTGGTTCTTCGGGTAATCCTTCTCCAGTGACGGCGTTTGGTGTATATCGCGGCATGAAGGCAGCGGCAAAGGAAGCATTTGGAACAGATAGCTTAAGCGGAAAAACAATTGCTGTGCAAGGTGTTGGAAATGTAGCTTATAATTTGTGCAAGTACTTGTATAAAGAGGGAGCCCTGCTTATTGTGACGGATATTCATAAAGAATCGGTCCAGCGTGCTGTAGACGAATTTGGGGCAAGAGCGGTTGACCCACAAGATATTTACGGCGTGCAGTGTGATATTTATGCACCGTGCGCGCTCGGCGCAACTGTAAACGACCAAACAATTCCGCTTATGAAAGCGAAGGTTATTGCTGGTGCCGCAAATAATCAATTAAAGGAAGCACGTCATGGAGATGCATTGCATGAAAGAGGTATTATCTATGCGCCTGATTATGTAATTAATGCGGGCGGTGTGATTAATGTGGCAGATGAACTATACGGTTATAATAGAGAACGGGCTCTTAAAAAGGTGGAAGCAGTATACGAAAATATCGAGAAGGTTCTCGAGATTTCAAAGAGAGATGCCATTCCGACATATCTAGCGGCAGACCGTTTGGCAGAGGAGCGTATTGAGCTTATGAAACATACAAGAAGCACGTTCTTGCAAAACGGTCATCATATACTAAGCCGCCGTTAATTTAAAAAGGAGGACAGAAGGAAATCTTCTGTTTTTCGCGTAATGGTATGGAAGGAGAAGCTTCGCTCTGCTTTGTATTTCTATTTATCCATGCAGCAAGCACCTCTACAAAAATACAAGTCTTTGACGATAAACAATCGATTCCAAAAGAAACGATTGGATACGATGACGAGGAAGCCGAGGCATATCAAATTTTAAAGGAGATTGGATCGGCAAGCGCTGTGTTAATCGGCATAGAGATGCTATTATTTTAACAGATCAAAAAATATAACATTTTAGGTACAGTCTCTTCGCAAGGAAAAAAGTGTAAGAGAGTACATTGTACGAGAAGAAATGGTAGGCAGGGGCTGAAGAACATGGCAACAGAATATGATTTGGTCATTATTGGCGGCGGTACAGGTGGTTATGTCGCCGCGATCCGCGCTTCGCAGCTAGGCTTGAAAACAGCGCTTGTGGAAAAAGGCAAGCTTGGCGGTACCTGCTTGCATGCGGGATGTATTCCAAGCAAGGTGCTGCTGCGCAGTGCAGAAGTATATAGAATAGCGAAACAAAGCGAGGAGTTTGGTGTAATCACAAGCGATGTGGCGCTGGACTTTTCAAAGGTGCAAATGCGCGTGGATCGCGTAGTAAATCAGCTGCATCGCGGTGTACAGCATTTGATGAAGCAAGGAAAAATTGATGTGTATGAGGGGTACGGACGGATTTTAGGACCTTCTATCTTTTCACCGATGCCAGGGACGATTTCTGTTGAGATGAGTGACGGGGGAGAAAATGAAATGCTTCTTCCAAAAAACGTAATCATCGCAACAGGCTCTAGACCAAGATCCCTTCCTGGCTTGGAGCTAGACGGTGTATATGTCATGTCCTCCGATCATGCTCTGCAACTGCAGAAGGTGCCGAAATCGATTCTCATTGTAGGCGGTGGTGTGATTGGGATTGAGTGGGCATCAATGCTAGCTGATTTTGGCGCAGAGGTTACAGTTCTTGAATATGCCGACCGTGTGCTGCCGTCTGAGGATGCTGACATTGCCAAGGAAATGGGACGCCTTCTGCAGAAAAAAGGCATCCGGATTGTGACTAACGCGAAAGTATTGCCAGAGACGCTTGTAAAGGAAAATGGCGTAACCATTCAAGCAGAGCACCAAGGCAAGCGAGTAGAGTTTGCAGCCGAAACGATGCTTGTTTCGGTCGGGAGACAAGCGAATATTGAAGGAATCGGCTTAGAGAATACGGACATTGTGCTAGAAAACGGTTATATTCAAACGAATGAATATTACCAAACAAAGGAATCACATATCTATGCAATCGGCGATGTGATTGGTGGCTTGCAGCTCGCGCACGTTGCCTCACATGAGGGGATCTTGGGAGTAGAGCATATTGCTGAGCAAAAGCCGCAGCCAATTGATTATTCTCACGTTTCTAGATGTGTGTACAGCAATCCTGAAGCTGCGTCCGTAGGCTATACGGAGCAGGAAGCAAAAGAACAAGGCTATGAGCTGAAGGTTGGGAAATTTCCATTTCGTGCTATTGGGAAGGCTCTTGTCCACGGAGACACGGACGGATTTGTGAAAATCATCGCCGATGAGAGAACAAATGATATCCTTGGTGTTCATATGATTGGTCCGCACGTAACAGATATGATTTCTGAAGCAGCGCTGGCGCGTGTGCTTGATGCGACACCGTGGGAAATTGGAAAAACGATTCACCCGCATCCATCTTTATCTGAAGCAATCGGAGAAGCTGCCTTGGCGGTGGATGGAAAAGCGCTGCATTCGTAATTTGGGAGGGGACATTGATGATTCAAAATACATTGCGTCATGAAGAGCTTGGCTTGACGAATGAAACGGTATTAGATATGTATCGGACGATGCTATTGGCACGCAAAATTGACGAACGGATGTGGTTATTAAACCGCGCTGGGAAAATCCCATTTGTTGTTTCGTGTCAAGGACAGGAAGCAGCACAGGTGGGAGCTGCATTTGCACTCGATCAGGATAAAGATTATATCTTACCGTATTACCGCGATATGGGCGTTGTGTTAACATTTGGTATGACCGCAAAGGAGCTTATGCTGTCTGCGTTTGCGAAGGCGGAGGATCCAAACTCCGGCGGCCGGCAGATGCCGGGTCACTTTGGACAAAAGAAAAATCGCATCGTTACCGGATCTTCCCCGGTAACAACCCAGGTGCCTCATGCAGTTGGCATTGCGCTTGCCGGACGATTAGACGGAAAAGATTTGGTCACCTTTGTAACGTTCGGAGAAGGCTCTTCGAATCAAGGAGACTTTCACGAAGGAGCAAACTTTGCCGGTGTGCATAAGCTTCCTGTTATTTTTATGTGTGAAAATAATAAATATGCAATTTCTATACCGGTTGAAAAGCAATTAGCATGTAAAAATGTATCAGATCGTGCAATTGGGTATGGGATGCCAGGATATACGGTAGATGGAAATGATCCGCTTGAGGTCTACCGCGTTGTGAAGGAAGCTGCTGATCGTGCACGCAGGGGAGAAGGCCCAACCTTAATTGAAACTGTCTGCTATCGTTTAACGGCGCACTCAAGCGATGATGATGACCTCGTGTACCGGACGAAGGAGGAAGTAACGGAGGCAAAGAAAAACGATCCGGTTCACACCTTTGCTCTCTATCTGAGAGAAGCCGGCATATTGACAGATGAGACAGAACAGCAGCTGCTGGATGAAATCACAACAATTATAAATGAAGCTACAGAGTATGCAGAGCAAGCTCCTTACGCAGATCCTGAAGCTGCGCTGCGATACGTATACGGGGAATAAGGGGGAACCATCTTATGGCGGTAATATCTTTTATTGATGCTATTACAATGGCGATGCGCGAGGAAATGGAGCGAGACGGACGCGTATTTGTGCTAGGGGAGGACGTAGGACGAAAGGGCGGCGTATTTAAAGCGACGCAAGGTTTATATGATGCTTTTGGCGAGGAGCGTGTTATGGATACGCCGCTTGCGGAATCTGCCATCGCCGGCGTAGCAATCGGTGCAGCAATGTACGGGATGCGCCCCGTTGCGGAAATGCAATTTGCTGACTTTATCATGCCCGCTGTAAACCAAATTATTTCCGAGGCGGCAAAAGTTCGCTACCGTTCTAACAATGACTGGACTTGTCCAGTCACAATCCGTGCTCCATTTGGCGGAGGTGTGCACGGTGCACTTTATCACTCGCAATCTGTAGAAGCAGTTTTCGCGAATCAGCCGGGTTTGAAAATTGTGATTCCCTCCACTCCATATGATGCAAAAGGCTTGTTAAAGGCAGCGATTCGCGATGCGGATCCTGTACTGTTTTTTGAACATAAGCGCGCCTATCGCCTCATAAAAGGCGAGGTGCCGGATACAGATTATGTACTGCCGATTGGTAAAGCAGATGTGAAGCGCGAGGGTGAGGACATTACTGTGATCACATACGGCTTATGCGTGCATTTTGCGCTGCAAGCAGCTGAGAAATTGGCGCAGGACGGAATCAGCGCTCATATTCTTGATTTGCGCACAGTATACCCACTTGACCAAGAAGCGATTATTGAAGCTGCGTCCAAAACGGGAAAGGTGCTCCTTGTGACAGAGGATAATAAAGAGGGCAGTGTCATGAGCGAGGTTGCGGCAATCATTGCAGAACATTGCTTATTTGAATTAGATGCTCCGATTAAGCGTCTCGCAGGGCCAGATGTACCAGCAATGCCGTACGCACCGCCGATGGAGAAGTTCTTCATGGTAAACCCGGACAAAATTGAAAAAGCGATGCGCGAGCTTGCGGAATTTTAATCGGGGGAGGGACAACAATGGCTCGTGAAAAAATTACAATGCCTCAGCTCGGTGAGAGCGTAACAGAAGGCACGATTAGCAGATGGCTTGTGTCCGTAGGAGATCATGTGAAGAAGTATGACCCGCTGGCTGAGGTAATGACAGATAAAGTAAACGCAGAAATCCCATCGTCCTTTGAAGGTGTGATTCAAGAATTAGTTGCAAGTGAAGGAGATACGCTTTTAGTTGGCGAAACGATTTGTATCATGGAGATAGAGGAAATTGAGAAGGAAATTTCTTCACAATCTGCTGAAGCGGCAACGGCAGGCATTCAGGAAAGTATGGATACACAAACACCAGTCAAAGCAGCTCGCTATTCTCCGGCTGTATTAAGGCTTGCACAGGAGCATAATATTGATTTAGCTCAGGTGCGCGGTACCGGACTAAACGGGCGCATTACGCGAAAGGATTTACTGAAACTAGTAGAATTAGGAAATATCCCAATTCCACAAGCAGAAGTACCAGAGCCTGTGCTGCAGGCAGTCGCGCCAGAGCCTGCGGTGCCACAAGAACCAAAGAAGGAGCATAAGCCAAAGGCTGCTGAAACAAAGGTGCTGCCTCGAGCGGTGGTTGTACCAGCCATGAAAGGTGATGCGGTCATTCCTGTGTCGGGTGTACGCAAGACGATTGCTGCGAATATGCTCCGCAGCAAACAGGAAATTCCTCATGCTTGGATGATGATTGAGGTGGATGTAACGAATCTAGTGACCTATCGTGACCGCATCAAGGATGAATTTAAGCAGCGTGAAGGTTTCAACCTGACATATTTTGCGTTTTTTGTAAAAGCAGTAGCGCAAGCCTTGAAAGAATTCCCGCAAGTAAATTCGATGTGGGCGGGAGATGCAGTTATTCAGAAAAAGGATGTTCACATATCCATTGCGGTAGCAACAGAAAATGAGCTGTTTGTTCCTGTTGTTAAGCACGCGGATGAGAAAACGATTAAGGGAATCGCTCGTGATATTTCCGAACTTGCGCGGAAAGTACGAACGAAAAGCTTAAAGCCAGACGATATGCAGGGCGGAACATTTACAGTCAACAACACAGGCTCATTCGGTTCTGTTCAATCGATGGGGATTATCAATTATCCGCAGGCGGCAATTTTACAGATTGAGACAATTGTAAAGCGTCCTGTCGTTGTAAATGGAAACATGTTAGCGATTCGTGACATGGTCAATCTTTGTCTATCTCTCGATCATCGTGTACTAGACGGCTTAATTTGCGGAAAGTTTTTAGCGCGTGTGAAAGAGATTTTGGAGAATACATCGGAAGAACATACACCGATCTACTAAGAATGAACATGAAGTTTGCCCTACAGCAACTCTATGAGAAGGGTAAGCAAGTTGTGATGGTTTTTATTATACTGTAGGAAATCCCATCTTGTGGTGTAAGATATACAAAGTTTTTCGTAGTCTGTGACAACAAATACAAAAAACCAAGGTTGTACCTTGGTTTTTTGTATGTTTCACGCTAAATAAGACGATTTCTAAGCTCATCCTTACATAAGAAGTACTCTTCAGCACCTTCTCCATCAGGGTGATTTTTTTTTGTACTTTTGTAGCATAGGTAAAATCCCCGAAGCAATACGGATAACGGAAATTCCCTTTAAATCCGCCGCAGGTATACAAATCTGGATGATCGTCCACCTGCATTTTTGAATAATCTTTTGCAAGTTTCTCGCTATGCTTAAAGCCATTTGCGGCCACATAGTGGATATATCCCGGCCCCATGTTATAGCTTTGTATAATCGTTTCCATGTCTACATGCTCTTTTACTCCAAGCGTATACATTTGATAAAAATGGAATACCCCTTGTTGAATGCTGAGAGAGGCGTCTTGGATTTCATTTCTTTTTAGTCCAGCCGATTCAGAGGCTTGCATGGGGTCATTGCCTTCTCCCCCGCTCTCCTGATACATAATGGCTAACAGCAAAGGAGTAAACTCGGTTAAATTATACTTATCGAGCTCTTTTTCGATACTCGGCTGGTAGGATAACACTTTTGCTGTATCTTTTAGAAAGATAGAAGAAAGATAACGGTTTAGTGTGTGTTTGAGTTCGCTTCCTCCGAGTCCGAAAGAAATAAAAGGGATGAGTAATAAGAGAAGAACGAAAAAAGAAAAGATTAGCTTTTTTATCATTGTTCCTTTATTCCTCCATTGCAAATATGTACACAGACTTAATGAATTACTCCTATTGATAAAAGGACTACGATTAGCTTTACACTGTAAGTGCAACTACGTTGCTATCTTCGCCCGAGGAGCAGGGCTCGCCAATCAGCGCAGCGAGTTTCACATTAAACAAGAAATTACAGATACTCTGTTATAGTAACACATTTAATCAAGAGAAGGATTACAAGTATCTTACAAATGATGCGCTGTGATTCTTCTGTTTTGAATTTTGCTCATAAAAAAATGATTATCAGCATCACTAGTAGGATCCTCATGAGAATCAACCTTTGTTGAAATGAAAATTCTCAGTAAACAAGTAGAGGTGACATGGAAGAAAAGCTAGTTTTCAAAAGGAATTTCATTATATATGTAGAAAATACAAATTTGTACAAATTAATAAATCTTATTTCATAAATTAGAAATAGGGAGAGAGGGATATTAACTTTAGAGGGGCAATAGTGAAGCTTACGGTTGGGATACGTTGATGGAATCGCTAGTAAATCTGAGGCGGTATGTCTCTTGTTTGCTGTCTCATGGGGGGAGTATATATGAAAATGTGGAAAATAGCTATATTTTATATCCTAACAGCTGTGGTATACGCACTTTACAAAGCGATTTTTATAGCTGTTCATTTGGAACTGAATGCTTCGCTCACCTATGAAAACGCGCTCCGCTGTCTCGGCTTTGGCTTGTTCCTCTTCTTTTCCTTTTCTGTTGCCTATTCCTATAGAAGGCGGTTACATCATGCGTTTCTTCTTACTTTCTTCTCCTGCTTATGGACATCCAATGCTGTTTGGCTTTGGGTATATTTACGGATTTTACAATAAAGAAAACTCGCCAATTGCGGCGAGTTTTCTTTATTGCTCCTTTTCCTTTTCCTCTATATGAATACGATATAAATTGGCGATAACATGCGTTTTATACAGTTCAAGCTTCTTTTGTTCAAATTTTGAAATCCCAATAGCTTTTAACTGCTGAATATACCAGCCTTTTGAGTAAAGATAAGCCACAAGTTCCCCCTCCTTTTTCCATATGTATATGAAATATTTTCAATGAGGAGAAGAAAAAATTATAAAGTCAAAAAAGGACAACTCATAATAAAATAGAAGAGAAGGTATACAAATCAACTCGTAATACGAGTAAACAGAAAGGCTTACAGATATGGGATATGTAGAGGAATTACGAAAGCTTGTCGGACATAGGCCGCTCATCCTTTTTGGCGCAGTTGTGCTTTTGCTGGATGAGAAAGAGCATGTGCTGCTGCAGCAGCGCACAGAACCGCGCGGCAGATGGGGACTTCCAGGGGGCTTGATGGAACTTGGGGAATCTCCCGAGGATACAGCTCGGCGCGAGGTATTTGAGGAAACGGGTATGCAGGTGCAACAGCTGCAACTCCTGGATGTCTATTCGGGACCCAATTATTTTGTGAAGTTAGCTAATGGAGATGAATTTCAAACTGTAACGGCAACGTATTATACACATGCCTATGAGGGAGAGCTTACGGTGAATCGGAGCGAAGCCTACGCGCTGCAATTCTTCGACATTCATAAGCTGCCAGAGGATATGGTTGGTTCTCATAAACGAATGGTGGAGGCATATGCATTGTTGGGAAGAAAGAATGGGTAGAAAAGCGGACACTGTCCGCTTTTCTTTCTTTCTCGACAGTTTGATGTAATTTCCATTTATTTTCCATACTATGTTATAATAATTGTAAATATAGGATAATTTTAGATATTTAATCTTTTTGCGATTTTGGACCGAGTAAGGACAAAGGGGGCGAAGGGATGGAGAAAGGCACGTTTCAGGAGTTTGAGAATGTTAGCTACGAGGCATGGAAGCAGCTTGCTGAAAAAACTTTAAAGGGAGCAGCCTTGGATAGCATTTTCACTGATACGTATGAGAATATTACGTTAAAGCCTTTGTATACAAAAGAAGATGCACAGTCTGCAAGATTTACGCAAGCTGCAAGCTTATTCCCTATATACAGAGATACGATTGCGCAGGAGCTTGTTGGAAATAGCTTGGATGAAACAAATCAAAAGGTGCTGCAGGCGATTGAGCACGGACAGAGCGTTTTGCATGTGCTGCTTGATAAAGCTACGCGGCAAGGAAAAGATTCTGATATGGCACTTCCGAATGAGGTGCTGCAGGCAGGAGCTCCAATCAATTGTGTATCTGATTTCGAGCATGTATTGCAAGGAGTACCATTAGAGAGGCATCCATTCCTCCTTTATACGGGCTATTGGGCAATGCCGATGCTTGCGATCGCAGCAGCTTACAGCAAGCAAAGCGGCTCATCACTTTCAGGAACGATTGGAGCTGACCCGCTCGGTTGTCTTGCAGAGGAAGGATATATACCGTTTACGCTCCAGCAAAGCTTTGATGCAATTGCAGGCACAGTAAAATGGACGAAGCAGCATCTGCCGACAGTTCGAACGATTTTTGTACGGACGGACGGGTATCACAATGCCGGGGCGAATGCCGTTCAAGAATTGGCGGCAGCGCTTGCGACTGCTGTCCAATATGTTCGTGAGGGCATCAAGCGAGGGATAACGGCAGACGATATATGCCGTCAGATGACCTTTAGTTTTTCTGTAGGAACACAGCTATTTATGGAAATCGCAAAGCTTCGCGCAATCCGTGTACTTTGGAAAAAGGCAGCGGAGAGCTTCGGAGCAAAGGAAACCACCATTCATCTTCATACACGCACATCAAAACGTACAAAAACATTGTACGACCACCATGTTAATCTTCTTCGCACCACAACAGAGGCATTTTCTGCAATAATAGGCGGGACAGACACTCTCCACGTGAGTACATACAACGAAGCAGCTAGTATTTCAGAGGAAAACGGCGAACGCTGGGCAAGAAACATTCAGCACATTTTGTGCGGGGAATCGCATCTGTCAAAGGTGTTAGATCCTGCAAGCGGCTCTTATTATGTTGAGGCAATAACGGAGCAGCTTGCCGAAAAGGCGTGGAAGCTGTTTCAGGAAATTGAAACAAAGGGCGGCATGAGTGCATCTTTACAGCAAGGATGGCTGCAAACAAGCATCGCAGAAATTGCTAAGCAGCGTTACCGAAACATTACAGCGCTTGAGCAAAAGATTGTCGGAACAAACGTATATGTAAAGCAAGATGAGCTAAGAGAAGTCGAGAAGTACGGACAACTAGTGGAAAAGGTGCAGCGTCGTGTATCTGAGATAATTGCATACAAGGAGCAGCGGCTGCTGAAAGAATATATGAGGCAAGAGCTGCCGCTGCATCATGAGCAAACACTCAATGAGCTCGTGCGTGCCTGTTCTATCGGTACGACAATTGGTGAAATAACTGCCCTGTTTACAGGAGCAGGGGAAAAGATTGTGCCAATTCGATCTATGAGAGATGCTGAGCCATTTGAAAAACTACGCGGGGCAACAGAAAAATATGTGAAACGAGCAGGAATACAGCCTCATGCGTTACTCATGCAAATTGGAGCAGAGGCGAAAGGTCAAGAACTATCTTCTCTTGTGAAAACGATGTTAGAAGCATGCGGATATCATGTTTCAACAGGGCGGAATACCGCTGAGATTGCAGTGCTGACCCGAGCGGAAACTGCTGCGCTGTTTCTGGAGGGGGATTTAGGTACAGTGAAGGAAGCGATTACAAATATAGTGCAATCTGGATATTCCGGACATATATTCACCATTGGGCAGTGTACCGAAGAGGAAAAGCAACTTCTTGTGGAAAACGGAGTGAGTGATTTTTTACAAGAAGCAGGGGAAATACTTCCGTTGCTATCTGATCTTCAAAATCAGCTGGAGGTGATGGTATGACAATGCCAAATTTTACCGAATTGGATTTTGCAAGCATCTTCGCAAAGGAAGACTGGCAGACAAGGAATGCTGCGGTAGCCTACACATCTAATGAAAAAATTGAGATAAAAACGTTCTATACAAAGCAGGATGTTCAGGGATTAGATTATCTAGACTGTAAGCCGGGGTTTGCTCCGTATCACCGCGGACCGTACTCGTTGATGTACACAAACCGTCCCTGGACGGTTCGGCAATATGCGGGCTTTTCTACTGCAGAGGAAAGCAATGCTTTTTACAAACGCAATCTAGCTGCGGGACAAAAGGGACTATCGGTTGCCTTTGATTTAGCAACACATCGCGGCTATGATTCAGATCATCCACGCGTTGTTGGTGATGTCGGCAAAGCGGGTGTAGCTATCGATTCCATTTTAGATATGAAAATCTTGTTTGACGGTATTCCGCTCGACCGAATGTCCGTTTCGATGACGATGAACGGTGCGGTGCTTCCAGTGCTCGCTTTTTACATCGTTACGGCCGAGGAGCAGGGCGTGAGGCAGGAGCAGCTGTCCGGGACAATTCAAAATGATATTTTAAAGGAGTATATGGTACGGAACACGTATATTTACCCGCCGAAAACATCGATGCGTATTATTGCTGATATTTTCTCATACACTTCCAAACATATGCCAAAATTCAACAGCATTAGTATTTCGGGCTATCATCTGCAGGAGGCGGGAGCACCGGCTGATTTAGAGCTCGCATATACGCTTTTAAACGGCGTGGAATATGTGCGCACTGGCCTTAAGGCTGGCCTTGCGGTTGATTCGTTCGCGCCGCGCTTATCGTTTTTCTGGGCGATTGGAATGAATTACTTTATGGAAGTAGCGAAAATGCGTGCCGGGCGTTTGCTATGGGCAAAGCTAATGAAGCAATTTCATCCAAAGGATAGCAAGTCGTTAGCATTGCGTACGCACTCACAAACATCAGGCTGGAGCTTAACAGCGCAGGATCCGTTTAATAACGTCACACGCACGTGCATTGAGGCGCTTGCCGCAGCCCTTGGTCATACACAGTCGCTGCATACGAATGCTTTAGATGAAGCGATTGCACTTCCAACAGATTTTTCGGCGCGCATTGCACGCAATACACAGCTGTATCTACAGGAGGAAACCGGAATTTGTTCCGTAATTGACCCATGGGGCGGTTCGTATTATGTAGAAACACTTACTGCACAAATCATGGAGCGTGCTATGGAGCATATGAAAGAAATTGAGAGCTTAGGAGGCATGACAAAGGCAATTGAAAAAGGAATCCCAAAGCTTCGGATTGAGGAGGCAGCTGCACGCAGGCAAGCGCATATTGACTCTGGCAAGGAACCGATTATTGGTGTGAACAAATATCGTTTAGAATCTGAGCAGCCGCTTGAAATTTTAAATATCGATAATACAGCCGTTTTAAAGAAGCAAATTGCAAGGTTAGAGGAATTAAAGCACTCCAGAGACGAGCAGCGAGTGCAGCATGCTCTTCAAGCCATTGCGAAAGCAACAGAAACGGGCGAAGGAAATCTACTTGCTCTATCAATTGAGGCGGCTCGCGTACGTGCGACACTCGGCGAAATTTCCTATGCCATTGAACGTGTTGCCGGTCGCCATAAGGCGGTTATTCAATCTGTAAGCGGCGTATATCATTCCGAGTATGAAAAGCAGGATGAAATAGAGCGCGTCCGCAGAAGCATTGCTGCATTTGCCCAGCGTGAAGGACGCAGACCGCGTATTCTCATGGTGAAGCTTGGACAGGATGGCCATGACCGCGGAGCTAAGGTTGTGGCAACTGCCTATGCTGATCTTGGCTTTGATGTAGATATTGGACCGCTATTTCAGACGCCGGAGGAGGCAGCGCGCCAAGCAGTCGAAAACGATGTGCACTGCGTAGGTATGAGCTCGCTTGCTGGCGGGCATAAAACGCTGCTGCCGCAGCTTATGGAAGCATTGCAAAAGCTTGGCCGTGAGGATATCGTTGTTGTTGTCGGCGGCGTTATTCCGGTGCAGGACTATGCATTTTTATATGAGCATGGCGCAGCAGCTGTGTTTGGACCGGGAACCATTATTCCATTAGCAGCTGAGAAAATGCTGGAGGAAATTCAGCACCGTCTCAGTGATGAGGATGTGGAGTAACGATGGAGCAGCATAAACGACCGGAATGGATGCCGGAGAACGGGGACAGTCAGGATGCTTTCACAACATCAGTGATGAAGGGGAGTGCGCAGCTGCCGGCAGCAAAGCGGGCTTTTCGGAAAAAAGCAGTAACAATTGAAGAATTAGAAGAAGGGGTCAGAAACAATCATCGCACGCTTTTAGCACAGGCGATTACACTGATGGAAAGCAGCGCTGCAAGGCATCAGCAAAAGGCGCAGAAACTGATTCAACGGCTGCTGCCGCACGCCGGACATGCAATTCGCATTGGGATTACTGGTGTGCCAGGTGCCGGGAAGAGCACATTTATTGAAGCGCTGGGAACGATGCTTTGCCAAAGGGGGTACAAGGTAGCTGTCTTAGCGGTTGATCCGAGCAGTACTTTAACAGGGGGCAGCATTCTTGGAGATAAAACCAGGATGGAAAAGCTCGTCCAGCATCCGAACGCATTTGTGCGTCCATCCCCTTCCAGCGGCGCACTTGGCGGTGTGAACCGGCGGACGAGAGAAACATTGCTTGTGTGCGAGGCTGCGGGATATAATGTTATTTTAGTAGAAACAGTCGGTGTCGGACAGAGCGAAGGAAGCGTTCGCGATATGGTTGATTTCTTTTTATTGCTTACCTTAACAGGTGCCGGAGATGAGCTGCAGGGAATCAAACGAGGTATTTTAGAGCTGGTCGATGGAATTGTAATTAACAAGGCGGATGGAGACAATATCATTCGTGTGCAGCAAACCGTAGCTCTTTATAAGCAAATGTCCCGGCTCTTTCTTCCGGCTACAGACGGATGGGAGACGTATGTCGGATCTTGCTCCGCGCTTCATTGTCAGGGGCTTGAGGAGTTTTGGTACGCTGTGCAGCAGTTTCAAGACACCATAGCAGCAGCGGGCATACTTGAAAAAAGACGGAATGCACAAAAGAGAAATTGGCTATATGCGTCTATTCGTGAGCAGCTGGAGCAGCGCTTTTTTGATAATCCGTTTATAAAAGAGCGGCTTGCATTGGCAGAGAATGCGATTGCAAACGGAACCCAAACCGTAACATCAGCTGCCCTGCAGCTGATGGATGATTATGATAGGTTTCAGCGTTCTACTGATCGTCCGTGAGCAGCTGGCTTTGTGCGTTAAAGTTGTATTTCTCTACTTACTCTTGGTAAGATAAGAAAAAGGTTATGTGTGCCGAGGAGGAAATGTAAATGGTAAACTTCAATTTTTTTATGAATGATGTTGTTCGACAAGCGCGAGAAGAAATCGTGGCTGCTGGTTATACAGAATTACATGACGCAGAAGCGGTAGAGGCAGCTTTTGCCCGTTCAGGTGTGACGCTGGTAATGGTTAACTCTGTATGCGGCTGTGCTGGCGGAATTGCCCGTCCTGCAGCAGCACATTCTGTTCATTTCGATAAACGACCTGATCAGCTTGTAACGGTGTTTGCCGGTCAAGACAAGGAAGCAACTGCGCGTGCACGTGAATACTTTGAAGGCTATCCGCCATCTTCTCCGTCATTTGCGCTGCTGAAGGACGGGAAAATTTTAAAAATGGTTGAACGCCATGAAATTGAAGGGCACTCGCCGATGCAGGTTATTGAAAAGCTGCAAGGCTACTTTGACCAATATTGTGAAGAAGTATAAAAGTCGGCTCTGCCGGCTTTTTTTACTGTACACTTTAAGAAAGCCTCTCTCTTTAGGATGATGTCTAACCTCTATAGTCTCCCCCTTCTGCAAAGTAAGCTTCTCCGCAAAAGGAAAAAAGCGTCTTCCGTGGTAAGAAACACAAGGCAAGCTTCTATGAATGAACTAGGCCTGAACTGCGCATTTTGTGTCTTGGTTGTTTTTGTACGGAAACTGCCTCTTTGTTTATAACATTTCCTTCTATTTTTTATAAAGAAAACTCGCCGATTGGCGAAGACAGAGGCGTAGTTGCACCTATACTTTATTCCTAAAATTTCTCACTACGTCGAATTGTCTCCTAGCTAGAAATTTATACTTTCTTAAAGTACAAAAAAGAATTCGTTCTGCTACCCCCTTAAAAAAAATGTTGAATCCGAATATATATAATGGCCAAAGCAAATGGGGGAAGACATAATGAAACAGCGGTTAGGAAAACTTCGCTTTAGGTATTCGTTTAGCGATTGAAACGAATAATTTAGAAAAACCGCTTCAGCTGCGAAGTACGAGCAGAAAAAAGCGGAACAGGAAGCACACAGCAAGCATAAAGGAAAAGATAAAGAATAGGACAGGCGGCAATGGTCACTTCCCGGAGAGGTGACCGTTCTGTCATTTGTTGAACAAGGGGGTGGTGGGAGCATGCTGAGCTTATTATGGCAAGCGGTAAAACCGAAACAAACCGCAGAGGATACCATAAAAGCGCTACAAGAAGGAAAAGGCGACAAGGAAGCCTTTCTTCTGCAATATAAGCCATTTATCCGAAAAGCTGTCTCTTCTGTATGCAAGCGTTACATTACTGAGCAGGATGATGAATTCAGCATTGGCTTATTCGCACTCCATCAGGCGATTGAGCAGTATTCCTATAAAAAAGGAAAGTCCTTTTTCGCGTTTGCTGATCTTCTTATAAAAAGAGATGTGATCGACTACTTGCGAAAAGAAGCCCGTCACAATTTTGTCTTTTTACAAGAAGACCAGCAAGAAGATGTGTACGAAATGCGAATGTCATTAATGGACTATCTAGACAGTATGGAGAACGAGAATCGTAAGGAGGAAATTCTTCATTTCCAGCAAATGCTCGGTCAATTTCGTATTTCCTTCTCAGACCTTGTAAACGACTCGCCAAAGCATCGTGATACACGTGAGTGTCTTGTTGAAATCGCTCAAATGATTGTGCAGGAGGAAGGATTGACTGAAGAGCTGTTTCACAAGAAGCGTCTACCCTTAAAACAGCTAGAAACAAAAGTACGGGTCAGCCGTAAAACGCTTGAGCGGCACAGAAAATATATCATTGCCATGTGTATTGTGCTGCTTAATGAGTATGTATATTTGAAGGAATATATAAAATTGGGGGAAGGACTATGAATAGAGGCATAGTTATGGAAGTGCAGAAACAGAGTGTGCTTGTTTTAACTTCGGAGGGGGAATTCGTCAAATGCAAGAGACAGCACAGAGAATACGAAATTGGAGAAGAGATTTTCTTTCCCCAAGCAGAGAGAATCCAGCAACGCAGCAAACTCTTGTTTTTTTTCTGCTCGAAGCGATTTGCCTTCGCGGCAAGCAGTGTGCTTGCCGCATGTTTGTGGTTGTTTTTTAATAGTCCTGCGGAAGATAAGGCAATGGCATACGTAGCGGTTGATATCAATCCGAGTCTTGAAATAAGCGTAGACAGCGAGATGCATGTCCTAAAGCTTGAGGCATATAATGAAGATGGCCGGAGAGTGCTTAGTAAGCTGAAGGCAGGGGAAGGTGAATCTTTGTCTAAAGTAATACACGCTATTGTCAAGCGATCACAGCAGGACGGTTATTTAAAAGCGGAGAAACAAGTGACAATTACGTCTGTCGCAGCAAGCGGGGCGGACAAACAAATTGAGAAGCGTATAGATGACATTGTTACAACAGTGCAAAAGACATATGAAAAAGAATCGGTAACAGTAGTGTGCCAAAAAGGCACGATGCAGGTACGTGAGAATGCGAAACGAGCAGGTGTTTCGACCGGTATCTATATGAAGCGGGAGAAGGAGAGGTTACAGCAAAAGCAAGAGGAGAATAGGAAGCTAGAGCAGGCGCCGACTCCCCAGCAAGAAACACCAAAGTCTCAGCCGGTTCAGCAATCTGAGGAGAAACAAAAGGAAGTGCCTCTTGCTCCGAGTAATAACGCTAACACAGTTCCGCCACAACAAAGGGAGATCAAGCAAGAGACAGAGAAGGCAGTGGAAAAAGGACAGCAGAAGAAAGAATACAAACAAGACAAGCAAGAAAACGTAAGCACAGCAACGAAAAAAAAGAATGGCGGAGATAAAGAAGAAAAGCAAAATAATGATAAGCAAGATGATCATAAACAAAATGAACATAGACAGGATAATGATGGACAAGATAATCATAAACAAAATAAGCATGATTAAATAAGGATCCGTAATGCTAAGTTATACGTGTCTATCCTTATAAAAAAACGCAAAAACATTCTGTTTCCTGCACTTTTTTTACATTTTAACAAAGTATAAATTTTCAGCTAGAAGCAAATTTGATATAGCAGGAAATTTTAGGAATAAAGTATAAGGGCGACTACGTTTCTGTCCTCACCAATCGGCGAGTTTTCTTTATGACTTAAGAAATTGCTAGCTGGAAGATAATTCGACGTAGCGAGAAATTTTAAGAACAAAGCATAAAGGCAATTACGCCTCTGTCTTCGCCAATTGGCATGTTTTCTTTATTTACAATAAAAATATCATGATAACTTAACATTTAAATGTTTATAAATATAAATTCAGAAAACAAAAAATATAAAGAAACTTCAGTATAGTCAAAATAAATATATTAAAAAAGTTTATATTATGGGATTTTTTAGTTTTTATGCTAATAAAACAGTGTTTTTGGGTTGTTTGAAATGATAATTTAATATTGCATAAATATGTACGTGTGTTAAAATACATTCTGTCGAATAAAAATAATGAATAGTCTCTTTATAAAAGAGTGGATTTCTTTCGATAACAATAAATATATTCAGAAAATTTAAATGGAAACTAGGAGGGAGCAACATGAAGAAATTCGCATCCATTTTTCTTGCAGGCTTACTTGTAACTGGCCTTCTTGGAGCTTGCACAAAGAAAGAGGATACTAACACGGCAGGGAACAAAGAAAAGAAGGTTCTTGTGATGGGAACTTCAGCAGACTATAAGCCTTACGAGTTCGTTGATTCAAAGGTGAGCGATGATATTATCGGCTTTGACGTGGATATCGCTAACTATATCGGGAAAAAGTTAGGCTATGAGGTCCAAATTAAGGACATGGATTTCAGCGGCTTACTAGCAGCAATGGAAGCAAAAAAAGTTGACTTTGTAATGGCTGGTATGACACCAAAAGAAGAGCGTAAGAAGAACGCTGATTTTACAGATATTTATTTTGTGGCAAAAAACATTGTTATCTCTAAAAACGGTGCAGTGAAAAGCATGGCTGACTTACAAGGTAAGAAGATAGGTGTACAAACAGGATCTATTCAAGAAGGAAAAGCAAAAGATTTACAAGCAACAACACAATTTACAATAGAAGGCCGCAACCGCATCTCTGAGCTATTTGAAGAGCTGAAGGTAGGACGCGTTGATGCAATTTTAGTAGAGGATGCAGTTGCAAGCGGCTATTTGAAAAAGATGCCTGAGCTAAAAAGCGTAACAATTCCAGAAGCTGCTGATGAAGCTGGCTCTGCAATCGCTCTTCCAAAAGGAAGCGATAAGACAGAACAATTCAACGCTGTGCTGAAAGAAATGAAAGAGAACGGCGAAATGGACAAGCTAATCAAGAAATGGTTCGAAGGTAACAAATAAATCTTGTCTGGCTGCAATGTTGAGGAATCTCTCGGTGATATGCTGGGAGATTCCTTTCTGTGTGATAACGATTGGAAATTTCTAAATTATTAGAGGATTGCATGGTATTTCTATTTATATTGTGTTTTTGAAAATACTAGAGTTGTTCATATTTCATTGAAGAGGAGAACGGAACGATGAACCTTGATTTTTCGCAAATTGCTCCGTCCATGCCGTACATTCTAAAAGGTCTGCAAGTGACGCTGCAAATCGTGGCGGTTTCAGCTCTTTTAGGATTTGCGTTAGGGATGCTGCTTGCTTTATGTAAAATTGCGCGTATAAAGGCCTTAGGCTTCTTTGCTGATGCATATACATCCATTTTCCGCGGTACACCGCTTGTGCTGCAATTGATGATTATTTACTACGGCTTTCCGCAAATTACCGGCTACGATATTAGTGCCTTCCTGGCAGCGGTTATCGCATTTGGGTTAAACTCCGGTGCTTATATGTCTGAAATTATCCGCGCTGGTATTCAGGCAGTAGATAAAGGACAAACAGAAGCTTCAATGGCACTGGGTGTTCCATATCGAAAAATGATGGGCGACATTATTTTTCCGCAAGCGTTAAAAAACATTTTACCGGCGCTAATGAACGAGTTTATTAGCCTGACAAAGGAATCAGCGGTTGTAACAGTTATCGGTGCTGCTGATTTAATGCGCCGTGCATACATTGTTGGCGGAGAAACGTATTCATATTTTGAGCCGCTTCTATTCGTAGGGCTTGTCTATTATTTACTAGTTATGATACTTACACTCGTTGGAAAAGCGGTCGAAAGGAGATTGAGCAAAGGTGATTAAGATTGAAGGATTGCAAAAATCATTCGGCAAGCTTGAGGTTTTAAAGGGGATTTCCACAACCATTGAACAGGGACAGGTTGTAGCAATTATTGGCCCGTCTGGTTCCGGTAAATCAACTTTTTTACGCTGCATGAATTTACTAGAACAGCCGACTGGCGGACGTGTTTGGATTAACGGAAAGGAAATCACGGATACAAAAACCGATATTATGAAAGTACGCCAAGACGTCGGGATGGTGTTTCAGCATTTTCATTTATTTCCTCATAAAACAGTGCTAGAAAATTTAACGTATGCACCAATAACGGTAAAAGGCGTATCAAAGCAAGCAGCAGAGCAAACAGCGAAGGACTTGCTGCAAAAGGTCGGTCTGCTTCAAAAAGCAAACGAATATCCAACGCGTCTTTCCGGTGGACAAAAGCAGCGTGTTGCTATCGCAAGAGCGCTCGCAATGGAACCGTCCGTTATGCTGTTTGATGAGCCAACCTCAGCACTGGATCCAGAGATGGTGAAAGAGGTGTTAGAGGTAATGAAATCTCTTGCTCACACAGGCATGACGATGGCAATTGTAACGCACGAAATGGGTTTTGCGAAGGAAGTTGCAGATCGTGTTATGTTTTTAGACGGAGGTTATCTTGTAGAGGATGCGCCTCCAAATGAATTCTTCGTCGCACCAAAGAGTGCACGTGCGCAAGAATTTTTACAAAAGATGTTATAATATAGAAGGGGACGGCAATACGCTGTTCCCTTTTTTGCACTTTAAGAACGGATAAATTTCTAGCCCGAAGCCAATTCGATGCAGCGAGAAATTTTTAGGAATACAGTATAAGTAGAGCTATGCCTCTGTCTTCATCTAACGATTCGCCAAGTCGGCGAATTTTCTTTAAGGGTTGTCTAGCGTTTATACATAGGCTCCGCGTAACAGTGCGTATTGCTCATTTGTGATAACAACTGCTTTTGATGTACATATGAATGGAAGAGGGTTAGGCTTATGTTCAAAATTGGATACCGCACTGTGAAAACAGCTGTCGGGGCCGCAGCAGCTCTGTTTTTGGCTCAAGCGCTGGATTTACAGTTTTATAGCTCAGCCGGTATTCTTGTTATTTTATGCGTCCAAAATACAAAGCGAAAATCATTAAAGGTCTCTTTGCATCGTCTTGGTGCTTGTCTTTTATCTATTGTGTTTTCTTTTGCCGTATTTGAAACAATCGGATATCATGCGTTAGCGATTGGTTTGCTGATTCTATTATTTATTCCAACAGCTGTGATGCTCCGAATGGAAGAAGGAATTGTTACAAGTTCGGTTATTGTTATGCACATTTATTCTTTAAAAACAGTAACATGGCCGATTGTTTGGAATGAGGTATGTATCTTAATTATCGGCATTGGCATTGCCCTTCTTGTGAACTTATATATGCCTAGTGTGGAACGAGAACTCAAGAGGTATCAGCAGCTAGTAGAGGAGTATTTTAAATTGTTGCTGCATGAGATGGCTGTTTATTTACGGAGCCGCGAGAGTGATTGGGATGGAAAAGAGATGATTGAAGCGCACGAGCTGTTACATCAGGCTAAGGCATTGGCCTTTCAAAAACTGGAGAATCAGTTTACAAGGGAAGATGACTATTATTACCGTTATTTTACAATGCGCACCCGCCAATTTGAAATCTTGGAGCGTGTGATGCCACTCGTTGCTTCCCTTTCTTGGACATATGAACAATCAGAAATGGTTGCCACATTCATTGAAAGCGTTGGAGCGGCGGTTCGCCCTGAGAGCACGGGACTCATTTCCCTTCAATATCTTCACGAACTTAGGGAGCAGTTCCGCGTGATGCCGTTACCAACGACGCGAGAAGAATTTGAAACAAGAGCGATGCTATTGCAGCTCCTCAATGAAATGGAACAATATTTAATCATTAAAAGCGAGTTTAAGGGGAAGCATACATACATACAATCGCTATAAGAAAGAGAGGTATGTTGTATGCTTCGCACTCTTTCCCTGCTCCTTTTTATTTCCATGTCACCTCTTTGGCCGCTTGGCGATAATCCAAGGGTCGGCGATCCATATATTATCGTCAACAAGCAAACGAACAAGCTTGCCTACATCAATCAAGGCAAAATTCAAGGTGTATTTCCTGTTGCAACAGGAAAAACAAACGATTTAACACCGGAGGGCGCGTTCGATGTTGTGAGAAAGGCGAAAAACCCGTATTACATAAAAAAGAACATTCCTGGCGGTTCTCCCAAGAACCCACTTGGATCGCGCTGGATTGGTTTTAACGCCCGAGGAACGGATGGAAGCAAATATGGTGTCCATGGTACGAACGCTCCGAGCTCCATCGGCAAATATATCTCGCAAGGCTGTATTCGGATGTATAACAAGGATGTCGAGTATTTATATGATCGGATCCCAATGGGAACAAAGATGCTCATTGTGAAAACAAAAAAATCATTTGAACAGCTTGCCAAAGAAAAAGGCGCAATCGCAAGAAGCGAACAGCCGGCTCCGTAAAGGGGGCCGGCTGTTCGCGTATAAAGTCTATGGCAACTACATATCTGTGTGAGTTTTCTACGAGAACATGCTAATGCCGGCTAGAAGCGTTGTAATAATCATGGAAAGTAACATAATGTAGACAACGATTTTTTGTTTTCTTTTGTTCATCGCTTGTCCCTCCTTTTACTTATGTTTCTATTTTAAAGGGAAGAAAGGACAGGGGCAAGCAGAAGCGGATATTGACAATATTCGAGGAGTGGCATACAAAAAAAAGGAATATTTTGTATGTGAAAAGAATATAAAACGTGTATGTCTACTATTTGAACCATTTTTGCAGCTTGTGCTTAGTGAAGGAGAGAGGGAAATGATTAAGAAAATCGATCATATCGGGATTGCAGTAAAATCCCTTCAGGAAACCCTTCCCTTTTACACCGAGATGTTGCAACTGGAGCTTTTGGGGATTGAAGAAGTTGCTTCACAAAAAGTAAAGGTCGCTTTCTTAAAATTAGGCGAAAGCAAGCTTGAGCTTCTTGAACCAACAGCGGCCGATAGTCCTATTGCTCGATTTATCGAAAAGCGCGGTGAAGGCATTCATCATGTGGCACTAGGGGTAAGCACGATTACAGAACGCATTCAGGAGATGCAGGAGAAAGGCATTTCCATGATTGATGTGATTCCGCGTCTTGGAGCCGCCCGTTCCCATATCGCATTTATGCACCCGAAGTCCGCGCATGGTGTGCTGTATGAGCTTTGCGAAAAACAGGTAGAGGCGGAGGGCTAATAGATGGCGGATATTTATGAAAAGCTAAACGAACTCTATGATAAACGACGGAAAATCGAGCTTGGTGGCGGAGATGATAAAATTGAAAAGCAGCATCAGCGCGGCAAGCTGACGGCTCGCGAGCGGATCGAGCTCTTATTAGATACCGGTACCTTTGTCGAGTTGAATCCGTTTATGGAGCACCGCTGTACAGATTTTGGGCTGGCAGCCAAAATTGGACCTGGTGATGGTGTTGTAACGGGTTACGGAAAGGTGAATGGCCGCCCAATCTATTTATTTTCACAGGATTTTACTGTGTTTGGCGGTGCACTTGGCGAAATGCATGCCAAAAAAATTGCGAATGTTATGGATTTGGCAGCACGAAACGGAGCGCCTATCATCGGATTAAATGATTCTGGTGGTGCGCGTATTCAGGAAGGTGTTTTGTCGCTTGACGGATATGGTCATATTTTTTATAGAAATGCCATTTACTCAGGTGTGGTTCCGCAAATTTCTGTAATTATGGGACCATGTGCGGGCGGGGCGGTATATTCTCCAGCTATTACGGATTTTGTGATCATGGTGGAGAATACAAGCCAGATGTTTATTACCGGCCCCAAGGTCATTGAAACGGTAACGGGCGAGAGCATTTCAACTGAAAATCTAGGCGGTGCAACAGTCCATAGCTCAATTAGCGGAAATGCTCATTTTGCAGCGGCTGATGAGGAAGAAGCACTCAAGCTAGTGCGCATACTTTTGAGCTATTTACCGCAAAGCTGCGAGGAACGCCCGCTTTTATATGAAAGACATGATACCAATGATTACCGTCCGGATTTAACGGATGTGATTCCATTTGATTCACTTCGTCCATATGATGTGCGCAAGGTTATTCGGCAGGTTGTAGATGACGATACATTCCTTGAGATTCAAAAGGATTTTGCTAAAAATATTGTAATCGGTTTCGCACGGATAAAAGGAGAAGCTGTCGGATTGGTATGTAACCAACCGAAGGTAATGGCAGGAAGTTTGGATATTGATTCGTCCGACAAAGCAGCCCGTTTTATTCGGTTGTGCGATTCTTTTAATATTCCAATCATTACGTTTGAGGATGTAACAGGCTTTTTCCCAGGTGTGAAGCAGGAGCACGGCGGTATTATCCGACATGGGGCGAAAATTCTATATGCGTACTCCGAAGCAACAGTTCCAAAAATTACAGTCATTCTTCGCAAGGCCTACGGCGGAGCGTATGTAGCATTGAACAGTAAATCAATCGGTGCAGACGTTGTGTTCTCTTGGCCAAATGCTGAAATTGCGGTAATGGGTCCGCAAGGTGCGGTTAATATTATCTTCGCAAAAGAGATTGAAGGCAGTAAGGCGCCAGATGTAACACGAACGGAGCTCATCGATGAGTATCGCGAGAAATTTGCAAATCCATACATTGCAGCAAAGCATGGCATTGTTGATGATGTAATTGATCCCCGGGAAACAAGACAAAAGCTGATTCAGGCGCTCGAAATGCTGCGCACGAAAAAGGAGGAGCGTCCGAAGAGAAAACATGGGAATATCCCATTATGATATGAAGAAGTGAATGCTTAGCCGTTCGCTTCTTCCTGTTTTTTGGTATATGATAGAGAAGTAAGTACAGCTTCTTTATAAAGAAAACTCGCCGATTGGCGAGCCCTACTCTTGGGCGAAGACAGAGGCGTAGTTGCACTTATACTGTATTCCTAAAATTTCCGACTACGTCGAATTGGCTTCTAGCTGGGAATTTATACTTTCCTACAGTGTAAAGATAAGAAAGCATCCTGGTATCGGTGCGGTCCTGCTTCCTTCCACAAGTCGGCTCCGTCCGAACTGTGTGGTTTGGACGTGGGGGGTTTTGTTACGGGAGCAAGCGCGCCTTGGCTTTCCTTATTTAAAAAATTTTGTGCATAGACAAGATTTCCATCAAGTAAAGGCGAAATAGGAAAGATACATAATTTTTTGGGAGGTTCATAGCCATGATTAATCAAGAGCGTTTGCTAAACGAATTTTTAGAGCTTGTACAGGTAGATTCCGAAACAAAGTTTGAAGCGGAGATTTGCAAAGTATTAAAAGAGAAATTTTCTGCCCTTGGTGTAGAAGTATTTGAGGATGATACAACTGCAGAAACTGGGCACGGTGCAGGCAATTTAGTATGCACGCTTCCAGCGACGAAGGAGGGTGCTGATACGATTTATTTTACGTCTCATATGGACACAGTTGTTCCTGGAAAAGGAATCACTCCTTCCGTGAAGGATGGATATGTTGTAACAGACGGGACAACCATTTTAGGGGCGGATGACAAGGCAGGTCTTGCGGCGATGCTGGAAGCGGTTCGTGTGCTAAAGGAGCAGCAGATAGAGCATGGGAAGATCGAATTTATTATTACAGTTGGAGAAGAATCCGGTCTTGTCGGTGCAAAAGCATTAGATCGTTCTCTTATCACCGCTCAGTACGGCTATGCGCTTGACAGTGATGGCAAGGTTGGTGACATTATCGTCGCAGCGCCGACGCAGGCGAAAATTAAAACGATTATTCGTGGAAAAACAGCGCATGCGGGTGTGGCTCCTGAGAAGGGTGTTTCTGCGATCACAATTGCGGCCAAGGCGATTGCAAGAATGCCGTTAGGCCGTATTGACGAAGAAACAACGGCAAATATCGGACGTTTTGAAGGCGGTACACAAACAAACATCGTGTGTGATCATGTTTTGATTTTAGCGGAGGCGCGTTCTCTCATAGGAGAAAAAATGCAGCAGCAGGCGCAAAAAATGAAGGAGGCATTCGAAACGGTAGCTGAGGAAATGGGTGGACAAGCCGAGGTGGAAATCGAGGTGATGTATCCAGGCTTTAAGTTTGCAGATGGTGATCACGTGGTTGAGGTGGCCAAGCGTGCAGTAGCAAGCATCGGACGTACGCCAGCACTCCACCAAAGCGGCGGCGGCAGCGATGCAAATGTAATTGCCGGACACGGCATTCCAACGGTAAATCTCGCTGTTGGGTATGAGGATATTCATACAACAAATGAGAAAATGCCGATTGAGGAATTGGTGAAAACAGCTGAACTGGTTGTTGCGATTGTTCAGGGGACTGCGAAATAAGAAGAGTGAAGAGAGGGCATATTTGTCCTCTTTTCGTATTTTGAGAACGATCTTTCCCCTTGTGGGAAAGGAGTGTTAGCGAGTAGGTGGGAGTAGTTCAATACAGTTATCCTTTTTACATACTTGTACTGACAGTAAATCTAAATTTGCATAGTTGGATTCGAAAGCGTTATTGGCACGGAGTACAGCTTAGCGGATACAACTATAAACACATGAACAATATAACTTATTTTCTGATTGCGAGAAACATTTGCCAATCGGCTCAACTTTCCGTAAGATGAACGGTATATACTATGATATTTGGAGGAAGCAGTGTGGAGTTATTGTTTTTAGGAACAGGTGCAGGCGTTCCCGCAAAAGAGCGAAATGTATCGGCTGCGGCGCTGCAGCTGTTGGAGGAGCGGGCCGCAACGTGGCTGTTTGATTGCGGGGAAGCGACGCAGCATCAAATTTTACATACATCGATTCGGCCGCGCCGGATTGAAAAGATTTTTATTACCCATTTACATGGGGATCATATTTTTGGATTGCCCGGTCTGCTTGGCAGCCGTTCCTTTCAAGGCGGGGATACGCCACTGACGGTATACGGACCAAAAGGGATTCGTTCCTTTATCGAGGTCTCTCTTACAGTAAGTACAACACATGTGAAATATCCGCTTCATATTGTGGAAATCGAAGAAGAGGGTATTGTGTTTGAAGACGAACAGTTTACAGTCGAAACAGCACGTCTTTCTCATGGAATCGAGTGCTTTGGATATCGTATTACAGAGCACGACATTCCCGGACCGCTGCTTGTTGATAAATTGTTTGAGCGCGGCATAAAACCGGGACCTATGTTTAAACGTTTAAAGAACGGCGAAAGTGTTGAGCTTGAGGATGGAACGGTGCTAAGCGGCGCAGATTTTATTGGCCCGCCGCAAAAGGGACGGATTGTCACGATTTTAGGAGATACGCGCTATTGCGAGACAAGTATTCGTTTGGCACAGGATGCAGACGTGCTTGTGCATGAGGCAACGCTGGCGGCTGCCGAAGAAGAGCAGGCGCATGAGTATTATCACTCTACAACGCATCAAGCAGCCCGCGTAGCAATGCTTGCCGGAGCGAAGCGGCTGATTTTGACGCACATAAGCTCTCGTTATCAAGGGGAGCAGTGTGCTCAGCTGCTGGAAGAAGCGCGCGATATTTTCTCTCATACAGAATTGGCGGATGATTTCAAACGATTTTCAATTGGAAAATTTGTATCTCCATCCAAGAGAAGTGAGTAAGAAATGAAAGAGGACGGCAAATTGCCATCCTCTTTCGGTTTTTGTGTGTTGCAAACTTTATTCCACTGTAAGAAAAGATAAGTTTCCAGTTAGATGCCAATTCGACATAGTCAGAAATGTTAGGAATACAGTATCAGTGCAACTCCGCCTCTGTCTGCGCCCAAGGGCAGGGCTCGCTTTATTGCTTCATCAATGCTTGTAGCGTTTCACCCAGCTCATGGGAGCGCTCTGTTGCCCGCTTGATGCATTTTATAATTGCATCTGGGAAACCATTGTTCTGCAGCGTTTCAATCCCAGCTTGGGTTGTGCCGTTCGGGGACGTAATTTCCGCACGCAGAACAGTCGGATGCTTCCCTGTTGTGAGCAGCATATCAGCCGCTCCGGATAATGTTTGTAAGATTAATGATTTAGCAACCTCATCGTCAAGACCAGCCTCGCGCGCTGCTTGTTCCATTGCTTCGACCATGTAATACACATAAGCTGGGCCGCTGCCAGCTAAAGCTGTGACTGCATGCATTTGTTCTTCATCCACAACCGAAACGCTGCCAATTGCTTCAAAGAGCTGTCTTGCAATACGAAGATGTTCTTCTGTTGCATAAGCAGATGCACAAATCGCTGTTGCCGATTTCAAAATAGCAGCTGATGTATTTGGCATAGAACGAACAATCGGTATGTGCTTTTCTAGCAATCCTGTCATAGAAGCTGTTGAAACACCAGCAAGAAGAGAAATAATGAATTGCTTCTCCGTGATGTATTCCTTCACCTCAGCGATTGCTTCAACTACGTCTTTTGGTTTCATAGCAAAAAAGATAATATCGGCATTACGAAGAAGTTCTTTTTTATCGTGTGTGCCGTTTACGTCGTACTTGCTTTTGAAGTACGAGAGCCGATCAGTGTTAGAGCGGTTGCTCACTGTAATATCTTGTCCCTTGACTAAATTTGCTTCCAATAATCCTGCGATCACGGCCTCCGCAATGGAGCCGGCCCCTAAAAAGGCAATTTTATAGCTTTGCATGATAAGCCCCCTGATAAAATGTACTCCCATATCATATGGGACATTTTCTGATTGTTCCGTATTTTTATCACTATACTTCAGAATGTGTTTCCATGTAAAGAGTATATGTCACTTCGAAATGAATGACAAAATTTTACTCTTCGTGTAAACTGAAGGGAGATTCATTTTTTACATGTTTAAGCAGGAACAAGTCTGCAGAATGTGCGGGTTGTTTGGCTATCGAGTCTAAATGGGGCACTTGCGAAAAGGTATAAATTTCTATATAGAAGCTGATCCACGCAGCAGGAAATTTTAGGAACAAAGTGCAGTTGCAACTACGTCTCTGTCTGCGCCAATCGACGAGTTTTCTTTACACTGTAAGAAGATATAAATTTCCAGCCAGAAGTCAATTCGACGTAGTCGGAAATTTTAGGGATACAGTGTAAGTGCAACTACGTCTCTGTCTGCGCCTATCGGCTTGCCAATCGACGAGTTTTCTTTACAGGTAAAAGAATAAGGGGGCTGAACAATGGACACCATTTACCGACTGGAGATTCCAGTTCCGTTTGCAGTGGAAACAGTGAATGTATTTTTAATAAAAGGCGATTCGTTGACGCTTGTAGATACGGGAACAAATACAGCAGAGGCCCGCTTGGCTTTACAGGCTGGGCTTGGTGAACTTGGCTATCGTTTGTCTGACATTGAAACAGTTATCATTACACATCATCACGTAGATCACTCTGGCTTGCTGAATGATTTTTCGGAGACCACTGCTATTATTGGGCATCCGCGGAATGAGCCGTGGATTAGTCAAAATCCAGACTTTTTAGCATGCTATGAGCAATTTTTTCAAGATATTGTACCGCAGTTCGGCATCCCGGAAGTGATTGCGAAGTATGGACCCCCGATGAAGAGGACGCTTGCTTACGCGAGCAAGCGCTCGTTAAGTGCAGCGGTTCAGGAAGGGGATCGTCTGGATTTCTTGCCGGAGTTTACCGTGATCGAGACACCGGGACACGCTTCTACCCACATCGCTTTGTTTCGGGAGCAGGACGGCTTGATGATTGGCGGCGATGCATTGCTCGGTCATATTTCCTCGAATCCATTATTAGAACCGCCTTATTTCGGAGAGACGGAGCGGAAAAAGCCGCTGTTAGAATATAATGGTACATTGCGACGGCTTGGAGAGATGCCGATTTCGCGTATTTTGCCGGGGCATGGCAGTGATGTCACACAGGTAAGTGAACTTGTAGCGGAGCGGTTGAAAAAACAGGAAGCTCGGGCGCAAAAGGTACTCAATATGCTGAAGGAAAAACCGATGACGGCGTTTGAAATATGCATACAGCTGTTTCCGACACTGTATACGAAGCAGTTTGCGCTCACTTTGTCTGAAACAGTTGGACAATTGGACTTTTTAAAATATAATCAACAAATATTATTAGATACATCTGTAGCAGAGTGGATGTATTATGCGAAATAGGTGAGAATATGAAGCTTAGCGGAAAAGTGATTGTTATTACAGGTGCCTCAAGCGGCATCGGTGCGCAGCTTGCCTTGCAGGCCGCAGCTCTTGGAGCAGTGCTTGTTATCATGGCACGCACGAAAAGTAAGCTTGAAGAACTAAAGGAGAAGATTGAAGCTCAGTACCGCACCCCTTGCCATGTTTATGCACTTGATGTAAGTGATGAGCGGATGGTGGAAGAAACATTTGCACGTGTTGAGAAGGAAGTCGGTTCTGTCGATGTGCTTGTGAACAATGCGGGCTTTGGTATTTTCAAAACGTTTCAGGATGCCTCCATGGCGGAGGTCAAGGAGATGTTTCATGTAAATGTATTTGGTCTTGTTGCTTGTACGAAGGCAGTTCTCCCAAGCATGCTTCGGCGTAACAGCGGACATATTGTCAATATTGCCTCGCTTGCTGGGAAGATCGCAACACCAAAATCAAGTGCATATGCGGCAACAAAGCATGCGGTGCTTGGTTTTACAAACAGTCTGCGCATGGAGCTCGGTAATACAAATATAGGTGTTACGGCTGTAAATCCAGGTCCTATTGAAACAAATTTTTTCAATATTGCTGATCAATCCGGTACGTATGTCAAAAGCATGCAACGATATATGCTGAAAGCTGATTATGTCGCAAAGAAAACGATAAAAGCGATTGAAACAGGAAAGCGGGAGCTAAATCTTCCGCGTTGGATGGGAATCGGTCCTGTGATTTTTTCTTTATTTCCTGGTTTATTTGAGCGTGCGGCAGGAAAATCGCTTAACAAAAAATAAATGGGAAGGCTGTAATAGCTCTCCCATTTTATTTTTTCGATGAAGCTGCCGAATAATTTTATCGAAAGCACTTGCCAGTGATATCTTACTAACGGTTGGTATGAGAAATCCTAACTGTACTGCTTGATATACAAACTAATCAAAAACCCCAGCCGTAAACGCTACGGCTGGGGTTTTTGGAGATTGTCCCGGAACAGCCTTTTGCTTATTATTTGCTGCAGACCTATCCTCTTACTGGCTTGAATTGGTGATAAATTCGTATACGGCATCCTCTATGAGCTCGTATAGCTCAGCATCAGGCTGATCCCGCTGCATCTTCCATATTTCCTCAAGAAGCTGCCTGTAATCGGACTCGGAAAGCGGCAAAGTCTCTTTCGTATAATGATATTGATAAAAACAATTGCGGATCATATTTTTGATCAATGCTTCATTCATTTGTTTAAGTCCCTTTGTTCTTGATTTTGTAACAGTATACAGCAGAAGTAAGGAAGGATAAAGAAAAAATAAGCTGTTTTTGTTGGATTCTTAATCAAAACAAGTTTTTATGCATTTCAATGAATAAAAACATCCTTTTTATGAAAGTCACGTTTTAAACCAGCTGAAGCTACGCAGCTTTATACTACTGTTTGAAAAAAGAATATGCTTTGTCCGTCTTTTTTTAGGACATTATAAGAAAGAAAAGTTTCCGAATTTTTTGCTGGCCTTCTTGCGGGGCGTTCTGATATTGTGCGAACATGAAAAAAATTCGGTCATTTATAAATATTTAATTGACGTCATAAATATACAATATTATAATCAGAGATACATTGATTTTATGAGCGGAGGGAATATATGAAAACATCTGTTATCGGTGCTACGGGATACGGCGGAGTGGAGTTGCTGCGATTGCTTGCTCACCACCCTGAGCTTGAGGTTGCTTCGATTCACTCATTTTCGCAAACGGGGGAACCGATTAGCAATCAGTATCCGCACCTAAACTCGATCGTAACAAATACATTAGAAGAAATAGACGCAGATCATATTGCGAATACTAGCGAGCTTGTATTTCTAGCAACGCCTCCAGGGGTTTCTAAAGAGCTGACTCCAGGGCTATTGCGAAAAGGCTTAAAAGTGATTGATCTCTCTGGGGATTTCCGTATGAAAAATCCAGATGAGTATGAGCAATGGTATAAACGACCGGCTGCTGGGCGAGAGGATTTAGCAAAAGCAGTTTACGGATTATCAGAATGGAAAAGGGATAGCATCTACGGAGCAGACTTGATTGCGAATCCAGGATGCTATGCAACTGCTACATTGCTTGCGGCTGCACCTCTTATGAAGGAACAATTAATTGAAGAGAATTCTCTTATTATTGACGCAAAATCAGGTGTATCGGGAGCAGGAAAATCACCAAACGCGATGACGCATTTCCCGGAAATTCACGATAACCTTAGAATATATAAAGTAAATGAGCATCAGCATGTGCCAGAAATTGAGCAAATGCTGACAGAATGGAATGAAAATACGAAGCCTATTACCTTTAGCACGCACCTCATTCCGATCACACGCGGCATCATGGTAACAATGTATGGGCAGGCAAAGCGTGAAATGACACGGGAGCAACTAAAGCAAATATATGAGGAAAGCTATGCAGACGCTTCATTCGTACGGATCCGCCAGAGCGGCTATCCAAGTCCGAAAGAGGTATGCGGCTCAAACTATTGCGATATAGCTGTAACATATGATGAGCGAACAGGACGGATTACAGTTGTATCTGTTATTGATAACTTGATGAAGGGCGCTGCAGGGCAAGCGGTGCAAAACGCAAATATTGTATTAGGATTGAATGAACGAACAGGGCTTGATATCGTGCCTTTGTATCCATAGAGGAGGAAGAAAAATCATGATTGAAACATCAGTGTGCGTAAAACTAGCAAATGGATCTATTGTTACTCCAAAAGGCTTTAAAGCAACAGGAGTGCACGCCGGAATTCGAAAAGCGAGGAAAGATCTCGGAGCGATTTTGTGTGAGGTACCGGCCAGCTGCGCAGCTGTGTATACACGAAATCAATTTCAGGCAGCACCAATTGTTGTCACGAAAGACAGCATCGCTGCGCACGGCAAGCTTCAAGCAGTTGTCGTAAATAGTGGGAATGCGAATGCGTGTACAGGAGAGCAAGGAGAACAGGACGCTTTTGAGATGCGCACACTGACAGCGCAGCAATTTGGTTTAGAGGAACATCTTGTAGCGGTCGCTTCAACAGGAGTGATCGGTGAAATGCTTCCGATGGAAACAGTGCGCGGGGGGATCTCGCAGCTTTCTCCTACAGAGGATGAGCAGGATGCCTTTGGCTTTTATGAAGCGATTTTAACAACAGACTTAGTTGTGAAGAAAACATGCTACCAAACAATGATTGATGGCAAATGTGTAACAGTAGCAGGTGCGGCAAAGGGTTCTGGCATGATCCACCCGAATATGGCGACAATGCTAGGCTTTCTTACAACGGATGCAAATATTGACAGTGAGGTGCTGCAGCAGGCACTGCGCACAGTAACGGATCGCACATTTAATCAAATTACAGTAGATGGCGAAACATCTACAAATGATATGGTCGTTGTGATGGCGAGCGGATTGGCAGAAAATGAGCCGCTTCATCCGGGACATCCAGACTGGGATAAATTTTTCCAAGCATTTAAAAGTGCAAGCGAGGATTTAGCAAAGGCGATTGCAAAAGACGGCGAAGGCGCAACAAAGCTGATTGAAGTGAATGTGCATGGCGCGACTTCAGAGGATGATGCGCGTATGGCGGCGAAGAAAATCGTTGGCTCTAGCCTAGTGAAAACAGCAGTTTATGGTGAAGATGCGAACTGGGGTCGAATCATCGGTGCATTAGGCCATAGTGAAGCGCCGGTAAATCCGCGCACGGTGGATATTTCATTAGGAGATATCGCTGTACTGAAACAAAGTGAACCGCAGCCTTTCTCAGAAGAAGAAGCAAAGCGTTATTTACAGCAGGATACAATTGTAATTAACGTGAACTTAAACATTGGGGACTTCAGCGGAACGGCATGGGGTTGTGATTTAAGCTATGATTACGTGAAAATTAATGCGAGCTATCGCACGTAAGGGGAGACGGAAATGAAAGAGGCAATTGTAGTAAAGTGCGGCGGGAGTGTCTTAGCACGTCTGTCGGACACTTTCTTTTCGAGCCTGCAAAAGCTAAAAGCAGAACACGACCTTGTCGTTGTCCATGGAGGCGGGCCGGAAATCGATGAAATGTTGACGAAGCTAAACATTCCAGTAGAAAAAAAGAACGGATTGCGCGTCACAACAAAGGATGTATTAGAAGTTGTAGAAATGATTTTATGTGGAATGGTAAACAAAAATCTCGTAGCACGCTTTGAGAAAAACGGCGCGTCAGCTGTCGGATTATCCGGCTGCGATGGCAAACTTCTCGAAGCTGCCGCTTTAAATGAAGAGCTTGGATATGTTGGCGATGTGAAGACTGTAAATGTGAAGCTGCTGCAAAGCTTGCTGTCACAGGAACTCGTTCCAGTCGTGTCTCCGGTAGGTATGGATACAAGCGGTCAGCTGTATAACATTAACGGTGATACAGCTGCGGGAGCGATTGCTTCTTCACTTGGAGCAAAGCAACTTTTATTTGTAACGGACGTTCCAGGTGTACTTCATAACGGTGAACTTATTCGCGAGGCGAACGAAGAGCTATTGTCCAGTCTGATTGAAGAGGGAGTCATTACGGGCGGTATGATTCCAAAGGTGAAGGCGGCTTTAGCTTCACTGCAGGGTGAAGTTGAGCAGGTTATTATCGTAGATGGACTTAAAGGCTTTATTGATGAGAACGGAGCAATCATTGGAACAACTGTTACGAAAGGAGTGAAGGCAGGATGAGCAGCGCGTTATTTCCGAATTACAAACGCTGGGAATTGGAAATCGTAGAGGGTAAAGGCACAAAGGTAATTGATGCAAATGGAACGGAATACTTAGACTTTGTCTCTGGTATCGCTGTATGCAATCTAGGACATTGTCATCCTGCTGTAGTTGAAGCGGTGCAGGCACAATTACAAAAGCTATGGCACGTTTCAAATCTTTTTGAAAACTCCTTACAGGAGGAAGTTGCGTCTCTTCTCGTTGCAAATAGCGACGGACAGCGTGTATTTTTCTGTAACAGCGGCGCAGAAGCAAATGAGGCAGCTATTAAACTAGCCCGTAAACATACAGGGAAAAGCAGAATTTTAACGTTCCATCAATCATTCCACGGCCGCACATTTGCGACAATGACGGCAACAGGACAAGAGAAAATTCACAGCGGCTTTGGTCCGCTGCTCCCGACGTTTTCTTATTTGCCATTTAACGACGCGGCGGCGCTTGAGCAGGCGATGGATCATGAAGTGGCGGCCGTTATGGTAGAGGCTGTGCAAGGGGAAGGCGGCGTAACGCCAGCACAAACAGAATTTCTGCAGGCAGCAGAAAAGCTTTGCAAGAAATATGGCGCATTGCTAATTATTGATGAAGTGCAAACAGGAATCGGGCGGACAGGAAAAGCGTTCGCTTATCAGCACTACGGCATTTCTCCTGACATCATTACAGTAGCGAAGGGACTTGGAAACGGTATTCCAGTTGGGGCGCTTATTGGAAAAGAGGAGCTTGCGGATACATTTAGTGCGGGAACACACGGTACAACGTTTGGCGGGAATATGATTGCAATGTCTGCTGCGAAAGCGGTGCTAGAGAACGTAATGCAGCCAGAATTCTTAGAAAGTGTGACTGAAAAAGAGGCGTACTTTATGGAACTTCTGCAAGATGTAACATCTCTTCCAGTTGTTAAAGAAGTGCGCGGCAAAGGGTTAATGATCGGAATCGAATGTAACACAGAAGCGGCTCCTTTTGTAACAGAGCTACAAAAGAAGGGCTTGCTCGTATTGGTGGCTGGACCGAATGTTGTACGTCTGTTGCCTCCTTTAACGGTAACAAAGGAAGAGCTGGAAACAGCTGCTAGCGCAATAAAAGAAGTACTAGGCAAAGTCAGTGCAGTCTCACTATAAAGAAAACTCGCCGATTGGCGAGCCGTGCCCTTGGGCGAAGACAGAGTTGCACTTACATTCCTGAAATTCCCATATAAGTAGCGTGACTTCTAGCTAGAAATTTATAATTTTTTATAGTGTAATAAAAAGCGGAGCTAGTCAGAATGGCTCACGCTGTAAAATACCTCCTCACCATAGAAGGTGCGTTTCTGCCTTTTATGGTGAGTGTTATTTTTCGTAAGGGATTAGGGACAATCAAAGGGAGGCGTGCTACATGAGTGTATTACAGCAAACGATAGATGTGAAATTAAAGGCAAAGGATGTCTTAACATTAGAGGAGCTTAGCTCAGAGGAGATTGTATCCTTGATTCAACTGGCGGTACAGCTAAAAAAGCAGCGAGCTGAAACAGGAAGCAATCCAAACGTATTACAAGGAAAAGTGTTAGCGATGATTTTCGATAAGAGCTCCACGCGTACACGTGTTTCCTTCGAGACAGGCATGCTGCATCTTGGCGGACATGGTATGTTTTTAAGCGGAAAAGAGCTTCAGCTTGGACGTGGAGAAACAATTGAAGACACGGCAAAGGTATTATCGCAGTACGTAGATGCGATTATGATTCGTACGTTTGAGCACGAGAAGGTGGCAGAGCTTGCGAAGTATGCGACAATACCTGTTATTAATGGTCTAACAGATGGCCATCATCCTTGTCAGTCTTTGGCAGATTTGCAGACTATTTATGAGGAAAAAGGAACATTCGAGGGCGTAAAGCTTACTTATGTTGGAGATGGCAACAATGTACTGCATTCCTTATTAATTGGGGGAGCAAAGGTTGGTCTGCATGTGGCAGCTGCTTGCCCGGCTGGTTATGAGCCGAATGAGGAAATTGTAAATACAGCGAAGGAAATTGCAAAGAAAACCGGCGCTGTCATTGAAGTTATGGAAAATCCACAAGCAGCTGTGCAAGGAGCAGATTTCTTATACACAGATGTTTGGACTAGTATGGGGCAAGAAGAGGAAGCTGCAAAACGTCTGCAAGACTTTGCAGCATACCAGGTAAATGAGCAATTGGTGCAATGGGCAAAGCCGGATTACAAGTTTTTGCATTGCTTACCGGCGCACCGCGGTGAAGAAGTAACCGCAGAAGTTATTGACGGACCACAGTCCGCTGTATTTGAGCAAGCTGGCAACCGTCTTCACGCGCAAAAGGCAGTACTTGCTGCGCTATTACAATAGTTATAAAACAAGCAGTCTTCTAAATGAGGACTGCTTGTTTTGTACTTTAATAAGGTATAAATTTCCAGGTGGAAGATAGTTTGATATGACGAGGAATTTTAGGGGTACAATATAAGGGCAACTACGCCTCTGTCTTCGCCCAAGAGCAGGGCTCGCCAATCGGTGAGTTTTCTTTATTACAATCTTAATATTATGTTTTAAATATATATACTGTTTACATGAGGAGATGGAAGAGCTTCTAAATCCTTTCCAAAATATGTATTGTTATTTGAATATTTATTATCTTTTTTAACTCTTCTTTATACATTATAATAGTATATACAAGGAGAAATATATCTGTGAGGAAACTTGTGAAGGATAAAACGGGAGAGATGTATGTGAAAAGAGGAAAAAGGAAATACGGCTTTTGGAGAAAGATACAACGTGCATTTAAGCTTAATTTTTATAAGTTATTTCGATCTCCTGGCGGTGCCAAAAAGGTTGCGCTTGGATTCGCACTTGGCTTTGGTATGGAAATGATTGTTCTTTCTACTGCTTCTTTAATTTACTTACTGTTTTACCCAATTGTCCGTTTGTTCCGTGGGTCCCTTCCAGCAGCGATTATTGGAAACGTTGTCGGCAAGCTAACGTTTTTACCTGTTGTTTTGCTCCCGTTTGCTCATGCGCTTGGCAAGTTTGTTTATCCGGTTGACATCCATGATCGGCCAATGAAAGAGCACTCACTGTTAGAGGTATTCTCAGGAAACTTTATGGATATCGCAAAGGAACTGCTGCATAGCGGTTTATATACACTGATTGGCATGATCATCTTCGGGACATTACTGGGTCTTGCTTCGTATTTCATCATCTACCATCTATACGAAAAAGAACGGCAACGCCGCCTAGAGAAAAAGAAAACAACAGCAATCGCATTGATGCGTACGTAACGAATAAACGGGATCTGCGTAGATTCCGTTTATTTTATGCTGTAGAGAAAAGATAAATTTCTAGCCGAAAGCTGACTCGACGTAGTGAGAAGTTTTAGGAATATAGTATAAGGGCGACTACGCCTTTGTCTTCGCCCAACGGCTCGCCAATCGGCGAGTTTTCTTTTCATATACGGTAAAATCGCCCACCCAAACAGCTTGTGTGCTGCATATTGTTCAATATATGCATAGGAGGGATGATGTATGATTTGGTTGTATCCACCTGCTTCATTTTATTATTACACTCCAATATATATACCTGCGTTAGATGAACGTGCTATGCCGTTTCGTCAAAGCGAGCAAGTCCAGCAAATTCAGCCGCCTTATTTACAAACGTGGCCGTATTCAAACAACTATTATGGCAATTACTATGAATCATGAGGCTGCCCCCGGGCAGCTTCTCTTAATAAGAATATATACAGTGCTGGAAAAGCACGGTATTACTTGGGTGTAACAATACGCAGCGTCGGAAGGTAAGTTTTCATATGCTGTATGATTTTGTCATAGCGTTCTCGTGCAAGCGGATATTGCTCTTCTGTAACTTGTGCAAGCGGTATGACCTGATAATCCGTTTGATTGCGAGAGTATGTGAAGGTCGGTAAAAAGGAGGGATTGTTTAATACGATTCGACCATCTTTCTCCTTCCTTATAGAGACCTCTATAATTCCACCAAAGTGCGTTTCTTCATTTTCCTGTCCAGCAAGAAAGTTGCCAAGGGAGTAGGCAACAAAGGTTTGGTTTCCTTGTTTTCCGGTCAGAAACTCGGGCGGCTGCAGGACATGTGGATGGTGGCCAAGAATAACAGAAACACCAAGGTCCGCTAAAAATTGGGTAACTTCCTTTTGGCTGCTGTTGGGCAGCGTTTCATATTCTGTTCCAAAGTGAAGGATGACAATAACTGCGTCCGCAATCTGCTTTGCTTGTTCCACATCTTGTTTCATTTGTTCAGGTTGCATTAGGTTCACTAGATAAGGCTTTTGCAACGTATCAATCCCATTTAAACCGTATGTATACGATAAGACAGCACAGGTTATGCCGTTTTTGGAAAATGTGCGAATTGTATTTCTGTCTTCTTGTGACGTGTACGCCCCTGTGCGGACGATATTAAGTTTATCCCAATAAGAGAGGCTACGCTGCAAGGCTTGTTCACCGCGATCTAGCGCATGATTGTTTGCTAGGCTCATCACATCAAATCCGGTAAAGGCAAGGGCATCAGCAATTTCAATGGGACTGTTAAAGGAAGGATATGTTGATAAACCAATTTCTACACCGCCTATGATCGATTCTTGATTTGCAAAAGCAACATCAGCTTTCTCAATATAAGGCTTTACAGCGGCAAACATAGGCAAAAAATCAAAGTGATTCCCGCTTCTGCGAGCATCATTGTATACAACGTCGTGGAGAAGAATATCACCGACTGCCGCGAGCCGCACTGTAGCCTCCGGAGATGGATTTGTTTGCTTTGGCATGTCCTTCGCCTGCGGTTGATTTTTATTTTGAAGGAGAAACACGATGCTAGTGCACGCTGCAGAAAGCAAAATAAGTGTGATGAGAGATCGTACATATTTCATTGTTGCATAACTTCCTTTATTAGATAGAGTATAGAAGTTAGTATTTCCAACAATGGGTTCTGTGAAACAACAGCGGAGACTGTTTGAATGATGATCATTAAGCAGCACATGATACGTGTTATAATAATTTGACATACGGTTTATATGTATACAGGGGCGTAGTTGCAAAATATAGAAAAAAAGACTATAGAAGGTGTTGCAAAAGAGAATGAGAAATTATATAGCAGCTTTGTTATTTATAGCAGGGGTAGTACTCATCAGCATAACAGGATGGCAGTTTATTGATGCGAAGAGGCAGCAGAAGCAATCAACGGCAGAAGCACAAGAGATGTTAGGGAAAGCCAAGGATACGAAGCCGAGCCGTGCTGCATTTCAGCCGCAAAAGGACGAAACAATCGGCATGCTTCGGATCCCGAAAATTAATGCTGTGCTTCCTATTATAGAAGGAACCGATCCAGATGACTTAAAAAAAGGGGTCGGACATTATACAAGTACAGCATTTCCAGGAGATCATAATCAAATTTTGCTTTCCGGTCATCGCGATACAGTGTTTCGGAAATTTGGTGAAATAGAAAAAGGCGATGAATTGATTGTAGAGCTGCCGTATGGCACATTCCGTTATGTGATGGATCATGCAAAAATTGTCCCGGCAGATGATACAACAGTCATTGGTTCAACCGCACCAAATGAGGTGTTAAATGTATCAACCTGCTATCCGTTTCGATTTGTCGGATCAGCGCCGGACCGTTATGTTATCTATGCCTATCCTGAGGAAAAACAGTCGTAAGCGCTCGGCATCGAAGTCGCATTCTCTGCTGGCCCGGTTTTTCTATATCAGGGAGCAATCGCACTATTAGCAACACAAATTCATACATTTGTGCCGAAGGAAATAATGGATCAGCTTATTGTTGAGCTAACAGCTACAGGTGATGCGCTTATCATCGCAATCGGGCTGAATATTTTAAAAATCACGTCTATTCGCGTGGCTAATAGGCTGCCAAGCTTGTTATGTACGATAGTATTCGTGCTTATCATGGAATATATGTAAGAACAGGAGGAAAACCCTCCTGTTTTTTTATGCCTTAAGAAAGCATAAAACTCCAGCTAAGAGTATATTCGATGTGACAGAAAATTTTAGCAATAAAGTGTATGAGCAACTACATCTTTTATCTTCGCTCAAGAGCAGGGCCCGCCAATCAGCGAGTTTTCTTTACAAGATAATTTAGGATTCATCCGCGGACATACTCTCTTTGCTTATAATAATTTTTTTATAAAAACATGAGGAAAAAACAACCAATTGGGCAAAATAACGGTAATCTTTTATGATAAAAGGAGTGAATAGACGATGAAAAAGCAAGTGATAGGCTGGACAATAGCTGGTTTATTGGCAGTAGGAGGAGCAGGGATGCTGCCAACAGCAAAAGCGGAAGCGATGCATGGAAAGTTTTTGCAGGATGGCCCGCGGCATGAGCATTTACTTAGAATGGCAAATCATTTTGGGATTGCAACGGAAGGAAAAAGCGATGAGCAGCTAAAGGCGGAAATCCATCAAGTGCTCGAGAAAAAGCATCGAGAGCATTTGCTGCAGAAGGCAAAGGAATTTGGGATTGCAACAGAAGGCAAGACAGCGGAGCAAATTCATAATGAAATTCGGAAGCTGCATGAGTCTGATCTATTGGAGGAGGCAAAGCGCTTTGGAATTGCAACAACAGGAAAATCTCATTTTCAGCTAAGAGAAGAAGTCCAAAAAGCCCGGTATGCTCAGGAGCATGAGCAGCTCGTACAATCGGCGAAAGAATTTGGAATTGCAACAGAAGGAAAAACGAACTATCAGCTGCGTAAAGAAATTATGAAAAAAGAAGAAACGCAAATCATAGCGGAGGCAAAAAAACTAGGCATTCAAACGGAAGGGAAATCGTATGAGGATCTAAAAGAAGCAGTAGAAAAAGCGAAGAAGCAGTAAGAAAAAACAGCCGGTTCTCTATTGAACCCGGCTGTTTTTTCTTACTGCTTAAAGAACGTATAAATAAGCGAGTTTTCTCCACAAAATGGATCCATTCTCAATTGTATATTCTCAAGAAGTTTTCTCTTCATGGACGAATTTTCCTTTCTTCCCTTGCGCATAGTAACAATGAGAGTAAGATCAGGAGGGTTAGTATGTACAGGTATACATTAGCAGTAATGACTTTTTTGATTTTATTTAAGGCCCTCAGTGCAGACCCTGTGAAGGCTGCGACAGAGCCAACACAACAGGAAATGCATATGCGTATTGAACAGCATTTTCGTCAAAAGGCGGAGCATTTCGGGATTGAAACAGAGGGAAAAGAGCTTAAGCAGGTGCGTAAGGAGCTTCATGATGCCCAAGAGGCAAAGCGTTTGGAGATGATTCAGCGTGCAGCAGCTCGTTACGGCATTGAAACGGAAGGGAAGAGCATGCATACGATTGTTGAGGGGATTCGAACAGCGAGAGAAAAAGAAGTACATGATCTTGCCAAGAAGTTTGGCATTCAAACAGAAGGAAAAACGATGCAGCAGCTTACAGTAGAGGTAGAGGAAAAACAAGAGGCCACGAAGTAAGCGTCACGAAAGGGGTTTCATGCCATGGAGCACAACCGGCATAGTCTGCAAAATCATTGGACATTTGTCATGTATGATGGCTGCAGGCGATATTCGAATGATAATCATTGTATTGTAGCTGCGTAAACAATAGTAAAGAAAACTCGCCGATTGGTGAGCCCTGCCTTTGGGCGAAGACAGAGGCGTAGTTGCCCTTATACTTTATGCCTAAAATTTCTCGCTACGTCGAATTGGAAGCCAGTTAGAAATTTATACTTTCTTAAAGTGAAATATAATTTCTCGTCTCCCCGTACTCAGAAACTTATCTCTTCATCTTCAGCTTGTTACTTTTTCAAAAAACAGGTACAAATAAAAAACGGGCCATTCTTCCATAAATTTTTGATAGAAGGATGACCCGTTTTTTATATAGATGTTTTTTATTTTTATTATTAGCCTTGCAATTGTCGGCCTAGGTTCGCCATTTCAATTGCGGTAGCAGCTGCCTCGTAGCCTTTATTGCCCGCTTTTGTGCCGGCACGCTCGATTGCTTGCTCAATTGTTTCTGTTGTTAATACACCGAAAATAACTGGTATTTCCGTTTGTAATGTAATAGCTGCAACGCCTTTCGCTACTTCATTGCATACATAATCATAGTGTGTTGTTGCGCCGCGGATTACTGTGCCAAGTGTAATAACCGCATCATATTTACCGCTTGTCGCCATTTTCTTTGCAACCAATGGAAGCTCAAATGCACCTGGTACCCAAGCTATGTCTACGTTTGCATCATCCACACCGTGGCGTTTTAAGCCGTCTTGAGCACCGCCAAGAAGCTTGCTTGTAATGAATTCGTTAAAACGTGCTACTACAATTCCTACCTTTAAATCTGTACCAACTAAATGTCCTTCAAAAATCATCGTTCTCTTCTCCTTTTATAGGTGCAGCAGATGCCCTAATTTTTCGTATTTTGTTTTAAGATATTCTTGATTTTCGCGTTTTGCTGGCAATTGCAGCGGCACGCGTTCTACCACCTGTAAATCATGTCCCTGAAGACCTGCGATTTTACGCGGATTGTTGGTAAGCAGTTTAATATCGCGTACGCCCAAATCCTTTAAAATTTGCGCACCAATGCCATAGTCGCGAAGGTCTGCATCAAAGCCAAGCTTATGGTTCGCTTCGACTGTATCATAGCCCTCCTCTTGGAGCTTATAGGCGCGCAGTTTATTCATTAAGCCAATGCCGCGGCCTTCCTGACGCATATATAGCAATATCCCGCTGCCTGCCTCTTCAATTTGAGCAAGCGCTGCATGCAGCTGAGGTCCGCAGTCACAACGGTATGACCCTAGTACATCTCCTGTTAAGCATTCAGAGTGTACACGTACTAATACAGGCTCATTTGGATTAATTTCACCTTTTACGATTGCAATATGCTCTTTGTCGTCAAGGGAGTTTGTATAACCGACAGCACGGAAGGTTCCGAATTCTGTTGGAAGTGTAATTTCCACCTCGCGCTTCACAAGCTTTTCGTTACGGCGTCGATATTCAATTAACGCTTCAATCGTAATCATTTTTAAATCAAATTGCTCTGCGACCTTTTCTAAATCTCCGACACGTGCCATTGTACCGTCTTCATTGATAATTTCACAAATAACACCGGCTGGCTCGGAGCCGCATAACATTGCCAGATCTACAGCAGCCTCTGTGTGGCCGGCCCGACGCAGCACACCGCCTTTTTTCGCAATAAGCGGAAAAATATGGCCTGGTCGTTTAAAATCGCTGCCCTTTGCGTTAGGGTCCAGCATTTTTTGAATCGTGAAGGAACGCTCATGGGCGCTGATGCCCGTAGTTGTTTCCTTATGGTCAATGCTTACGGTAAAGGCAGTTCCGTGTGCATCTGTATTGTTTGCTACCATCGGTTGAAGGGATAAACGCTTTGCGTGCTCCTCCGTAATCGGTACACATACAAGACCGCGGCCGTGCGTGATCATAAAATTAATCACTTCCGGCGTTGTACGATCGGCAAGTGACACAAAGTCACCTTCATTTTCACGATTTTCATCATCGCATACGATAATTGGCTTTCCTGCCTTTAAATCATGTAACGCTTCTTCCACTGTATGAAACATAGCGATCTCTCCTTTCTTACATATATCCGTGTTCTTGTAAAAAGCTTGCAGTGAGTGAGGATTTTGGTGGTGCTTCCTCCCGGCGTGTAAACCGTTCAATATATTTGCCAATCATATCACATTCAATATTTACAATGTCCCCGACGCCCTTCTGTCCAATAACAGAGTAATCAACCGTATGCGGAATTAAGGAAATTGTCACAGATGTATCATCTAGACCGAAAATTGTCAGACTTGTGCCATCAATTGTAATAGATCCTTTAAAAATGCAGTAGCGCAGCAAATTGCTTGGAAGTTCAATTCGATAGTAAATGGCATTATGACTTTTTTTCTTCTCCACAATCGTTCCGATGCCATCCGCATGACCGCTCACAAAATGTCCGCCAAATCGTCCGCCTGCACTCATCGCACGTTCTAAGTTAACGGAAGAGCCGCGTCCTAGCGCCTGAAGCGATGTAGCTTTCACCGTCTCTGGCATCACATCAACCGTAAAGGCGGAAGAGGTGAAGGATGTAACGGTTAAGCAGACGCCGTTCACAGCGATGCTGTCGCCAAGATGCACATCGGATAGAATATGAGAGGCAGAAATGGTCATCGTAATAGCCTGCCCAGTTTGCTGCATCCGTTCGACTTTCCCAATTTCTTCAATAATACCTGTAAACATTGCTGCACCTCCTATTTCGGAATGGCGACGATTTTTATATCGTCTCCAATAGTCTCAATGGATTGAATGGAAAGAGAGGCAGCATCAGCGAGCGAGGAAAATCCACTGCCGCCAAAAATTGTTGGCGCCGCTTGGCCGCCAATCAGCTTCGGGCTAATATACACAATGAACTGCTGAAAGCATTTCGCTTCTAAAAAGCTTGCATTCACCTGTTGTCCGCCCTCTACAAAGAGAGAAAGAATTCCTTTTTCTCCTAAAATGGCAAGTACTTCATTTATCTCAATACGGCTTTTGCTTGCCCTGATAACCGTTACCATATCAGATGTATATTGTTCCCATTTTTCCTGCGGTACATGTGAACCAACGATAATCCATGTTGGAGCCATACCGTCCGTAACAACAAGCGAATCCAAAGGTGTCCGCAAATTTGTATCCAAAATGATGCGGATAGGATGCTTCCCCCCATTTGGCAGGCGTGTCGTTAAGCTAGGATTATCAGCAAGAACCGTATTTACGCCAACCAAAATAGCGTCATGCTCATGTCTGTAGCGATGCACATCGAGCCTTGCCTGTTCTCCTGTAATCCATTTGCTTTCCCCTGTTACAGTCGCAATTTTTCCATCAAGGCTCATTGCTGTTTTAATGGTGACATACGGCTTATGCTCTGCCATGTAATGAAAAAAGACAGTATTGAGCTCACGCGCTTCCTTCTCCAGCACACCGACTTCTACTTCGATGCCTGCATCCTTTAGACGCTGCACCCCTTTGCCGGATACGAGTGGATTGTTGTCTAGTGAAGCCACAACAACACGTTTTACCTTTTTCTCAATGAGCAGATTGCTGCAAGGCGGTGTTTTACCAAAATGGCTGCAAGGCTCAAGCGTCACATAGGCAGTTGCCCCTTCTGCTTTATCTCCTGCCATTTTGAGCGCATGCACCTCGGCGTGACCTTCTCCAGCCTTTAAATGGGCACCGAGACCGATAATCACACCATCCTTTACTACAACCGCACCAACAGTCGGATTTGGACTTGTTTGTCCTTGCGCCGCCTTCGCAAGATCAAGTGCGAGGCGCATATATTCCTGATCAGTCATAGCAAGACCACCTCTCCTAAAAAATCAAAACCCCAAGGACATTCCTTGGGGTTGGGAGAGACGTTTGTTTTCAGCGACAACAAGGATACAAAAGCACGGGAAAATAAGCCTAGCTGCAGCGATTAAAAAAACGAGCAGCTAGAACAAGTGTTCTCAAAAAGGAAGACACTCGCCCTTGGATAGACATATCCTTATGTACAGCCTGAAAACGCAATCCTTCTCCCATCCAGACTATACTGTCGGCCCTAGATTTTCACTAGATCCACCGCTTTGCGAGTGCAAAGGCGGGTCACGGGCTTAGAAGACGAGACTTCATCACCGCCGGTTGGGATTTTCACCCGACCCCGAAGGATATTGTTTTCTGAAATTATAGCACAAAATAGAAAAAAAGGTACAATAATTTGTTTGTGATGAAAGAAAATGGCTTGTTCTTTGTTACTTTTATAAATTTTGGGATTCCTTATTAGCAGATTTGGAAAAAAACAACTCTAGCCAGAAATTTTAAAGGACAATAAAGAAAACTCGCCGATTGGCGAGCCCCGCTCTTGGGCGAGGACAGAGGCGTAGCCCTACTTATACTGTATTCCTAAAATTTCCGACTACGTCGAATCCACTTCTGGCTGGAAATTTATACTTTCCTACAGTGTACAAAGATCCTGCTCTCACAGAGGATCCTGCTTCTTACTAAATATCTGTTTCTTCCGACTGCGGTGCTCTTACAACAGATTGGAACTTTCCTTTATGCGCACCGCTGCAATATGGCATATTTGTTGATAAGCCGCAGCGGCAAAGAGAGAAGGCCGGCTTTGCCGGAAACGCGTGTCCTTGTGAATCCACCAATTCCACATCACCTGTGATACGGAACGAACCATTATCATTGACTTTAATTTGTACCTTTGTCATTTAGATATCCTCCTAATTTTAAGTTTTTTCTATAATATGCACATTTTTACATATTTTCAATCTACTCGTATGTGTATGTTTAGAAAGATGCTTTCTTTCCAAAAAATTAGAATGTATAATAAGCTTCGTAAAGAAAACTCGCCGTTAGGGCGTAGTTACACTTACACTGTATCCTTAAAATTTCTGACTGCGTTGAATGACTTCGAGCTGGAAATTTAGCTGTTTCTACAGTGCAAGAAAAAAGACATAGGTGGAAAAAGATGAGCAAAAAATTACATACGATCCAAGCAATTGCGAGAGATAAAAAATGGGTTTCCTTTTTATATGATCATCAGCCTTACAGCTTGCTGCATTGGTCAAAAGCTGGGATAGAAGAAGAGGAAAAGGATGCATGGCTGCTGCAGGATGAAATGACATTTGAAATGCAAGAATTTGCGACGCTTGAGGAAGCGATGACTTGGCTTGCTGAACATATGAAGGACGTTACAGACGTCCTGGCATGAGGTCCAGAATAACAGTAAAGAAAGAGCCCTGCCCCCGGGCCGGGCAAAGATAGAGACGTAGTTGCATCTATCCTTTTTAAAGCGCAAAAAAAAGGAGGGGAGAATCATATGACAGATTCTTCTCTCCTTTTTTGCTGTTATGGCTGTGTTTTCTTTGTATTAGTACTCACAGCTACTTTTATGCAAATATGCTTATAGCTTATATCGCTTTAAGAAGCTGTCGATCGCCCTCTTATATGCTTCTTTATTCTCCACATATGACATCGCATGGGCACCTCGCTCTGCAATAAACAGCTGCTTCGGTCCTGCTTTGTGATTATACAATTCCTCTGTCATTTTACATAAAATATAATCGTCATCCTTACTGTGTATAAACAAAACAGGGCTTTTAATATGTTTCACACATTGAATGGGGGACACATCACGTATCGTATATCCATCGCGCAGTTTTAAAATCATGTTCGCAAGAGGAAGCACCGGCCAGTGAGGCAGCTTGAATTCAACTTTAAGTCGATAGGATAGCTGTTCGTAAAAGTCGGAAAAGGGACAATCGGCAATATAAAAATCTGCTCCATCCTCAACCATTCCTGCATACTGCAAAAGTGTGGCAGCTCCCATCGATTCTCCGTGAATGCCAAGAGTAATATCAGGACCGAATCGGCTCTTTATATACTGTACAACCGCATGTAAATCATCCTTTTCATAATAGCCGTAGCTCGTTGTTTTCCCGCCTGTTTTGCCGTGACGACGGTGATCATAGATAAGAACATTAAAGCCGCGTTCTAAAAAGAGGTTACTGTATTTCACCGAATTCAGTTTGTTCACGGAAACGCCATGGCAAAAAATCATGAATCGGCTGGAATGTCGTGATGGAGTATAATATCCATGAATTTGATAGCCAAACGGTGAGTCGATCCAAAGCTCTTCCTTTTGCATCGATTGAAACCTCTGCAAATTAAAATTTGTATTTGTTTCCCTCTGCAAGATTTCCTCATCTGTTTTCTTTTTCAGATACATGATCTTGTTTGTGAAAAACATCCCAATGCCAAATAACATAGCAATGAAGATGCCTATTAAGCCGAAAAACGCTCTCATACTAATCCTCCAATAGTTCAACTAGAAGTTATTGTATCATACTGCTAAAAAAAGCGGGAGCAGCGCAGAACATGTAACAATCGTTACATGTTACATATTACGGATAGGACAGGGAAATAACTTCATGTTATTCCTTTTTTTTCATATTCATCTTGACGGCTTGCTTTGTTTGTTTTACGGTAAATCTGTAACGCATTACCGCAAAGAGGTGGAGAAGGTGGCAACAATTCGTGATGTCGCAAAGTTAGCTGGTGTTTCGGTAGCAACCGTGTCCCGAGTGTTAAATAAAAAGGGATACGTTCATGAAGAGACGGTGAAGCAAGTAGAAGAAGCAATAGAAAGGCTGCAATATAAACCAAATGCAGTAGCCAAGTCGCTTTTTAAGAAATCCTCTACGATGATAGCTCTTCTTGTATCTGATGATTCTGCTCCTTCCTTTTTTGAGCTGTTTTCTTCCATTGAGCAAGCAGCATATGAGGCTGGATATCAAATTGTAATAGGAAGGGTCAATGGGAAGGCATCCTATGTAGACACGCTGCTGCAAAATAATGTGGCGGGCTTTCTTGTTATGAATGAGGTCTATGAGCAGGTCAAGAAGAAAATCTCCTCTACTCCGTTTGTCGTTTTGGACGGTGAATTACATAACACGTACGCTGCTGTAAGATGCTGTGACTATGAAGGAGCAAAACTAGCAACAGAGCAGCTTATTAAAAAAGGCTGCCGCTTTTTGGCTCACCTTCGCGGTCCAGAGCATAATGAAGCAATGCATGAGCGGCTAGAGGGCTTCATCGATACTGCTGAGTACTACAATATCCCATACCGAGTCGTAACGAGCGGTTTATCCGTTAGGGAGGGTGAGCAAGCAACTATCGCAATGCTGCAACATGCACCTTACATAGATGGAATTGTTGCTTGCAATGATATTGTAGGAATTGGGGCTTTGCGCGCGGCGCATCGTCTTCACCTATCTGTTCCTGATCAGCTTCAGCTTATCGGAATTGATGGAATAGCAGCAGGAGAATTTTTATATCCGGCCCTTACAACAGTCGGACAGCCTTATGGGGACAAAGGTACGATTGCCGTCCACATGCTGCTTCGACAAATGAAAGAACAGACAGAGGCGGTTCGTCGCTTACGTCCTGTTCTAATTGAGCGCGAAACAACAAGATAATTCATTTTTATATTCTGATTTTATGAAATTAATTAGCAAAAGGTCTGCCGCAAAGCAGACCTTTTACTATATAAGTATGAAAAGGTCGGAATGATAAAATAGCGGAAGCTGGAGTATGTATAAAGTAGAGCTATGAGCATTTAACGGACAGCTCAACGATTGGCGAAGATAAAGGCGTAGCTGCAATCATACTTTATCTCCCAATTTACTAATACATCGAATTAGCGGTTCATTACTATAACTCGCAGTTGATTATGTTTCGCAGTATACCTGCCAGGATGTCATTTTTAGTTAATAAAAGGAGCAATTTTGGAAAGGGCCCGTAGTGCAAATAATGATGAAAACAATAGCCAGCCAGAATTGTCTATTCCTTTCTTTTCAGCTCGATTCTATTAGGAGGGCAGGTCAATGAAGGTAGGAGATATTATTGATCGTCTCAATGGGAGGGAATCGCTCGTCGTGTTGGCCAAGCGGCTTGGCTTGATGCCGCATACACTATCGAAGAAGTTGCGGTTATTTGGATACGAGTATGATAGCAAAAAGAAAAAAAGAGTCTTTGTCGGCGAGGGAGAGGAGCCTAGGGAACAGAGTATTTTTGGCGAGGTACCCTTATCTAAAGCAGCGGAAGTGCCTGATTATCAAAAGCTTATGTACGAAGAATTGCGTTATATTCGATCTTTGCTTGAAAATCGTCCTATATACAACGCACTGTCCGAGGCGGAAGAACAACGGGCGCGAAGAACCTTTACGCTTCCCGTATCGCTGTTACAGCATTTGGACGCAGCATCAGCTAAACGAGGCATCCAAAAATCAAGAATAGTGGAGGCGGCGCTGCGATTGTTTTTGAGGGAGAATAAATGGTGAACTCCTGGCGACCTGTATACTGGAAAGAGGATAGGACATTTGCTACAATAATCTAAAAAATAAGCCGTAATGAGGGAAACAACAAGGGGAGAGATCATATGGCAAAAAAACAAAAGCAGCAAAGACAACCCGTTCGCAAAGCTGAAACTGAAAAAGAGAGCGTGCGCTTGGGAGACTTTTTAAATACGGACGTATTGCAGCAACTGAAGCAAAAGCAAAAAGCGCTGCAGGAGGAGCAGGACAAACAGCAGGAAAAGCAGCGAGCTGAGGAATTGGAACGAAAAAAGCGTGAGCAGCGGGAACGCGAAAAAAATAAAACATTTGAAGATTTGCTAAAAGAAAGTAATCTATCTTGGAAGGATTTTAAATAGCAATGTGAGTCGGGCTGGATGAAGAATCCAGCCTGTTTTACACTTTAAGCTGGCTAGGAGACTGTTCGACATAGTCGGAAATTTTAGGAATACAGTATAAGTAGGGCTACGCCTCTGTCTTCGCCCAAGAGCGGGGCTCGCCAATCGGTGAGTTTTCTTTACTAGGGAGAGAAAACGAAGCCATGTCCGCTTTTCTTAGTTCGAAATCACTTTCATTGACATTCCCGCTTTCTTACTGATTAAATAAACAGGAAGAGATTTCTAAAACGGAGGGGAAACCTATGATTCCAACAAAAAAGCTTCATAACGGTGTGGACATGCCTGTTCTTGGTCTGGGCGTGTGGCAAACAAAAGAAGGCGAAGAAGTACGAACAGCAGTGAAGGCAGCTTTAGCAGCCGGCTACCGCAGCATTGATACAGCTGCTGTGTATGGCAACGAAGCAGGCGTTGGAGAAGCGATCCGTGAATCTGGCGTAGCGCGTGAAGATTTGTTTATTACAACAAAGGTGTGGAATAGCGACCAAGGCTACGAATCTACATTGAAGGCATTTGAGACAAGCCTTGATAAGCTTGGCTTAGAGTATATGGATTTATATTTAATCCACTGGCCTGTAAGCGGCAAATATGTCGATACATATCGAGCATTAGAAACATTGTATGAGCAAGGAAAGGTGCGTGCAATCGGCGTATCTAACTTTCATATCCATCACCTAGAGGATGTGCTTGCAAACTGCAAGATTAAGCCAATGGTGAACCAGATCGAGCTTCATCCACGCCTATCACAGGTGGAAATTCGTGAGTTTTGCCAAAAGCATGAGATTGCTGTTGAGGCATGGAGCCCGCTTATGCAGGGCGGTGAGATTTTTGAAAACGAAACGATTGCGGAGCTCGCTGAAAAGTATGGTAAAACACCAGCACAAATTGTACTGCGCTGGGACATTCAAAGCGATATTATAACAATTCCAAAGTCGATCACGCCATCCCGCATTGAACAAAATGTGAATGTATTTGATTTTGAATTATCTGCTGAAGACCTAGCAAAAATCGACGCACTAAATGAAAATCGACGACTCGGTCCAGATCCAGATAATTTCGATTTTTAATACTAGGTAAGTGAAGAAAAAACGAAAGTGCGGCATCCACACTTTCGTTTTTTCTTTATGTCATATTTTCATGAAAGGTGTTCCTAAAGGATAGTCTGGCTAACCTTTGAGAGCACCTTTTGTCTGCTCCTGTCATCGATTGGGCGTGAAATGCAAAGGATATTACAGAAACTATCCGAATTGCGTATACCTAAAAAAGATAACAAAAATAAATGTTGATTCATATAAATATTTAATGTATATTAAATATTGCTGTTATGCATATATTTAATTAAATTAAATATTGGGGGTTATACTTTGGGCGAGGTAGATCATTACATTGAACGAATTCAGGCAGCCGTTCACACTGTGTTCCAACAAATGCAGCCTGAACTGCTAGAGGTTGTACACAGCTATGAATTGACCCCAACACAGTTTTTCGTATTGATATACGTAAACAAAAAGGGGAGCTGCAAGGTTTCACAGCTAGCTGAGCATATGGATGTAAAGCCAAGTGCGGTAACGCTGATGATAGACCGTTTAGAACAGCATAAGCTTGTAGAACGTGAGCATGATAAGAAGGATCGACGTGTTGTTAACATTCGTCTGAGCGAACGTGGAGAAGAAAGGCTAAAGCAACTAATTGGGGCGAGAAAAGCTGTTGCGCAGCGCTATTTGTCGAGTTTGACTACGGAAGAGCTAGAAGCAATGGCCTCCATAACAGAGAAGCTCGCGCAGATAACAGTTTTTGATAAGAACGAGGAAGAAGAGGAGAAATGCTAGGATGGTGAAACAAGAAAAAGATAGCAAGCGTACCTTATTGCTGATTGGGCTCATCATTGCGATGTTCTTCTCTGCACTTGACGGTACAATTGTCGGAACGGCGATGCCGCGGATTGTTGGTGATTTAGGCGGATTAAGCATGATGACATGGCTGACAACAGCATATTTGCTGACATCTACAACCGTTGTGCCAATTGCAGGGAAATTAGCTGATTTGCTAGGACGCAGGGTTGTATACGTAACAGGACTTATTATTTTTATGATTGCTTCTGCTTTGTGCGGAATGGCTGAAAATATGACACAGCTGATCATTTATCGTGGTTTGCAGGGCATCGGGGGCGGCGTGCTAATGCCAATGGCGATGATTGTTGTCGGTGACCTGTTTACAGGAGCGCAGCGTGTTAAATTTCAAGGTGTGTTTGGAGCGATTTTCGGTCTTGCTTCGGTTATTGGACCGCAAATTGGCGGTTGGATTGTAGACGCTTGGAACTGGAAGTGGGTATTTTATATTAACCTCCCTGTTGGAATTATTGCGACTATTCTAATTGCGTTAGGCTTACAGGGGCGCAAGCATACAGGACCGATTCAGTTTGATATTGCCGGTATGCTCACAATGGTTGTTGGGGTTGTGAGCCTGTTGCTTGCATTAAGTCTCGGCGGCAAGGACTACGCTTGGGACTCCTGGCAAATTCTCGGCTTATTCGCACTCGCTCTCATTGGATTAGCGGGCTTCGTTATCGCAGAAACAAAGGCAAAAGAACCGATTTTACCAATGTATCTCTTTAAGAATAGAACCTTTACATCTTTGAATTTAATCGGCTTTTTCATGAGTATCGGGATGTTTGGGGCAATTACATTTGTACCATTCTTTATGCAAGGCATTGTTGGTGTAAGTGCCACGGAATCGGGAATGATTATGACGCCAATGATGGTTTCGATGATCATTACAAGTATTATTGGCGGGCAACTTGTCTATAAAATTGGCATTAAAATTCAAATTATTATTGGAATGCTTGTTATGGCGGGCGGCTTTGGGCTGCTGACAACGTTAGATATGAATACAGCAAAGCTTGTGGCAACATCTTATATGGCAGTAATCGGTTTCGGGATGGGCTTAGTCATGCCCTTGCTTACTCTTGCGTTACAGGAGAGCTTTTCGAGAGAGGAGCTTGGAGTTGTTACATCCTCCAGTCAGTTTTTCCGCTCCATCGGCGGTACGTTTGGTATTACCATTTTAGGGGCTGTAATGAATAAGCAAGCAGGAACGGCGCTTAATGACAAGCTTGTACCATTCTTAAATACATTGCCAGCACAGGCAAGCGAAATGGTAACTAAGTTTAAAGAAATGATTGCAACAAATCCAGAGGGGCTATTGCAGTCATTGTTCAGCCCAGAGGCTTTGAAACAGCTGCCAGCGGCATTAGCTGAAAAGATGACTCCTATCTTAAAAACATCATTAATGGACTCTCTCCACAGCGTATTCCTAGTGGGATTAGTTATTATTGTTATCGGGGCAGTATTCACGCTCCTTCTGCCGCACATTAAACTGTCTGACAGAAAGACAGGAAAAAAGGCTGGGAATGAAGAAGAAGCAAAAGTTTTGGCTCAATCAAATTAAGAAATGGATAGAAAAAAGAGGTTGACTAAGAGGTCAGCTTCTTTTTTTATGCTTTGAGAAAGAAAAAATTTCCAGATAGAAGCGAATTCGACGTAGCCGGAAATTTTTGTTTGAAAATCTAAAAGAATGAGAACGATACTAAAGAAAAGTAATCGTAGACGTAAGATCTATACTAACAGCTAAAATCGCTTCAAAGAGAAAGTACTAAATCTTCAGTTTATTTCAGTGTTTTTGGACTGGAATATAAGGGACTGCATGATTTTGAAAATGATACGTTCTCCGATGAAACAAGCAATATATACGAACGGAGAAACGTAGTAATTAGGAGTAAATGCTATGAATCAAATGCCTCCTTTTCGAAGAACAAGAGCTCATATATCTCAATTTACTATTTCACAACTTCATTTGCGAAACCCTTGGATTATCAGTTTTTTTGCTTTTTCATATCCAGGTTTTGGACATCTGTTGCTGCACCGTTATGCAGCGGCTTTTATCCTCATTACGTGGGAAGCATTTATTAACAATATGGCGAATGTCAACCTTGGTATCCTCTATTCTTTACTAGGAGATTTTGAAACGGCTAAAAAAGCCCTCGATGAAAAATGGCTTATGCTGTATGTGGGAATTTATATGTTTAGCATATGGGACAGCTACCGGGTAACTGTCGATCATAATAAACTCTACTTATTAGCAGATCGGGAAGATGCACCCATCCCTTCTTTGAATATCGGATCTTGGGATATTAATTCTTTAGGGAGGTGTAAACCATGGATTGCTTTAACATGGTCGTTTCTCATGCCTGGGCTCGGACACTTGTATATTCATAAAATTCTCACAGGTTTCTTTGTTTTTGGATACACAATCACGGTGTTGTATTTTGGACATATCCCACAGGCAATTCAGTTTACGATGGTCGGGGAATTTGCACAAGCGAAACAAATTATAAATATGCAATGGGCGATGTATCTCCCGTCCATATATATATTTATCGTGTACGATTCCTATGTTTCAGCGGTTGAATACAATAAGTTGTTTGAAAAAGAGCTATCGAACTATTTACGTCGCAATTACCAAAACCCTAATTTCAAGCCACCTATCTAACAGGAGAGGAGATCTGTATGTTAGTGATTACGACATTTGAAAATTCCCTTTTTATTGAACTTGCTATTAGCTCACTGGAACAGAAGGGGATTCCAAAAGAACAGATATTTGCAGTTCCTCTTAAAAAGAGAACCGAACCGAAACAACTATTTGATACAATTCACCGAGCAGATGGGCTTAGTATGTTTGATGCAGCAGCAATATTAGGGACATGTACCATGCTCTTAGGGGCAATTTATGGATATGTACTAAAATGGGGACCAATCATTTGGGGGATTATTGGGGCAGTTACCGGCTTACTTGTCGGGTTTTTGATTAAATTATGGATGGTTAAAAAGAGGCCGGAAGGAAACAAACAAATAACCTCGGAAGTCGTGCTGATGATACGATGCGAAGACTATCAATGGGAAGCTGTTGAAAGGATTTTGTGGGAGCATACAGCATTAGGCGTAGCCCGGGTCTAAGAGGAGACACGAAGGCACAGAGAATACATACATTTATCAAATGAAAGATTTTTCTGTTTTACACATATGTAAACTATACGAAAATGGTGAATTAGAGGATGAAGAACTTCCGTCTAGAAGAAAACACGCATAAAATTGAAGAGTTTTATCACATAGTCCATAAGGCAAATGAAGCATACTTCACTTACTGGAAGGAACATACATTTCTGCACTGGGACTGGTGGCTATCTGTCGGACTTACTATTCTTCCATGGGCCATCTGGTGGAGATGGATTGATAAAGCAAACCGTGCTCGTTTCATGTTTACTGCCTTTTTCATCATTATTGTATGCTCTTGGTTTGACTTTTGCGGTGTTGCTTTAGGATTATGGTATTATGCAGGGAAAGTTATCCCTACTATTCCCTCGTATGCACCATGGGATTTCGCGCTTTTTCCAGTGACCATGACATTATTGATACAATCTAGACCGCATATATCTCCTTTAAAGAAAGCCATCTTTTACGGATTAATGGTCGCATTCATCGGAGAACCCATATTTGAATGGACGGGCTTATATACAAAAGTTCATTGGCAGTATGCATATTCCTTTCCCATTTATATGTTGATTTATCTATCCGCTAATTGGGTGAGTAAAAGAGAAAGTTTTGGAACTGTGTAAAGAAAAGCGGACAAGACCCGCCTTTTATGGCAGAGTAGGGGTGGGTCGGAGTATAAGGCGCTTTTTGCCTTTTGCGGAGGTTCAGCCCGGAGTCTGCCATTTTGGGCCTTGGGAGCTAGACATCACCCCGAAAAGTTATCCTTTCTTAAAATGCAAAAGAAATACTCCAAATGACACATGAGGTGTCTTTTGGAGTACTCAAATAAAAAGCAGAATAACATTTTTCCTAGCGATGCAGCTCATACAAATCTTGCTTTGTTGTATTTTGAATGTGTTCGTATTCCTGTGCTGTAAGGGGCGCAGCTTGTCCAGCATTTGCATTTGCGCGGAGCTGTTCTATAGAGCTTGCCCCTGGGATAATGGAAGCAACAACAGAATCGTGCAGGCAGTATTGCACAGCAATTTCTTCAAGCGGACGATTAGGTGCAGCAGTTTGCACAATTTGCAGTGTACGTTCAAGCTCTTCATAGCGATACGACAAATAGCCTTTTTCCCGCGCATTTTCAAGCTTGCCTACGTTATGGTTCGTAAGCAATCCTTTCGCAACCGGACCACGCGCAATGACGCTTACATGATGCTCTTTGAGAAGAGGAAATAGTTCCTCTGGGCGGCGGTTTAGAATGCTGTATTCCATTAAGATGCTTACGATATTAGATCGCTTTACATACTCGCGAATCACGTTCAGGCGGATCGAGGAAATTCCGTAATAGCGAATAACACCCTCCTTTTGCAGCTCATCAAATGCCGCAATTGTTTCCTCGATGTTATCCTCAATGGTCCCGCCGTGCAGCTGATATAAGTCGATATAGTCCGTTCCTAGACGGCGCAGGCTCTCTTTTACTTCTTCCTTTATGTACGCTTTGGATGGATCCCAAAACCAACCGTTTTTCTCCTCCGTCCAGCGGTTGCCCACCTTTGTCGCAAGTACAATATCAGCTCGTCTATCACGAATCGCCTTTCCGACAATTTCTTCGTTTAAGCCGTAGTGATACAAGTCGGCAGTATCGAGAAAATTAATTCCTTCCGCAAAGGCAGCGTCAAGAATCCGAAGCGCTTCTGCTTCATTTGTGCCAAGCGACATGCAGCCCAATCCTACCTCGCTTACAAATAAATCTGAATTTCCTAATTGGCGTTTTTTCATGCACACCCCTCCTTATTTCTATTGTAAGCGAGAGAGGAATGCGGATACAAACAGTTTACTTTTTCATTTCCTGTAGCCACTCGGAAACGGTTGTGTAGTGTTTGCTATATTCCTTGAGCTTGTTGCGAATCTCCCACGCTTTGCCAACGAGCATAATTCTATTTTCTAGTAGATATACTTTCATTTTTTTCCTCCTTAAGAGTTGTGATAGAATGTATGAAGAGAACCTAACGAATAGAACAAGGAGATGATATTGTGCATAAATTTGAAGAAAAAACAACAGCAACCCAGCCGATTTATGATGGCCGCATTATTCAAGTACGTGTTGATGATGTAGTATTGCCAAATGGGGCTTCCAGCAAACGTGAGCTTGTCAAGCATCCGGGAGCGGTTGCTGTTATTGCCGTAACAGACGAGGGGAAAATTGTCCTTGTTGAGCAATATCGAAAGGCGATGGAAAAGGCGCTTGTAGAAATTCCAGCGGGCAAGCTGGAACAAGGGGAAGCCCCGCTTGCAACGGCGATGCGGGAGCTGGAAGAGGAAACAGGATACATATGTGAGGATATGAAGCTTTTATATTCGTTTTACACATCACCAGGTTTTGCGGATGAGATCATCTATTTATACGAGGCGACAGGCCTAACAAAGAAGGAAGATAAAGCGGATTTGGATGAGGATGAATTTGTTGATTTGCTGGAGGTAACATTAGAAGAAGCATGGGAATTGATTCAGGAGCAGCGTATCCATGATGCGAAAACAATTCTTGCGATGCAGTATTTACAGCTGAAAAAGTAAGACAATGAGAAAGAGACAACCATTACGGATGTCTCTTTCTTCCCTTGTTATACTTATCTTTACCGTCTGCCTCGCCCTCATCCTCTTCTACCACATGCTGCTCCTCATGAAATGCAATGGGCGTTTGCCCCATGATTTCATCGAACGGTGTATAAAAAGCTGTGATGTTTTTCTTTTTTATGAATAGTTTATAAAATCCAATCAACGTTAAGATAACAATGGCCATTGGCAGACCTATCGCAGCCATATCTAATAGATTCAATAGATGTTCCTCCAATCCAATACGTTCTTCAATTATACCCTAATTCCTTTTCTCCTTAAAAAGGACAGCCCCTCTTTCTTACACTGCAAGAAAATATAAGTTTCCAGCTGGAAGCGAATTCGAAGTAGTCGGAAATGTTAGGAATACCCTCATTCAGTTAGCCGCTCATATAATTTTATTAAATCAAAAGCCTTAAGCATATGTCATAGTTGTCCAATCAGATGCAAAGTTTGTACATAAGTTAATGTTGATTTGAATGTGCGCAGTGGTCCTAGTATGCAGCATAGTATTATCCGTGTTATGCACAAAAACGAAATTTATAAGGTATACGGGGAAACAAACGGCTGGTATAATCTTGGCGGCAATCAGTGGTGCTTTGCTAATCCAGCATATGCAGCATTCAAATCGTACTAAAATAATCATAGTGAATAACCCTATTATGCACGTCTCTTTTTTCATTCCTAGTCATACTCTCTCTTTTCTCTCATACAATTTACTAGAAAAGAAATGGAGGGAAAGAGATGGTCAGAAAGCAATCATGGCGGGAGAGAGCAATGTCCCATATACAAGCTCATTCCTCGCTTTATTTATTTGTCTCTGTCCTGCTGCTGATGGGCGTCATTTTTGGAGCGATTCTCGTAAATAGCCTGCATGCGAGTCAAAAGCAGGATTTATACTTTTATTTAAACCGTTTTTTTGGACAAGTCTCACAGGGGAAGTTTGCGCAGCCGATTGAGATGTTTCAGGAAAGCTATTTTTCCCATTTGAAGTATATTGGCTTTATTTGGCTGCTTGGCATTTCTATGATTGGTTTGCCGCTTATTTTTGTGCTGTTGTTTTTAAAGGGGGTTGTTGTCGGCTTTACCGTTGGTTTTCTTGTAAGCCAGCTTGGCTGGAGCGGTTTTTTATTATCGGCTGTCGCGATTATGCCGCAAAATTTTATTATCATTCCTACTTTTATTATAACGACAGTGATAGCGGTAAGCTTTTCATTGCGGCTGATCCGTCATCAATTCGTACGAAAGCTGCATGAACCATTCCTGCCGTTATTTACAAGGTATACCGTATTCTTTCTTGTTATCGGCATTGTGCTTGCAGGCGCTTCTATGGTGGAATCGTATGTAGCGCCTTCCTTTATGAAGGTTGTCATTAAAACCCTTAATGAAAAATAATTCTTATCTGATAACAATCCTTAGTTAATTTTGAGTATTTCCTTTTGACAGTATCCCTTCTTCTGATATAATGGTGTAAGAATGGCGAGGGAGGGAGTAGCCCAAAATGGAAGACAGAATCGAACGAATTAAGAAGCAATTGCATGCAGCAAGCTATAAATTGACACCACAGCGGGAAGCAACTGTACGCGTTCTGCTTGAAAACGAAGAAGACCATTTGAGTGCGGAAGATGTGTACCTCCTCGTAAAAGAAAAATCGCCGGAAATTGGACTTGCGACTGTGTATCGGACTTTGGAATTATTAACAGAGTTAAAAATTGTTGATAAAATCAACTTCGGTGATGGCGTATCACGCTACGACTTGCGCCAAGAGGGTGCGACTCGTTTCCATCACCATCTGATTTGTACGGAATGCGGTGCTGTGGAAGAAATTCAAGAGGATTTACTCGGCGAAGTAGAGAAACAAGTGGAAAAAGCGTGGAACTTTAAGGTGAAGGATCACCGTTTAAGCTTTTATGGCATGTGCCACGCGTGTCAAGAAAAGCTCGTACAACAAGAAACATAACCTCTTCCCATTCTGGGGAAGGGGATTTTTTATACTTTAAAAAGTATAAATTTTTATAGGCTTGGCATATGTTGTAGTAAGGGTGCGCTAGCTAATGGGCTCGCGCTAAAACTTATCAATGGAGGAACAAGATGCGCCAAGCAATGAAGGTTATGTTTGATGTTGTAAAGGTTTTTATATTGTTTGTAGGTTGTACGCTTTTGTTTTATTTCGCTATACTATGGGTAAATGAAGAATATCAAAACTATCATCGCTATGATAAGCCGACAGGAGAATCAGTAGAGGAAGTATCGGGCATGCATGGTTCCGTTGCGAATAATTGGATGGATCGGGTGATCTTCTTCTATGAAAACGGGGAGTAGGAAAACGTGGAAGATCAGTTGAAAGATTATATGCATTATATGCTGGTAGAAAAGGGACTTTCGCAAAATACGATTGTTTCGTATGAACGAGACTTAAAAAGCTATATTAAGTATTTACAAAAGGTAGAGCAGCTTTCATCGCTTGCTGAGGTTACGCGTCTGCATATCATCGGCTTTTTACAAGGCTTAAAGGATGCGAATAAATCATCTAAAACAATGGCTCGCCATATTGCATCCGTCCGCTCGTTTCACCAGTTTTTGCTGCGCGAGCGCGTGTTAGAGCGGGATCCATCGGTACATATTGAAACGCCGCAGGGAGAGAGGAAGCTGCCAAAAGTATTGTCCGTTGCCGAAGTAGAAGCGCTTCTTGACGCACCGAAGCAGGGCGGGGCGTTTGGCCTGCGTGATAAGGCGATGCTAGAGTTGTTATATGCAACTGGCTTGCGTGTCTCAGAGCTTATCCAACTGGATATATCTGATGTTCATTTAACGATGGGCTTTGTACGCTGCTTGGGAAAAGGAAGGAAGGAGCGCATCATCCCGCTTGGCAATCTAGCAATTGAAGCAGTTGGGCGCTATATTGAACGGGGGCGAAGAGAGCTTCTTGGAAAGAACGCAACAGATGCCCTGTTTTTGAATCTCCGCGGAGAACGCTTGTCACGCCAAGGGTTTTGGAAAATTTTAAAGGGGATGGCTAAGGAAGCCCGTATTGAAAAGGAGCTAACTCCACATACACTGCGGCATTCGTTTGCAACACATTTGCTGGAAAATGGAGCAGATTTGCGTGCAGTGCAGGAGATGCTCGGGCATGCTGATATTTCTACCACGCAAATTTATACGCATGTGTCAAAAGCGAGAATGAAGGATGTGTATAAGCAGTTTCATCCGAGGGCATAGTGATATGCCCTGCTTGTTATGCTATAGAAAAGGATAAAATTCCTTTCACAAATATTTCACAAACATTTCTCATATTCTTTTCCACCCGTTCAGTAGACTCTGCAGCAGCGGTAGTTTATACTGAAACGCAGAGGTGACAAAGATGAGAAAATATTGGATAATGATCGCTCTTTTCCTGCTTGTGCTAGCAGGCTGCAGCAGCGGACAGGAAGACCAGAATAGCGAAGCAACAAATGAATTGCCAAAAGAAGTGAAGGTTGAAGTGAAAACAGCGCCAGAAGCAGTACAAGCGCATGAGCATACAGAAATACAAGCGATCGTAACCCAGGACGGAAAAGCGGTAAACGATGCGGATGATGTAAAGTTTGAAATTTGGAAAGATGGCGCCGAACAGCACGAAATGCTTACGGCAAAAGCAAAGGGAAATGGTATGTATGCGGTTGACAAAACATTCCCTGAGGATGGCGTGTATCATATTACAGCGCATACAAATGCAAGGGACATGCATGTAATGCCAACGGTGCAAGTTACAGTTGGCACGGGGCAGGCAGCAGCGCATGAACAAGCGGAGCAGGACCATCATGATAGCGATACTGTGATCCAGTTAACAGCGGACCAAATTCATGCCGGCACGTCTCCTTTACAGGCTCAGGTACAGCATAGCGGCAGTGCGCTAACAGGCGCGCAAGTAGAGTTTGAAATTTGGAAGGACGGCGCAGCTAAGCATGAGTACATATCCGCAAAGGAAGATGCGAACGGGCAATATGGGACTTCGTTTGTTTTTGAAGCAGGCATGTACAATATAACAGTGCACGTGAGAAAGGGAGAACTTCACGAGCATAAGGAACAAACAGTCGAAGTAAAGTAGGCCTCCATCTTGGTGGAGGTTTTTTCTATTTCTTCCCGAATAGTTATGTATATACAATCAGAAGTAGGGACAGATGGTGATGAAAAAACTTTTTATAACGTTCAGCATCGCAATTGCCTGCTTGCTCGCATTCTTGTTGTATCGGAATGTGTTTGAACTGAAAAAAAGGCAGGCGGAGAAGATTGTTGTTCTCGACCCGGGACATGGCGGCAAATATCCCGGCTTTGAGTTGAACGGGCTTGTGGAAAAGGATATCGTGCTGCAGGTTTCTCTGTATACGAAAGCGTTGCTTGAAGAAAAAGGATACAAAGTATATTTGACGAGGCAAAAGGATGAGGAGTGCAGCAAGGAAAGCTATATAAAAGATTTGAGCTGTCGTCCCGCTGTTGCCCATAATGTTGACGCTGACTTATTCGTAAGTGTTCATGCGAACGCATTTCCTGCAAATGCAAATGTACGCGGTGTAGAGGCATATTATTTTACACCGTTTCGAGATAAAGAGGCAGCCAAAGCACTCGGCTCAGCAATTACGGATGAAACGGGCTTGCCGCTTCGGTCTGCAAAATTTGGGAATTTTCAGGTGCTGCGTGATTCACGTGTGCCCAGCACACTTGTTGAAATTGGCTATTTAACGAATAAGGAGGATGCAAAGCTGCTTGCATCCTCTGAATTTCAGAAAAAGCTGGCGGCTGGCATCGTAAGTGGAATTATGAATTATTTCGCGGCAAACAGCTAACATATGATACTAGTGAGAGAGTGTGCAGCGTTTTTTCACACTTTCGTACATACTAAGAACAGCAAGGATATAGACCTAGGAGGGATAGATTGTGAAATATACACGCATCTTTCTTGTCGTCATGGACTCAGTTGGTATTGGAGAAGCACCTGATGCGGAAAAATACGATGATCTTGGAGCTGATACGCTTGGACATATTGCAGAGCATATGAACGGTTTGCATATGCCGAATCTGGAGAAGTTGGGACTTGGGAACATCCGGGAGCTGCCAGGAATCAAAAAAGCGGACAAGCCGCTTGCCTATTATACAAAAATGCAGGAGCAGTCCGCTGGCAAGGATACGATGACAGGTCATTGGGAGATTATGGGACTCTACATCGATAAGCCATTTCGTGTATTTCCAAATGGATTTCCAAAAGAGCTGTTAGATGAATTGCAGCAGCGCACAGGCCGAAGCTTTATTGGAAACAAGCCAGCATCCGGAACAGCCATTTTGGATGAGCTCGGCAAGGAGCATATGGAAACGGGTGCTTTAATTGTCTATACATCCGCTGATAGCGTGCTGCAAATTGCCGCGCATGAAGAGGTTGTACCACTCGATGAACTGTATAATATTTGTAAGATTGCGCGTGAGCTGACATTAGACGAGCCATATATGATTGGCCGGATTATTGCCCGCCCGTTTGTTGGGCAGCCGGGAAGCTTCAAACGGACGCCAAACCGTCATGATTATGCGCTAAAGCCGTTTGGACGCACTGTGATGAATGAATTAAAGGATAGTGGATTAGACGTGATTTCCATTGGGAAAATTGCAGATATTTATGATGGGGAAGGAGTTACGCAGTCGCTGCGCACCGCCTCAAACATGGATGGGATGGATAAGCTAGTAGACACGGCTCAGATGTCTTTTACGGGGCTAAGCTTTGCAAATCTTGTCGATTTTGATGCGCTATATGGTCATAGACGTGATCCAAAAGGATATGGCCAGGCGCTTGAGGAATATGATGCCCGTTTGGCGGGGCTGTTCCCTGCGCTAAGGGAGGATGATTTGCTTATTATTACAGCAGACCATGGAAATGATCCCGTGCATCATGGGACAGATCATACGCGTGAATATGTTCCACTGTTAGTCTACAGTCCAAGCATGAAAAACGGCGGGCAGGAGCTCCCGGTTCGCCAAACGTTTGCGGACATCGGGGCGACAGTTGCTGAAAACTTCGGTGTAGAATTACCGCCGCATGGTACTAGTTTTTTAAAAGAACTACAATAAGGAGAGACCTTTCATGAACCTTGAATCTATTGAAAAAGCAGCAGCCTATTTACAAAGCAAGTTTGCTAGCACTCCAAAAATCGGACTCATTCTGGGCTCAGGTCTTGGTGTATTAGCTGATGAAATTGAACATGCCGTTAAGATTCCATACAGCGAAATTCCAGAATTTCCGGTATCGACGGTGGAGGGACATGCAGGACAGCTTGTGTTCGGGACGCTTCATGGTGTTTCAGTTGCAGCGATGCAGGGGCGTTTTCATTATTACGAGGGCTATGATATGCATAAGGTAACGTTTCCTGTGCGTGTAATGAAGGCGCTCGGTGTTGAAACGGTAATCGTAACCAATGCAGCTGGAGGTGTAAATATGGACTTTGAGCCCGGTGATTTAATGCTCATTTCCGACCATATTAATTTCATCGGGAATCATCCGCTCATCGGCCCGAATGATGCCAAGCTTGGCGTTCGTTTTCCGGATATGTCTGAAGCGTACTGTAAAAAGCTGCGCCGCGTAGCAAAGGATGTCGCCGAACGCCTGAATATTAGGGTGCAAGAGGGCGTCTATGTTGCTATGTCAGGTCCGACATATGAAACACCGGCTGAAATCCGGATGCTGCGTACTCTTGGAGGGGATGCGGTCGGCATGTCCACGGTTCCAGAGGTGATTGTGGCCCGCCATGCTGGCTTACAGGTGCTCGGCATTTCTTGCATTTCGAATATGGCGGCTGGTATTCTTGACCAACCGTTAAATCATGAGGAAGTCATTGAAACAACAGAACGCGTGAAAGCAAACTTCTTATCTCTTGTAAAAGAAATTGTAAGTGAACTGGGTTGAACTCTCCTGCCTATTTGTGAGTGCTTCTTTATCCTTGCACAAATTGAGAAGGAGTCTTCTTAAGTTAAAAATGATAAAAGGGTGATACGGGATGAGAATGGTTGATTTGATTGCAAAAAAACGAGATGGACATATACTATCTGCAGCAGAAATTCAGTTCATTATCAACGAATACACAAATGGAACGATTCCTGATTATCAAATGAGCGCTTTTGCAATGGCAGTATTTTTCCGGGATATGAACGACCAGGAGCGCGCGGACTTAACGATGGCAATGGTACATAGCGGAGATACAATTGATTTATCAGCTATTGCGGGCATTAAGGTCGATAAGCACTCTACCGGGGGAGTGGGAGACACAACAACACTTGTGCTCGGTCCGCTTGTCGCATCCCTTGGCGTACCGGTTGCAAAAATGTCAGGGCGCGGCTTAGGTCACACGGGCGGTACGATTGATAAGCTAGAAGCGGTGCCCGGCTTCCACGTTGAGATTGAAAATGAAGAATTCACCCGTCTCGTAAATGCAAATAAGATTGCGATAATCGGACAGAGCGGCAATTTAACGCCAGCTGATAAACAGCTCTACGCGCTTCGTGATGTTACTGCAACTGTCAACTCTATTCCCCTCATCGCCAGTTCGATTATGAGCAAAAAAATTGCTGCAGGTGCCGATGCGATTGTGCTCGATGTGAAAACCGGGGCAGGCGCGTTTATGAAAACGGCAGAGGAAGCACGCGCATTAGCGGAGGCGATGGTACGTATCGGGAATACGGTCGGACGAAAAACAATGGCGGTGATTTCTGACATGAGTCAGCCGCTCGGCTTTGCGATTGGTAATGCGCTTGAGGTGCAGGAGGCAATCGATACATTGCGCGGACAAGGACCGAAGGACTTGGAGGAACTTTGTCTAACGCTTGGCAGTCAAATGGTCTATTTAGCGGGAAAAGCACCGTCTATAGAAGAGGCACGCGCGAATTTGCAGGAAGCCATCCAAAACGGATCGGCACTCGAAACGTTGAAAGTATTTCTTGCTGCGCAGGGCGGCGATGCTTCAGTTGTCGATGATCCGTCTAAGCTGCCGCAGGCAAAATATGTGTTCGACTTGGAAGCGCAGCAGGACGGACATGTTGTGGAAATTGTTGCAGATGAGATCGGTACAGCTGCGATGCTGCTGGGGGCAGGACGTGCAACGAAAGAGTCGGTCATTGACTTGGCCGTTGGGTTAATGCTGCGCAAAAAGGTAGGAGATAGTGTCAAAAAAGGGGAGCCGCTTGTTACGGTATATGCAAACAGTGAACATGTGGAAGAAGTGAAGCGGAAACTATACGAGAGTATTCGTATTTCCAAGGAAGCGGTTGTTTCTCCAGTGCTTGTTTATGATATTGTAGGAGAATAAAGGAAGTATTTAGAGAGTGTAAAGGCTAAGGAGATGCTTCCTTAGCTTTTTATACTTTAAATGGTTGATACAGCATTGAGTGTTGGACAGGAAACCGGACAGACACAAGTTCACAGATTACATGATTTGTTTTTAGCTGCGTTATAATAGGGATGGGGTGGTCTTTATGATTCGAATTTGTGCAATTTATCATACAGGAGAAGTTGTATATGATGTGACACTGGAAGAAGCGCGGCAAAAACATGTTGCTTGGTATTGGGTTGATTTGTCGGAGCCGACAGAGGAAGAATATACATATGTGCTGCGGGATACATTTCGCTTTCATCCATTGGCGATTGAGGATTGCTTAGAGTATGTGCAGCGGCCAAAGGTTGATTTCTATGAGGGTTACCATTTTCTTGTACTGCATTCCTTATCCAGAGACGACTTGGATCCTCGTGAAATTGACTTGTTTATTAGTGAGAACTATGTTGTATCCTTTCATTTTCATGAAGATAAGGCGCTGCAGCGCGCATGGGAAAAACTATCAGATCGAACACGTGTGCAGCAAAGCCCGCTTCATTTAACACATACGATTATCGATCAGATGGTTGATAACTATTTTTCACCAGTGTACTTTTTGGAAGATCGACTAAATGATATCGATGATAGTTTAACCCGCGAATCAGCAGGTGACGTGCTTGAAGAGATATTTGATATACGGGCAGATTTGTCTAAGCTTCGCAGGACAATTGTACCAATGCGCGATTTATTGTACCGTATTCTCAACTCGGAGCGATTTTATAATGTGAGCGATCATGAAATATATTTTAAGGACATCCATGATCATCTGCTAAAGCTAGCGGAAATGATTGAAATGAGTCGAGAACTAACAGCCGATATTCGTGATAGCTGCTTTTCATTAAACTCGAACTATATGAACGCGATTATGAAAACACTCACCGTTTTCTCGACTATCTTCATGCCGCTCACCTTTATCGCTGGTGTGTACGGGATGAATTTTAGATTTATGCCCGAGCTTGGCTGGAGGTACGGTTATTATGGATGTCTCCTGCTAATGGGGGCGATTTTTGTGGTGATGATGCTTTGGTTTCGAAAAAAGGGCTGGTTTAAATAATGTTCTTCGGCACAGAAGTTTTTTGCCTTCTGTGCCGAAGCGTGCTAAAGACAAAAGCAAAGATCACGTGTTACGTTACATATACATAAAAACGCCCTGCACGCGTACTTTAACTGTCAGCTCTCCAGGCGCGATTGGCGTCACAGCTTTTGGCTGCGCAGCTGCGTAGCCAACCAGCGGCTGTGGCGCGCATCCTCCTTCTTCTACGATGGAAACAGGGATAGGATTTATATTCACATGCAATGCTTCGGCAACTGTTTTTGCTTTTTCTTGGGCATTCAAAACGGCGCGTGTTAAAGCTTGCTCGTAATATAAGCCAGGATCGGACACGCGGAAAGTTAGATCGCGAGCAATATTAGCTCCTGCCCCAATCGCTGCATCATACACCTCTCCTGCTTTTTGCACATTCAAAACGGTTACCTCGTATAAATGCTCCACCCGGTAGCCGCGTAAAGAGGAGACACCGTCTTTGTAATCATACTCTGGCGTAATGGTATACGAAAGAGTTTGGATATCCTTTTCTTGAATGCCGAGCGTTTGCAATGCTTGCAATAAGGCATTAGAGCGAAGGGCATTTTCCTCTTGTGCTGCCTTCACATTGTTATCCTCAGTCATCACGCCAATCGTCAAAACGACTACATCGGGCTTTGCCGTCGCAATTCCTTCTCCTTGTACCGTTACAGTGCCCTCTCTTGTGGGACGATAGTCTGAATATGGGTATGAGTTCATATGGTACATTGTTAGCACCTCTCTTCGCTTTTTCTCTAAAATATATGAAGAGTGCAGCAGAAAAATTTGCAGGAGCATACTGTCAAATATACCGTCATCATGGCAGATTTATCGTTAAAACCATACGTATTTTACAATTAAAGTAAATTAAAAGAGGGTTACACACAAAAAACCTAACATAATCACGTAAATTTTGCAGAAAAAGTGTACAACATGAAGCAACATACATTATAATAAATGAAAATCAAGAAGATAAAGGGTCGAGACTAGTGAAAGAAGAACGAGAAACGCTCATTTTAGAACTATCTATGTCATTTCGAAAAATGATCCGCATGCTCCAGAATGATATTAACGAATTGTTTTCTGAGTATATGCCATGGAATGAATTTTCTGTTTTACGTGCGTTACACGCAAAAAGCCCACAAATGGCTTCCCAAATTGCCCAAGAAGTCAATGTCACATCAAGTCACATTACTGCTGTTACAGATCGTCTCGTACGCAAGAATCTTGTGATGCGTAAACGCTCTGATTCTGACCGACGGATTGTATATTTAGAAATTACTAAAACAGGACAGGAAGTCGCTGAAAAGCTGGAAAATGTCAGAAAAGCATATTATCGGGAAAAATTTGCAGATTTGAGCAATGAAGAAATGAAGGTTATGGTTGAATTAATTGAGCGAGTATTGTAAAGAAGAAGCTGACCTCAATAGGCATACAAAATGTCTACTGGGGTCAGCTTTTTTGTAGGCGTTTTTACATTGTAAGAACGTATAAATTTCTAGCTAGGAGACCATTCGACGTAGTGAGAAATTTTAGGAATACCGGATAAATAGGGCTGCGTCTCTGTCTTCACCTGGGGAGCAACGCTCGCCAATCGGCGTTTAACGACTTTTCCGAGAAATCTCATTCTAGTTCAGCCTCAAGGCATCCTCTGAGAGCATGGAGAAACATGTCGATTTTTTCTATTCTCCTTAGAAAAAAATGGTATAAACGCTTTTTTACTGGAAACAATAGATATGATACTGATATGGAGGGTGTGGACATGAGACGATTCATCGGAATATTGGCTTGTTTCACATTATTATGTTCCGCTGCTCCGGTTGGCTTTGCGCAGTCTGAAGCAACGCCCAAGCAACCGGTGCAAAGGCAAGCGGAAGCTTCACAGCCGAAGCTGGTGGAAAATGCTTCATCTGCCGTTTTGCTCGAACAGGATACAGGGAAGGTGCTATTTAATAAAAATAGCAACGAAAAGCTGCCCCCAGCGAGCATGACGAAAATTATGACAATGCTGCTCATTATGGAGCAAATCGACAAAGGAAAGCTTAAGCTTACTGATAAGGTGCGTACGAGCGAGTATGCAGCTTCCATGGGAGGATCGCAAATTTTCTTGGAGCCAGGAGAAGAAATGACGGTGGATGAGATGCTAAAAGGCATTGCGATCGCCTCCGGAAATGACGCTTCCGTTGCCGTTGCTGAGCATATTGCCGGTTCGGAGGAAGGCTTTGTTACGATGATGAATAACAGGGCGAAGGAGCTAGGGCTGAAAAATACGCATTTCCAAAATCCGACAGGCCTGCCCGCGGAGAATCATTACTCCACCGCATATGATATGGCAGTGATGGCGAGAGAATTAATGAAATATCCACTCATCCGCAATTATACAGGGAAATATGAGGGCTATTTACGTGAAAACACGGACAAGCGATTTTGGCTTGTGAATACGAATAAGCTCGTTCGTTTTTACCCAGGTGTTGACGGCGTGAAAACTGGCTTTACGACAGAGGCACGATATTGCTTGACAGCTTCTGCACAAAAAAATGGCATGCGTGTGATTGCTGTCGTGATGGGAGCGCCAACATCAAAAGAGCGTAATGCACAAGTTACCAAACTGCTTGATTACGCATTTAGTCAGTATACGACAAAGCTGCTTTATAAAAAGGACCAACCGATCAAAACTATTAAAGTAAGCCGCGGTCAGAGAAAAGAAGTACAGCTTGTGGCTGCTGATAATGTATCGGTGCTGTTGAAAAAAGGAGAAAGCGCTGATAAGGTAACACAGGAGATTATCATGGATAAAAAGGTAAAGGCACCTGTGAAAAAAGGCGCACCACTGGGCACACTTATTGTGAAAAATGGAAGTGAAGTCATCTCGAAGCAGTCGATCGTAGCAAACGAGGATATTGATGCAGCAAGCTGGTGGGAACTGTTTAAACAGAGCTTTGGAATGTTTTCAAAATCGAAGTAAAGAAAAGTAGTTGCACTTACAATTTATCTCTAAAATTCCGGCTATAGCGAATGCGGTCCCGCAGTAAACAACCTATGCGGCTTATGGAAAGATCCTGTTTGCTCTTCCCCATGAAAGGAGCTTTTTCCTATACACTAGGGAATAGCATGTTGTGAAACAGGGTGAGCAGGGCGGCATCTAAAAAGCTATGCTTTCTCAGCCTTAAAGCCAACCATGGGAGCGGCTGTGAGCCGCTTCCCCTTTTGCTGGGAGGCTTGCTTCTTGACTGCGAAAATGCACTTCTTTTGTCGGGTGGAAGGAATAGCCAATCGAGAAAGCGAAAGATGTTATATACGTTCCGCGCGAATGCGCACGAATCCTACAAACAAGGGGGAAGGAAACGTGAGTCTTTCGATGAGTCTCGAAGTAAAGCAAGATGTTCTATGCATTCGGTTGGAGGGAGAGCTCGATCATCATACAGCTGAGGCGTTGCGTACAGAAGTGACAGAGATGCTGGAAAAGAAGCAGATTCACCATATTATTTTAAATCTCGGGTCTTTGAGCTTTATGGATAGCTCTGGCCTTGGAGTTATTTTAGGAAGATATAAGCATATTAAAAGCTTGGGCGGAGAAATGGTTGTTTGTGCAATTTCTCCCGCTGTGAAACGGTTATTTGAAATGTCCGGCTTGTTCAAAATTATCCGTTTGGAAGAAAGTGAACAAAACGCACTTGCGACATTGGGGGTGGCATAAATGAGAAATGAAATGCACTTGCAGTTTTCTGCTCTCAGCCAAAACGAATCGTTCGCGCGCGTAACAGTTGCTTCTTTTATCGCGCAGCTTGACCCGACGCTAGACGAGCTGACAGAAATTAAGACCGTTGTCTCAGAGGCGGTAACAAATGCGATTATCCACGGATATGAACAAAGACCGGACGGCATTGTATATATTACGGTTACATTGGAGGACGGAGCTGTCAAAATGACAATCCGTGATGAAGGGATCGGTATTACAGATTTAGATGAGGCAAGACAGCCATTATTTACGACAAAACCTGAACTAGAGCGTTCCGGCATGGGCTTTACAATCATGGAAAATTTTATGGACGAGGTCGAAGTTATTTCCAGCCACAATTTCGGAACAACAATTCATCTTACGAAGTATTTGTCAAAAAGCAACGCTCTATGCAATTAAGGAGACGGGCCTATGGACATAGAGGTAAAAAACGAAAATGGAAAAGTGCAGTTAAAGGACCATGAGCTGAAGGAATTGATCCAAAGAAGTCAAGCCGGTGACCAAGCCGCACGAGATACAATTGTGGAAACAAATATGCGTCTCGTTTGGTCCGTTGTACAGCGTTTTTTAAACCGTGGCTATGAGCCGGAGGATTTATTTCAAATCGGCTGTATTGGGCTGCTAAAGTCAGTTGATAAATTTGATTTGTCATTCGATGTTAAGTTTTCAACGTATGCCGTCCCGATGATCATTGGAGAAATCCAACGCTTTTTGCGTGACGATGGTACGGTAAAGGTGAGTCGTTCCTTAAAAGAAACGGGAAATAAAATTCGTAAGATGAAGGACGAACTCTCAAAACGATTAGGACGAGCTCCAACGATTAATGAAGTAGCGGAAGCACTTGAGCTTACGCCAGAGGAGGTTGTACTGGCGCAGGAGGCAAGCCGTACACCATCTTCCATTCATGAAACGGTATACGAAAATGACGGAGATCCGATTACCATTTTGGATCAAATTGCTGACCAAACCCAAACAAAATGGTTTGATCAAATCGCTTTGAAAGAGGCAATTCGCGAGCTTGATGAACGTGAACGTCTCATCGTTTATTTACGATATTATAAAGACCAAACCCAATCTGAAGTAGCAGAACGGCTTAGTATTTCTCAGGTGCAGGTTTCACGCTTAGAAAAGAAAATCCTGCAGCAAATGAAGGACCGAATAGGTGAATAGCCTGTTCGGTTTTTTTTGCACTGTAAGAAGGTATAAATTTCCGGAAGGAAGGCGAGTTCGACGTAGTCGGAAATTTTAGGAATACAGGATGAGTAGGGCTCGCCAATGGGCAAGTTTTCTTTACCAGATAAGAAAGGATAACTTTTCAGGGTGATGTCTAGCTCCCAAGGCCCGCCTTTTCTTACCTTACGAAAGTAGTGCAGCTTTCAAATGCAGTCTAGTTTCAGATTCGAATTAATTTTCTGAGATAATTTAAATTCAGGGGATTTATGCTGCATATGAGATAAATCTTCAAAGGAACAAGCATCACCCCTCCGCAATTCCACTATAACACTTGAGGAAATAAGTGTTTCGCAACGTATTTTTAGCATAACCATTTTTTTCTCCATTAAACATATTCCACGAAGATGTTGTATTCTAATATAGCTTATTTTTCATCTTGTTTGCTTTGTGGCATTTTAAGTATACATTTCCAGTTAGAAGCAAATTCGGTGCCGTTAGGAAATTTTAGGGATACATCATAAGTACAACTCGCCTACGCTGCCATAAAAGACGGGCCTTGTCCGCTTATGACCTGCTTTCTGTGGAGCAAGGCCTCCTAAAAAGCGCTTTACAAGTCAGTAAACAGTTCTCTTTTCAAACAATTCGAACCGTGTTCTCTTGCCTTTTTAGTGAACTACCCACCACTTATCCGCTGCGCGTCTTGAAGTGGGGGCTTCGAAAGACAAACAACAGCCTGATAATCATTGGTTATCTGATTCGTCATCTTGTGGAGAGTATCTCTTCTTTTATTTTTTACCTTTGCCATGACCCTTTGGTATTTACGTACTTATTTTTGATAATTCTTACTATATAGGATATTACCGTTTTCATCTGTTTTCGTATGGTTCTTCTTACGGGCAAGAGATTGATTCATACGCCGTTGACGGTTTTCCATGATCTTATG
>NZ_SCFM01000069.1 GCF_004138295.1 Ectobacillus funiculus | reverse complement strand
GGTAAATTATTTTCCTAAGCTAGGAAGTTCGCAGCTTTTCCTTCCCTCTCTGAAAACCGTAAAAATAATTCATGTCCTTTTCATCGCATTTTTTATTTTTTTAAAACAAATAAAAACGCACTCATCCCTCAGCAAGGGACGAGTGCGTTATACCCGTGGTTCCACCCAATTTCCCATAAGTTAAAAAGATAACTGATGGCTTTGGTGCTGTAACGTAGCATAGACGGTATTGGATACTTAGATTCCCCAATACAGCTCAAAGGCGGTAAGATTACTTTCCTGCGTTAGGAAGTTCGCAGCTTTTCTTCCCTCTCTGGAAACCGGAAAAAGTAACTCATGTCCTTGTCAGCGCTTTTGAAGTTTCGTACTTCATACATATAATTTATAATATGTTAAATTTTACAATAATCCACTGTAAATAGCAATATCTCATTGTTAAACCTTTTTAAGAGTAATGTACATACAGGGGATTTTCATTACATTCTCACATTTTCTGCTGCGCCGAATTCACTTCTAGCTAAAAGTTTCCTCCTGGTTCCTGCCACATAGCATGCTAATCAAACATTACGTTTCACACAGCCCTGTGATAAAATACTGTAAAAACTCATTTTTAGTTAGGAGACACTCATGCTGGAGAAACTAAAGCGGTATTATCAAGGACATATTGTAACAGACACAACACCAAACAATTATGAGGAATATTGCTGGTACACAGATGAACAAGACAACACTATTGGCATTGAAAAGAAAATGCTGACGAAAAAAGATGAGGAGCTGCTTTCAGTATTTTTAACTCCTGTATCTGACGAAGAGCTTAGTATTTCTAGCGAACAGCACGCTTGGAAGAGGTTTTTATTTCAATCAGCCGAGGATGTGCATTCGATTCCCTTTCATGGACAAATGAAAACCGTACGCTTTCTTCATTTTGCCATGAAAGAATCATTTTTCGAGAAGCAGGCATTAGAAGAGGCGCTGCAAGGATTGCTCTCTTCTTCATTCATAATTCTATGGCAAACAAACAAAAGCGGTGTCATTATAGAGACATACCCGCATGTGAAGCCGGAGACAGAACTCGATTTTGAAGCGTTCGATGCATTGACAACGGACTTCCTAATTACACCGAGCATTCTCATCGGGAGGCTGCATCTCGTGCAACCATCTCTTTTGCAACAGTTTCACTGGGAGCAGGCTTGCTTTCAAACAGCTCAGTCACACCTAAAGAAGCAGCATATTTACAGATTAGAGGATGTACTGCCCTATTTATTTTTAGAAAAGCAGGATGTACATCTGCTTCCGCTTCTATTTGGCGAAACACAAGACGATCAAGAATTGTTAACAACTGTGCGAACGTATCTGGAATGTAATTTGAATGTATCCCTCGCCGCTAAAAAGCAATATATGCACCGCAATAGCGTGCAATACCGTGTTGATAAATTCATAGAAAGAACAGGAATTGATATTAAAACATTCAAAGGTGCGGTTGCTGTATATATGGCCTTGCTTATGCAGGATTCCCCCTCTTGAGTTTGTAAACGTTGCACAAATGAAAGCGTTTTTTTTATTCAGGTTTCCCATTTCCAGCTTGGACCATTTGAGATACACTTAGTAACAAGAAAACGATTTCAATTTATGCAGGGGGTAATCAACATGGCTGAATTAAAATTAGATCATATTTATAAAATTTACGATAATAATGTAACAGCGGTAACAGATTTTAACCTTCACATTGCAGATAAAGAATTCATCGTATTCGTAGGTCCTTCCGGCTGCGGTAAATCTACAACACTTCGCATGATTGCAGGATTAGAAGAAATCTCCAAAGGTGATTTCTCCATTGACGGCAGACGCGTGAACGATGTAGCACCAAAAGATCGTGACATTGCGATGGTATTCCAAAACTATGCGTTATATCCTCACATGAGCGTATATGACAATATGGCATTCGGCTTAAAGCTTCGGAAATTTGACAAAGCGGAAATTGAGAAGCGTGTAAAAGAAGCAGCTCGTATCCTTGGACTGGAGCAATACTTAGATCGTAAGCCAAAAGCTCTTTCCGGCGGTCAGCGTCAGCGTGTTGCGTTAGGACGTGCAATT
>NZ_SCFM01000068.1 GCF_004138295.1 Ectobacillus funiculus | reverse complement strand
GCGGTCAGCGTCAGCGTGTTGCGTTAGGACGTGCAATTGTTCGTGACGCAAAAGTATTCTTAATGGACGAGCCTTTATCTAACCTTGATGCAAAGCTTCGTGTATCCATGCGTGCCGAAATTTCCAAGCTTCACCAACGCTTAGGCACAACAACGATTTACGTAACGCATGACCAAACAGAAGCGATGACAATGGCAACTCGCCTTGTAGTTATGAAAGATGGACTTATCCAACAAGTTGGAACACCAAAAGAAGTATACGAAAAGCCAGAAAACGTATTTGTAGGCGGTTTTATCGGTTCTCCTGCAATGAACTTCTTCCGTGGTGCATTAACAGACAAAGGCTTCAAATTAGACAATGTTGTCCTGTCTGTTCCAGAAGGCAAAATGAAAATGCTTCGTGAACAAGGCTATGTAGGACAAGAAGTAATTATGGGAATCCGCCCAGAGGACATCCATGATGAGCCTGTATTCATTAACGCAGCACAAGGTTCCACTGTAAACGCGAAAATTGAAGTATCTGAGTTGCTAGGTGCAGAGTCTATGCTCTACTCCCAAATCGGCGGTCAAGATTTCGTAGCACGTGTTGATGCACGTACAGATTTCAAACCTGGCCAAACAGTAACACTTGGCTTTGATATGAATAAGGTTCACTTCTTTGACTCTAGCAGCGAGCAACGCATTCGATAAAACAGAAATACCCCGTCTCTGGATAAGGAGACGGGGTATTTATATTTGTTGAAGCTTAACAGAAAAGTCTCGTTCACAGGCAGGACAATGATATAAGTGCAAGCAATACCGATTCGATTCCTCATGAGATAAGCTATCGACTTTCTCTAGCAGCTGTTGGTCCATATATGCGCTGTAAGGACCTAAATAATCTACTGTTTTCCCGCAATCCTCCATGCTGGCAGCACAATTCGGACAAGAATGCGAAATCTCAGTTAAACCGTTACAGACAGGACACATTGACATACAAATCCTCCTGAAAAAGGGCGGGGAATACCCGCCCTTATAGCCATTATTTATCGTTGAAATCCGCCTAATTGCTGTTCAGCCAATGCTACAAGACGCTTTGTAATCTCGCCGCCGACAGAGCCATTAGAACGAGACGTTGCATCTGCACCAAGTTGAACACCAAACTCTTGAGCGATTTCATATTTCATTTGATCAAGTGCAGATTGAGCACCTTGAACAACAAGCTGATTGCTGTTATTATTTCTTGACATATTGTTTCACCTCCTTAAAGTGGTGTAAGCATAGTATACGGAGAACTTCTGTTCATATGTATATCATCTACAAGGTAATTTTTGGAATATTTCTTCCGGTTGAATAATGGAAAAAATTACAACAAAATCTATCGCATATATATTTCTTCACTATCCATACTACTAGTACAGTAACAAAACAAGCCGCTTATAACACCGATGGATTAGAGCCGGCAAGGCGGTTATACTGGTTCAACTCCAGCTAATCCAACCAAAAAAACTAAACATTCATCAAGGAGGAACTAACATGGCTTCAAATAATAGCAGCAGAAATCAATTAATTGTACCTGGCGCTGAATCTGCGCTAGATCAAATGAAGTACGAAATTGCACAAGAATTTGGTGTACAGCTCGGAGCTGACGCAACAGCACGTGCAAACGGTTCCGTAGGTGGCGAAATTACAAAACGTCTTGTAGCAATGGCAGAACAACAACTTGGCGGATTCCAACGCTAATTTCATAACATGGCTAAAAAGGTCCCAGCTTTTGCCGGGACCTTTTCTAAGTGAAAATCCTTTACCTTCCTCATACTTTCTGTCTCTAGCTGTAGGCGACATTATAAAAAACCCAACCACCCAAACTCCTCAATCTATTTTTTATAAATAAAACGTTTATAAAGAGCTACTTTGATTAAACGTATACACTCTTTAGTCTTCGTATAAAACAATGGCCTATTAAGGTTCCGTTTTTTCAATAAATTATGTTTTATAACCGAACAGGCTTCTCTCCCATTGTTTAGCTCCTGCAAAAAGCTCGTTCCATATTTCGGCATGGCTATGCCAAAGTTTTCTGCTACTGTCGCTCCAATATCTGCGAAGGTTTGACGAGTTAGCATTTCTTTTCCAATGCCTTTCATGCTTGGACTGTAAACCAACAAAGGTACATATTCACGTGTATGATCCGTACCGTGATGGACTGGATCATTTCCATGGTCAGCTGTAATAATCAACAAATCATCTTCGTTCATCTTTTGAAGTACTTCTGGAAGACGTAAATCATACTCTTGCAGCGCCTCCCCATATCCCTGCGGATCACGTCTATGACCAAAGAGTGCATCAAAATCAACAAGGTTCAAAAAGCTTAACCCTGTAAAATCCATATCTAATGTATCAATTAACTTATTCATGCCATCCATGTTAGATTTTGTGCGCAATGACTTCGTTACTCCCTCGCCATCAAAAATGTCAGAAATTTTACCAATTGCAAACACCTCGTATCCTCCATTTTTCAATTCATTCATAACGGTTTGCCCAAATGGCTTCAAAGCATAGTCATGGCGGTTTTCTGTACGCTGGAAACTGCCTGGTTGTCCTAAGAATGGACGTGCGATAACACGACCGACCATATATTTCTCATCCAATGTTAATTCACGTGCAATTTTGCAAATATCATAAAGCTCATCAAGCGGTACAATTTCTTCATGTGCTGCAATTTGCAATACGCTGTCTGCAGATGTGTATACGATCATTGCTCCTGTCTCCATATGCTCCTTGCCAAGCTCATCGAGAATCTCAGTACCTGAAGCCGGCTTATTGCCGATTACTTTACGACCAGACCTTTTTTCTAGTTCTTCAATTAACTCTCTAGGGAAACCTTCTGAAAACACTTGAAATGGTTTATCGATAAATAACCCCATCATTTCCCAATGCCCAGTCATCGTATCCTTACCCACAGATTTTTCTTGCATTCTCGTATAGTAGGCCATCGGTTGCTCTACCTTTTGGATCCCTTGGATTTCACGAATATTACCAAGACCCATCTTTTCCATATTAGGTAAATATAGTCCATTCATATGCTCTGCGATATGGCCAAGCGTGTCCGCTCCTTCATCCCCATACTTTTTTGCATCTGGCGCTTCACCAATCCCAACAGAATCCATGACGATTAAAAAGATGCGTTTATATTTATTCACAACTTATCCCTCCTATGTGAAGATGCTTACATTTATTAAAAATATGTCTACGTTATTTGTTGTCGGACGTCAGACGACTTGTTGTTTAAAGTGATTCTATCATTCAATTGACTAATATTCAATATTTTTAAAATAAAATTTGTAAACGAATCTCCTCAGCATACGGTGGTTTGCCAAGAACGACTATTTAGTTAGGAGGTCCGTCCGCATTTTAATGAAACTATACACTTTGAAGGACTTGATTCATAAAACGAATGAGAGTAAAAAACAGGAACAAGACTATCTGTTCCTGTAAAAGTAAATGAATATATCGAAGAACATCTATTAAGGTTTCGATTTGTACCTCAAGTTATGGGATTTGGTGAGTTGAAAATAAGAACAGAAAAGAAGTTGTATAAGTAGGAAAATCCTCGTAAAGGATATTGGAGAATTGCCGGGGTTAAAGAACCTAACTACAAGAATAAACAATTACGTTTGACATAACTCAAAACCATACACACAACAGCGTGGGGCGTGAAGACTCGTTGTCTCCGTTCCACCCCAGCTATACTTCGGCCATATCTCAATTGAGTAAGACATAGTTAATAATGTTATTTCAAAATCCACCGCGCGTTATGAATGCCCCTGTAGCCTTTTCACTTTTACATAAATATTACGTCCAAACCATCAGAACTCTTGGAGCAAAAACCTTATTTTAAACGTTTACGGAATACATGGAAGCTAAAATTATCAGAACGAAAATAATTGATTGAATATAAAATAAGCCGATCTTTTTCATCATAGTGAGATTGTTTTAGAACTAATAAAGGAGTTTCTTTATCACATTTTAAACTATCAGAAACTTCTGGCAAATAACTAGTTGTTCCAATGTCTGTAGTCGCATAATCAATCTTAACATTGGCTTTGTCCTCTAGAAAATCAAAAATAGATTCTCGATCTAAGGTACACCCTTTTGGTAACAGATGTTCAGGAATTTTATCGATACAGTATACCAGTGGTTCTTGATTAGACGTTCTTATTCTTTTAACCAACAATATTTTTTCATTATCCCCAAGATTTAATTTTTCTTTCTCTTGGCTATTTGGCGTTACATAGTCTGAAAATATTAACCTTGTGCCCGGTGTATGCCCTCCCCTTTGAATTAAATCCGTAACACTAAACAGTTCCTCTATTCCATTAGAATATAAAGGTTTCTGATTTATAAATGTTCCTATCCCATGTTTTTTAGTGATTATATTTTCTTGTTCTAATGATCTTAAAGCTTCTCTTAATGTAGAGCGACTTACTTTGAACTCTTTAGCTAATTCTGTTTCAGAAGGCAACTTCTCACCAGGTTTTAAATTACCTTTCTCTATTTCTTCTTTAATCTTATCTATGATAACTAAATACCGTGATTTATGATAATCTTCTGTATACATTAATACGTACCTCCATAAAAGACATTAGTTATTTTATGGTATCAAAATAAACATAATTTTGCTATTTGTTTTCTAATGGAAGTTCTATGTTTATATGCCATAGTTCGTTTCGAATTACAATCACTGTCTGCATCCCCTCCCCCTTAGTTCTTGTAAATGTCTTTGTAAATTCAAACATCACAATAAAATGTTCATAACACTAGTTTTAAAATTCACTTCCAAAAGGTATTGAATATGTGACGATCCAGTGCTAGAATCAATCTAAACGCTTACAGTTGTTGGACATCTAACAACAAACAAAAAGAAATATCTTTCATATTTTTCCTTTTAATCAACTATTTTCATGGCATGGAAAATGAGAGCAGTTGAAAATTGTCCTTTCTCATTTAGGAATATACTACTTCATACTAGAAAAAATTTGTTTCTAAAAAATATTGCACACTAGATAATTAAGTGCTAGAATCAACCTAAATAGTTTTTAGTTGTCGGACGTCTGATGATTATATCTGTGGAAGCACTTTCGAAAATTGTCTTTTGGATTAACTATTTACACAGCGTAAACAATAAGAAGAGTTAAAATGCTAAAGAAAATTCTGTCTACTGCAAGGTGGGGACTCTACATGATTTATCATATAACCCTAATTACCATTTCTGGAAACCTTTAAAGAAAACTCGCCGATTAGCTTCCGGCCGGAAACTTATACTTCTTACAGTGTAAAAAACAATTGTAATCAATGCACCTATGTCATCCTTTTAGGAAGGAATAGAGCAGCAATAGATTATCATACGCAATCATTTGGAGGGAATATGATTGAATACAGTTTATGTAAACGCTACCTTTTTTACCCTGGATAAGGAAAATCGAATCTTTGAAAACGGCATGCTGATTGTTGAGGATCAACTCATCTCCTATATCGGTCCGCATTCTCCAGAACGGCTTGCTAAGACAAATCGGGTTGTGGATCTTGGCGGAAAATGGGTTTTACCAGGATTGGTAAATGCCCATTCGCATATAGTGATGACTCTTTTACGCGGCATCGGAGATGATATGCTGCTGAAGCCATGGCTAGAAACTAGAATATGGCCGATCGAAGCCCAGTTCACAACGGAAATTGCCTCTATCAGTACTCAGCTCGGTATTTTGGAAATGTTAAAATCCGGAACAACTACATTCTCGGATATGTTTAATCCCAATGGCATAGACTCTGATGCTGTAATGCAGATTATTGGCGAAACTGGGATTCGTGGAGCCTTTTCCTATACGATTTTTAGCTTAGGTACCGAAAAAGAACAGCAAGCGAATCTCATGGGAGCTGAGCGGTTTGCTAAAAACTATAAAATGGTTGCTGATGGCCGCTTAACAACTATGGTCGCACCTCATAGCCCGTATGCTTGTACACCTGAAGCACTTGTTGAAAGTGCACGGATTGCTAAAGAGAATGATTTAATGGTACACATTCATGTCTCAGAAACAGATTTTGAAGTGCTAGACATTGAAAAACGTTACGGAGCTCGGCCTGTGGAGCACCTTCGCCGTTTAGGTCTCTTTGACCAACCAACCGTGATGGCTCATGGTGTGGTGCTCAATGATGAAGAGCGAACGATATTGAAACAGTATGGTGTACGGGTTGCTCATAACCCAATTAGCAACTTGAAACTGGGTTCAGGTATTGCCGATGTTGTTCGTCTTCTAGACGCCGGAATAAAAGTAGGAATTGCAACAGACGGCGTAGCTTCTAATAACAATTTCGATATGTTCGAGGAAATGAGGACTGCTGCATTACTACAAAAAGGGATCTACAAAGATGCAACTAAGCTTCCTGCCCAAACAGTTCTATCCTTGGCTACGCGAGTAGGGGCTGAAGCAATTGGCATGGGCCACACAGGTTCTCTGGAAGTAGCCAAAAAGGCTGATTTCATTACAATTTATCCATATGACAAGGAACATTTACAGCCACTTAGTGAAGCGTATTCACATTTGCTTTATGCAGCATGCGGACGTGATGTGTGTGATGTTTACATCGATGGAAAGATAATTGTGAAAGACCGCTGCTGCTTAACTATAGATGAAGAAAAAGTAATTGCCGAAGCAAATCGCCTGCAGGCTAGCCTTTCAAGATAAGCTTTAGGCATATTAAACTTTTGATTTAATTTTTGATATTTGAGAGGAGAAAAAAACATGAAACTTAGTGAAAAAATTCAACAAACAAAAGAATACTTACTTTCTAAAATTGATCAATGTCCATCTATTGGTCTAGTCCTAGGATCTGGACTAGGCATATTGGCAGAAGAAATTGAAAATCCAATTACTATTCCTTATGATGTCATTCCTCATTTTCCCGCTTCTACTGTGGCAGGTCATAAAGGTCAGATCGTGATCGGCGATTTAAAGGGTAAGCGTGTAATCGCAATGCAGGGACGATTTCACTACTATGAAGGGCATGCACTTGAGGCTGTTACCTATCCTATCCGTGTCATGAAAGCAATTGGAGTTAAGCAAATCATTGTAACGAATGCAGCAGGCGGCATTAACTCAACTTTTAAGCCTGGTGATTTGATGATTATTCAAGACCATCTTAATTTAACCTCCCAAAACCCATTGGTTGGACCTAATGAAGAGGAGTTTGGAGAAAGATTTCCAGACATGTCTGAAGCTTATTCGCAGAAATTGATTGCTTTAACAAAAGAGGTAGCAGCTAAGGAAAAAATAAAAGTCGTAGAAGGTGTCTACGCTGGAGTAATTGGGCCTAGCTATGAAACGCCAGCTGAGATTAAGTTCTTGGATAGAATCGGAGCAGATGCTGTTGGAATGTCCACTGTTCCAGAGGTAATTGTTGCCAGACATTCCGGACTAGAGGTTCTAGGCATTTCCTGTATCAGCAATATGGCAGCAGGAATCTCTGAACATTCTTTAACGCATGATGAAGTAATGGAAACAACCGAAAAAATCAAAGCTGAATTTTTACAATTAGTGAAAGAAGTCATTGTTGTAATGTAGAAGAATTACGATTCTGAAAAGCTCATACATCCAGCATAAATCAAAAAAGCTGATTATCGGAGCGAACATATTTGGATCGAAATGGAGGAGTAGAATTGTGATTCAGCGTTTCATGCAATATTTTCAACTTGAAGCACACGGGACGACGTGGAAAAGAGAATTAACAGCAGGACTAACCTCCTTTTTTACAAGCGCCTATATCATACTGGTCAATCCCTTGATTTTAAAAGATGCTGGAATTCCCTTAAGCGCTAGCGTCATGGCAACCATTATTGCCTCAATTGCAGGCTGTCTACTGATGGCCCTATGGGTTAATGCACCAATTATTGTGATTCCCGGCATGGGGGTCAATGCGTTTTTTAGTTATACGATGATTCAGTCTATGGGACTAACCCCTCAACAGGGAATGACTGTGATAATTATCTCAGGAGTGCTCTTTTTTCTCGTCAGTATCACTTCTTTCGGAAACCGAATACTATTGTCAGTCCCTGATTCATTAAAGCATGGAATTACAGTGGGCATTGGACTTTTCCTTACTTTTATTGGACTGCAGAAAGGAGAAATCATTAAATCTAGTGAAACTACCATCGTCGCCCTCGGCAACTTTGGAAGTCCTATTACACTGTCTACCCTAGTAGGCCTGCTAATCACACTAGTGCTCTTTGTTCGCAACGTCAAAGGAAGCTTATTAATCGGCCTCTTTTGTACTAGTGTATTGACTCTTTGGATTACAGGAAAAAGGGAAATTACCGACAAAGGACTAGACTTTCACGCCTACAGTCAGGTGTTTGCCTCTGGTGATTTCAATATCTTACAGATTACTTTCTGGGTCGCTGTTTTTTCTATGACAATGATTGTTCTCTTTGAAAACATGGGCTTGCTAAGCGGTATGCTACCGGATGTTGAAAAATTCTCCCGTGCTTACAAAGTAATGGCAATCTCTACGATTGCATCGGGAATCTTTGGAACTAGCCCGACCATTGCCTCAGCTGAGAGCGCATCGGGAATCTCTGAAGGAGGAAGAACTGGTATTCCTGCCCTAGTAACAGCAATCTTGTTTGCCTTCTCAATCTTAGCGCTACCTTTCATCCAGCTAATCCCTGGAAATGCCGTTGCTCCGGTATTAATTATCATTGGAGCATTGATGATGAAAAGCGTGATTAACATCCCATTTCATGATTTTTCCGAGAGTTTTCCAGCTTTTTTAATCATCGTCTGTATTCCATTAACATCCAGTATCGCCGACGGGTTAGCTTTTGGTTTTATCGCATACCCATTAGTCAAAGTGGCGATTGGTAAATGGAAATATGTGTCACCTCTTATTTACCTAATTGCAGTGCTCTTTCTGTTGAATATCGTCGCTTCTTCTGCACTTGTACATTAGTACTTATTTTTTATAGATAAAGAACAAATTTATCTTGTACTAAACTTCACTCCTTAAAGCTACCCAAAAAACATGCAATGTCAAAGTACTTTAAGGGGTGCTTTAGATAAAGAAAACTCGCCGATTGGTAAGCTCTGTTTATACTGTATTCCTAAGATTTCTCGCTACATCGAGTTAACTTCCGGCTAGAAATTTATACTTTCTTACAGTGTAAAACAACTCACTCTTTAAAATCTTAATATATATAAAATTTTATATTAAATTAAAGTGCAGGAGGAAGTTTAGAATGAAATTTATAATTTTTACATTCGGATTAATTATTATCTTTTTACTAGCGTTTCTTGTAAGTAGTAATCGTAAACAGATTAAATATAAACCGATTGCGATTATGCTTGTAATACAGCTAGTATTGTCATATTTTTTATTAAATACGTCCATCGGATTTATATTAATTAAAGCGATTTCTGATGCGTTTGGAACACTTCTGAAATACGCAGAATCTGGTATTGATTTTGTATTTGGCGGCTTAGTTAATCAAGGAGAATTTTCATTCTTCCTTTCTGTATTGCTTCCAATTATTTTCATTGCCGTGTTGATCGGAATATTACAGCACTTCAAAGTTTTACCTTTTATCATCAAGGGAGTCGGCTTCTTGTTAAGTAAAGTAAATGGTCTAGGGAAACTAGAGTCCTATAATGCTGTTGCAGCGGCAGTTATTGGACAAGGAGAAGTATTCATTACAGTAAAAGATCAATTAGGTCAATTGCCCAAAAAGCGATTATATACGCTTTGTGCCTCTTCCATGTCTACTGTTTCTATGTCAATTGTTGGTTCATATATGAAGATGATTGAACCTAAGTATGTAGTAACAGCACTTGTTTTGAACTTATTTAGTGGATTTATCATTGTTCACATTGTAAACCCTTACACAGTAAGTGAAGAGGAAGATATTTTAGAGTTACAAGAAGAAGAAAAGCAAACATTTTTTGAAATGTTAGGCGAATATATTACACTTGGATTTACCGTTGCTGTTATGGTAGGTGCAATGTTAATTGGCTTTGTAGCCTTAATGACAGCAATTAATGGTGTATTCAACGCCATTTTCGGTATTACCTTCCAAAGCGTCTTAGGATATATCTTCTCACCATTGGCTTTCGTTATGGGAATTCCGACATCAGAAATGCTAGAAGCTGGTAAGATTATGGCAACCAAATTAGTCACAAATGAGTTTGTAGCAATGCTTGATTTAGCAAATGCATCAGCAGATTTATCACCACGAACAATTGGTATTTTATCAGTATTTTTGGTATCATTTGCCAATTTCTCTTCGATTGGGATTATTGCTGGTGCGACAAAGAGTATTAATGCAAAACAAGCGAATGTGGTTTCTCAATTTGGTTTGAAACTTTTATATGGAGCCACTTTAGTAAGTATATTATCAGGGATTATTGTTGGTGTTATGCTGTAACCTTTGAGTAGAATAGAAAAGAGGCTGTCCCAAAATGTCGTTTTAACAACCTTTTGGAGACAGCCTCTCTTTTTTGGAGATATATGGGGGATAGGAGAGGCTGTTGGTCTGATTTCCTCCTTTTTACTTCGTTTCGTTTTTCTTTTTCTTTGGCTGTTCGGCCCACTTTTTTAAATTGTGGGCAGCACAAACTAGACCCCAGTCCACTGTATTTTTTGACAGGCCTCTCAGTGAAAAACGATGGAATTGGCAGTTGTGTTTGATTTGACCAAACACCGGCTCTACATCTATTTTTCGTTGCTTATATTTCTCCTTTCCTTCTTCCGTTGCCAATCGTTCCCGAACTTCTTTGCGCTGTTTCTGATTTTCCATGAAAACTGTTATGCTTTTCGTGTCTTTTCCTTTTGCGCAAACCTCTTGAAACGGACAATTATGACATTCCGTGCATAGATACACGCGTTTTGTTGACTCATATCCATTCTCCGATTTCTGTTTCTTTTCATAGCGGAAGATGAGCCGCTTGTTCACCGCACAGATCCATTCATCTCATTCTTCGTCGTACATCATATTCTCCAACCACCGATTTGATTCTTCCATGCCTTCGTTTGTTCCTTATCAAATGTATTGTATTTGATGTATGCCTCCATTTCATTCTCTTCGCAATACTTATAGTTTTCCTCGCTTCCCTACCCAGAATCGCCAATAAGAATTTTTATGTTTGACTTTTCACAGGTTTAAAATCAATAGCCGATTTAATGAATATTTTGTTTAAATAAGTATCTTGATAATACAAGAAGTTCATTTTGATAATAATACTAATGTAGTTTAGAGTTGAGCAAGAAAAACCTTTCAATTATAAAAAGAGTAGGTATCCAAAATAAACTAGATACCTACTCTCCTACATCACGCTATTTGAATTAACTACTCTAGCATTTTCTAATTATTAATCTAAATTTTCCCCCTGATGCCCTTTAGGTACAGTAACCGTTGCGGTCGATCTGGCTGTGTTACCGGCTTTGTCTTTTGCTAAATAGGTAATCGTGTAAATTCTTCCGCTACCATAACCATTTCTTTCAGAACGCAAACTAAATTCTGTGTCCATTGTTCTATAGTTTGCCCCTTGGATATCATTAGGGGTAGCATTCGCTTCATTTACTGTGATTGACTCTAATATAATTGAAGCAATTCTTGAAATGGCATCTGATGAATCTAGGGTTACTTTGATATTCTCCAATTTATGATTTGGTTGTGAAAAAAGAGACTTATCAACGGTAACCTTAAGTACTGGTGCTGTTTTATCGATATTTATATCAACTAATTGGGGATCTTCCACGTTTCCTGAATTATCTTCGCTGCGATATTCAAACGTATTATTACCTTCAGTTGAGAGCACAATAGGATTCGTATAATCCTCCCATTCTCCTTTATTTACTCTGTATTGGGTTTTCTTAACTCCAGATTCATTATCGGAAGCATTGAGTGTAACAGTAACATCGGAAGTATACCATCCGTTATTGCCGGTGGTCCCATCTACGGTAGCGGTAGTTGTAGGTTTCGTCATGTTCTCAACAAGTTTTTGTCTCCCTTCAACTTTTACTTCAACTTTTTTCCCTTCTGCTGCTAACTTTTCAATATAGCTTACAAATATCTCTGTATCAGTAAGATCATTTCTTACAAGTTTATTTTTAGCAAATGCAGTAAAGCCATCGCCGCCGCTAGCTAAAAATTCATTCATTGCTACTTTATAGGTTTTGTTCATATCCATCTTCGTTTTACCATCTTCTAAAAAGACATCTTGTACACAATATTTATTTTTGCAATTTGGAGCCTTACTTCCGTCAACATATGTATATGTAAAACCGGAAATTTGCAGGAACATGATATGATCTGGGTTTTGCCATTGCTGATTTAAGCCATCTTTAATTTGTTGTCCTGTTAACTCAACAAGCTGGATATAGTTATTAAACGGCTGAACTGCATAGGCTGCTCCCCATGTAATAATGTTCTCGCCTTTGTCATTGGTTTTTGGAATTAACGCTTCACGAATACCACCTGAGTTTGTAATAGCAAAATCAGCACCTTGCACTATCGTGCGTTGTCCATCTGTAATTAAATTTCCAAGTGGATTTTCACCATCTTCCGGCTTGCGTTTTCCAATCGGTTCACTGCTTGCTGCCTGGCCAATCGGTACCACCGCAGCTTTCTCCGTAATCTTTTTCGCTTCATCTACTATTGCTTGCACCTCTGGATCGGGAGTAACATCTCGTGTATTAGGTACCACTTCTGCTTTAATCGAATCTTTGACAAAGTCTCCTGTCTTTGGATCAAGCTCAGTCCGTACATCGCCAAAGGCCTGCCCATAATTATAGTCCTGGATAATGAGCTTTCCATTGACCACTCCGTTGGCATATTGGTGGCTATGAGCTGCAAAGATAATGTCTACTTCATCATCTATTTTTGTTGCAACATCTGCCATGACACCCGTTGTTTCTCCGTCACTTGTTACGGCTCCTTCATGATCAACTACAACGATGGCTTTAATCCCTTTATCTTTTAACTCTTTTGTATATTTATTAATCGTCTCTGCTTCATCAAGAAAATCAAATGGTTCTACACTTTTTGGAATGACAGATGTTTTCGTTTCTATCGTTACGATTCCAATAAAACCAACCTTTACCCCACCAATATCTTTTATTATATATGGATCAAAAATAGGCTGACCTGACGTTTTGTCTACAACATTGGCTGCCAAGTATTTGAAATCATTATCAATCCCGTGATATTCATAATCTGTTCCTTCTGTAAATTTTGCTACATTCGAATGAACCGATGAGGCACTAATAAGACGTTTAAACTCTGGAATCCCTTCATCAAACTCATGATTTCCGAGAACGCCTAGTTTAAAGCCCATCGTATTTATCGCTTTCATTGTTGGTTCGTCTTGTAGCAAGGAAGACAGGGAAGGACTCGCGCCAACTGCATCCCCCGCATGTAAGCGAAGCGTATAAGCTTTTCTTCCTTCCTTTTGCGCCTGATCCTCCACTTCCTTCTGATGCTCATTAAGGTGTGTGGCTAAATAGGCAGCACCACCAACCTCTCTTCCATTTAATTTACTTTTTGTGTCCAAATTCCCATGGAAGTCATTAATCGCTAGCATTTGAAAATCAATGTAATCACTATGGTTATCCACTTGTTGATCTTGTACTGTCTCACTGGCATAGACTGGTGATAATGCAAATTGAAAGGCTAGTAAACTAGTAATGATTGACTTATTCAACAAATTAAATTCCCCCTTTTTAAGCGCGCACAATTTCTGATCATAAACTTTAAACAAGATTCAGGGCTTTTTTCTGGCCGCCATACTTGTACATTTTCATCTATCCCCCCAATATTAACTAATATTTATATCAAAGCCTTTTTAAAGGCTGGATTATTTAAATCTATCTCTTCCTTTTGGTCTCATACTCTTGATGCAGTTCTATAATCTTTTTCTTCTTCACCACAGTGTAAGGGGTTACAATGAAAACGATAAAAAATCCATTAGACAATTGTATAAACGTCTGATGTCAGACTAGTATTCTGCGAATGTCGGAGCTCCTCATTAGGACTTCAATCTATTCAATATGAAATGAGGATAAACAAAAAATCAAATTGTAAGACGTCCAACAACTAAGGTTAATATTAGCATCTGTTTGTATAATTTTCAATATTTTCCTAATTAAAAATTTTGAACATTTTAAATTATGGAATATTTAATAAATAAAAAAGCCAAGGCTAGAAAAGCACTTGGTTTTTTAGGGATTTATATATTTTATAAGAATCTTTACTTTATTCGTTTACGAAAAACATTAAAGCTAAAATTGTACAAACGAAAAAGGAAGCTTCACTTCAACAATTCTGTCAGGAAATCTAGTTTTTGCTTCGCGTTGTCTTTAGTAATAAGATCTACACCGGTATCAACATTTTTTCTAACCCTGACTCCCTTTATCACTTTCCAGGCGGTTTCAACGCTTATATACCCCATATCATATGGGTTCTGTGCTACTGTACTAGTTAAAGTTCCCTCTTTGATTAATTCCACCATTTTGGTAATCCCATCTGCTCCTATGACTGGCAGCTTTTGCCCGTGCTCCTTAATGACATCTAAAGTGCCTAGTGCCATGGTATCGGTTGTAGCAAACACACCTTTCACGTCAGGATGACCCTGTAAAATCATTCTCATCTCTGTTCTAGTAAACAACGATTCATCCCCATTTGGGAATACTGATTTTTCTGCCGCAATTTTGATCCCTGCTTCCTCTAAACTAGATGCAGCTCCTTGAATCCGTGCACTTAAAACTGAACTGTTTACAGCTCGTGTAATAAGAGCAACTTCATCCCCAGGCTGCAACTGTGAAGCTAGTAATTCCCCTGCTATTCTGCCTAATCTAAAGTTATCGGTGCCAATATGGGCAGTTTTATGTTCCAGGGGAAGATCTGTATCTAAGAGTAATACAGGGATTTTATTTTCGACAAATTTTTCTAAGATAGACATGACAGCAGATGACTCATAAGGAGATACAACTAATACATCTGGATGTTCGTTAAGAATATTTTTTAATGTATACTCTAGTGCATCTTTCTTTAACTGGTTGCTAGGTGCGACAACTTTACCATCCAGATCAAACTCTCGAAACCCCTTTTCTGCTCCTGCTTTCACAATATTCCAATACTGTGAGTCTAGGTCTTGTAAAACAACGACTACTTTAGGCCTATCATTTGTTCTAAGAAACTTGACTATACATCCTATTACAATAGCTAGAAAGATCAAGCTAATTAATAGAATGATCCATTCCCTTTTCATAGTTCACCCCCTCCTAACAGGAGTGTTAATACGAGTTCATATTTCTTAAAACATTCATAAAAGGATATACCTTCATACGAACATCCCTGTGTAGTTTGTTAATTCCATCAGAGTGCACTCTACTATTAATTTTATGTGTATAAAAAGAGAAAGCCTGAACAATTATCAACACTTTCTCTTTTAATTCATTCATAACATCTTTTTATTTTAAATAGCCTTAGTTTTTAAGAGATTTTTCCCAATCAGCAGCAAATTTTTCCATGCCCTGATCTGTTAGCGGATGCTTAGAAATTTGCTCAATGACTGCATACGGGATCGTTGCAATATGGGCGCCCGCCATTGCTACGCGAGTCACATGATCTGGATGACGAACAGATGCTGCAATAATTTGCGTGTCGAAATTATGAACACGGAACAATTCAGCTACCTTTGCTACTAGTTGTACACCGTCTTCAGAAATATCATCTAAGCGGCCCAGGAATGGAGATACGTAAGTTGCACCTGCACGGGCTGCCAATAATGCTTGGTTCACTGTAAAGATAAGGGTAACATTCGTCTTAACGCCTTTATCTGCAAGATAACGGCAAGCTTCTAAACCTGCCAAAGTCATAGGTAGTTTGATTGTAACTTTGTCATCTCCACCGTTAATTTTGATCAATTCTTCAGCTTGCGCAATCATTTCATCAGCAGTAAGCGCATCTGGCGTTACTTCAGCTGATACAGACTCTACACGTGGAACTGCTTGGCAGATTTCAGCAATACGATCTTCGAATTTAACGCCTTCTTTAGCGACCAAAGAAGGGTTTGTTGTAACACCAGCTAAAACGCCGATGCTATATGCCTTTTTAATATCTTTAAGATTTGCAGTATCAATAAAAAATTTCATGATAAAATTCCTCCATTTTAAGAATGTAGTAGACCTTTTGCAGTTCGAACAACGTTTTCTGTCGTAAATCCAAATAGCTCCATGACTTCCACTCCCGTTCCTGAAGCACCAAATGTTTCAATGGATACGATTTTCCCTTCGAATCCTACATAGCGTTCCCACCCAAGGGAAATCCCCATCTCGAGTGCCACACGCTTCGTAACAGACGAAGGCAGAACAAGCTCTTTGTATTCCTTCGGTTGACGATCGAACAGTTCCCAGCTTGGCATAGCCACAACACGAACAGATACATCCTCTTTTTCCAGTTTAGCTTTCGCGTTCACAGCTAAAGACACTTCCGAACCCGTTGCAATCAAAATCATGTCTGGATTTTCATCCGTTTGTGTTAACACATACGCTCCTTTAGAAAGATTCTCTATGTTTGCTCCTGTCTCATGGAACACAGGCAGGTTTTGACGGCTCAGCACCAAAGCAACCGGACCCTCTGTTTGCTGCAGAGCATACGCCCAAGCACTTGCTGTTTCATTTGCATCCGATGGCCGAATCACTGTCAGGCCAGGAATCGCACGAAGAGCCGCCAGCTGTTCGATTGGTTCATGAGTTGGACCATCTTCTCCAACTGCAATCGAGTCGTGAGTAAAGACATACGTAACCGGCAGCTTTTGCAAGGCTGCTAGACGAATAGACGGTCTGAGATAATCATTGAACACAAAGAAGGTACTTACAAAAGGCTTTACCCCGCCATGAAGAGCCATCCCATTGCCGGCTGCCCCCATCGCATGCTCACGAACCCCAAAGTACACATTCCGTCCGCCAAAAGATTCTACTGCATACGCTGCTTCTCCCTTAATATCAGTCATAGTAGAGTGAGAAAGGTCTGCGCTGCCTCCAAAGATGGAAGGAACTGCTTTAACAAAATGGTTAATCGCCTCTCCGCTCGCTACACGAGTAGAAATAGCTTTCTCTGCACTAAACGTCAAAATATCCTTTGCTTCGATAAGAACTTCACCTGTAATCGCTTGCTCTAGCTCATTCGCTAGTGCCGGATAAGTCTCTTTATAAGAGCGGAACAGTTCATTCCATTGCTCTTCTTTTCCGATCCCTCTTTGTTTTAGTTCTTCAAAATGGGCTTGTACTTCTTCTGGAACAAAGAAATTCTCTTCATAATGCCAGCCATACGCTTGCTTGGTTGCTTTCGCCTCTTCTGCCCCAAGTGGATTGCCATGTGCCTTGTTCGTTCCGGCAACCTTTGGGCTGCCGTAGCCGATAATCGTTCTAATCTCAATCAGTGTTGGCTGATCCGGATTTTGTTTCGCCAACTCAATTGCTTTGGCGATATCCGCTACATTATTTCCATCTTCCACACGCAAATATTGCCAATGAACAGATTCCGCCCGTTTGTGAATATCTTCTGAAAACGAAAGATTTAAGGAACCATCCAAAGAGATGTCATTGGAATCATATAAAGCAATTAATTTTCCGAGTTTCATATGACCAGCCATCGACATCGCTTCATAAGCAACGCCTTCCATTAGATCCCCATCGCCCACTAACGCATATGTGTGATGGTCAATGACAGGAAATCCGTCTTGATTAAATTTCGCAGCCAAATGCGCTTCAGCCATTGCCATCCCGACCGCATTTGCAATCCCTTGTCCTAAAGGACCCGTTGTTGCTTCAACACCATCTGTATGACCAAACTCCGGATGACCTGGGGTTTTGCTGTTTAATTTTCGAAAGCCTTTCAAATCATCTAATGACACATCATATCCAGCTAGATGAAGCAGGCTATACAACATGCTAGAGCCATGTCCCGCAGACAAAACAAATCGGTCTCGGTTAAACCATTTTGCATTTACAGGGTTATGATCCAGATGATGCGCCCATAATGCATATGCCATAGGAGCAGCCCCCATCGGAAGGCCTGGATGGCCGGAATTAGCCTGATTAATAGCATCTATTGATAAAGTTCGAATCGTATTTACAGCGAGTGTTTCAATATCATGGTTCATACGTTTTATATCCTCCTAGTAAAATATAGTCCATTCATATGCTCTACGGCATAGTCAAACTTGGCTGCTCCTTCGTCCCCATACTTTTTTAGGTCTGGTGCATCACCAATACTGACAGAATCGATGACGATTAGAAAGATGCATTTACATTTATTCAAAACTTGACCATCCCATGTGAAAATACGTATAGTGGGATCTAATTATAAAAAATCTTATTCTTTAAAACCCAAGCCTCATATTTTTTTCTGCTCATTAATTGCTTCATATGCTGCAATTTTACTGATACGGCCTTTATGTCTTCCACCTTCGCATGGGGTTGCTAACCATATTTTCACAATTTCACGAGCTAAGCCCGGACCAATGACACGTTCTCCCATCGCTAATATATTAGTATCATTATGCTGTCTTGTTGCCTTAGCACTGAACATATCGTGCACAAGCGCACAGCGAATTCCCTTTACTTTGTTTGCTGCAATACTCATACCAATGCCTGTTCCGCAAATTAAAATACCACGTTCTACTTCCCGATTTACTACTTTCTCAGCTACTGCAATTGCGTAATCTGGATAGTCAACAGGAGTACTACATTCACAACCTAAATCAACATATTCAATATTCATTTCTTTCATTAATAAAATGATTTCTTTACGAATCGTTCTGCCACCATGATCAGATGCGATGGCTACTCTCATTCTTCTTCCTCCTATCCCCTTGCAACTGCATTACCCCATGACTTGATTGAAGTCTTCACCTTATTCATTTTTAGGAGCATCAGCAGTAATTGAATCTCGTTCGAAGACCCAAATTTGTGCATATTGCTTTTAATGGTTTCTCTAAAAAGACCACACGCGTACCTTAGTAAGAATATTTTTTAGTCAAGAAGTTCCTAACTCACTTCCAGCACCTGTGATTACAATTACGTGATGAATCATACAAATTTCCCTGATCCTAAAGCAAGAAGGGTTAACTCTCAAAAACTTAAACTCCTTTCTGTTTTTCGGCCATGTAAATAGTACGTCTATATGCATTTGTTAAAAAGTATTTCCACACTCCTACATGTTGGACGTCCGACAATATAGCGCTTAGGCTGATTTTATCACTCAATTATCTACTATTCAATATTTTTGCAAATAAAATTTATTAAAGGGTATATACTTGAGGTTATGGCCTCCCCCTCCATATCATAAAAGCGACTAGGGTTAAGCAAATATTGTAACGAATGCAGCGGACGGCATTCACTCAACTTTTAAGCCGAGTAATTTCATGATTATTCAAGACAACCTCAATTTAACTTCCTGAAATCCGTTGATTGGACCTAATGAAGAAGGATTTAGAAAAATATTCTCTCCCCCAGAAGTGTTCGGAACTTATTTGAAGAAATTGATTGCTTTCAAGAAAACTCGCTGATTGGCAAGCCGTTAGGAGAAGACAGAGGCGTAGTTGCACTTATACTGTATTTCTAAAATTTCCGACTGCGTCGAATAACTTCTAGCTGGAAATTTATACTTTCTTAAAGAGGGACAAAAAATAGTAGCCAAGCGCTTTTTTCAAAAGCCTTGGCTATTTCTTATGTTTCTAATGAATATTTTTATAATAAATTTGTTTACTCTACGCTCATGGTTTGCATAATCTGTACATCGATGTTAAATTCAACGGGAATCTCAGAATAATGATTTTCCCATCTTTTAAAATTAAATTTTCGTGTTTGACTTCTTGCTCGGTCTCCAATACCCAATGGGTCAATCTTAAGTGCTTGAAATTTACTAACCATCCCTCGTGCATTTTTCTCAATATCATTCTTTGCTTCTTTTTCAATACGATCAATTACTTTTTTTTGACCCAACGCTACTCTGGCTCCTTCGACAACTCTTGCCTTTAGCTTCAGATAAATAAATACTCGCGGGTCGGTATTTGCATTTTTAATTTTATAATCGACTGATGACGAAATGTTTTCGATATTTACATACGGTCCATTCTTTAGTTTTATGCTAAAATAACCTGTCTTAGTGTCTTCATATAGCATTTTAAACACAAATGCTTGTTTAAATCCAATATAGTCGATATACCGGTCCTTTTTAAATAAAGCAACACCCTTTACTTGCACTTTATCTTCTTTTCTTTCTAACAGAGGCATAAATGGATCCATCCCTTTGCCGAAGTATCGATACATAAAAGTATGGACATCCATTTTCGGAATATACCCTCTTGTATTCTGTTCAATCAGTTCTATGAAATACTTAGCAGTTGTATCATTAATCGGGTACTTATGGTCAAGTACTTCATAAGCCTTACCGTCAATTATGGCCAGATAGACCCCTTTATTTATCCTAGTATCACGATAGATAGAATCCAACATTTCAAATACACCTGTTTTATTTGCTAATTCTCTCCCATATAATACGATGCCTAATCTTCCTAACTCGATAGGCTTTGGTGATTGACCTTGTATAATCCTTCCTAAGTCTTTATTTGTAGGGGCCACAGCTTTAAAAATCCCGCTCTGTGTTTGCCCATCCGTCCCTGATTGAATAAGCGGGACAGAAAAACTGCCTAGAATATAATCGCCATCCACATAATCATAGCCAATAGATTGAACAAATTGAATATCCTCGAGAATAATTGGATTTTTGGTGCATCCTACCATCAAGAAGAAGCTTAGACAAAGAATTAGCCGATTTATCATGTTTCATTTTTCCTTACCCTATAGATTATGATTTGAGACAAAAACAGTAAGGGTATGTAAATATACATGACACAGCTGCCGATATTATTAATCAATTTAGTATAAAGATTGACTTGTTGGCGATCTACAATTAAATTGTTGCTAATAAAGACAATACCTATCATTAGTAAAAGAATTATGCGCTGATTAATATGAAAAATTTTTTTAATTGTACGGCTGGATGCCCATAGTCCGAGACAAATACCTGGTAATACAAGAAATAACCAAAGAGAAATACCTATGAATTCAAATCTTTCAATGAAAGGTAATTCAATTTTTTGCCATAATGTTAATGTTGGCCAAACGGTATAAGCTAATTGATCAATATTAAAATAAGCTAATGAAACAATAGTGAAGGCAAGATAAATAAACATCGTAAATAATACACCAAGATGAGCCCATTTTCTTGACTTTCCTACTTGATCCAAAAACGGATAAAATATTAATATAAATTCGAAGCCTAAATAACTATAAACCATTTCCTTCATTGCCTTGAACTGATCATTGATAGAATGATCAAACATAGGTATTAGATTATAAAAATGAACATCTTTTAGAGGAAAATATAATGTGAAAAGCATAATAATTATTATAATTCCTGAAAAGAAAGAAATCCCTGTGATAATTCGAAAACCACCTGATGCATAATAATAGACCAATGCAAGAATTAGAGCTAGTATCCACCGGCTATCAATAAAAGTGACCAGCCAGACTTGAATAACCTCTACATACGTCCTTGTCCAAATTATGACCAATGCAAGAAAATAAGCAGTTAAAATAAAACTCAACAAGCCACCAATCCATTTTCCAAAAAGATCATGATGAATGCCTATAATATCGTTTTTACCCTTATTTAGAATCTGATAACAAATCCACACAAGAAGATGAGTAGATAAACCTACAAGAATCACTGCAACCCATGCATCCTGCCCAACCTCTTTAGCAATATATCGTTGAAAACCGAAAAGTCCTACATTGACTTGTGATGAACAAATAAGGTAAAAGGTAAAATAGGGGGAGACTTTATTCTTTTGTTTTGGATCTAACATCATATAATTCACCCTCTTATAGCATTTATTCATCAATATCATGCTTTTCCTTGACACGTTCTGTAATCATTCGAGTAGGATTTCCCGTTCGTAAAAAAATTGGTCGGGTCGTCTGGCGATGAAAAGGCAACCGGTACAGCGCGTCTTTCATATCTTGACTCCGAACAGGATAAATGGGTTCTAAATATGGGCATCCCAATGAGGTCACTCGTAAAAGATGACCAAGAAAGAAGGCAGTACAGATAGACATACCGAACAACCCTAAGATTTGAGCAGAAATAAGCATTGGAAGCCGAATGAGTATCACCGTATTACTCATTTGAAAGGCTGGTATAGTAAAGGCGGCTAATGCCGCAAGCGCAACAATAATAATTAAAACATTACTTGTAATTGCAGCTTCCACGGACGCAGTCCCAATTACAATACCACCCACGATACCCATTGTTTGACCAATTTTTGTAGGGAGTCTTTTTGCTGCCTCTCGAAGCAGGGCGATCGCAAATTCCAAAATAAGCACTTCGATAATCGGTGGGAAAGGAACCTCCTTTCTTGATGATACTAATGAAATTAATAATTCATCTGGAATCATTTCATAATGGTATGTTAAAACAGCAACATAAATTGGTGTCATTAAGGTTGATAAAAGTACCGCCATTAATCGCATTAAACGGAAGAACGACGCTGCCTGCCAATTGAAAAAGTAATCATCGAACGATGAAAAGAATTCAAAAATGTTTACAGGGATGATTAAAGCATGAGGTGATCCATCCACTAAAACAGCGATCTTCCCTTCCGATAACAGGCTTGCTACGCGGTCAGGTCGTTCTGTATCAAATATTTGAGGAAACAATGAGTTTGGGTTATCAGTAATCATCTGCGAGATATAAGAACTATCGATAATTTGATCGTATTCAATATCATTAATCCTTTGTAGAGCAGTATTAACATACTCACTGTTCGCGATTCCAGCTATGTATAAAATAGCAACCTTTGTCTTTGATATGTTTCCAACCTTAACTTCTTTTACGTTCAGTTCTACAAGTGGGATTCGCTTACGTACCAGACTAATATTAGTATCCAATGATTCAATAAATGCCTCTTTCGGTCCAATAATACCGGATTCTACCTCAGGTATGGTTACTTGTCGTCCTTCATTAGGAACCGCTGGGATGAGGAGAACACAGTTTTGAAATTGTTGATTAATAGAAATCATAAGAGAACCACTTAATAGTCCTTCTTGGATTTCCTTTAGATTACTGGTTATTAACATATTTTCTATAGGCAAATTCTTTTTAATATCCTCTAATGTTTGGAACGTCTTATTTACTAAAACCGGAAGAATATCGCGATGTATAAGCTCTTGTTTTACTAAGGTTTTATAATATGACAACGAAAAGGGATATGATTTTGAAAGCTGAAAGGAGGTAAAATCAGTTGATGTTTTTAATTTCTTCATTAATTCGGTAAAAGATTGCGTATCCGCATTCATTACTCCAAGGGTTTCCTTTCCCCCTTTTTTTAAAACCATACTATACACCTCCTTTACTGTTGCTTCCAAGCAAAAGCTAAAGCTTTTTTTAGCATCTGTAATCTTTAACAATTTATTCAAAATAATGATTTTCCCGCCGAGAAGTGATGATTATGGGGCAAAATTAATAAGCATTTTTAAAAACTATTTAGACCTCTGATTAAACTTAAATAAAATCTATAAATAAAAACAATAAGATAAAATGATTTATCCAATTCTGGACAACCTTCTCCTGTAAAAGAAGTTGCCCTTTTTGATTATATAGATGAGCTCAATGCTACTCATAAATAGAGTAAGAAATAACAAATATTTCAAAACTAGAATTGTTCACCTGTCATTACTGTCATAAACTCCTTATAAAATTCCTTATAATCTAAGTTTATTGCAATCCGATGTTGGGGTCTCCCATCAAAAGATTCAGGGGCATCGATCAATCGAAAATCTCCAATGCTTTGTCCCCTTGCAACATCGGTTGTATCGATTACGACGGATGATCTATAGTATGTAAATATGTCTTCTCGGTCAATCGCTATAAGAGGGAGTGCATCATGAACTGGACTACCTTGTATCCCAGGAACTGTTTTTTGGTAAAACTGAAAATAGTAATAATCCAAAAGGGGTTTTAAAAGCTGAGTTTTCCCCTTAGAGTGAATGTAATTGACCATTTCAGGTGTTACGATAGCAGTTTGTGTTACATTTAAAGGATAAATAGAAACATTCTTGGCATACTTCATTACAATATTAGCTGCTACTGGATCACCATGAAAATTTGCCTCTGCCACTGGTGTAACATTACCAGGATAAAGGAATGACCCTCCCATAATATAATAAGATTGGACATTTTTCATACGCCCTTCATAAAGGATAAATAAAGTTGCAAGTGAAGTAAGTCTCCCTGCATTAACGATAATCAGTTCATTTTTGTACTTTTCGATAAGACTAATAACTTCAAAGAAATTTTCAAGTTCTTTGGGCTCTAGACCCGGTTTGATTGGGCCTAATCCAAACGGCCCATGGACCTCCAGATAAAAAGTTGGAACTTCACCTGTCATAGGGCGTTCCGCTCCCCCAAAAATTTTTATATCTACTCTTCCCATCCTTTGAAGTATATATCGAACGTTTCTGGTAGTTTCCATTCTAGGAGCATTCCCGTAGTCTGCCACAATTCCTACAATATCAATTTTATCCTTTAAAAAGGCATATATTAGAGCTACTGTATCGTCAATCCCAACATCACCAAAGAATAATACCTTCTTTCTCAACTATTCTTCTCCCCTTTCAACGCTTACAAAAAAATTTGGCAAGTGTAGACCTTGGAAAGTTTGGCTATGGCCTATTTATACTCGTACTTTATCCTTAAAGTTCCCACTACATCGAACCGTTTCTCAACTGAAAATTTATGGTTTATTAAAAACCAGGTAGCATTAAACAACTGAGTTCTGAAAGGTTTTTTCTATAAATGAGGTTATCATTCAGCGTCTGAGCTAACTAAGATAACCGAGCAGCTACCGACCCTTATTCTTCGGTTTAAATTAGTTCCTTAACAAAAAAGATGGACTTGGCACAAAAGCTCGTGCATTTTACAGACAATCTCCAAAGCTAGGACATACTAGTACCAGCAGTCTAAAAAGGATAGGTATCAGTAGGACTATTTGGATGGTTCTAATGTAAAAAACTTTAATATACGTGTAAATAAGCTCTAAAACATAGACATTACTGATCCTATTACTCTACAAAGGGTATGATTAATATCGAAAAGAAACATGTATTCCAATGGAAGTGATATATGCTAAAAAACACAACTTCAACAAAGGGTTCTATCTAAGTTGGGATTCAATTCATACATAAATTATTTGGAGAAGAATATTAAGGTTCTATGCTTATAAAAATCATATTTATATCAAAACCATCTAGAGGCTTAGCACAAAAAATTTTTTTTGTTTTTAATTATCATCTCTTCGACTGTCAAATATTTTCGTGGTTGTATATTTTCCATAATGATATCCGCCACATCATCCGGATTCATTAAATTCTTCGTCTGTTCTGAAGTAAAAATCCCGTTCCAAAATTCTGTTTTCATACCTCCCATATAGACACCGACCACTTGGATAGAGGTTTCCTGTAGTTCTAATGTCAAACTTTCTGTAAATCCTCTTACCCCAAATTTACTAGCACAGTATACTGATTCATGCACTTTCCCTTGTTTTCCTGCTGTAGATACGATATTAACAATACACCCTTGATTTCTTGCCTTCATTTGTTTTAGTACCTGTTGGGTACAAAAAATAGTTCCTTTTAAATTAATATCAATCATTTCATGAATGGATTCCTCGCTGATATTCTCTGCCAGATCAAATGAGCCTACCCCAGCATTATTGATTAATAGATCTACTGGTCCAACTTCCTTCCGAATAGAATCAAAAACCCTCTGTACCTCCTTTTTACAGGAAACATCTGTCACATAAACAGAATGATTAGAAGGTAACGCGTCTGCTACTTTGAAAAGCTTTTCCTCACTCCTTCCTAAAAGAACAACGTGCACACCTTGTCTGGAATATTTTTTAGCTAAAAAAGCTCCTAGGCCACTCCCAGCCCCTGTAATCACAGCTACTCGATAAACCATATAAATGCCCCCTTAGTCTCCAGAAAGAGTTCTATCCGGAATACTGAAAATAATTTCTAAATATGAAAGCAGCTAAGGCTTAAAAGACACTTAGTTGTTTTCATATCTCTTATACTTTTTTATTGGTAAACATACCTGAAAATATATTTTTATCCATCATCGCATCCTTGAACATATTATTGCCTTTCTTGTGAAGGAGTCTTTTCAATAACTCAATTCACCTTTACATCCATCTTCATTAGTTCACGCTTTTCCTCTGTTAATGCCTGCTCTATCACTTCTAGATTATTTGAATTGTTGACCTGATTCACCTTTTGTCTCAGGTAGGACGTCAGACCTTTGTAAGCGATCTTATCACTAAATTATAAAATATTCAATATTCTTTATTGAACTACCTCCACCTACTCGCTAACGCTCCTTGAGGTGGGAGATTCTGTATCCTCTTCCTAGGAAGCGAAATACAGAGCCGTTCAACAGGCTTCTCATAGGGCAAATAGGGGGAGCTCACACTTTCTTGTAAGGGACAAATGTCACCGAGGCGACTTGGCCCCTTACAAGGAGTGATAGCTGCTTCTCTTTTTTCACCCTATACGTGTTGCGATGTTCTTGCACCAATGCACCCACCATTCTGGAGCTCAATCCTTCTGGCTTTTGCGGCAAAATGATGGTGATGCAAGAACAGATAATGCCATTCCAAACGAAGTCAGACTCCCCTTTCTTCTAAGCAAATTTTTGGTACATACTTCTGCAAAATATCATGTTCTGCTTGTGTCAGCCCATAGTTACAAACCTCCTTGTTGAATAATGGATAAGATTGGTCCGATACATCATAGAATAGGTGCGAACGAAGTACGCTGAATGCCTTCGTCAAAACACTCCATTGCTTCCAGTGGTGCTCCCCATCCTTGCGTTCTGTATAGGCTTGCAGTCCCTTTGGCACCTGTTCCTTCAAGTTCATGCCACGCCTGCCAATGACGTAGGACGCTGCTTGATGGATCGAAAT
>NZ_SCFM01000067.1 GCF_004138295.1 Ectobacillus funiculus | reverse complement strand
AGTAGTACCTTCAGTCCTGTAGGAACCCCAGTATTATTAACTCCAAGCTTAGGTCCAGTAATTGGAATTGGTGAAAACCGTAATGCTGTGGCTCCAGCAGCAATACCAGTATCTCCTGGTGATAAATTATTAATGGTTTTCTCAATAGACCCAACAGGTCTTAATATCGTTTCCGCTGTCACAGGTTTTGCAAGTGCTGGTATTACAATTAGTTAATCTAACAAATAAAAACCACCCGTGATAACGGGTGGTTTTTATTTGTTTTGTCTATTCCATATTTAACAAAAGCAATTGGATTTCTTATTTTGAAGAGATTTTTTATAGGTTTCTAGATACAGTGGCTTCCGATAATGCTAGATTATGTTAACTTCACATGTATATACATGATTTTTTTAGAATTTTTAGAAAAATAGGGACAAGCATGGAATCAAAAATACTAATCTTTAATATAAT
>NZ_SCFM01000066.1 GCF_004138295.1 Ectobacillus funiculus | reverse complement strand
AGGGACAAGCATGGAATCAAAAATACTAATCTTTAATATAATACTATTATAAATTCAAGGGGGAAAAAAATATGGCTAATGATGATAAACAAGAAAAGGAAAAGGAACAAGAACAGGAACAAGAACAAACTAATAAGAATGTTAATATAATAAATGTACATGTAAATTGTTGTGATCATAAGAAAGACGAGAAAGACGATGATAAAAAGCACTGGAAAGACTTGTATAAAAAGGTATATTGGGATTATAAGGAAGAGAAGTATAAAGAATACTAGGATTAAATGAACACAAAGGCCCTCCGGATTGCTTTACTGGAGGGCTTTTTTATAGGATTCTAGATACATTGAATTCCGATAATATGGGGTTATGTTAACTTGACATGAATAGAGTATATAAACAACATAAAGCTAGATGGATATAAGATAATGATGGATAAGCATACAAGCAAAAGAACATTTAATAACATATATTTCATTAAATTTTATTAGGTTTTATTTAATAATAAAAATGAAAGAAGGTAGAATATGTCTGGAAATGATAACAACAACCAAGGATATAATCACGGATCCAATCAGGGATACAACAACCAAGAAAATAACAGCAATAATAGTCGTAGTAATAGTAACGGAAATTCATGGATATATAGAATGCAACAAAGATACTATAACAACAGAAACTAAGAAAATAGTTAGATAACGAACCCCCTTCAGTAAGCGTGGTCTGAAGGGGGTTTTATAAGTTTCTAGATACATCGAATGCCGATAATGCCGGATTATGTTAACTTCACATGTATAGGGTATTCATCGTCAACTATGGAAGTTCATCAGATTTTTCGTGCAGGATCCCCCGACTTCAAGGAATGTGAAGGGCATAGCCCAATGAGTAAGTCGGGGAGGAATGCGCGTTTTTGCGTCACAAACCAATCCAATGCTACATTTCCTCCTTTACGGTATCATTTTGGATAAGAGATGAACCGTTGAGCGAATCGTCGCTACAGGCACTCTTTTTGTTCTTTGACAACCTAAGATATGAGGTTGGTTGCAGGAATACGTTGCAACCGTAAAATCTTAGACGTAACTCGTCTGCCTAGTACGTGTGGAAATTTGAGTACTGCTACTAGGCAATGCCGTGCATAACGGTTGCTACTTGGGCATGTCTCTTGTAGTAGGGCGACCGTCAATACGCCCATGATGCAGAGGACACTCCAAGGTAGGAGGTCTTAGACCGTCAGTACTGCTGGTCACTCACAAGCGTAGCTAAGTGGGGGGGAGTTGACGCGGATACATCTTACAAATAAATAGGTGAAATAGCCTATTTATTTTCTTAATAAAACATGGACCGAGTCATTCCAGAGTATTTTGTTTAGGTCATTAGCAAAGATTCCTGGGTAGAACAAAGGAAAAATTTCTATTCCTCTAACATAATTAAAATACTTTATTTACAGTATAGACTGGCTCCAAGAATCCCCTAAAACATACAATATTCTATATCCGTGACAAAGAGTTTTTTCCTCCTTATAAAAAGGAAAAGGGGGCATATATATATGTATGGTTATGGTTTCGGTTACGGTGGTTACGGCGGCTGTGGCGGCTGCGGTGGTTATGCTGGAGGATTTGCACTAATCGTCGTATTATTTATCCTATTAATTATAGTAGGTACTGCTTTCGTTGGCCGTTGGTAAATCAGAAAAAATATTAGATATCTAAAACCCCTGTATGCTCGCTCATACAGGGGTTTTTCTATGGCTCAGTAAAACTAACAAGAAAAACAAAACTTGTATTATCAAAATTGCTGTATAAGAGATAGCACGCAAATTTTAACATTTTCTTGTAATACCTGCAGAAATGTTTTTATTCGCGTATTTTTTTTATTGGTCAATTACCCTACATCTTGTCCTAAGATGATGAATATCTTATATAAACAGTAATATAGTAAATTTTTTCCTTAAGGAGGAAGTTATCTTGTTTTATCAACAAGCTGACAATCACATAAATAAATACACAAAAAATCTAAAATCCATGATTGGTTCAACAGTGCAATGTAACTTTGGAGGACCCGAGAAAGGAGAGGGAATACTTCTTAAAGTAGGTTTAGACTATTGTGTATTGCAATGCAATAAAGAAGTATACTATTATCCATTGCATCATATCAAAGGCTATACACTTATCCAGAAAGATGACAATTCCGAAGAAAATAGCAATACAGAGGATAATGGAAATGAAAATAACGACAACAACAAAAATTTAAACTATCCAATTGTTGTACCAGGCAGACGTTTCGTTGATGTTATTGACCGCTTAAAAGGGCAGAAAGTTCAATTTAACAAAGGACCAGGCAAGATAAAAGGAACTGTAGTTGGACGTGATACAAAGCATATTATACTTGAGGTTAACGATGAAGTGTTGTACGTCTCCAAATTCCACATTCAAAATATGTGCTGGGACTATTGCAATTCGAACAATAACCAACAAAGTCCCGACGATTCCAAAGATGACAAAAACAACGATAATAATAAAAACAGCAGTAGTACCAACAATCAAGAGAATAACAATCAAGAGAATAACAATCAAGAGAATAACAATCAAGAGAATAACAATCAAGAGAATAACAATCAAGAGAATAACAATCAAGAGAATAACAATCAAGAGAATAACAATCAAGAGAATAACAATCAAGAGAATAACAATCAAGAGAATAACAATCAAGAGAATAACAATCAAGAGAATAACAATCAAGAGAATAACAATCAAGAGAATAACAATCAAGAGAATAACAATCAAGAGAATAACAATCAAGAGAATAACAATCAAGAGAATAACAATCAAGAGAATAACAATCAAGAGAATAACAATCAAGAGAATAACAATCAAGAGAATAACAATCAAGAGAATAACAATCAAGAGAATAACAATCAAGAGAATAACAATCAAGAGAATAACAATCAAGAGAATAACAATCAAGAGAATAACAATCAAGAGAATAACAATCAAGAGAATAACAATCAAGAGAATAACAATCAAGAGAATAACAATCAAGAGAATAACAATCAAGAGAATAACAATCAAGAGAATAACAATCAAGAGAATAACAATCAAGAGAATAACGATCAAGAGAATAATGATCAAGAGAATAATGATCAAGAGAATAACAGCCAACGGGAGAACAACATGGATCAATGGTGGCGTTGGTATGACAGCTTATGGGAAAAACATCTAAGAAAACAATTAGACAATAATTAGTGTACGGAGGAGCTTTTTTTGGACAACTTAAAACAGTTATTGAATAAAAAAATTCATGTAAAAATAACCCCGGAAATTTATTTTGACGGAATACTCACTGATATAGGAGATGATATTGTAGTATTATTTGATGGACAAAGATATCTTTATATCCCCTTGGTACATGTCCATAAAATCAAGCTTAGTAGAAGCGATGAGGAAATTGGTGAGCCTACTGGATTTTTATTACCTAAACAAACAGAATCTATTTCATATCACACTATTTTAACAAATGCAAAAATGCTTTTTATTGAAATTCATGTATTAGGAAATCAATCATTGCATGGTTATATCACAGATGTGTTAAATGATTATTTTGTTTTTTATTCACCTATATATAAAACAATGTATATTTCCTTAGATCATTTAAAATGGTTAACCCCATGCAATCAAAATATTACCCCATATACCCTCAATAAAGAACTCTTACCTGTCAAGCCTTCTCTTACTATCGCATCCGCTTCATGGAAAGAACAATTAAAGAAATTAGAAAATAACTTCGTAGTCTTTGATATGGGAGAGGAGTCAGATAAAATAGGGTTACTAAAAAAAATAGAGAATAATCTAATTGAGTTGATAGCTGCAAATGGTGAAACCGTGCATTTGAATCTTACTCATATCAAATCTGTACATGCCCCATAAACATTCTTACCAAACAGCCCTTTTGAAGGGCTGTTTGAAGTTATCTTGTTTAACTACTGAAAAAGCTTCCACTCTTTCCTTTTCTCTTATAGTGGTGATGCCCATAACTTCCATGGTCACCATGACTTTTTCTATAACCATCGCTGCTGCTAGAACTCTTGTAAGAATGTGATCTTCTCCCCTTATAATCACTGCTACTATAATGCTTATGTTTATTATTCGTTAGTGAATCAAATAGTTTCTTGAACATGATTTAATCACTCCTCGTAATATTTTTAAATCTATGACAAAACAAAAAACGCTTTTATCTTTTTTGTAGATAAAAGCGTTGGATGTACAAAAACAGACTTTTACCTAACTAAAAACTTAGGCAAAGGTCTTGCTAACAATTAATATTGCCAACAAAGCCGGAAACATAACGTTTCGTAATGACGACTATTGTTGTACAGCTACTCCCCTTTGAAGTATTAAATTTGTTTAATCTTATCGTATTATCGTAGATCAATTCCATAAGTCAATTGATCACTAATGAATTATCACCTTTCAAAACCTTATTTTTCCATCCCCTCGAAAAAGGGGATTAACGAGTATACAGGGGAAGAGGAGTAAGATCGATGAGGGGGTTGCTATTCTAGCAGCTCCTTCCTCATATTTTAATTGAACTAGCCTGGAAAACAATGCTAAGATTGAGGAAATAAATAGTGCGAAAAAATGACAAAGCCCTTATTCTCTCCCCGACCAAAGTTTGAGAATAAAGGCTTCCACAGTCACCTAAGGGTGTACTGTACCCTTTTTAAAAACATATGTTACTGCAATTTTAGCATATGTTTATTTGGGCTACAACTATATCCTTTCGTGACTTCTTACCATTTTTCGCAACTCTAAAAATGGAAAAGAGGTCTTTTTGCTATGGAAAACACAGGGAAGCTATTATTTGATGAAAGCCCACTAATTGTACAACGGAAACTTGCTATGAAATTAGGAGTAGACGAAGCTCTATTTATCCAGCAGCTCCACTATTTGATTGTAGGTAAACAATCGGGAAGTGATTTTAGTACATTCAAAGAGGGAAATGTGTGGGTCTACAATACTTGGTGGGGCTGGCAGGAATTTTTTCCATTTTGGAACGAGAAAAAAATCAAACGTATGATTAAATCGTTAGAAGAAGTAGGTGTACTGATCGGACGAACAGACTTAAACGTAAAAGCCTATGATAAAACAAAGTGGTACCGAATCGACTATGAATTGTTAGTAAATCTGCCGGAACGGAACTATTTTGAGGAAGAAGGCAGTTTACATAAAGAAAAGAAAATGCAGTTACTTTTAAAACCGAAGGGACAAAATGTCCCTATGAGTAATAGCAAGGGTTCAAATGGTACGAAACAGAATGAAGAGCCTTCAAACCCGCATGAACAGCCAAAGGGACAAAATGTCCCTATCGATAGGGACATTTTGTCCCTACCTATACCAAAGATTTCTTTACCAAAGAATTCTTTAAATGATTTAGAAAGTAAGTATGTAGGTAGCGCTTCGCTTGAATTATATTCATCTCAATTCAATATAACGAAATACACATCGATAGAGCTTACCAAGCTAGTAGAAGCAGTTGGAGAAATATTAGTAACAGAGGCTATCAAACGTGCTGTTTCCGGTGAAGCAAATAAACCTATTGCGTATATAAAATCAACAGTTTCTAAATGGGTTGCTGCAGAATGTCAGACGATTGAAGACATTGAACGATATGAAGATAATTTTAGACAGCAACAGGTAGCGCTAAAGCAACAGAAGAAGGTTAAGCATGGTAAACGTACTACACGTAAAGAAGCCCTAGCTGAAAGTATTCGTGAAGAACAAAAGGCTCCATCCACAGAGGAACAGCTTACACTTGAAGAAGAGCGTCGTCGTTTAGAGGAAGAACTTAAACAGTATAAAAGATCGTAAATCATAGCCATATTCGCCTCTATGAGCGTTTTTAAACTAACAACCAATGTAAATTACCTAACCATGAAAAGAACGCTCAGAAAGGGAGATAGGGGCTTTAGAAAGCATGTTAGATATCGCCATAGAGTAATAGCGTCAATTCGGTAATATGACTTATAAAACCTTTAAAGAATGCTAGTATTTTAACTAACATTTTTTTCCTTTTTAGAACAGGAAAAAAACATCTTTTTATGGCATTTCAACTCCCAATATTTTAAACAACCACTTGAATAATAGATACATAGGAACAACAAACACGGCTGTTCCTATCCCATATTTCGCTATATCCAACCAATCATTAATCCAAATCTCTTTTGCACTAGAAACATAGAATCTAAGTCTTACTTTTTCGATGTTTCACATACACAAGCCCCTTGTGTGTTTTTATAACACATATTTTTAAATCTTTTAAATCTTTTAAACCTTTTCGGGCGCTTAAAACCCTTGCCCCGCAAGGGTTTTAAGCGCCTAACTATTACTTTTTCAATGTGAACTATTACTTTTTCAATGTGAACTATTACTTTTTCAATGTGAACTATTACTTTTTCAATGCCTAAACTATTACTTTTTCAATGTGAACTATTACTTTTTCAATTCCTGAACTATTACTTTTTCAATGAGAACTATTACTTTTTCAATGTGAACTATTACTTTTTCAATGCGAACTATTACCTAAAAATAATGGTAAGATTTAGAGGATTATGAGACAATAGATTCAGAGAAAAAGGGAGAGTGAATGGTATGGATGATACAAAACAAACAGCACTTGTGAAAAAAGCAAATTCACTAGTTGAAGCAAGTTTTAAATTGTCCGCACTAGAGCAAAAAGTCATTCTGACACTTGCAAGTCAGATTCGGCAAAATGATTCGGAGTTTAAGACCTACACGCTTTCGATTAAAGAATTTTGCGAGACGCTAGGCGTAAAAGGCACAAGCAAATACACAGAACTTCGCCGGATCACACTAAACTTGATGAAAAAAGCATTTCAAGTCCAATTAGAAAAACGTGTCGTACAGGTGTCCTGGCTTTCGTATGTCAGTTATAACGAAAACCAGGGAACAGTGGACATGCAATTTGCTCCTTTTCTGAAACCGTATCTGCTCGAACTCAAAAGGAATTTTACATCATACCCCCTCTCAAACGTCGTCAAACTGAAACGTTCTTACTCGATACGCATGTACGAATTGCTGAAACAGTACCAGAGGATTGGAGAACGGACCTTTACACTCGATGAGCTTTTGCAAAAGCTTGGACTTGAGAACTCTAGCTACACGGCATACTCTAACTTAAAGCTTAAGGTGTTAAAGCCGGCACAAAAGGAACTGGCAGAAAAAACAGATCTCTCTTTTGATATCATTGAAATCAAGAAAAGTAGGAAAGTCGAATCCGTTCGTTTTGTGATTCGTTCTAAGGAAAAACTGATTGTACCTTCGCCTTCAGTCGAAACAAAGATAGAAAGAGGATTTGAAGAAGTACAGGATGTGTTGAAGAGATTGAGCCTAACTGTGAGTGATGAAATCATTTCTGGGTGGCTAAAACACCATACAGCAGTATATATTACAGATATTCTCACCTTTGCTATGACGGAAGGGTCGATACAAAACCCACTCGGTTTCGCAACATATGCGATTAAACACAATCTGCAAATCGAACATCTGAAACATACTGTTCGTGAAGGAAAACAAACAACGCGAACAGAAATTCTGCCAGAATGGTTCCAAAAGGGTGAACAAACTGCGGAGCAAGGGTTTTCTGATGACACCGCGGACCTTATCGAGCAACGTAAACGTCTTGAGGAGGAGCTACAAAAATACAGAAAAACAAAAAGCCCCGCTATTTAATACTGATTTATTAGCAGGGAATTTCCAAAATTAAAGGAGAAACTGGAGGAGCGTTTATATCTGGTTTTTATGTCCTGAGCGCAAGCTACGGAGAAATCAATTATAAATACTGCCCGTAGATCAATAAGTTTAATAAACAGTAAGAGTGGGTTTCGTACCAGCTCTTTTTTTATCAAAAAATAGGCGAGAACACCCCCACCTCAAGGAGTGTTAGCGAGTAGGTGACGGGTAGTTAAATGTAAATTTTTGGATACTCTTAAAAGTATCTGTATAGGCTGTTTTATTCTTTGTATCGTTTGAAAAAATCTCGTAAAGCTAATTCTATAATGTCTTGTTTCTGTATCCTATATATCTCAGAAAACTGATCTAATTTTGTGCTAATCGACTTATTAAAATACACGCTTTTGCGGGTCTTTTCCTCCGGCTGTATTTCAGTACGAGTCCGCATAATCAATTGCTCTGCACTGTTGGTGCTGTCTGTGTATTGTTCTAGTGCTGTGGATGCTGCCTCCATAACGCCCTCTTGTTGCTTGTATGCTGCTAACATGCTGCGTATTGCTGCTATTTCATCTGCCGTTAGGCTGTCAATTGGTGTGGTGGTGTCTGCCTTCTGTCTGCTTTTTGGCGCTGTCTTGGCTGCTTGCGGTTTGTTTGTGGACATAAACTCTATTAACTCACGATTTAATGGCTCTTGTTCTTCTCCTATATAGTCCCATGCTTTTGCGCTTTGGCTGTATTGGTACCCAGCTGCTTGTAGTGCCGCTCTTAACCTCTTATCGCTTATTGCTAAATCTTTGCTTACTTCTTTAACATTGTGTTCTTTTAGTTGTTCTAATACGGTTTGTATGGTGTACATGCGTTATGATCCTCTCCTTGGAGTGCTGTGTTGGCGCTGTGTTAGCGTTATCCTGGCGCTGTGTTAGCGTTATCCTGGTGCTGTGTTAGCGTTATCCTGGTGCTGTGTTGGTGCTATCCTAGTGCTGTGTTGGTGTGCTATCCTGGTGCTGTGTTGGTGCTATCCTGGTGCTGTGTTGGCGCGATCCTAGTGCTGTGTTGGCGCTATCCTAGTGCTGTGTTGGTGTGCTATCCTGGTGCTGTGTTGGTGCTATCCTGGTGCTGTGTTGGTGCTATCCTAGTGCTGTGTTGGCGCTATCCATAACACTTAAATCTTAATGAATTATACTCTGCATGGTCGTGGCTTGTCCTGTAAATATGTCATTATCGGAAGTTCCTCCGTTTATAAAAGTAGATTTCTACGGATTTATATGGTTAAGAACAAAAGAAACCTGCTCAATTGAACAGGCTTTTTTACATAATCTCCGTTACTGACAGTAATATTTCTCTAAAACACAACGGTATTTTTTTGAAGAAAACTATAACAAGAAGATCCCACATAATACCCTTGTGGGATCTTCTTGTTATAGTTTTTAGTAGTAGCCGTAACCGCAGTGACCATAACCGCCATAACCGCTGTATCCGCCACAGCAGACTACTGCACCAATAATAATAAGTAAGATAAAGAGAACAATGATTAGCGCGAATTCATTACCATGTCTATGTCTATGTCCATGTCCGCATTCACATCTAACCCCATGTCCACATCCACAATCAAAATTACTCATACATATTTCCCTCCTTGATATTTAGGAAGGAGGTTCAACTATGACCTTTCACCTAGGGTATTTCATTGTATTCTTTTCAGTTGTATTTTGGTACATATCATGGATAAATGATGAAACAGCCTACCTTTATAAAAAATTTTACGTTCTATCTAGAAACTTATAAAAACCCCCTCCAGTAAAGTGATCTGGAGGGGGCATGTTTACATAATCAAGTGTTACTGGCGGTCAATTCCTACCCGTACCTTTTATCTAGATTATGATTTACCACTTGTAAGATGAGAATCAAACATATCGATTATTTCAAGGAATCTATCAGCCTCACGGAAAACATGGTCTGCTAATAGTGGATGAATGATACTCTTTATTTTACATTGCTCAATTAAATCACGCGCCGTTTTCTTGAAGTCCCGAAGGGATGAGACCGACACGCGATTTTGATCCAGGAATTGATCTAAAAGAGGAACTGTTTGAGATTGTGGCCTCATAGATTCTAAATCTCTTGCTTGATACAACAATTGATCAAAATCATTGCTGAAATTCTGGGCCAAATCTACAAGTTTTCTTTCCGATGGATCAAGAAGATGACCAATAAATTTAGCATGGTCTGCCATAATCCTTAAGAAGAAGACATTTTCTTTAATAATGGCTTCAGGAAGAGCTTTTAATTTACCCTCATTTAATTCCATTAAACGTTTTCTAAAATAATTAGCTTCTCTACTTGTATGATCAACTAACAGTGGAAAATTATTTGCCCCTGGCAATTTACAGGTGAGAATTAGTCCTAGTACTTTTCGTTTAAATGCGAAAATATTGGTTGCAGCCTGTTGTACTTCTGAATTAAATCTTCTTATTTGCTCAGGATCTGTTTGATTTGTATAGGAATGTGCGATTTGTTCGATGTGTTCAAACAATTGGTAAAATTGATTAGCCTCTTGGATTAGTTGAGTATCCTCCGCTCTAAAACCCAATCGAAGAAATAAGGAATGCTCTTTCATGATTCTAGACCAAAAACGTATTTCATTTAATGATCGCTCGACAAACACTCCAGATGTAACACCCGTATCAGGATGTAATGAGGCTTCATCTCTATTCATCCTTACCCCCCTCAGTACATACTTCGTTTGCTCTATTCTTATTAACATGTACATATAAAAATACCAACATGAAAAAAAACCACTCCTAGTGAGTGGTCTCATCTTTTAGTGTGTAAAAAAAGTGTAAAAAATTTTTTGCATTTTCTTGTATACGTTATTCATGCGAGATTAACATAACATGGCATTACCGGAAGTGGGATTCCCTTGGGCATCCGCGCCAATACTGGATTTCTCTCATTCTCAGACAAAAGCCAATATGCAGGATTTTATGCGATACCCTAGTGGTACGGATTTTCCGGCTTCAACTGCTTACCCAGCATACCGAAAAATTGCATAAAATCCTGCATATTTTTTATTACTTAAGATATCGTTTCAAATCCTCGTAAAAATTTTCCCGTGGTCCAATCAATAGAATCAGAACGTATTCCCTTGCGGATATAGCCCGGAAATTAGGACGCCCACGAACGACCCTACAGGCATGGAGGGATTCCTATAAGCCTTACATACCGACAGTAAGCGGTACGAAGGGTCGCGCTACCCGCTACGATGAAAATTCGATACGAATCCTCGAACTTATCATGCGTATGAAGGACGACAACGAGCCGCCAGAGATGATCGAGAAAGCTCTGCGGGATAACTCCACGTATCTAGCCGTTGATGCGGACGATAAGGATGACGACAAAACGACGCCATTTGTACCAGCGTTGTACGATAGTATGCGGGAGATAGCGACAGCGCTAGAACAGCAGCGAGAATTTAACGTGCAGTTACTCGGTCGCTTGGAAACGCAGGAGAGATTTAACGCCCAACTGATCGAGCACTTATCTACACAAGAGGACTTTAACAAACGCTTACTGGAGCAGCTCGAAAAGCAGCAAGAATATATTGACGACAAAATGACGAAGCGCGACGAGGAGTTGATACGCTTGGTCCGAGAGCAACAAGAAACAAAGTGAATGATCGCTGCGTCTGAGGAAAAGAAGGGATTCCTTGCGCGACTATTCGGCAAGTAAACGGGGACCTAGCGGTTCCCTTTTTTCACTGTGTCCGAGTCCATATTTTCTCATGTATTCCCTAAAAGTAGACTTTAAGGGAATGATACTAAAGTCCTTATTTCATTGGGTTTAATGGTTCCCTAATTGAATTCCCTAAATTAAATGCGTATATTGAGAATAGAGACATACATAATTATGGAGATTCGGGAAAGGGGATCGACTGGAATGACTGTATACGGATATGCTCGAGTGAGTACAAAGGAGCAGAACCTAGATACACAAATTGAACAGTTAAAAGCGCGAAAGTGTGACACAATCATTGAAGAAAAGGCAACGGGTAAAACATTCAAGCGTCCAGAGCTGGAAAAGCTTCTTTCTGAGGCTGAAGAAGGGGATACAATCATAGTTACCCGCGTTGATCGCCTGGGACGGAATACAAAGCAGCTCTTAGAACTAGTTGAGGATCTGATCCAGCGAAACATTACTTTGTACATTGTGGAATTAGGTATGGAAGCAACACATAGAAACGGGAAGCTATTTTTAACAATCCTTTCAGCGCTAGCAGAGAATGAGCGCGAACTACTTGAAGAAAAGCGGCAAGCCGGTATTGCCAATGCTAAGAATAAAGGTGTAAAGCTGGGTAGAAGAGGCAAGGAGAAAGGGCAAGTTGCTATGGCTGTTAAGCTGTGGCAGGAAAGAGAAACTAATAAGATGAGCATTAGAGAGATCGAGGAGGCAACCGGTGTAAGTAAATCCATTTTGTATAGAGAGATCGAGAAGATAAAGATAAAAGAGGCTACGACTTAATGTAGTCTCTTTCTTTTTTGTTCTGGGATCAGTGACATTGTACATTTTGGTACGGATATTTGGGTAAATATCACAGAATATCACTACTCTTATGTGAATGAGCATAAGGCTTCCGGTATTCTGTTTTTCGTCGTGTTAACTGTAATGAGAATGGTAGAATTGCAAAACGGTTTATCGTGTGTGAAGTTTGGCGACCCACCACGATAAACCGTTCCCAGGAAACTAGATAAGGACCAGTCTGTAACCAGACAAGTACCTTGCTTAAGATATTTGATTCTAGTTTATCAAATTCTTCTAGGGCAGGACGTGCTCTTATTAGAAAAAATTAAGAAGTTTCAGAGCGAAGGAAGCAAGCTAGAGAATGCCATTGAGCGAAAGAAAGTACCAGTAAACACCCCCCGCTCACCAGAACTAGACCTTAAAGCTGAACGAGGGAAGCTAAAACAAGAACTGTTGCAAGAGATTAAGCAAGAGCTGCTTGGTACTGAGCAACGTATCCTGGAACGCTTAGAAAAGCGAGATCAATTACTCATACAGCATGTTCGTGAGATCCAAGAAACCAAAAGAATGATTGCTGCAGCACAACAAAAAAATGGTGGGAATTTTGGAAAAAGTAATGAATTCCTTATCAAACAAAAACACCCCTCATTCCGCTGAATCAGAGGGGTGTTTTTGTTTGGGTAGGTGATGAACAAATATCCTGTTCTCTTTCACTTGTATTCTTTAGATAACAGAATATGCAGGATTTTATACAATTTCAGCGCGGGAAATAAAATGGCAAATTTGCCACAATCCTTGCCATTTGGGCATCGCTTGGGCATTGCATAAAATCCTGCATATGTAATAAATTCGGAGATTGCAAGAAACCCAGTGTTGGCGCGGATGCCCTGGGCATGGCTACTTCGGATAATGAGGGATTATGTTAACTTAACATGAATACAACATACAAACTTTCCCCTATTTAGACAAGGGACTAACTCGTAGTTTCATTCCTTACATATGATGAGTTTATATCTATAAAAAATATGGTCGTTCTGTTTTATAAAAAGAATTAAGGGGAAACAAGAATATGTATGGATTTGGTGATTATTGGGGATTTAATGGGGTAGCTTTGGGAATTGGAAGTGCTATTTTTGCACTTTTAGTGGTAATCTTTGTTTTCTTTGCCGTCATTAGTGCTTCAAAGGGTTCCTCTGATGTGTCCGATGGATCAGTGGATGACCCAGTAGACGAACCAGTAGATGATGAAGCAATGGATGGACGGACTAACAGCCGCCGGACCATTGGATAAACCATCTCTTTAAATATTTCCTATAATGTTAAGTCGACCAAAAGTCCCAAATTGGGGCTTTTTTCGTTTCCTCGTTTTGGTCATTAGACTCTTGAAACACAATTGCCAATGTTTTAGATGGAAGACTTCTCAGTAATCCCCTGACTTGAAAAATAGGCGATTTCATCATTTATCTGTGATATGTGCCCAAATACAACTGGGAAGAATACAATGAAGAACCCTATATGAAAAGCCATAGTTAAACCTCTTTCCTAAATATCAAGGAGGGAAATATGTATGAGTAATGTTGGAACTGGTTGTGGGCATGGACATGGGAACGGATTTGCGCTAATCCTTGTTCTATTTATCTTACTTATTATTATCGGTGCAATAGTCTGCTGTGGCGGCTACGGCGGTTACGGCTACTAATAAAAACCATAACAAGAAGACCCCACATAATATCCTTGTGGGGTCTTCTTGTTATGGTTTTCTTCAAAAAATACCGTTGTGTTTTAGCGGAATTTAAGTAAATCCTATACCTTAGTTAAGTATGTGGATCTTTAGAAAACAATAAATAGTTTAACATGCATACAATATACATAAACCAAAAGCCCCACATGGAGAAAGGGGCTTTTTCTTGCCTAAGAGGGGTCAAATCTATCATATATTATTATAATATGATATATTATCTGTTTTTGTACCAACTCATTGAGGTATCTTCCGAGTAAAAAGGACATAAAAAAGAACCGATATGAACCTTTGCTCTTGAACAGAATAAGAGGTTCCTATTAGTTCCCTGATTATCATTTTGAATTTTTCAGTTGAACTCGATATGTTTGTAACACATTGAATCAGTCCAAATCTAATATTTGCACTTGATATGTTTCAATACCACTAGGGATAGATAGGGATACCGCCTGAGGTACCTCCATCGGATTTTCAAGTGTTTGCTTAAATTCATTTGTACCTGATACGAATGTAATAATGGTTCTTGACCGCGGAGGAACATCTACAGTTATACATTGCTCAGAATACTCTGCTATGATAATCAACCCCTAATTTTAGATATTATGCTATTAGCACATTTTATTATAAAATGATTAATTTCCAGTTTTATTCACTTCCTACATCGAATGTTATGTAAACCAACAATATTTAAAGAGGGACCCAAAAAGCCCCCTCTTTCTTGATGTTTTTTGTTTTTACATTAATAGCCACCAGGATATCCATAGTGATGATGATATGGATAATAACCCACATGCTGGTATGGATAATGGTGGTGGTGATATGGATAATAACCTACATGCTGGTATGGATAATGATGGTGATGATATGGATAATAACTCACCGGGTATGGATGATGATAAGGGTATTGTCTTTCCATGTGTACGCCCTCCCTTTCCTCTAAAGTTCTTAATTAAGATATGCGTCCAATATCTAAAAAGAAATAAGATAAATACCTATCTGAGATAATTAAACCGTAACAAACCAAAAATCATATTACTCAAAAAGTAAGATCTGTTTTGCCAAGATATTATGAACCAACTACCGCTAACAGGAATTATGTAAACATGAACCTCCTTCAGATCACTGAAGGGGGTTTTTAGCATCCTAGATACATTCTCGGTATATGGTAAATCATCACTTTAATTGGTGTTATATGGATAATTTTACTTAAATAGTCTATTGTAAACGGTGTTGTAAATATATTCTATATGTAATAAAAAAAGGGGGGGAACGTAATGGGTCTACGTTTTTTGAAAATTGCAGTTGTTTACTTCTTTATAGCTGTTTGTCTTGGGTTAGTCATGGGTATAATTCATAATTTTGCATTTGCATCTGTTCATGCTCATCTAAACTTATTGGGATGGGTATCTATGGCGATATTCGGAATCATTTATTCTGTCTATCCAAAGGCAGCAGAAACGAAATTAGCAAAGATTCATTTTTGGCTACATAATATCGGCGTACCATTAATGCAAGGTTCATTGTTTGTTATGATCCTTACAGGAAGTGAATCACTCCTACCTGTTGCAATTATCTCATCGTTACTGGTGATTGTGGGTGTACTTTTATTTAGCATTAATGTCTTTAAGATTAAAGCGAATCAGTCCGTTGTATCAAAACAGGATGTTTCATTGTAAGTAAATAGGTAAAAACAGCTTCCTAAATTTAGGGGGCTTTTATTATGTCTGATAATGTAGCCGCTAGAATACTAGCACCACAGGTTCATGCAATTATAGAGAATTGGCATGATTTTTACGCTAGTGAAACGAAAAAAGCGGGATATATAGCAACGTTAAAGCCAGTAAACGGTACTCAACGTTTCTGGGGATTGAATGACATTCCCGATATGCTGAAGTATGCTGCACGGAACAAGAAAGATGATATGTACCTTTCGTTAAATGCCTTCGAGTATGGCAGCAGGGAAGCGGGGAAGCTCAAACAAATTAGAAATCTAGGCGTTGATATAGATTGCCACGCTCTAAAAATTACACCTAATGACGCGTTGGAGAAGATACAAAGCTATATTTTCAGCGGGCATATTCCGAATCCTAACCTAGTTATTTTTAGTGGCCGTGGCTTACAGATACTTTTCTCTATTGCTAATGGTGCAGCGCCTCAAATGGCATATTTAGCACAGTACATAACCCTTCAATACATTAGTAAACTAAAAGATATAGGAGCAGACCCGCGTGCGTGTGATCTACCGCGTGTCCTACGTTTTCCGGGTACAACGAATACTAAAAACAATGCTGCCGTTAAAGTTGAAGTATGGCGGCAATTAGAATACAGTTTGCAAGAGTTATATGAATTCTGTACACCGTTAGAGCAGGCTAGGAAGCGCGGAAAGCAGCGTAAGGGGAGTATAGCGGTATTCACTGGTAAAGAGGGCGTAAAGACGCTCTATAGCCTTAATGCGGCCCGTGTGAATGACTTACAGAGGTTAGTAGAGATTAGGGACGGGAATCTAACCGGCTGCCGTAACACATTCATTTACATTTATAGCTTTACTGTATGCCTATTTCTCAAAAGCCGCGTTGATGTAGAGGAATTTATACAACCGACAATAGGAAAAATATACTCTACAACGGATAAGCTAATGAGGAAGGGCGAGATTAACGCTACAATTAAAAGCGCCTGTTAATGATGCTATTGAATTCCTAGAAGCATTTACGGCTAATGAGTTTAGTATGAAAGGCCTGTCTCGTACTCTAATAAAGCCAATGAAGAACGCGACTGTCATAGAGAAGCTAAACATTACAGAGGCAGAAATGAAGGCTATGAGGACGATTATAACCGGTGAAGAAAGCTATAGCCGCAAGGTACAGAAGCGAAGGGAAGCAGGGATAAAAGAAAGGCAAGAGTACCTGGCAGAACAGAAGGAACAAACAGAGGATAAACTCTGGCAGCTACAACAGGCAATAGAACGTTATCCAGCCTATACAAATAGACAATTAGCCGAACATTTAAACATATCTATACCATACGTTAAAAAGCTGAAACAGAAATTAAAATAGGGTGGATACTGGTCTGTCCTTTAAACAAGTTATATGGACTGGCGGTATTGGTGTTTTTAGCAAGATTTTTACTAGTCTCTTTTTCGGGGCTGTTTCTTTTGTTTTTTTTTAGGCGTGTCCACAGAGGGCGGCGCCAGAAGCGACTGCGTCCTTGTATGTTTTAGGTACGCGGTACTGCTCAGGCTAGCTGCGCTCTTTTCTTTTTAACGCTGATAAACAAGGATACGACTACTCTCAGCATACGTACGGGCTATGACTTACGAGAATCGTTTGTACGGGGAGATTTTACTTGATTGGTATTTTCCTGATAAGAGGCAAGAGGAAGCGATACAGGCTATTTTAGAGCGTTGTTTAGAATGTTGTAAATCCTGGAAACTATAAAGGGGATCACTTCTGTATTGCCGAATGTATGAATGCGGAAAGGAGGTTGAATACATATGAAAGAAACAGAACGTATGCTAATTGAATGGAGACAGGAAATACAACAGGAACTTACTAATTTTAGTGAAGAGTTAAGCTTAAAAGAACAACAGCTTTCGGCTTTAGATGTCAAATTAGATGTAATAACAAGTGTGGCTAGAAACCACAAGGAAATGTTACATCAGAATATATTAAATTTAAAGATAAAGGAATTCAAATCCCAATCTGAGAAGTTAAAAGAAGAGATTAGACAGCTTAAAAGGAAACTTGCTATTCATAAGGACATTTCAAATGGACTTTTAGAAAAAATTGATGAATATTTAGGTGTTGGAGCATCCTCTTGAAGGGTGCTTTTTATTTTGCATATTCCAGCTAAAAAAGAAAAGCTTTCGGATCCGATAGTCTTTTTTAGTGCCCAAAAATTAAAAAGGCTGAAGAGCATAAGGGATTTCTGTCCCCAACTAGGTTGTGGAGTCCGGCAATGCCTGACGAACTCGTGGGGACAGGAAAAATGCCGAAATGTCCCCATTGTGTGCCCCTTTTTTCGACTAATGTTTCCATCGTGGTCCCATAGGTTTTATACAATGGTTCCCTCATGTCCCCATCTTATTTTGTGTGTAGATCTCTTTACAGTAACTCTTTGACATACAAATCCTTAATTATTTCAAGTAGATAACTATTAAAAATCCGCTAGATCCTCAGAAGTTTCTGGCAGTCAGGGTAATAACTAATCCCATAATGTATGCCAGACTTTCTAGAATCATTTTTAAGCGTTTATTTTTATAGATTGGTAGAAATACTTTAAGTTTTAATTAAGCCTCTTTAGATGGCTTTACAGGCCTTTTAAGATTCGTTGCATGTATATTCAGTTTCTGAATGTATTGGCAGGTTGTCATAGAGTTGTAAATGGTTTGTTCTAGACTATCTAATTCAACCTGGAGTATCGAAAATACACAGATCAAAGGGGGTTAAACAAAAGATTAGGATAGGAAAAGAGTAAGTAAGAATCAAATAGAGTAGAGAGAAAAAAGCAACCACTAAAAGTGGAAGAAAATCTCGTCCTTTATAAGAAAAATGAATGGGCGTTAAGAACATAAAAACAATCAATTGAGAGATTTAACATCCATTAAAAATATAAGGTTTTAGAAAAAAATGATGGGGACGTGAGGGGGACATAGCTTACTTTCTATGGGGACACGATAGGGACATCCCTCAAAAATAGGGGAACACAATGGAGACATTCAAACACTTTTATTGATATCACGTTTTTACTAGGCTTTGCCTAGTCTATCACACTATGTGATAGCAGAAATCCCTTATGCTCTTCTACCTCTCTGAAAAAACGGCACCCAAAATGTTTCTAGATATACGTAACATGTCGTATTAGTAGTTCAAATGGAATAATTATTCGCTTTCATTTTCATTGTTTCCGTTACCATGAATAGATAGCCGATTTGCTAAAAAAACATAAAAAATATACAGTGTAATCAATTACATTAAGGGGGTAAATCAAATGAAAAAACTTTCAAATTTCGTCGCTTCAGTAGTGGAAAGCTATGTAAAATCAATGGAAGCATACGGAAACGCTCGAATTCGTAATAAATAAACTTCTTCACTTAAGACATCAAAAATGAGAAATGAGGAGTAAATCATAATGACTTCTTTCTATCATAAGATTCACTAGCCGATTCATGAAAATAAAAACGTGAGTCGGTTTTTTTGTGTAAAAATACTTCTATCAACTCCATCCATTACAAAAACAAAAAAAGATATCCATAATCTAGAAATGTTTTCGAGACAATGGAACTTTTTAGGTGTGACGAAAGCGTAACACCCTAAAAACCCTAACAAACCTAGTAATATCAAGGTTTTAACACATCTTCAGTTGAATCTCTCTTATTATCACTATCTTTAAAGGCTAAAAATTCCGCAAGGAACGATTCGTTTTTTACATAGTCGTTCTTATAGGTAGCAGAGTGATTCAATATTTCTCCAAATATATTACATTTATTCCAGATTATTGAAAATATTCAGACTTTTTAGAATATTATAAATATTCTCTTTACAAATAAATAATTTTTTTATATTATAAGTACAAGCAATAGCTAGTATCTTTTCTGCATCACACTCCCATCCTTTTTTAACACGCGATTTAGAAAGAGAAAGGGTTTTTGGTTAGCAAGTGAAGAAATAGTGTAAGCGACCTTGTGATTCCTAAGAGGATGATCGAGGTCGCTTACTGTTGTTTTAAGCATATAACAGGCTTGTCCGATTAGGAATGAGCTAACCGAATTTCACATTAAATATCTGACTCTATGATTACTCACTAGGGCCTGTACCGATAGATGCTGTAAGCTAGGCATGACAAGGATGCTGTTGGAACGGGTATGATTGGAGTACGACTACCAGGCACGAAATATGCAAGAGTTGGGACACCGTTATGGGTTGTCCAAAGTAACATTTGGCATAATCCCGCAGTATTAAAATCATTACTTATGGCGATCAATTCTTGAAGGGTTATTAGGGTAAATCCAAATGTTGCATTACACTGTTGGATGGCCTCAGCAAAAGTTACCTGATTATTAAAAAAGTAATACATAAGATTGAAGTCAAAACGCAATTGAGGATTAGTAGCTTGGAACGCTGCTCTTCGTTGTTCACATATTGGAGGCTCATTTGGTAGTGTCGGAGACGGGCATGTAACTAGTGGTGGTTGAGGGGGGCAAATAGACGGAATATATTTACAGTAACAACAGCAACAACAACAATTTTCCTCGCGTTTTTGCTTTGAAATAGGATCCGGAAAACATGGATACAAAATAGCAACCTCCTTTTTTTTGGAATATAGTGTAATTATATATATTCTAATATGATAATTTCGTGTCTACTCATCCAAAAAAAGAATGCATGTCATATTCACGTCAAGGTTACATAATCGCCAATTATCGAAAGTGGGAATCCCTTGGGGCATCTGTATTCTTATTACAGTCTGGCCAGTCAATGAAATTTCACGTCATGCATGTTTTTTACAAAGTAGAAATGGCAGGATAGCTAGAAATCTTGCCATTTTATTTCCTGCCCTGAATTTGTATACAATCTTGCATATTTACTTCCAAAATTGCCACCATCTTTTTTGTTGAGTAGCTGCTGTTAAAAGTTTTGTTTCTTGTATCTCTCGAACAGTTTCCATTAGTGTTTTATCCCTTCGTTCTAAACTTTCTTGGATATATTGTTGTTGTTTTTGAAGTTGATGTAAAAGCTCCTGATTAAAGGCTTCCTGTCTCTTATTATGTTCTTCTAGTCGTATCAAGCGTTCTATCATATCGTTATAACGTTCGTCTGTTGGTTGTAACGGTGCTTCAGTCGGAACGCTGACCGTGATATCTTCTTCAGAAACCCATGTCATTACAGCTTTTGCAGACCGTTCCAACGTCATATCGGGTTGTTTGCTAAACTCCAATAATTTACGTAGCGTGATGACATCTTTATCAAAATAACCTCTGTGTCCACGTTCATTTTTTAGAAAGTGATAACCATTCTTTTCTAGTAGAATGGCATATTTCCTTAATGTACTGCTGTCGATTCCAAGTAACTCTTGAATATCAGTAGGAGAATACACTCTATCACGTTCTGACGTCATAACGTTACACCTCCGCTATAGTTTTCGTGATATTTGTGTTGTACTCCTTTTTTGAAGCTTATAGGGACACTCAAAATCAGAAGTGTAGTAGATTTTGGGCAGGGCCCCCACATTGGTGTGTTGGCATAAGTCGAAAAAGGGAAAAGAGATTATCTCTATATCCCTTCCTCCTTCTATTGACCCCGTTAGAAAACTTGATCGTGAGCTTTCTTGCTTAATCCTCTTCAATGTTTATGCGTACATTGACAGTGGAATTTCCGCTATTTCGTACAGTAGCAGTATTAGTATTGCGATCAAAAAGTCTATTTGTGTTATCGTTGTCAGAGCGCACAAATGTCTCTTGTTCAAAATCAAAATCAAAGTTGTCTTCTCTTCTATTGTTATTTCTATTCATTCTATTCATTCAACTCCCCTCAATTGATATTCTTTATAGTATATGTAAAATCTATTAAAAAGATTGGATAAACTATCAATTATGATAGAATACAAGAAAATTTTTTCACAATATAAAATTACTTAAATCAAGATTTTCAGACATCAAAATCGAATGAAAATATGCAGGATTTTATGCAAAAAGTAGGGAGACTTGTCAAAAAATTGGGAGGTCAAAAGCCGTACCACTAGGGTATCGCATAAAATCCTGTATATGTAATAAATTCGAAGATTGCAAGAAACCCAGGATTGGCGCGGACGCCCGAGGGAATCCCCTTCCGATAATGCCATGTTATGTAAACTTGACATGTATAGGGTATTCATCATCAATTTTGTTAGACAAGTACAGACAAGCATACAAGAAAAAATAAGAAAATTTAATATATTGATAACAATGAACATGAAGTCAAAAAAGAAAAGAGGAAAAACTCTATGAATGATGAGAATGAATTAAAAGAAGTAATCCGTTTCGAACATGATAAGGACGGTTATACAATTAACATCAATATATACAACAATATTAATGTTGCGAATGAAGGCAGTCATGCTGGCAGCATTGAACAGAGAGCCGAAGGTGGCGGACAAATCAATAAGAATGTTGGGACGAACGCAAATCAAGGCGGACAGAACGCTATAAATGGTAGCCAGAGCGCAAATAATGACTCACAGTTCGCAAATGGAAATGGAAGGAGTGGAATTGCTGGAAAAGGAAATGATGAACAAGGTGGGCAAGAAGCTATCAAAATAAGAAAAAAAGGAGGGTGTGATTGTAGCTCTTCTAAAGTGGGGGCAACCAGATGCGCTGCTCAAGCAAGGGCAACTGGAGTCGACGTAAATGCAAATATATGTCCAGGATGTGTACTCGAAAATAGTTCTTTGGTTCTTTTTGGAGGAGCATTTACAGCGACAAGTTTTGATCATGTAACTTATACTCCTGTAACTAATCAACTACAAGTAGCAGGTATGGGGATTTTGGGAGGACGCCCACCAGGGAACTACATTGTTACCTTTTCACCTTCAGTAAATATCATTAACCTTCTTTTCGTTAGCGCTGGACAACGTATCTCCAGAAATTTCAAGGTACCAAGTACCGTAATACCGTGTTCTGGAACATCCTCTCCAGACTCTATTGAAAACTTATGACAGTTGCTAAAGAGAAGCTAGAAATGGAGCTATACGTTAAAGCTGAACTACCGCCTTCAAAGATTATGTTAATACGCTCCCTTCAGATCACTTAACTGGAGGGTATTTTTATAGGTTTCTAGATACATTGACTCCCGATAATGCTAGATTATGTTAACTTAACATGAATACGATATTCATTGTTTCTTGTTCAACTAAAAAGGAAAGATAAAACATAGGTTTACTTTCATAGAGTAAGAGACACATTTTAAAAAAGTTGCTTAGAAGAACACTGCAAAAGAGCATAATAACAAAAAGGGTAACTTATGTCACCCTAAATTTGTTTTAATTTGTAACCTTCAAATTACGCTCCTCAAAGATTTGTTTAGCAACAAAAATGGCGTTAAGAACCTTTGGAAAACCAGTGTATGGAACACAGTGAGTAATAGCTTCAATCACTTCGTTTGGTGTAAGCCCTACATTAAGAGCTGCGTTGATATGTACATTCAGTTGTGGTTCACATCCTCCTTGAGTAGTAAGAGACGCAATTGTTACGAGTTGGCGTTGTTTCAAGTCTAATCCTTCTCGTAAATAAATATCTCCAAAGGCAAATTCAATAACATATTTACCAAGGTCAGGGGCAATGTCTTTTAACGATTCGATAACACGCTATCCTCCCTCTCCATCTACTTCCATAAGTTTTTGCCAGCCGCGTTGATAACGTTCACTAGTCATCTGATGTTTCCTCCTTAATACTAGCTCTAATTTAAATAAGTAAGTAATTCATGAAATAACTTTACATTTTAGAGCGCACTCTAAAGCAATACTATTTTTGTATGTTATAATGAAATTTATGGAAAAGATGATATTCACTATTCAACAAATCTCAAATATCACAGGATTATCCGTGCATACGTTACGTTATTACGAAAAAATTGGACTACTTAACAAAGTAGATCGAGATGCAAATGGCTATCGTAGATATACGGAATTAGATATTTCATGGATTAACTTTTTAATCCGTTTACGGACAACAGGTATGTCAGTGTGCGAAATGAAACGATTTTCTGATCTGAGAAGTCAAGGAGACTCCACGACAAGTTTGCGGCGCGAATTATTAGAAAGTCATCAACAAAATGTTCTGGATCAAATCAAAAACTTAAAAGATAATCTTAACAAGATCGAAGAAAAAATTGACTATTATAAGAGGTTGGAGAGAAAACAGGAGGAATAGTGACCAAACTAATACATAAATCTCAAACTTCCGCTAACGAGGATTATGTTAATACCCTCCAGATTACTTAACTGGAGGGTATTTTTATAAGTTTCTATTTATTTTTCCGAACGGATTTTCGATGCGTACTCGCTAACGCTCGACCGAAATTCAAACAAATAAAATCGAATTTATATTATTTTCCTAGTCTCGAACTGTTGCCATATTCGAAAAATCGAAAGTATAATGTTAATAGGATTATTTGTTAACGAATAAGTAATAAAGCCCTTCACGGTGTTGGTCGCACCCGAAAGGCTCATAATTAATCTTTTATGTGTTTTAGGTGTGAATATACTCTTTTCCTACTTATCAGGGTATATTCTGTATCCTGCATCAGCTCGTTAGGCGTCTCCACAACGCTTATCGGGCTTTCTTTTTGTTTGAGGCTCTCTATGATAGCGTCATACAATTCGTTTACTTCTTCCATGCTAACCTCTTCGTCCTTTAGATTGTAAAAGCATCCATATCCTTGTATCTGCCTCCGATTCATCAAGGAACGGGTAGTATTTTTTTCGCAAACCCTGCGAAAAAAATCTCCACCCTCAACAAAGAAAAGCCGGCTCCTTAATCGTCGCCTAAATGGCTGTCGCCATTTCTTTCCTTTGTCCCTTGCAGAATCTTTTTCGGCTCGTTCTTACTTTTCGCCAAGCCGAGGACCAAAAGCAAGATGCGGGGTATCGGCTTGCACGAGCGATTATACGAGCCGAACCGCCAGATCATCCGTTCATTGTGTTACTCTCTCTCCTTATGCCTAGACGCTCATGTGGGGGCTCTGCCCCACACACCCCCGGCCACCTCGTCCCAAAAGCAAGGGAAGTGCTAAACTCTTAATCACATATAAACGATTATTGCCTAGTTATTCTCTTAGCTGTTGTACCATAGGTTGTCGTACCAACGATGCCATTGATCCCTATTGTTATTCCGTTAGCTGTTATTCCCCTGGTTACTATTCTCTTGGCTGGTATTTTCTTGGTTGTTGTATCCGTGATTGTTCGATTTGTAATAGTCCCAGCACATATTTTGAATGTGGAATATAGAGACGTACAACACTTCATTGTTAACCTCAAGTATAGTATGGTTTGCGTCACGTCCAACTACAGTTCCTTTTATCTTGCTTGGTCCTTTGTTGAATTGAACGTTCTGCCCTTTTAAGCGGTCAATAACATCAACGAAACGTCTGCCTGGTACAACAATTGGATAGTTTAAATTTTTGTTGTTGCCGTTATTTTTATTTCCATTATCCTCTGTATTGCCATTTTCTTCGGAATTGTTATCTTTCTGGATAAGTGTATAGCCTTTAATATGATGCAATGGATAATAGTATACTTGTTCATCGCATTGCAACACACAATAGTCTAAGCCTAGCTTAAGAAGTATTCCTCTTCCTTTCTCTGGTCCTCCAAAGTTACATTGCACTGTTGAACCAATCAGTGGCTTTAGATTTTTCATATATTTATTTATTTGATTATAATGTTGTTTATAAAACAAGATAAGTTCCTCCTTAAGGAAATATACTATATTACTGTTGATATAAGATATTCATCATTCTAGGACAAAATATAAGGTACTTGACCAATAAAAAAAAATGTGCAAACAAAAACACCCCTGCAGGTATTACAAAGGTGTAAAATTATTAGTTATTTAGTTTTATGAGAATATCTTCATGATCAAGATAAGAAAAAACTTGATTTTACTATCGCAAAATTTAGAAAAAATCCTGGCAATTTGCCAGGATTTTTTCTAAAGCTCCGGTCCATAGTCTCGCTCTCTCTTTCAAGTTTGTTGCTTTTCTAGTTTCTCTTTTTCAATTTGTTTTTGTTTACTTGCTAAGAATTTTTGAGCACCTTCAATTTCGTCTTTATCAAAATACTTCGTTAACAGCTTTTCTTTTGCCTTATCTAGAATACGAGCAATTATACGAGCCGAACCGCTAGATCCATCCGTTCATTGTGTTACTCTTTCTCTATATGCCTACACGCATACGTGGTGGGCTCTGCCCCCACACCCCCGACCAACCCCTGCCCAAAAGCAAGGGAAGTGCTAAAATCTTAATCACATATACACGATTATTGCCTAGTCATTCTCTTAGCTGTTTTACCATAGACTGTCGGACCAACGATACCATTGATACAATTGATCCATGTCGTTATTCAGTCGACTCTGCCATCGATCAATGTACTCTTGGTTGTTATTCTCTTGGTCGCTATTCTCTTGGTTGTTATTCTCTTGATTGTTATATCCGTGGTTGTATCCGTGGTTGTATCCTTGATTGTATCCGTGGTTGTATCCTTGATTGTATCCTTGGTTGTTGTATCCTTGGTTAGATCCGTGATTGTATCCGTGATTGTATCCGTGGTTGTATCCTTGATTGTATCCGTGGTTGTTGTATCCTTGATTGGATCCGTGGTTGTATCCATGGTTGTATCCTTGGTTGTATCCTTGGTTGTATCCTTGATTGTTTCCTTGATTGTTTCCTTGATTGTATCCTTGATTGTTTCCTTGATTGTATCCTTGGTTGTATCCTTGGTTGTATCCTTGATTGTTTCCTTGGTTGTATCCTTGATTGTTGTCTCCTTGGTTGTTTCCTTGATTGTTGTCTCCTTGATTGTTGTCTCCTTGATTGTTTCCTTGATTGTTGTTTCCTTGGTTGTTTCCTTGATTGTTGTTTCCTTGGTTGTAGTTGGATCCTTGAACGTACGCATCTCTTTGGGCTATTAATTTATCATAGTATGATCCCATATTCTACCTCCTCCCTTTATAGAATGGCTTATACCATTTTTGTACAAATTATGTACTACTAATAGATGCAGCTTGTCCATTTTTAGGAACGGCATTTGCGGAGCCTTGTATACCATATACACGTCAGGTTAACATAAGTCGACATTATCGGAAGTGGGAATCGCTAGGGATTCCCATGATATCAACATGTCTTTGATTCTCGGACAATATGAAACATGCAGGATTTTATACAATGCCATACTGGTACGGATTTTCCGGTTCCATTTGCTTACCCAGCTACCGAAAAATTGTATAAAATCCTACATGTTTTCTGTTATGGTTTTGTCACTAATTCTTTTACTTTCATAGGTATATTTAGAGACTAAGGGCGGACTAGAATGGAAAGGTATTCCGCCCTTATGCTATTGATATCCCTTAAGGTTCGGCTTATATTACCGACAAATTTCATATTTCAAAGGTATTTCTTTTTATAGTGTATAATGTATCGTTAGGAACGTTAATTGGAACGTCAAGAGGAGCGTGAGGAACGATGTCTGATGGAACGCGGAACGGTATACGATCCGAGCCACTCCCGGCTTTTCTAACTAAGGAAGTAGCAGAAATGTTAGGCATTAGTGAAGGCTATTTACGCAAATGGTGTTTAGAATTAGAGAAGCATGAATACATCTTCATAAAGGTTCGCGATCCTAAAAGCAATCGCGAATATCGTACCTTTACATCAAAGGATATAAAGGCTTTAAAACAGTTCCAAACACTTATGAAAGATGCTGGATATAATAAGGCAGATGCAGCCAAGACCGTAGCGATGACCATAAATGATGAGAATTGGAACGCGGATGGAACGTCCCATGATCCAATGGATTCCCAGGCCTGGCTCATTACAAGAGATAAAGAGATATTGGAACGCGAGAAGAACGCCAATTTGTTACGTGAGTTGTTACGCGAGGAACGCGAAGAAACAGTGAAAGAGATTCAATCGATGAGGGAAGAATTGAGACAAACTCAAGAAGAATTTCAAATGTTGAAAGAAGGCATACAAACATATCAAAAACATCATGAACGATTGCTACAAGAGAGAGACGAACAATTATTACACAGCATCCGAGCTATTCAAGAGACCAAACAACTAGCTGCTCCCACTATGGAAAGCAAACGTCATTGGTGGCAATTTTGGAAATAGAAAAAGCCTTGCTTACATGCAGGGCTTTTTTTGCTACACATCTACACATAGGGTTCATTTTTTATGCAAGATTCTATACAATTTTTTGTATTAGTACAGGGGATCCCTAGGTCTGAAAATGCCTATTCTATCAAGTTTGTATAAAATCGTGCATAACGTGAAATTTCATATGTCGTACAGAGTGTTGATATCATGGGAATCCCTAGCGATTCCCACTTCCGATAATTTATTATTATGTTAACTGGACTTGTATAGGGTATACATCATAAATTTTGTTGGACAAGCACGGACAAGCGTACAAGAAAAAAGGGCCCGTTTCACATTTAATATATTAAATCTTACTAAAGAAGGGAGATTGATGATTCTTGTCCTCAAACAATAAAAACTTCAATTTTGACAATCCTTGTGCATTTCCACCTGCGTTTCCTCCGATTCCAGCACCCCCAGTACCTGGTTCTATTATCCCTTTTGCTTCAGGGACCCCAGTTGTACTAACTACTGTTTTAGGTAATTTAGATAATAGAGGTGCTCTCTTAGGCTTTGGAAGTTCTGTAGACAGTGTTAATGTCTCTGGATTCACACTAAATTTAGGTGCCGGAGGAGTCCTTGATTTTGCGTTTGTAGTTCCTCGTGCTGGAACAGTCACATCAATAGGTGCTTTTTTTAGTACTACAGTAGCAGTTCAGCTCGCTGCAGCAGTAACTATTAGAGCACAATTATATTTAGCAGCTCCAAATAGTAGTACCTTCAGTCCTGTAGGAACCCCAGTATTATTAACTCCAAGCTTAGGTCCAGTAATTGGAATTGGTGAAAACCGTAATGCTGTGGCTCCAGCAGCAATACCAGTATCTCCTGGTGATAAATTATTAATGGTTTTCTCAATAGACCCAACAGGTCTTAATATCGTTTCCGCTGTCACAGGTTTTGCAAGTGCTGGTATTACAATTAGTTAATCTAACAAATAAAAACCACCCGTGATAACGGG
>NZ_SCFM01000065.1 GCF_004138295.1 Ectobacillus funiculus | reverse complement strand
CGCGCCCGAAAGGACTCGAACCCATAACCTTCTGATCCGTAGTCAGACGCTCTATCCAATTGAGCTACGGGCGCACGTTTTATACAGTCATTCACACTTCTTTCGAAGGCGACTTTTACATAATAACACATTCAATTTATTAATGCAAGTTTTTTTTGGTGCGGTCGGCGAGACTCGAACTCGCACGAGCAATGCCCGCCACCCCCTCAAGATGGTGCGTCTACCTATTCCGCCACGACCGCGTCTAAATAAAATGGTGCGGGTGAAGGGACTCGAACCCCCACGCCAAAGGCGCCAGATCCTAAGTCTGGTGCGTCTGCCAATTCCGCCACACCCGCAAAATGTGAGCCATGAAGGACTCGAACCTTCGACCCTCTGATTAAAAGTCAGATGCTCTACCGACTGAGCTAATGGCTCATGATGGCTGGGCTAGCTGGATTCGAACCAACGAATGACGGAGTCAAAGTCCGTTGCCTTACCGCTTGGCTATAGCCCATCGATGAAACTTTATGTTACACATCCATAAAAAACAACTTCTATTCGCTAGAAGTTTTAGTGGCGGTCCCGACGGGGATCGAACCCGCGATCTCCTGCGTGACAGGCAGGCATGTTAACCACTACACCACGGAACCAGATATGGTGGAGGATGACGGGCTCGAACCGCCGACCCTCTGCTTGTAAGGCAGATGCTCTCCCAGCTGAGCTAATCCTCCATAATGTTGGTGACCCGTACGGGATTCGAACCCGTGTTACCGCCGTGAAAGGGCGGTGTCTTAACCGCTTGACCAACGGGCCATCTGGCAGAGAAGAAGGGATTCGAACCCTCGCGCCGGTTACCCGACCTACTCCCTTAGCAGGGGAGCCCCTTGAGCCACTTGGGTACTTCTCTGTATGGCTCCGCAAGTAGGATTCGAACCTACGACCTATCGGTTAACAGCCGATTGCTCTACCGCTGAGCTATTGCGGAATAATGAAATGCATCTCGATAACGATAAAAGCCATCGCCTTATTGAGACTTCTTACATTTTATATTTTTCAATATAAAATGTCAATAAATAATTCAATTTATTTTTTGATCACTTTCGTTGTGACACGTTTATAATAATACTTTATCGAAACTTAAGTGTCAACACATTTTTTGATCTCAGCTAGCTTACCTTTGCATTTCCCACATCGATACCGATTTGTATCGACTCTTCTTTTTCGTGCATATTGAAGCCTGCATGATGTACATTCATACATATATGATGAAAGCCTTCTCTTCGAGGCTGCACCCGGAATCGTTTTACAAAAGCGTGGCGCTCCAACTTCTGCCAACAGCCTGCGAAAATCAGCATCTCGGTGTTTATACCCCTTGCCTGCCAAATGCAAATGATAATGGCAAAGCTCATGCTTAATCACTTCAATAAGCTCCTCTTTCCCGAACGCTTCGTAATAATTATAACTTAGCTCAATATGATGACTTTGCAGCAAATACCTTCCGCCAGTTGTACGAAGACGCTTATTAAACAATGCCTTATGACAAAATGGAAGCTTGAAGTATCGGAGGGATACCTCCTCCACAAGATGTTGTAATTCTTCTTCCTTCATTTATTTAACACCCTCTCTTCGTCCCGCGCATATACTTTTCATATATCCGCCCTATCTTACATTTAGAGGAGGGATATTCATGCCGACTTGGCTGCAAAATCAAATTCGCCGCGCCTATTTTGAAAAAAACCGTTATCAAATTAGAGTATTAAATGAGTGTTGGTTTTTCTACAAAAAACTCCAACGTTAATCAAGGGAGTGTTCCTCGTTCACTCCCTCGATTGTTTTATTCCGACAGCGGCAGCATAGACAAAGAAACACGTCCTTTTTTCATATCTACACCATCCACCCATACCTTGACGATTTGCCCAACCGAAACAACATCAAGAGGGTGCTTAACAAAACCCTTTTTCAGTTTAGAGATATGAACAAGCCCATCCTGTTTTACACCGATATCAATAAATGCTCCAAAGTCCACTACATTGCGTACAGTTCCTTCTAACTCCATACCGCGTTTTAAATCCTCTAATTGAAGAACGTCTTTCTTTAAAAGCGGCTTTTGAAACTCCTCCCGCAAGTCACGTTCTGGACGAATGAGAGCATCAATAATATCACGTAAAGTCGGTTCTCCTATACCCGTTTTCTCTGACAGCTCGGATACGTTTACTTCCTCTAGAGCTTGCTTCAACTGAGGCTCGCCTAAATCATTTACTGTAAATCCAAGCTGCTTCAGTAGATTTGTAACATCATCATAACGCTCAGGGTGAATGCTTGTCTTGTCTAAGGCATTGTCGCCTTCCAAAACACGCAAGAATCCAATGCACTGCTCATATGTTTTTGCCCCTAAGCGTGGAATTTTTTTTAACTGGGAGCGACCTGTAAATTTCCCGCTCTCTTCACGCTGCTTTACAATATTTTTAGCTACCGTCTTTGTCAGACCCGATACATATTGTAAAAGAGAAATAGAGGCTGTATTCACATTTACCCCTACCTGGTTGACCGCTGTTTCCACAACAAATGTCAGCGACTCACTTAAACGCTTTTGAGACACATCGTGCTGGTACTGCCCGACACCTACCGATTTTGGATCAATTTTCACCAGTTCGGCCAAAGGATCTTGAAGACGGCGGGCAATGGAGACTGCACTGCGCTCTTCCACTTGTAATTCAGGGAATTCCTCACGTGCTACATCAGAAGCCGAGTAGACACTTGCTCCAGCTTCATTGACGATAATATAGAAAATATCCCGGTCCATTGCTTTTAAAATATCAGCTACAAATTGTTCCGTCTCACGGGATGCTGTACCATTTCCGATTGCAACAACTTCAATATTATATGTATGTAAAATTGAAATGAAGGCTTCTCTTGCTTCCGCTGGTTTTGCCTTCGGTGGATGCGGGTAAATCACTCCTATTTGCATGACCTTTCCGGTCTCATCCACAACGGCAAGTTTGCACCCTGTGCGATATGCTGGGTCTACACCGAGAACAACCTTTCCTTTCATAGGTGGCTGCAGCAGCAAATTACGAAGGTTCTCCGAGAAAATATGAATCGCCTGCTCCTCAGCCCGCTCTGTTAACTCCTTGCGAATCTCTCTTTCAATGGAAGGTTCGATAAGGCGCTTATAAGCATCCTCTACCGCCTCTGCCACGTATTGTGCTGCTGGTGAAGCAGGGGTTACCGTACGCTTATATAAATACTGCACACTCTCTTCACTCGGGGGCATCACGGCTATCTTTAAAATCCCTTCACTCTCACCACGATTCATTGCCAAGATACGGTGAGGAACAATTTTTTGAATGGGCTCTGTGTAGCTATAATACATCTCATATACCTTTTTATCGTCTTTTTCTTCATCCTTAACCGAAGAAGAAATGCTTCCATTTCGAAACGTAGCATCACGAATCCATTTTCGGTAGGACGCCTCATCAGAGATTTGCTCGGCAATAATATCCTTTGCGCCCTGCAGTGCCTCTTCCTCTGTTTGCACAGCCTTCTCCACGTCGATATATTCCCGTGCTCTCGCTAGAACATCACCATGCACCGGAAAAGACAGCAGCCAATTAGCTAATGGCTCTAACCCCTTCTCCTTTGCAATCGCTGCTTTTGTTCGTCTTTTCTCCTTATACGGACGGTATAGATCTTCTACCTCCTGCAGCTTTGTCGCCGCTTCAATATTGCGGCGAAGCTCGTCGGTCAGCTTTCCTTTTTCCTCAATCAGACGAAGAACTTCCGCTTTCCTTGCTTCCAAGTTTACGATATACTGCCATTTCTCCAAGATGGTACGGATTTGCACTTCGTCTAAAGACCCCGTCATCTCCTTACGATAACGAGCAATGAATGGCACCGTATTGCCTTCTTCAGTCAGATTGATAACGCTGGCCACATACTTCCTTGCAATCCCAAGCTCCTTTGAAATATCTGTGATGAATACGTTACGCCCTTCTACTGCTTCTGCTTGCAAAAAACACGCCTCCCATTCAACAAATTGTATATAACCTACTTATTTCCTACAATAATACACTCATGAAAAAAAGCTGCTCCAATAAGAGAGCAGCTTCGTGATGGTTTAAAAATCTATCAGTCCTAAACTAATCTGTACCGCTTCGTCCACACGGTCCATCATTTCCTCATCCAAATGAGTAATTTTATCCGTTAAACGTTGCTTATCGATCGTCCGGATTTGTTCAAGCAAAATGACGGAGTCTCTCTCGAATCCGTATCTCTTCGCATCAATTTCTACATGAGTCGGCAGCTTTGCTTTCTGAATTTGTGCTGTGATGGCTGCTACAATGACAGTAGGGCTAAATCGGTTCCCGATGTCGTTTTGGATAACAAGAACAGGACGAACGCCACCTTGCTCAGAACCAACAACCGGGGAAAGATCTGCAAAATACACGTCGCCGCGCTTTACAATCAAAGGATTACCCCCCGCTAACTAAGCGTTCTACTGTATGCTCTGCTTCGTATTCTGCTAAGAAAGCTTCAGATGCGATGCCCAGATTAATCTTACCCATCTCAATATATCCACGTCTCATAGACTCATGCTGATAGCGTTTCTTTGTCTTATGTTGACGCAATAATAATTGAGTTGCTTGACAAATTAAATCATTACGATTTCTATTCTCTTGCTTTCCGATTCCATCTAGCTCATTTACCATTTGTTTCGGCAGACGAACAACTATTTCTGTAGTAGTTACACTCGATTCGGACACAAAAATACACCTCCACCATCAACTACACACACCGATATATATTGACACCTATTTTCATAATACCATTGTATGGGCTCTGTTGCAAAGACTTCCTGATTCCTTGCTTATGTTTTCCATCTAAAATGAAAAACATTCACCGCTCTAAAACTTTTCTGAGTCGACTAATATATTATCTGTCTGGAATACTGCACCATTTTTTATATAGACACGCGGGACTCGAAAGCTAATCAGGCACGGAATCTCGTAGTTAATCGTCTCTGCGTGCGCAGCTGCATCGTCAATGCTAACACATTCTCTATTTTGTTTGCCGAGCAGTGTAATCTTTGTACCGACAGGCAGCTCATGTGGAAGGCGAACCATAAATTGATCCATACAAACGCGACCCACGATCGGAACACGATGCCCATCCGCAAGAACCTCAAATCCTTGCATTTTTCGAATCCAACCATCTGCATACCCGACTGGTACAGTTGCAATCCATTCCTTCTCCTTAGCTTTATAGGTTGCACCATAACTAATGCCACTCCCTATTTTCACTTGCTTCACATGCGTAATTTTACTGTGCAGAGAAAAAGCTTCCTGTAACGGATAAGGAAGAAGATGATTAATTTCCGGAGATGGTGTCAAACCGTACATAGCAATCCCGATGCGGACTGTATTGAAAATACACTGCGAAAAACGTAAGCTTGCCGCACTGTTTGCGCAATGTATAAGCGGTGGATGCACATCGCGCTCCTTCATCCATTCCAACTGCTGTAAAAATCGTGCATACTGCCCTTCAAAATAGGAAACATCCACACTATCTGCTGTTGCAAAATGTGTATATGCCCCTTCCAGGAAAAAGAAAGGTGAATCTTCGATAGCACCGAGACAGCTTGCCAATTCTTCCTCCGTTTGAATACCGAGGCGCCCCATGCCGGTGTCAAACTTAAAATGTAAAGAGAGCGGACTAGAAAAATCCTTCCCTTGCTTCACCTGCTCTAGCCATTCAGAACGAAATACCGTTAAAGCAATGTTATACTCGGCTGCAATTGCCGCATCTTCGGGGCGTGAAGCTCCTAATACAAGAATTGGGGCTGTAATGCCTTCCTTTCGTAATAAAAGCGCCTCATCCAAAAATGCAACCGCAAGCCGACTTGCTCCCGCCTCCAAAGCCGTCTTCGCTACAGGTACGTAGCCATGACCGTAGGCATTTGCCTTAACAGCCGCGATAACTTCAGTTCCTTCCCCTACATGATGCTTGGCGTTGGCTACATTGGTATATATAGCATCCAAATTTACCTCTACCCATGTATCGCGGTAAAACATTGACCCTTTCATTTAAAGAACACTTCCCTTATACGATATGCGATGCTTATTCTTATATATTCACGTTTTTTTGCATTTGTAATTCCTTCTTGATTATCGACCTGCTGCACAGCGGTTGTCAATGATATTGCTGACAAAAAAGGAAAGGATTTGTATTTTGGTATACAGAAATATTTATAAAGAAAACTCGCCGATTGGCGAGCCCTGCCTTTGGGGCGAAGACAGAGGCGTAGTTGCACTTATACTGTATTCCTAAAATTTCTCACTACGTCGAATGGGCTTCCTGCTAGAAATTTATACTTTCTTACAGTGTAAAATAGGATGATGGTTGTTTCCTTTTTTGTCTTGGATCCAATAGCTTGTCTAGAATAAACTCCTTCAAAAAAGCGCGGCAAGTTACCCTGCCGCGTTTTTTCTTCTCTATTTCGATGACTTTTCATAGACGGAACGCGCCACCATAAGGAGCTCTTCCTGCGTCAAGCCTTTGGCTGCAAGCATATAATCTACCCCATTATACGACCATGTTACGGAATCCTCCGTCAATGCTCCTACAGTAAAGCCTAAATCTACCGGCTCGCCACTTACAGAAATAGCCGTGCCAGTTGCAGATACTCGTGCTTTTTCCTGAATTAAAGTAAAGGACTTTTTATTGCCATTGTACGTGACAATAACACGCTTACCGCTGGAGGTTTGCAGTTCTTTTTCTTCTTTACGTTCCATTCCTTGCGGTACATCGCTTGGATATAGGACAGAGAATGGTTTATCCTGTTCCGCTGTTGTTGGTACCTCCATTTGTGCACTAGACATATTACGTTTCGTATCAAATGCACCCTTATCAAATTTTGCATCAAACTTTACATTTGAAAAATCCACCTGCACAAGTACATTTTGATCAGGATCCATCAATTTGACTGAAACAGGTGCTAAATCCTTTTTACTGAAGGTAATCTCTTGCTTTGGAATCACATTATTATTTTGATAATTTGTTTTTGTTTCAAACACGTAGGCTTTATCTGTGCTTTTAAATACTGCATCTTTGTCTTTTAACACATCTCGAACAAGTGACTCGAATAAGTAAGCCTGACTGCTATTTTGCGGCCAATCGCTTTGAAAACGGAAGCTTTTGTTTAAAGCAGGCGTTAATACAAACACACCTTCATCGTTACGCAAAATAATTTGGCTTTGATCCTTTTTCGCATTCTTTAGATTCACGCGATAATACGAAGGCTTGCTGTGCCAAATCTCCACACTATATACCTGCGGCTCTGTACCAGTTTTGATTGATAGCTCCGCCTCCGCCCGATAGCTCTTCATATTCTCTACCTTTGCTTTTAAATCTGAGATAACATCCTCCTTGGTTTTCTGTCCACAGCCAGCCAAAGCAACAATCAGTAAAAGTCCAAGCAGTAATGGTAACAGCTGTTTTCTCATTCCTTCAACCCCTTTGTCTCATAAGTAACTGGAAGGCGATGCCTCCCCTGCCGCTACTCAAATATATGAGACAAGAATAGGGAATATGCAGACTAGCTTGACGGGCTTTCGATAATCACCTGCGCCACAGCAAATTGTTTACTGTGACTAATGGATACATGAATTGTATAGGGAGAAGCAGCATGTAACACTGGTTTTCCTCGCTCATCATTATCAACTTCAATATCTAAAAAACTAAGGTCCCTGCCAAATCCAGTTCCAACCGCTTTCGCATACGCCTCCTTAGCAGCAAACCGTCCTGCAACAAACTCCGTCCTCCTCTGACCACGCAACTGCTCTGCCTTCTCTCGCTCCCGTCCCGTTAAAATCCGATCCAAAAACTTTGGCTGTGCCTCTACCAGCTTTGCAATTCGGTCCAGTTCAATAATATCGATTCCCGTTCCGATAACCATGGTTGTACCTTCCTTCTTCTAATTCTCTTTTTCCATTCATACTGTAGAATAGCAGAGACAAACAGCTTTGTACAAAAGGAGGTTGGAATTTGATTTGATTGTACAGTCCCGTTATTTGCCGATTCGTCTTCCTCCCGTCACTGTCACCATACTAGCAATACAGATAACGACTTGGTGCTTTTCCCGTCTGCTAATTCCGCTTGGGACCGGCTGTAACTCTTGTATAGCCGCGGGGGAATGGTGGCGATTCCTAACACCTGTGTTCCTTCATACAGATTTTTCTCATTTGCTTTCCAATTGTCTAAGTTTATTGCTACTGGGAGCATATCTTGAGCCTCAGCTTGGCAAATTGCGATTCTGTTTCCTGTTTCTTTTTACAGGGATTTGCGGTAATATAGCTACCTATTTTCTCATGCCTCTATCCTTTATACATGTAGGAGCATCCGGCGCCATTTTTGGCTTGCTAGGAATGCAGCTGTATCTTTTCTATCTGCAAAAGCGGCGTTATACAAAACAACATTTGACTGTATTCATTCTGCTGCTTCTGTTCTTAGTTTCTATGACCTTCCTGGAAAATTCGGTAAACATTGCTGCTCATTTAGGTGGGCTACTCTCCGGGGGAATTCTGTCGCCGTTTTTTACAAAAGAATGGGGCTAGCTCTATTTGATATAAAAGCTGGCCCCATCTACTATTTCAATATCATTCTGTTTTTGCATATCCTGCATAAGCTGAAACAAAGCCTCATCCTTTTGCTTTGCTTCAATCATACAGTCGACCTGCGAAACACTTCCCTTTATTTCACGTAAAAACGTTAAAAACATGGCAGGGTCAATATAATCGGCATGAGCACGCGGATCCCTTTCGTCACGCGGACTTGAGATATGCATCTTAATTGGCAATGCAGAATGCTTCCATGTCTCAACAACCCGAGGCCAATCCTCACGCCAATCCAAGCTACCATCATTGGTAAGGTGATGGTGATAATCAAAAACTACCGGAACAGCGAGCTTTTCCCCAAGATACAATGTCTCATGAAGAGTAAATGTTGTATCATCATTTTCAAGCATAATCATGTCCTGTATTCCCCTTGGAACATCGCCCCAGTTCATAATAAATTGCTCTAGCGCCATCTCTTTATCAGAGTAGCCGCCGCCTACATGAAGAACACAGCGGTGCTTCGGATCAACACGCATTCCTCTTAAAAGCCGGTAATGCATACGCAATGTCTTTAAGGATTGCTTTAAAATATCTTCACCAGGAGAATTCAGCACAACAAAATGATCTGGATGAAAATCAACACGCATATTATGCTCCTTGATATAAGATGCTAGCGCAAGCAACTTGTCCTTTAGCGGTAAGATGTAATCCCAACCTGGCAGTTCCTTGTGATTAGCTAATGGAATAAGCTTCGAGCTAAAGCGAAAAAACGCGATATCATGACCAGAATTATGCTTTAACAGCCGTAAACAATTCTCTAAATTCGAGTTTGCAATCCGTTCAAGCTTCCGGATCGCTGCATCCCGATCCTTCAAACGCTGAAATTGTGCAAATGTCATCGTTTGAGACGGTGAGGCATTTTGAAGATGAACACTCATAGCTACATAACCAAGTCGTACGAGCATACAATTCCTCTTTTCCTAGTAGCGTGTATGTAGTATTCCCCCAAAATATAAAGAAAACTCGCTGATTGGCGAGCCGTTAGGCGAAGACAGAGGCGAAGACAGAGGCGAAGACAGAGGCGTAGTTGCACTTATACTGTATTCCTAAAATTTCTCACTACGTCGAATTGGCTTCTGGCTAGAAATTTATACTTTTCTTACAGTGTAAGAAAAAGCAAGAAGCCCACACGAATCGTATGGGCTTCCTTCAACATATTCTATCTTACAATTGCTTCGCTACAGGCGCTTTACGGCTGCGTCCGTCTCCGCCACGTCCGTCATTACGGTCTCTTGAAAAATCCTTGCGAGGACCGCCTTTACGGTTTCTTGCTCCACGATCTCCGCCACGGTCTCCGCCTCTATTGCGATCTCCACCGCCTCGGTTACGATCTCCACCGCCTCGGTTACGATCTCCGCCTCTGCCACGGTTTCTATCTTTTGAAATGACTGGTGGCTCATCAGTTAATTGAACTGGTGTTGTATCTGGCTCTTTTGTCATAAGCTTTAATGCAGCAGCTACTACAGCTACAGAATCATTTTCTTCTAACAGCTCTTCAGCCATACGTTTGTAGTAAGAAAGATTTTCCGTTTCTAACACGCTCGCCAGCTTCTCGGCAATCAGACGTTGCTGTCCTTCTAACGCTTCGTCTAATGTCGGTGGGGTCATACGGTCAATCTTACGGTTTGTTGTACGTTCGATATTTTTCAGCTGTCCGAATTCACGCGGCGTTACAAACAGCATCGCAATTCCTGTTTTTCCAGCGCGTCCTGTACGGCCAATGCGGTGTACATATGATTCTGGATCTTGCGGAATATCAAAGTTGTATACATGTGTAACGCCTGAAATGTCTAAGCCGCGAGCAGCTACATCAGTTGCTACAAGCACTTCAATGGAACCTTCCTTAAACTTCTTCAAGACAGAAAGGCGCTTAGCTTGAGACAAGTCACCATGAATTCCTTCAGCAGCATATCCACGCAGGTTTAGTGCCTCAGATAATTCATCTACACGACGTTTCGTGCGGCCAAAAATAATAGCTAATTCTGGAGATTGAATATCCAGTAAACGAGTTAAAATATCAAATTTCTTCTTCTCTTGCACTTCTAGATAGAACTGCTGAATGTTTGGCATTGTTACTTCTTTTGACTTAACTTTAATAATTTTAGGCTCTTTCATGAAGCGCTCAGCAATGCGGCGAATTGGCTCTGGCATTGTGGCAGAGAACAATAATGTTTGATGCTCTTCTGGAACATCACTTAAGATAGACTCAATATCTTCAATAAAGCCCATGTTCAGCATTTCATCCGCTTCATCTAGGACAACCGTTTCAATATTTTGTAAACGAAGTGTTTTGCGGTTAATATGATCTAAAATACGTCCCGGCGTTCCGACGATAATATGAGGGTATTTCTTTAAAGAGCGAATTTGGCGGTTAATATCCTGCCCACCATAAATCGGTAAAATGCGTACGCGCTTATGGTAGCCGATTTTGTATAACTCTTCAGATACTTGAATTGCAAGTTCACGTGTAGGGGCAATAACAATCCCTTGAATTGTATCAGATCTTGTATCGATTTTATCTAAGAGCGGCAATCCAAAAGCCGCTGTTTTTCCCGTTCCTGTTTGTGCCTGACCGATAATGTCTGATCCTTCAAGCGCTGTTGGGATTGTTTCTGCCTGAATTGGCGTCGCTTCTTCAAAACCCATTTTTTCTACGGATTTGAGCAGTTGTTCACTTAATCCTAATTCTCTAAATGTTGTCAATGTTTACTTCTCCTTTTCTCTTTCGTATTGCTGTCTACTGAAAAAAAGACATTCCCCGCGCCGCAGAAAATGCCCTTAGCTGATATTTCCCAAAGTCGAACTTTTCACTTATGATAACGGGCAAACTCCATTTATAAATTAAATATTGGAAAATACGAACTCTCATGTACTTTACCCATTATAAGTTTTGCCGTTGGAAAAAGCAAACTCCTTCTTCCATTATTTCGAATAAGGGCATATTAATCTGCTTTTCAGTCCCTGAATAATCTCAGGTAGCCTCTTTACTAAGTATTGTCTCATTTCATATTTATAATCCATCCACCGCATTCTTTTTACAAATTAAAACAAGCATAGGGTCTATTGAGAAATGCCCATTTCATTAGACAGATTGCCCATCTTTATATGCACAGATGCTTATATCGTACTCACAATATCCTCTCTTTATGTATATTACGAAAGAAAGTATATCATGCCTGGGACTCAAAAACAGCAAGACTCTAGCCGAGTCTTGCTGCTTCCTGTCCCCTATCGCAGCCCCGCAATCACTTCTTCAAGTCGCATGCCGCGAGATGCCTTCACTAACACAACATCCTTCGCACCCACAAGCTCTTTTAAGTCTTTCACCAAAGCTTCTTTATCATCATAAGCCTTCACACGATGACTACCAAGGTGCTCAGCCGCTCCCTTTGCAATATGCCTCCCTAAATTACCATACGTAAATACGTAATCAATACGAGCGGGGTTAATGCTTTGGCCAATTTCATAGTGAAACTCCACCTCTTGATTACCAAGTTCCAGCATATCACCAAGAACAGCAATTTTATGAGAAAAGCCTTGCAGTTCATCCATCAGCAACAGCGCTGCTCTCATCGATGTCGGGCTTGCATTATAGGCATCATTAATAACCGTCAAGCCATTGTCCGTCTTGATAACCTCCATACGCATGCCCGTCAGCTGCAACTGCGCTAACCCTTGCTTCATCTCTTTCCATGTCACACCGAAAAATTCCGCAATTGCCATACATGCTAGTGCATTGTATACATTATGCTTGCCGAGCACAGGCAAGAAAAAGGACAGGGCTGGGGCATGATTGATTGTAAACGTCGTACCTGTTGCATCTAGAGCGATAGAAGTTGGATAGTAATCATTCACTTTTTGATTACCAAAGGCTGCTTTGGTTACCGGTAAATCTATCATTTCATTCACTCTTGATGTGAGCAGCGGTTCATCACCGTTATAGACAAGCAAGCCGCCCTCCTGCAAGCCGAGCACAATTTCTAGCTTTGCCTCCGCAATGCCAGCACGTGAGCCCAACTCCATTAAGTGTGATTCTCCAATGTTTGTAATAATAGCAGCGTTCGGACGAGCTAATTTAGATAGAAATTCAATTTCACCGCGTGCCGACATGCCCATCTCAAGCACAGCCATCTCAGTGTCCTCTTTTAGACGCAAAATCGTAAGAGGGAGACCGATATGGTTATTGAAGTTACCTTCTGTTTTTTGCACCTTAAATTTCGTACTCAATAAACTCGTAACGATATCCTTTGCCGATGTTTTCCCGTTGCTTCCTGTCACCCCAATGATTTTGACATCTAATTGATCCCGATAGCTTCTTGCTAGCTGCTGCAACGCTGCTAATGTATCATCAACAAAAATAACCGGTACATTATCAGGGGGGTTCTGTACATCCTGCTGCCAAAGAAGTGCAGCTGCACCATTCTCTAACGCAGACTGCGCAAAAGCATGCCCATCAAAGCGTTCACCTTGAATGGGGATATATAAATTACCGCAGCTTATTTTACGCGAATCAATAGACACTCCCTGGATACGTACATCTTCCCATTTTGCATCTAAACCATTTCCGTTTACCATTTGCTGAACCTGAGATAACGATCTTCCAATCATAAAAACTCTCCTTACAGAAAGGAAGCACTGCGAGCAGGGCTTCCTTGTTTTTAAATAGTATATTTAATTTTTTGCTTTTCTTCATACCGTTCAATTGCCAGCTGTACAAGCCTTTCAATCAGCTCCGGATAAGACATGCCGGATTGCTGCCAAAGAAGAGGGAACATGCTGAACGGAGTAAAGCCTGGCATTGTATTTACTTCATTAATATACACGTTTCCTTCCTTCGTTAAGAAGAAATCTGCTCTCGTCAGGCCTGCTCCGTCAAGTGCCTTAAAAGCTTGAATTGCATATTCTCGGATTGTCTCATATTCCTCCTGCGTTACCTCTGCTGGAATCATAAGAGCTGTATCGCCATCTATATATTTTGCCTTATAATCGTAAAATTCCTTCTTCGGTGCAATCTCCCCAACAACAGAGCATTGTGGGTCATCGTTACCAAGTACGCCAATTTCGATTTCGCGGCCTGTAATATTTTCTTCAATAATAATCTTCCGGTCAAATTGAAACGCTTCTTCAAACGCAGCCTCTAGCTCCTCGCGATTTTTACACTTGCTAATCCCTACGCTAGACCCTAAGTTAGCCGGCTTTACAAAGCATGGATAGCCTAAAGCTTCCTCAACCTTGATGTAAACGGCATCGCGCTCCTTTTCCCATTCACTGCGAATGAATGAAACATAATTCGCTTGCGGAAGACCTGCCTGCGCAAAAATATTCTTCATCACAACCTTATCCATACCAGCTGCAGAAGCTAATACACCATTTCCAACATAAGGGATATTTAAAAGCTCTAACAAGCCTTGTACTGTACCATCTTCTCCATTTGGACCATGAAGCAACGGAAACACAACATCAACTGTATCTTCTTCCGCAGAAGACGGTGCAAGCTCACGACTCAATGAGAATGGAGATACCTTCTGACCTGTACCTTCCATTTTGAGAACATTTACGTCTTCAACTTCCCCCTGTAAACGCTCGCCCTTGATCCAAGCTCCCTGCTCTGTAATATAAATAGGATATACCTCGAACTTTTCTGTATCCAGCGCTTTCGTAACAGCAAGAGCCGTTTGCAGCGAAACTTGATGCTCTGCAGATTTGCCTCCATATAACAAACCTAACTTGATTTTCATACAAAAACCACCTTAATCATTTTTTTCATCTTTCTATTGTAGCACTTTTTAGGAAAATAGATAGCAACTGTTTCAAAGGGAGCAATTGATTTTACATTTCGACCTAGTCATCCACCTACGTCAGTATATGAGCATCCGCCCTTATCGGTTCCCTCTTCCTGATGATGCACTTGGCTTGCGTTTCTCCAACTTACCGTAATTTCCCACAAGCTTAGTAAAACATTTCACAAAAGATAACGCATACAATAGAAACAATTTACAAAGGAATAGTTACTATCTCAAAAACTATCATGTATGATAGGTAAGTAAGGAGGGATTACTATGAAACTAATAGCTATTGATATGGATGGCACCTTGCTATCTCACGATTTACAAATTTCGGAACGCAACATGAATGCTATTCAACAAGCTCAGCAGGAGGGGCATATCGTAATGATTTGCTCTGGACGGGCAAAGGATGATCTTTCAGGGCTGTTACAGCACTATAACCTATCCCTTCCTCTTGGGACAAGCAATGGAGCTGTTGTATATGTAAACGACACATTGCTCCAAGCTTCCTATATAAACAAAGCAATCGCACTGCAGACAGCGCTGCACCTTGAAGCAGAAGGTTTTCCATATAAAGTGTACACAAATCAAGGGATTTATGTACCAACCAATTGGAACGAAAATGTAATGCGTACATGGCAAGCGGCTGGCTCACAATCTTATAACTTTACAATAGAAGATTTACAGAAAGTAACTGAGCAGCAGTTGCAAGCTAATGTCATTCGTTCTTTTGACAACATATCCACCCTTTTTTCATCCGATGAGTTGCAGGTAGAAAAGTTTTTCATTTTAACATTGGATGATCAAGTACGAACACAGCTTCTAGAGCATCTACAAACAGTAGAAGAAATTGGCATTACTGCCTCTGCACCGACAAATCTAGAAGTAATGAATCAAAACGCTCATAAAGGGAATGGCTTACGAGCAATGGCTAAACACTTCGGCATCCCGATGGAACATACCGTTGCAATCGGTGATAATTTTAATGATGTTCCAATGATGCAGGCAGCTGGCCTTTCTGTTGCAATGGGCAACGCAGAACAGGAAGTAAAGGATTTATGTGATGCTGTCACCCTCTCCAATGAAGAGCATGGTGTAGCACATGCACTCGAAACTTATATCTTACAAAAAACAAAACAGTTGTAAGTAAGAAGGGCCTTTCCTTATAAGGCTGTTGAAAAAAAGGGGGAGCGCAAAGCGCCCCTCCCTTTTTGGCAAGTTTTCTATAGAAGAACAACATCTTTGGTGACGTTGTTCCCTATTAACGAGCTTCTCTTTCTCTTTCTCTTCTTCTAAGGCCAAGCAAGCCCGCTAGTCCTAATAAACCGATCCACTCCCAATCAAAATCGTTATCATTATTGATATCGTCTGTTGTTGTAGTTACATTCCGAGTTACAACCCCATTATTGTTATAATCCCTATTTGTATTATTGTTATAATCTTCAGCATGGACAGGTATACCAAAAACTACTACAGTTAAAACCAAAGTACACAAAAGCGAAGATAATTTTTTCTTCATGATTTCCCTCCTTTCTCAGTAAATAAAGTTCCCTAACTATCCAAAACATATGTGAAAGTTATTTCAAAAGAATTAGATGAGGTATCAATTTTTGACGTTGGCTCTAAATCTAAAGCAGATGATAAAGATCCTTACATCATAAAGAGGAGGAAGTGCTTTGCACTTCCCCCTTTTGCCAACAGCCCCATGACAGAAGGCTTTCTTTTACTCTTGAGCTGTTAACAATAGCGGCCCTTCCTCTGTTATTGCAATCGTATGCTCATATTGTGCGGACAATGACCCATCTACTGTTCTGGCCGTCCAATTATTATCATCCATTTTCGATTGCCATGCACCAATATTAATCATCGGCTCAATCGTAATAACCATACCTTCTTTTAACCGAACACCTCTCCCAGGTAAACCAAAATGCGGAATATGGGGCCCTTCATGAATTGTTGGACCAATACCATGCCCCGTAAAATCTCTTACGACAGAATAGCCCTTTGGTTCCACATAGGATTGAATCGCATGACCAATATCCCCAATGCGATTCCCTGCCACCGCCTGTTCAATCCCTTTATATAGGGCTTCCTTTGTAACCTGCAGTAATCCCTCTGCCTCTGGGGAGATACGGCCGACTCCGTATGACCAAGCTGAATCCGCCAATGCGCCCCCTAGGTTTACAACCATATCAATTGTCACGATATCTCCTTCTCGCAAAGGTGTTTTTCGCGGAAAGCCATGACAAATTTCATCATTAATAGAGGCACACGTCGCATACGGGTAGCCCTTATATCCCTTTTGCTCCGGCTTGGCTCCATGCTGAAGCAAAAACTTCTCTGCTATGCGGTCAAGCTCCATTGTTGTAATACCAGGCTCAATCAGCTTTGCCAGCTGCTGATGACAAGCAGCCAGCAGCTTCCCGGCCTCATGCATAAGAGCAATTTCTCGTTTTGTTTTTAATGTAATCACACAAACACTTCCTAACAAATTTTTACTTCTATCTCTCCTTGGACAAGCATAACATAGTACAAAATAAGAGAAAAGCAGGAGGAAACGATGGAGAATGTCTTTTCCTATGTCGCAGGTGCATTTGCGATCATTTTTATTGTATTGGTAACGCTACTGCTATTTCCCTTTTTCCCCATGCTGGCATTATGCTTCGTAATTGCCTGCATGCTTACCACTGCCATTATCGTAACCCTCACCCCCGAAACGGATGAAGAAAACGGAGTTGAACGCATGAAGGCGTAGACTCCGTTTTCTTGTGCCTAAAGTCCCGCATCACTAGTGCCTTACATACTTTTTTCTTTCATACATTTCCTCATAACCCCAACTGTTCCGTGCAAACTATTATATGAAAAGTAAGAAAGGAAAATCCACCCTGGACGACTTGATTAGCAAAAGAAATGAAGATTGGCAATGAAGTATTCTTTATTTATAATAACCCACATTCTTACGTTCAAATTTGCAGCCTCCAAAAATAAAGGTCGCGTACTGAAATAAAACTATATAATAGAAGGAACCAAATTCTAATCCCCATCCCTTTCCTCACCTATTTCTTGCTGTTTATTTAAAGGCAAAGTCTTAAGATCATTCCTAAAGTTCTTTCTGTTTGGCTACATCCTTATTTGTTAAAAGCAAAAAAGTGTAATCGCTTTAATTTATTGATTTATGCAAAAAACCAAAATTAATCGATTACACTTCTAAGTATATGGCACTCTAGTATAGAGTCTTTATCTTAATCAATAGTTCTAAATTATCAATTTACTTTGCTGAAGCCCCAACCGTATTTAAATCGTTCTGGTTATCTCGATTACCATAGGTACGGAAGTAATGTTCTAGCTCCTCAAGTGTGCGTCCCTTAGTTTCCGGCAAGTATTTCTTCACAAAAGCGATAGCTACAAATCCAATAAGCGCAAAGGAGAAGAATGTTGCGGACAAGCCAATCTTATCGAGCAATATCGGGAATAACAGACCAATACAGAAATTCGTTATCCAGAGGAAAAACACGCTAATACCCATACCTAATCCGCGCAACCGCAAAGGGAATATCTCCGAAAGTGTAACCCATAATACTGGCCCAATAGCTCCCTGCATGAAAGCTAGAAATGTGACTGTTAGAGCAAGCATAATATACGGAAGTGAGGCAGATCCCTTAAGTACGAATGAAAATATTCCAATGAGCAAAAGTACTAGTGTAGTTCCTGTCAATCCAGTCAGCATCATTGATCGACGGCCAGCCTTGTCAAGGAGCCAAATACCGACTAAAGTTGCCAAAACTGAGATTGCACCATTGGCGATGTTTCCAATCAATGCAGCGGATGTCTCAAATCCAGCATCTCTAAGAATTTCAGTTCCATAATACATAATCGAGTTAACACCCGTAACTTGCGATACAACACCAACTCCAATTCCGATAAACACAATGCGACGTATCCACGGTACTGATAAATCTTTAAAAGTAGCTTTATCCATTTTTGATTCCTCAGCTAAAGCAGCCTTAATCGCATTGAATTCCGATTTAGCTCGGTTTTCATCTCGTATCTGTCTTAGAATACGAAGTGCATCATCATCTCTCCCCTTAATTATAAATTGGGGATATGTGCCTTCCTAAAGTACAATCACGAGAACTTGCCAATTGGTAAACATTTGGATGAAGACAGCAATGCTACTGTGATCAAATTGGTTTACAGCTGGAAATTCATACTTTCTTACTGTGTAAAATATGAAAAGTCCTCCCTTTTATAAAGTGAGAGGACTTGAATAATACTTGTATTATTTAATAAATAATTTTTGATACCAAATTGCTGCAGCTTCGACTTCTTGAGGCGTTAATTGATGCCCTCGATCCTCCCAATGTATCTCTACATTGGCATGAGCCTTTTCTAATAACGATTGTAGTTCCCCAGATTCCATCGGAGAGCAGATTGGATCATTTGTCCCAGCTGCAATAAATACAGCCTTACCTGATAAATCCGGAAGATCAATTCCTCTTCTTGGTACCATAGGATGATGAAGAATGGCACCCTTCAATGCATTCCCATAATGAAATAATAGACTTGCTGCTATATTTGCTCCATTTGAATAGCCAATAGCTACTACATTTTCCCGGTCAAAACCATATGTTTTTGCTGCTTCATCAAGAAACTCGTTTAATTCTTTTGTACGAAAGACAAGATCTTCTTCATCAAAAACTCCTTCAGCCAATCTTCTAAAGAATCGAGGCATTCCATTTTCTAATATATTCCCACGGATGCTTAATACGGAAGCCTCATCATCAATTCTTCCTGCAAGAGGCAACAGGTCTAATTCGTTGCCACCAGTACCGTGAAGCAATAATAGCGTTGGTTTTGTTGGATCAGTTCCCTGATGAAATAGATGTTTCATTATTTATCCCCCTCCAGAACGCGAACCTCCACAAGAGGTAAGGTTTCTTCTAATTCTTCTCTTTTTGATTCTAACCATGATGGCAGCATGAGTTTTTTTCCAAGTGCATTTACTGGTTCATCCACTGCAAAGCCTGGCGGGTCGGTTGCTATTTCGAAAAGGATGCCTCCTTCTTCATGAAAATACACTGCTTGAAAGTAGTTTCGATCACGAACTTCTGTTGGATAATATTCTTTGTCTTGGAGAAGCGATCTCCATCTTACAAGGTCTTCTTCATCCCTTGCTCTCCATGCAATATGGTGAACCGTTCCAGCCCCCATTAAACCACGAACGGAAGGAGTCAACTTAATATCAATGGTATTTCCAAGATTCGCATCTGCCCTAAATCTAAGAAAGCCTGATTCATCTCCAATACATTCAAGACCCATTATGGTTTCAAGTAAATCGGCAGTTTTATTAGGCTGGGCTGAAAGTAAAGTGGCCCCACCAAACCCTTTAATGGCATGTTCTGCTTGAACTCCTCCAAAGTTCCAATTATTTATTGGTCCTTCATTTCTTTCTACCAGTTCTAGTTCGAGTCCATCGGGATCATTAAATTTCAAATATTTTTCACCAAAGCGAACGGAAGAACTAAATTCAATCCCGAATTTTTGCAAGCGTTTCTCCCAAAATTGAATTGAGTCTGTTGGAACAATGTAACTAGTGACTCCTACCTGACCAGTTCCAATTCGGCCTTTTAATTGTTTAGCCCATGGAAAAAAAGTGATAACAGTTCCTGGTTGACCAGTTTCATTTCCAAAATAAAGATGGTATACTTCTGGACGATCAAAATTAATGGTTTTTTTAATAAGTCGCAACCCAAGTACACCTGCATAAAAGTCCATATTTCGTTGAGCATCGTTCACCATCGCTGTAATATGGTGGATACCTGCTGTTTTTTGCATGTTTATCCTCTCCATTTATCAATGGGATTTTATAAGGAGCTATTTAGGTCTTTCGATTTCAAAAATCTCACCAATCTTAGCGTAATGATTTCCAGCCAAGCGGCTTATGGCAGCTAAGCCGCTTGGATCAATTCTTCCATTTTCATAAATGTCATCTTCAATATGAAATTGAACAACCTTTCCTATAATAAAGTCACACCCTGGTGTCTCTGTTCCTCCCAATTCCAAGGAATGCTCCAATGAACACTCCATTCGAATTTTCGCTTCCTTTACACCTGGTACAGAAATCTTTACACTTTCTACGGGAGTTAAGTTAGCTAACTCTATTTCACTTTGATTCGCCGGAAGGCTTGCAGCAGTTTTATTTACTTTTTCAACATTTTGTTCGTCGACGATATGGACAACAAATTCTTTCGATTCGATGATATTTCTCGCTGTATCCTTTTGTATCCCCGATGAACGTTGGATAGACAATGAAATCATAGGAGGATTGGATGACACGATATTGAAATAACTGAATGGTGCACCGTTCAAAATACCGTCTTTTGAAATTGTTGTCACGAAAGCAATTGGTCTCGGAACAATACTGCCTATTAGCAATTTATAATTTTCTCTTTCCGTATTTTGGGATGGATCTATCGAAAGCAAGGAAATCAATCCTTTCATAAAATTAGTCTAATTCTCTTACTTCAAATGGTAACAACACTCGTTTAATTTGCTCTCTATGCGTTTCATATTGTTCAGGCAACATCAACTTTTCTCCCATAGTCGCTTGTGATTCGTCATGAGCAAATCCTGGAGGATCAGTTGCAATTTCAAAAAGTATTTCGCCATGCTCTCTAAAGTAAATCGCATTAAAGTAGTTTCTATCTCGAACAGAAGTGACACCATATCCATTCGCTGCAACATACTTTTGCCAGTCTAATTGATCTTGGTCATCAATAGCCCGCCAGGCAATGTGGTGCACTGTCCCAACGCCCATTTGTCCACGTCCAATAGAAGTTAATTTAAGGTCAATAATATTTCCGATATCAGCAGTAGCACGATAACGAGCGAAATCTCCTTCTTTACCGACTAATTCAAGCCCCATTACTTTTTCCAACAATTCAGCGGTTTCGTTCGGCTGTGCTGATAATAATGTAGCTCCCCCAAAGCCTTTTATAGCAACATCCGGTGTTACATCCCCGAAAGTCCATGTATTGACTTCTCCTTCTTCTCTCTCCACAATTTCCAAGTGAAGTCCATGCGGATCATCAAATTCCAAATACTGTTCTCCAAAACGTTCCATTTTTGTGTAAGAAATATTAAATTTTTCTAGTCTACTTTCCCAGAATTCCATGGCACCCTTTGGAACAACGTAAGAAGTGACACCAACCTGACCGTCACCAATGACTCCTTGATGAGCTCCTGCCCATGGAAAAAATGTAATAATTGTTCCTGGTTTTCCACCTTCATTACCGAAATAAAGATGATACGTACCTGGATCGTCAAAATTTACAGTTTGTTTGACTAAGCGCAAGCCTAAAACTCCAGCATAGAAATCTACATTCTCCTGTGGGTGACCTACAATCGCTGTGATATGGTGAATACCCATCGTTTTTTTACTCATTTTGTACACTCCTTTTTTTATCAAAAATTTTAATAACTTATCTTATCCCTTTGATACAGTTAAACTTATATCAACTATAACAATTTCTAATTAAAGAATCACTAATTCGAGACATTTTAGAATAAAAAGGCATCTAAAGCATATTGACCAGGACCCGTTAAAGCTACGCCAATCGCTACTACCAGCAACGTTAGATTATATTCATACCCATTTTGTGTTGCCCATAATCCATTTGGACCGTGGACCTTAACAATTGCCATTATCATTGTTGCAGCAATCATAATACCAGCGAGAGGTGTAAGGAGTCCTGCTGCAAATAAAATCCCTCCTATAAGTTCGGCTAAACCTGCGAAAAGAGCCATGGTCACACCTGGTTTAATACCAATTGATTCCATCCATCCTCCTGTACCCTTTAATCCATAACCACCAAACCAACCAAACAGCTTTTGCGCTCCATGACCAATAAATAATACGCCAATTACCAATCGAATTATTAATAAACCAACATCCATCATTTTTATATCCCCCTTAAAATTTGCTATATCTCGAATTCGAGACTTTATACCTGAAAAATTCAGACTCATGCTTTTATTCATTTTGGATACTGTTAAAACGTATAGTAAGCTAATATTTATTTCTTTTATCACCTTCTCTTCACTTATCACTAAATAAGATATTACTAATTAGAGATATTTGTTAAAAATTTTTATAATCCTTGAGCGTGATATCCTAATTTTTTTAGCTGTTCAATCATTTTCTCTTTCTCATTAGGATCCAAACCGCCAAATATTTGTTGAATTGCCTCTTTATGCTGAGGAAAAATGTTACTTAATAGCTCAGCACCTTCTGAAGTAATTGATGCAAACGTAACACGGCGATCTTTAGGACATGGTTTTCGTACTAAGAGCTGTTTTTTTTCTAACTTATCAACCACATACGTAATACTACTGCTTGCCAGCAATATTTTTTCACCAATCTTTTGTATAGGTTGATCACCTTTATTAAATAGTAACTCCAGAACTGCAAATTCAGTTGGGTTAAGTCCGTATCTTTTTATGTCTTCTTCGACACGTTTTGTTACTGACTGCACTGCTCGTGATAGTACAACAAATAACTTTAAAGATAAATCCTCATTATTAATTGAACTCAAAATTATCAATCCCTTTGCAAATTATCTCGAATTCGAGATTTATTATATAATTACTAAATTCGTATGTCAATAAGGCATTTTAATCTTATTAAAGTATTCTACCTCATTGATTGAATTATACTTAGCAGCTTTCGTAAATTATCTCGAATTCGAGATTTATTATATAATTACTAAATTCGTATGTCAATAAGGTAATTTTAATCTTATTCAAGTATCCTGCCTCATTGATCGAATTATACTTAGCAGCTTTCGTAAATTATCTCGAATTCGAGATTTATTATATAATTATCGAACTCGTGTGTCAATAGTACAATATATTTGTCCCATTCAAATTTATTAACATATTTCGGGCAAGATTTTTTAAACAAACCTTATTTTAAAATTCCATTGATTTCAAATTATTAGATAGTAGATAAAAATAATTAGAATTAGAATTGAGAGCAAAAGAAAAAGTGTCAGTATTCACCGACACTTTTCTTATCATAAAACAGTACCCAACTTTTTTGTCTTTCAACAAATTTTGTTACAGCTTAATAACTATTACTCAACCGTAACAGACTTCGCCAAGTTACGTGGCTTATCTACATCACACTCACGATGTAAAGCCGCATAATACGAAATCAGCTGCAATGGAATTACAGATGCAAGCGGGCTCAACATTTCATGAACAGCTGGAATGACGAAACGGTCGCCTTCCATTTCCAAGCCCTTCATAGAAATCGTGCATGGGTTCGCACCGCGTGCTACAACCTCTTTCATGTTTCCGCGAATACCAAGGTTTACGTGCGCTTGTGTTGCAAGCGCAATGACTGGTGTTCCATTCTCAATGAGTGCAATCGTGCCATGCTTTAACTCGCCACCTGCAAAGCCCTCAGCTTGAATGTAAGAAATTTCTTTCAATTTCAATGCGCCTTCTAGCCCCACATAGAAATCCACACCGCGGCCAATGAAGAAGCAGTTGCGCGTTGTTGCAAGGTACTCCTGTGCAATTTTCTCCATTTCTTCTTTTTGACCACAAAGTACTTCCATAGCATTTGCGATAATTCCTAGTTCTTTTGTTAAGTCTAAGCCTACAGAATGGCCCTTTGCTTTTGCGATATCTGCTGCCAAAATAGCTAGTACGGCAAGCTGCGCTGTATATGCTTTTGTTGAAGCTACTGCAATTTCAGGACCTGCATGCAGCAATAATGTATAGTCAGCTTCACGGGATAATGTAGATCCCGGTACGTTTGTAACTGTAAGTGACTTATAGCCCATTTCATTTGTTTGTACAAGAACCGCACGGCTATCTGCAGTTTCACCGCTTTGTGAAATGTAAATAAAGAACGGTTTTTCTGTTAACAATGGCATATTGTAGGAAAACTCACTCGCTACATGCACTTCTACTGGAATCTTAGCAAAATTCTCAATGAGTTGTTTACCTACAAGACCTGCGTGATAACTTGTTCCCGCTGCAATGATGTAAATTCGATCACTTTCTAAAATTGCATGGCGGATATCCTCGCTTAACTCAACTTCTCCGGCTTCATTACGGTATTTGCTGATGATATTGCGAACAACGAGCGGCTGTTCGTCAATTTCTTTTAACATAAAGTGCGCATATGTTCCCTTTTCAATATCACTTGCATCAAGCTCTGCCGTAAAAGGAGCGCGTTCAACAATGTTGCCAGCTAAGTTTTTAATCGTAATGCTGTTTTCTGTAACAAGAACCATTTCCTTATCCATAAGCTCAATAAATTGGTTTGTCACCTGCAGCATAGCCATTGCATCACTAGCTACTACATTGAAATTGTCACCAACTCCGACTAGAAGAGGGCTTTTATTTTTAGCAACGTAAATGACACCAGGATTTTCATTATCAAGCATTGCCAATGCATAGGAGCCGTGAAGCAGCTTTAATGTTTGACGGAAAGCTTCTTCTACACGAGCTCCTTCCTGTACATGCTTCTCAAGAAGCTGAACGATGACCTCTGTATCTGTTTCACTTACAAAAGTCACATCTTGAAGGTATTCTCTCTTTAACAGCTCATAGTTTTCAATAACACCGTTGTGAACAAGCGTAAAACGCTGTGATGTGCTTTGATGAGGATGCGCATTTACCTTGCTGGGCACACCATGCGTCGCCCAACGTGTATGACCGATTCCGATGCTCGCCTCAATCGACGTATCCACAATTTCGCGAAGCTGTGCAATACGTCCCTTTTCCTTAGACACAACAACACCGCTATTTGATTGAACTGCGATACCAGCTGAATCATAACCGCGATATTCTAATTTCTCTAACCCTTTTAATAGGATTTCCTTTGCATCCTGCCCACCAATAAAGCCTACAATTCCACACATGTTCGAGTCGCCGTCACATCGACTTACTCTCTAACAAAACATTCTCCCCAAAACAAATAATCCGACACAAATAAACATAAAACAACAGGGTCGCGTGTATCCTCCGTTGATACACACACTTTGCTAGAGCCGGTAAGCCGGTAACGGCTTCACCTGCCTCTCTTTAATTTAAATGATATTCCCCCGTCCTTCTTCTGCATCATATTCTCACCTTTGTCCAAGAAGTCACCCTCCTGCTTTAAATAAGAATTTTCGGTTGTGATGAGCAACCGGGAGTCATCCGCCGAAATCTCGATAAAACTCCTCCTCGTCAACTACACAGCTTGTAGTTCTGGCGCTTTGGAAAATTTTATAAACCCAGAAAAAAGAACAAGATAATCGTACTGTAAAATAGTGAGTAGCGTCAATGAAAATTTGAATGAATATAACAAATACTATGCAAAAAGGACCAAAATAGTTCCTCTTGGCATAGCATCTGTCAAAAGAAATGATTATTCAACACCCACCTCTTGCTTTACAACCTCTACGATACAATTCACATATTCTTCGCACATTTCTTGTGTTGGTGCTTCAGCCATAACACGAATTAACGGCTCTGTACCAGATGGTCTCACAAGGATGCGTCCATTCCCTTGCATTTCATCCTCCACAGAGCGAATCACTTCTTGTATACGAGTGTTTTCTAATGCTTGTTGCTTATCTCTCACACGGACATTGACTAATAACTGCGGAAATTTTGTCATTTCGCTTGCAAGCTGTGATAAAGGCTTCCCTGTTGCTTTCATAATATTCACAAGCTGAATGGCACTTAACATACCGTCTCCTGTTGTAATGTAATCCAGGAAGATGATGTGCCCAGATTGCTCCCCGCCGAGATTATAGCCGCCCTTACGCATTTCTTCCATAACATAACGATCGCCTACCCCGGCTTGAACACTCTGAATCCCGTTTGCTTCTAACGCCTTGTAAAAGCCAAGATTACTCATAACAGTGGAAACAATTGTGTTTTTCTTTAATCTTCCTGTTTCGTTCATATATTTTGCGCAAATATACATAATTTGGTCGCCATCTACAATCTGGCCATTTTCATCTACCGCAATTAGACGATCTCCATCACCATCAAATGCGAGACCAATATGTGCGCCCTTTTCTTTCAGGAATGCAGCCAATGTCTCAGGATGTGTAGAACCAACACCTTCATTGATATTCACGCCATTTGGAGATGTCCCGATTGTCGAAATATCAGCCTCCAAATCAGCGAACAAATACGGCGCTAAAGAGGAGGTTGCTCCATGTGCGCAATCAAGTGCAACATGCAAACCAGAGAAATCCTCATCAATCGTTTGCTTTAAATATTGCAAGTATTTTTGTCCACCTTCAAAATAATCATTCACCTGTCCAAGCTCTCCGCCAACAGGACGTGGCAGTTCATCTATCTCTTTATCAAGCAAAGCTTCTATTTCTAGTTCTTGTTCATCAGATAGCTTAAAGCCATCCGGACCAAAAAATTTAATTCCGTTATCTTGAACCGGATTATGGGAGGCGGAAATCATCACCCCTGCTTGTGCACCCAATGCTTTTGTCAGATAGGCTACACCTGGCGTAGAAAGAACCCCCAATCGCATAACCTCTGCCCCAATCGACAGAAGACCTGCTACAAGCGCTCCTTCCAGCATATGTCCTGACACCCGTGTGTCGCGTCCGATTAGCACTTTAGGACGTTCGGTATTTTTTGTTAATACATATCCACCGAAGCGTCCAATTTTAAAAGCTAATTCCGGTGTTAATTCACTGTTAGCAACCCCGCGTACACCGTCAGTACCAAAATATTTTCCCATCTTTTCAATCGCTCCTTTATGCTTTCAGCTTAACTTTTGTCCACAATTTCTACTTTTGCATTTTTTTGCTTTAGTTCGAATGTTATATTGTCTGGACCGCTAATTTGAACAGCCACATCATGTGTGCCCGGTTCAAGATTTTCTACATTTACAGAAACCTGCACATCCGAAGGATCTAGTTTTTCTATGCTTTCTGATTCTCCAATTGCATCAACACTGACTTTTCCATTGCTTGGGTCAAGAAAATTCAATTCATATGCATCTTCGTCTAGTCCTGTTACTTTAATTGGGATATCATCTAGAGTACGCTGTTCTGGCTCTGGCTTATCAGCCTGTACGTTTACAGTTACTTTTACTTTAGCTGGAGCAATGCTAATAGCTCCCTTTGGCACAGCAACAGCTGCATCGAATGTAACAGTGTCTGTTATCTGACTTAAATCCACAACAACATCCTCTAAAGCTTCTAGACTATCTAGTACTTCCTTTGGACCATATACCTTGATTTCAGTCGGATCCATTGTAATGTTCTTGAGTGTTAGCCCTTTTTGCAGTTCGCCCTTCTGCGTTATCTTGATTGGAAGTGTTTTTTCTGGGGTTACAACAGGCACTGTAACATTTACAACAGAAGGATTTGCTTGTAAATTCAAAGTATTTCCAGACTTATCATATATGACTATCTTTGCTTCCTTTGTAAAGGTTTCGTTTACACCTTTTAAATCTATATAAGCCCTAACAGCCCCTACTTGTTCTAGCTGCGCTTCAGTTCCGGCAATTTCAATAAAGCTCGGCTTCACAGTAGCCTTTTCTGCTACATATCCTGACTTCATCTGATTTTTATTTAAATATCCAACTTCTACGGGGAAAGCCTTTGTTTTCTTTGGTTCAATCGTTACTCGTACTTTGGCAGGCTGTAATTTCACCTTTAAGCTATCTGGAATACCGTTATATTGCAAAGCAACCTCATACGTCCCTGGCTCATAGCCATGAAGATTTGTGAAAACCTCAAATTGTTCCTTCATCTTTGTTTGAAGAATAGACGTATTAGATCCCTCCAAAGTTATATCGACACTTTGTGGAAGACCGGTGACAACATATTTATCCTGATCATAGTATGCCTCCACCTTTACGTCTTGAATTGTTTCAACAGCATCTCCTAGCGGAAGAGCAGAGGTTCCTTGAGGCTGTTTATCCAGATTAGCAACCATATATAACATAAGAGCAAGCAATAGTGCAATACCCCTAAGAAACCAATGGTTATCCATTAATTTATCCATCTCGTTTTCTCCTCCAGTTCCATAAAGATGCGGAAGAGGTTTTTATACTTCCTGTCGTCAATTCCTTTGTCAACATTTCTTGGAGCTGTGCCGGCTTCAAATCCCTGTGAAGCTCCCCATTTTTGGTAAGTGAGATATTTCCGGTTTCCTCAGAAACGACAACTGTCACACTGTCAGTAACCTCGCTTATTCCAAGAGCTGCCCTATGTCTTGTACCAAGCTCCTTTGAAATAAATGGACTTTCTGAAAGGGGCAAGTAGCAGGCTGCCGCTTTTATCTTATCATTGTGTATGATAACGGCACCATCATGGAGCGGGGTGTTTGGAATAAAAATATTAATAAGCAATTCAGATGAAACATGTGCATCCATTAAAATACCCGTTTCTATGTAATCGCTCATACCCGTTTCCCGCTCAATTGAGATAAGAGCACCTATGCGACGTTTTGCCATATACTCAGTCGCCTTTACTACTGCCTCCAAGAAGACCTCCTGCTCCGTTTCCACTTGATGACTGCTGCGTGAAAATAGACTTCCTCGTCCTAGCTGTTCCAGCGCTCGTCGCAGTTCAGGCTGAAAAATGATAATGACCGCAAGAAAGCCCCAAGGCAATGTTTGCTTCATCATCCAATAGAGTGTATTTAACTCTAAATAATAGCTGAGAATGCTCACTAAAATAATGACTGTAATCCCCTTTAAAAGCTGCACTGCCTTTGTGCCGCGGATTACAAGGATTAACTTATATATAACAAACCACACGAGGGATATATCTACAATATTAATGAGATAAGTTTTGAATTCACTTATATCTCCTAAAGACATATTCTTACCCTTCCTCCATGAACACATATTTACAATAACCAAGTAATTATACCATAACAACAGCATGCTTACAAAGAAAGGGAAAAGCAAATAAAACCGCTTTTCCCTTTCACTTTAACTTTTCTCCAAATAATGAGCCCATTAACGCAACTGCTGTAATAGCTGTTTTATTCTTCTCATCTAAGATAGGATTTACCTCTACAAACTCAGCAGATGTAATAAGTCCTGACTCGGCAAGCATTTCCATAGCAAGATGCCCCTCTCTGTAACTAAGCCCTCCAATCACAGGAGTCCCTACTCCAGGCGCATCGTGTGGATCCAATCCATCTAAATCTAAGGATAAATGAACACCATCAGCATGCGATAAATAGCGAATTGTCTCCTCCATAACCGCCGCCATTCCCAAACGATCGATTTCATGCATAGTGAACACCTTAATACCCTCTTTGCGGATAAACTCTTTCTCTCCATCATCAAGGGCACGGGCTCCAATAATGACAATGTTCTCCTTTTTTACTTTTGGACAGATTCCATATAAATTTGTAAGAACAGCATGACCATATCCTAAGCTTGCCGCTAAGGGCATACCATGGATATTACCGGAGGGTGTAATTTCTTCTGTATTTAAATCCCCATGAGCATCGAACCAAATAACTCCCAGATTGTTATAATGCTTTGTAACTCCAGCCAATGTACCGATAGCAATGCTATGATCTCCTCCAAGAACAACAGGAATACGCTTGCGTTCTAACACATTATCCACTTTTGTAGCTAGCTCTGTGCACACCGTCACAATTTGCTTTAGGTTTTTTAGCTTTGGATTCTCATCTAGTTCACTTCGATGCGGACGCTCCACACGTAAATCCCCTAAATCCTCTACATCATAGCCAATCATCTCGAGCCTCTCAATCATACCCGCATAACGAATAGCACTCGGCCCCATATCCACTCCTCGCCTTGTTTGACCTAGATCTAAAGGAACTCCAATCACCGAAATTTCCTTCCCCATATGTCATCCCCCTTATCTATTTACTAAATATTCTAAATGTTTATTATTCTATGATTCAACTCAACATTTTCTTGTATACTTATCCGTTACAAAATAAAAAACTCGCCAATTGGCGAGTCCTGTTCTTGAACGAAGACAGAGGCATAGCCCTACTTATACTGTATTCCTAAAATTTCCGACTACGTCGAATTGGCTCCTATCTAGAAATTTATACTTTCTGACAGTGCAAAAAAGCCTTAAATCTTTTCCGATTTAAGGCTTTTCTTTATAAATATGGAGCCTAGCGGGATCGAACCGCTGACCTCCTGCGTGCAAAGCAGGCGCTCTCCCAGCTGAGCTAAGGCCCCGTATGGAGCGGAAGACGGGATTCGAACCCGCGACCCCAACCTTGGCAAGGTTGTATTCTACCACTGAACTACTTCCGCATATTTTCATGTGAGCCATGAAGGACTCGAACCTTCGACCCTCTGATTAAAAGTCAGATGCTCTACCGACTGAGCTAATGGCTCATAATGGCTGGGCTAGCTGGATTCGAACCAACGAATGACGGAGTCAAAGTCCGTTGCCTTACCGCTTGGCTATAGCCCATTGGTGAAACTCCAATTTATTTCCACACAATAAAAACAGGCACTGTTACATAGCCCATCCCTTGTACATATAATAAACAAGTTTCAAACATTATATTCAAATAAAGTGGTGGAGGGGGACGGATTCGAACCGCCGAACCCTGAGGGAGCGGATTTACAGTCCGCCGCGTTTAGCCACTTCGCTACCCCTCCGA
>NZ_SCFM01000064.1 GCF_004138295.1 Ectobacillus funiculus | reverse complement strand
TAACTTTAAGAATAGCCTAAATGCTTAAGTTGATGGATGTGTGTCGGGACCCCAATAGATAAAAATGTTTATTGAAATGCGATACTGACTACAATGAAAGAAGAAACAGTGAACTTACTTGGAGGAAGAACATGCCTGATTATGTTGAAGTTATTCTTCGTACGTTCGGAGCATTCTTTATGTTGCTGATTACTACCCGTATCTTAGGAAAACAAGCCCTTACTCAAATGACCTACTTTGATTTTGTCGTTACTATTACCATGGGGGCAATCGCAGCGAATTTAGCGTTTAATACTTATGTTAAAGTGCACCATCTCTTCCTTTCTTTCTGTATCCTTGTTGGGATTACTTTTCTGAGCGCTTATATTTCCTTAAAAAGCAAAAAAGCTCGTAAATTTTTCGCTGGAGATCCAACTATTGTTATTCAGAATGGAAAAATATTAGAACATAACATGAGAAAAATGCGTTATACCTTGGACTACTTAAATCAAGAACTTCGAGAAAAAAATGTATTTGATATTGAGGAGGTTCTTTTTGCTATTCTTGAAATCAACGGGACATTAACTATATTGAAAAAACCGCAGTATCGTACCGTGACAAGAAAAGATTTATGGATCGCCACTACTCCAGAACAGCGACTTTCAGTTGAATTAATTATGGACGGAAAAATCATGGATAGAAATTTGCAGGAAAATCAAATTACTCATTCGTGGTTAGAGGATGAGTTAAAGAAGCGCAATTTGCATGTACATGACGTGACATACGCAGTTTTAGGGGCAAATGGGCTTCTATACATTGATACATATGATGACCATTTGCAGTCTCCAATTGATCAAGAATAAGGTGATAATGGGGCAGTGCGCTATCGCCACCAAGTTAAAATTTTATGATGCTCTTAGAATGAAGATTTGTGTCTTTTATATCAATAAGACTCATTTTTATTGTTTTGGGGGGATTATGGATATCTTACCTTGATGGGCATGGGGTCAGCCCCATGCCTATCAAGCTAGTGAAAGACAATATGTATAAGTGCACCGCTATACATCTTCAATTTGTTTGTCATCCGCCGTTTTCTACAAAAATGCCCATACTAAAGAAGCCCCAAATTGGTGCTTTTTTGAAATTATGCAGCTTTCTTTTCCCTTTACCTTCGTTCGTACACAACTGCGAGTATGTCAAAAATAATTTTCTTCTCATACCTGTGTGATCTTTGCCTATTTTTCTCAGAAGCGTGTACAGGAGAAGAAGTATTCTTATCAATTGCTCAAAAGTCCTCTAAGGAGAAGGAACCAAGATCACCAATACGAACGGCCTCTCCTTCTAATATGGATATGGCAAAATATAATGCCTAACTCTAAGGAAAACCGTCTGAAACAAGACAGACGCAGCCTTCCCTTTTCAGACGCTGCTAAATTACTGAGGCGGTTTTGCAGGATAAAATACCTTGCTTTGTAATACATCAAGTGCAAAATCTATCTGGGCAAGATCTTCCTCGGACACATGCTGAATCCGTTCCAGAAACCGGGCTTCAATCCCTTGAAAAGCAGCATTCATCATGTTCTGTCCTTTTTCGCTGAGCCGGATAATGTGCTTGCGTTTATCGTCAACCGCTACGACTTTTTCACACAAGTCCTTTTCTTTGAGTTTTCTTAGTTCACGACTTGCGTTGGGCATTGATAAATCGAGACAATCACAAATTTCACTTAATGTCACCGGCTGTCGAACCGTAATAAGTTCCATAATACGGTATTGAACAGGGGTGACGGAAAAGGCTTTGGACTTAACCTCTTTGGTCAGCTCATGGGTTACTTGGTGCATGGATGTAGTTAAGTTGATGACTTTATGAAATAGGGTTGTTTTGTCCATGGAAAAGAATCACCTCTATCTGCCACTATAGCAAAAAGGTTATCGTAAAACAATTATCAATTGACAACTAATAAAAGGGGGTGCTATTGTTTTGTTATCAAAAGATAACCAATAGGGGTGGTATCATGAAAACTCTCATCATTTATGCACATCCGAATCACGAAAGTTTATGCTATGCCTTTTTACAAAAAGTGCTGGAGGGCTGCCGAGACAATCTAGTGATTTCGGAGATTCAATTGTTAGATTTGTACACGGAGGGATTTGATCCGGTTCTCGTCTTTAACGAGAAGAAGCGCCGCAGGGATATGCATACCGATCCGGGGCTGGCTCGATACCGAGAACAACTGTCATGGGCGGAACAGATTGTGTTCATCTATCCAATTTGGTGGGGAAGACCGCCAGCCATGCTGCTGGGTTTGCTTTTCGAACAGGTCGGGGGCTAATCCCAGGGGGACTATTGAAGGGAAAACGAGTCGTTTGCATCTCAACCATGAAAGGACCAACATTTTATCCTTTATTTTGGTTGAATAATTCCCATAAAGTATTGATGCGACGTGCTTTGTTTTCTTACGTCGGGATTAAGAAAGTAAAGTTTTTTGAGTTTGGTGGGATGGAAAATCCAGACGGCAGGCAGGAACAGAAGCTGAATCGGGTTTACCAATACTTCCGGAATGCCAAGTATGGTAGGATGGTTATCCGTTAGTAGACGGCGTTAGTGGAACTGGCCCATCAGTTATGGGGAGCAATGTAAAACCCTACAAATTCTTTCCTCTACGCTTGCACCCAAAAAATGTATCATGCCCGAGAAATTTCCAGCCTCGCGAAGACGGAGGAATTGTCCAGTAATGTAAAAAAACACAAAACCATGACTCCCCCGTGCGAGACAACGTACTGAACTGACCAGCATGAGGCAGCATCTATATGGTTAAGCGTTGTAAGTGATTTGCAGGGAAGGGAACAATTTAGCTTCTTTTAAAGACAAGTATAAGGAACATAGGCTTTTAAGGGGCTTTTTCTCATGGCATTCGTTTTTATTTGGATTTTCCGTTTTAGGAGTTCCATACGAACAGCTGTGACTGGAAAACCACTTTTTATTTTTTTAGAGATCTCGATCAATAATTCAATATCAGAAAAAGAATATTTGCGAATACCTGAGGACGTACGCTCTGGAAAAATTAATTCTTTTTCCTCATAATAACGAACTTGTCTCTCAGATAAACCTGTCAATTCAGTTACAATCCCTATTTTCATGACTTTTTTAGTTCGATAGAAAGACTTATTTTCCAATATAAACTCCCCCCATTGTATATAAAGAATGTAAATTCGTAACTTTTTGGTGTACAGGTTAGTCCTCCTGTTTTTATAGCTACTGATGGAGTGTCATGGGGGACAAGTGGCAATATAGATCCTAGTAAATAAATGAAGCTCTTGTTCTTACCTATCATTTAAAAAAAGCACGTTATCCTTTATTTAGTAATATAGGAAAAGAATAACGTGCCTTGGGGGTTAGGGATAAGAACTGCTAACTTGATGGATGGGGGACGGAGCCCTCTAAGAAAAAGCCTGGTTAAAAGAGCTTCTAGCCGCTTGATGAATTCGTTGCATACTATGACTCTTTTATAAAAATCCATATAATATAAGTTTATTCGAGGTTAGCATGCCTACTGAACATGGTAGTAGAGTCCAACCCTTTTTTCTCCATCAGTCTCAGGATAACAGCATCGTAAAATAACAGGAGGGTTTGCTCAAATAAGGATGCCATTGGCTGTATCGTCTTGTATTGAGCTCCTTCCTGATCTTTAGGCGAGCCTGGCAGTTTAACTACGATGTCTGCTAGCTGCCCGATAGTTGATTCAGGGGAAATGGTTACAGCAGCCAGAGTTGCACCCATGCTTTTTGCCTTCTGGGCCATAGCTACTAAACTTTTTGTCTCCCCTGAACCAGATGCAATGATGAAAATGTCATCCTTTTCTAAGTTAGGAGTAACAGTTTCGCTTACTACGTAAGGATCTAAACCCATATGCATCATGCGCATCGCAAACGACTTAGACATCAATCCAGATCGGCCTGCACCAGCTACAAAGATCTTCTTTGCTTCAAGAACTCCATTTACTAGTTTTTCAGCTTCTTCATCCAGTATTAATGTTCCTGTTTGCTGCAGTTCTTTGATGATTTCAGTTAAATATTGGGTAGTTTGCATGGTTATCATGCTCTTTCTTAAGCAAGGACCTTTTTCTTAACGAGCTGTTGCATTTCGGAAGCTACTGCTTTTTTATCTTGCTGACCTGTAATTCCGCCACCTACAATGACAAGATCAGGCTGTGATTGGACAACCTCTGGGAGGGTATTTAGCTTGATGCCGCCTGCGACCGCTGTTTTTGCATGTTTTACGACACGTTTAATCGTTTGGAGCTGTTCAAATGGGCTTTCTCCCTCAGCTTGAAGGTCATAGCCTGTATGTACACAAATATAATCAACACCAAGCGCATCTACTTCTTTAGCACGCTGCTCAAGATCCTTTACATTAATCATATCAATAAGGATTTGTACGCCTTGTTTCTTTGCTTCTTCTACGGCCCCTTTAATGGTAGAATCATCAGTTGCTCCTAGTACGGTAATAATATCAGCGCCAGCTTCAGATGCTTTCATTACTTCGTACGCACCCGCATCCATAATTTTCAGATCAGCTAATACTTTTAAAGAAGGAAAAGCCTCTTTGATTTCCTTCACAGCTCGAAGGCCTTCATTAATGACAACAGGTGTACCGATTTCTACAATATCAATGTGTTCCTCAACCTCTTTGACTACTTGCTTCGCTTCTGGAATGTTTACAAGATCTAACGCTAATTGAAGTTCCATGAATTCTTCACTCCTTAAGTAATTTTGGTTTTTATTGGCTACAACTTTATTCTAGATTTGTCATCCCTAAAAAAAAAGTACGCACTTTAAAATCAAATAGTTACTAGAAGTATATTATGAGGGAGCCTTTAACTAGCAAATTTACAATATTCATCTATTGAATGTATTAAAGATTTGTTGACTTCTCTTATGTGATAGTTGGTTCATTATGGGTTTTCAACTGTATCTTCCTGACTCTTCATAAGGATATCCATGTAGTTTTCCCCCATTTATACATAGATGCAAGAATTGGTATTAAGATTGTTCCTTGTTCAATAATGGGGCAGGGGAGTATGTACCTCAAAGAAAGCTAAGTATTAGTCAAATATTGGGTGAGCCCGGGATTCCTTCGCTGCAAAAAAGAAGTTGAAGCTTATCTTTGAATCGAGCAAGCTTCTTCTTTGTTTTTGATATTAAAACGCTTGAAAACGCTTGCTACAATATAGAGAAGAAAGTAGCACCAAGGAAATGGAAGGAGTATTTCAAGTGCAATTTAATTTTCCAGCAGATTTTCTTTGGGGTTCGGCGAAAGCGGGACACCAAGTTGAAGGTAATAATGTGAACAGTGATTTCTGGGCAGAGGAGCATGCAGAGGCCTAGAGGGCGTACAAGCTTGTCTAGATGAAGGGAGATTGTTATTAGAGGCTATTTACATTAGTCCACCTTCGATAATTTCGAATGGAATTCAGGCTATTCTATGCAATTTGGTCTTATCGGGGTTGATCGGTCCACACAGGAACGGAAAGTGAAGGAAAGCGCGCGTTATCTAGGGCGCATCGCTCAAATGAATGCACTAGTACTAGATAGAGGATAAGCTGTATTCCTAAAATTTCCTGCTATGTCGAATTCATTTCTAGCTGGGAATTGATATAAAAGAACCGCGTATCAGTTGGAAAATTCAATCAGACCAACGGGGAACGATGCAAAAGGCTTACCAGATTCAAGTATCAGCAGGTTGTGATGATTTTACAAATATATTATGGGATACGGGAATGGTTCGTTCAGGAGAATCGATTCAGATCGAATATGGCGGCCCGGATGTAACGCCTCGAACAAGATATTTTTACCGCGTAAAAGTTTGGGACAATTTTGAGCGTGAATCATCATGGAGTAGTACGGTTTGGTGGGAAACTGGCTTGTTAGATCATACAGAGTGGAAGGCACAATGGATTACACCCGAACCGGAAGGTATTGATCCTCTCTCTGAGCCTGCATTCCTATTAAGGAAAGAATTTAAACTTAAAACGGGCATTACTTCAGCCCGTATTTATGGGACTGGAGTTGGTCTCTACGAACTATTCCTTAACGGAGAACGGGTAGGGGCTGATTTGCTTTCTCCTGGCTGGACGAGCTATCATCATCGCCTGCAATATCAGACGTATGATATAACGGAGCAATTAAGCGAAGGTGCAAACATACTTGGGACTGTGCTGGGGGATGGCTGGTATAAGGGAACTCTTAGCTTTGAAAATAAACGCCATGTGTATGGTGATAGACGGGCCGCCTTATTTCAGCTTTATGTAAAGTATGATGATGGGTCAGAAGAAATCATTGTAACGGATCATACATGGAAGGCATCTACTGGCCCTATTTTATATTCAGAAATTTATGATGGCGAAACCTATGATGCCAGACTTGAAAAAGCTGGTTGGAGCCGTTCCGGTTTCGATGACAGCAGCTGGAAAGAAACAATGGTTCAAGATTTGCCATTTACCAATTTAGTTGCCCAGGAAAACTGGCCAACGCGGGTTACAGAAGTGATTCAACCAATTGCTTCATTTGTGACTCCTGCAGGGGACACTGTTTTAGATATGGGGCAAAACATGGTAGGCCGAATGAAATTTAAGGTGAATGCTCCAAAGGGTGCACGAATTGTTTTGAAGCATGCAGAGGTACTGGATAAGGACGGCAATATTTATTTTGGGAATCTTGGAAAGGCGAAGCAAACGATTGAATATACCGCAAAAGGGGAAGGTATTGAAACATATGCGCCGCATTTCACATTCCAAGGCTTCCGATATGTAAAGGTAGAGGGATATCCTGGACAAGAAAACGGATTACCGCTAGAAAACTTTGTAGGTGAAGTTATTCATTCAGATATGGAGCCAGCAGGTGAATTTGAGTGTTCGGATCCATTAGTGAATCAGCTGCAGCGCAATATTGTTTGGGGACAAAGAGGGAACTTCCTTGACCTGCCGACCGACTGCCCGCAGCGGAATGAAAGGCTGGGATGGACAGGAGATGCCCAGGTCTTTATTCAGACGGCTCTATTTAATTATCATGGGGGACCATTTTTTACAAAGTGGCTCCGTGATTTGAAGGCAGAACAGCTTCCAGATGGCTGTGTTCCAATTGTGATTCCATCTGTTGTGAGCGGGGCTGGCTCAGCGGCTTGGGGCGATGCAGCAACTATTATTCCGTGGACAGTATATCAAACTTACGGAGACAAACGTTTACTTGCTGAGCAATAAGATAGTATGAAAGCATGGGTAGAATATATTCGCAGACAGGGGAAAAATGAATATCTTTGGGATAAAGGCTTCCATTTTGGCGATTGGTTAGCTCTTGATGCAAAAGAAAATAGCTTTGTAGGCGCTACGCCAAAGGATTTCATTATCAAAAAAGAACAGACATAAAAACAAAAAAGTAGCACTTACTAAAGAAGTGTGAAAGCACTTACAATGAAAGTGAGTCAATTGAATTCATTTTATAAAAGCATCATGCACGATGGAAGAAGTAATTTGACAGTTATTATATAAAGAAGAATTCATATAAAGATCGGGAGAAACCTCTGCCTTGTATCCACCATAAGAGATGAATCGTGATAATCTGAAGGAGAGGAGGTATAACGGAATGAAAGCTAAAAAGAAAATCCTGACGGTATTATCTAGTACGGTATTATTTGTAAGCATTTTAGCCGGATGCAGCAGTGACGGCAAGCAGCACGAAAACACTGTGACTGAACAAACTCCTGAACCTGTTACGCTGACACTATTAATGGACAATCAAAGCTCCGCGCGAATGGAAGGGATTAAGGCTGTTACAGACGTAATCGAGAAAAAATATAACATCAAAACTGAAATTGAAACCCGTCCAGGCGGTGTGGAAGGGGACAATCTGGTCAAAACACGCCTAGCCACGGGTGATATGACCGATTTAGCACTTTACAATTCGGGTTCTCTCTTACAAGCATTGAATCCAGAGAGAAGTTTTGTGGATCTTACAAACGAGCCCTATATGGAAAAGGTTTCGGATGAGTTCAAGGAAGCAGTAACGGTGAATAGTAAAGTGTACGGCATTCCCTTCGCGACATTTAGTGCCGGCGGCTGGTTTTATAATAAAAAGGTGTATCAAGAGCTAGGTCTTTCCGTCCCTAAAACATGGGAGGAGCTGATGGCTAACAGCGAAAAGATTAAAGCGGCAGGCAAGACAGCGGTCATTGGAACATACAAGGATGCTTGGACATCCCAGGTTATTGTGTTAGCAGATAATTACAATGTTATAACGCAGGCTCCATCGTTTCCAGATGATTTCACGGCGAACAAGGCCAAAATGGCGACAACACCAGTTGCTCTAAGAAGCTTTGAAAAGCTGGAGGAGGTAAATAAAAAGGGATATATGAATAAGGATTTCCATGCTATAGGCTACGAAGCAGGGCTGGAGATGCTCGCTGAAGGAACAGGTGTTCAATATCCTATGCTTTCTTACGTGTTGTCCGATTTTGCAAAGCTACACCCGGACAAAATCAATGACATTGGTTTCTTCCCGCAGCCTGGTGATAGCGCGGATAAAAACGGTATGACCGTATGGGCGCCAGATGCCTTCTATATTAACAAAAACAGCGATCATGTGGATGCGGCGAAGAAATGGGCAGAGTTCTTTGTTTCTCCAGAGGCGGTGGAGCTGTATTTGTCTAAAGTGCCTCCAGATGGCCCTGCTGCAGTAGAGGATGTGAAGCTTCCGAGAGATGTGTATCCTGCAGTCAAAGATATGCTTCCTTACTTTGAGGAAGATAAAACTGCGCCGGCTCTAGAATTCTTAAGCCCACTTAAGGGTCCGAACTTACAGCAAATTACCTTCGAGGTAGGCGGCGGTTTGAAATCAGCGAAAGAAGGGGCGCAGCTTTATGATAAAGACGTAGAAACCCAGGCAAAGCAGCTTGGTTTAGCAGGCTGGTAATGGAGATAAGTATGATTCACTCTATATTTTAAATATAAATAACGACCCGAGAGCAACAATTCTATTCAATGCAATCGGGTCTTAACATGGGAGGTTAGCTTTATGGAATGGAAAGCAAATTGGATTTGGGATAATAGCGGGGAACAGCCAAGAAATCAATGGTCATGTTTTAGAAGAACATTTACTATTCCTGCGGATTATGAATCAGCAACATTATCTATATCTGCGGACACGAAATATGCTGTTTATATCAATGGTGAGTTAATCGGATACGGTCCCGTTCGCGGCTGGACATCGGAATGGTACTATGACCAATATGATGTAAGCGGACTAAACAATGGGGAAAATGTCATTGCAATATTAGTAAATCATTATGGAATAGGGACGATGCATTATATAGAAGGACGCGGCGGATTAATTGCACAAATTGATTTCTCTAATAACGGTCAGGTGATTGACAGGATGATAACCGATGAAGGCTGGAAGACTGCCAATCACAGTGGCTTTATTAAGGAAACTGTTAAGATGTCCAATTGTTTGCCTTGGTCCGAGATTTATAATGCGGGACGATTTGATCATGATTGGGAGCAGGTTGATTTTGACGCTTCAGCATGGAATAACGCTGAAGTCATTGGGGCTTATGGGATGAATCCGTGGAAAACACTTATTCCTAGAGATATCCCCCATTTAACCAATGAGACTCAATTTCCCAAAAGTGTATTATCATTAAAAGAAGTGAGACCTATTTCACAGCACTTTTCTATTGATTTAAAACCAACTTTCTTCCCAGGGGAGTTAGATAATAATTCAGGGAAAGTGATGCAAGGGTATGTAGTGACTGAAATCCATGCAAAGGAAGATGTCGAGGGAGTAATGATTCTGACGTTTGACCCGCATGCAATGGCTAAATGGGAGTTCAAACTAAATGGAGTAGAGTATAAAACCCAGAACGGGAAATATGAAAAGGTGAATCTCCGAAAAGGCGTGAATCTATTAATAGTGGATGTAGGCGGGTCTTTTCATGAACCAATTATGCATGTCGCATTTAATTTTCCTGAGAAAATCGAGTTGAAGGCACCTTTTGGCCAAGGGGATTCCAAATTTTTAGCGATTGGACCTTTTTATACAGCTACCCATCTTCAAATCGGCACACCTGTTCCAAAAGCTGCTCCTTTAGAGAAAGAATATGTACAAGTGAAGCAAGTGTCGTCCTTGAGTGAATTGGAAGCGTTTAAAAAGAGGGCTAAGGAAATTCCAAATGCCCATGTTTGTACAGATCATGTAGGTCTTCTTTCCATGTTCAAAGAAGACATTCGGACCCATTCCTTACAGTTCCAGCATCAAAATATGGTATTGCCAAATCATAGTTTTACAAAGGTAGAACCAATGGAACAAGGCGATGCAGAATATCTAATTGACTTTGGCAAGGAATACTTGGGCCATATAGAATTTGAAGTAGAAGCCACAAAAGGGACTGTTTTCGACTTTTTCCTATTTGAAAGCATCCACCAGGACGGAAGAATCGAGCATACCTTTTCCTTGAACAATTCCTTACGATATATTGCAAGGGATGGCCGGCAAGTGTATCGCTCCTTTATTCCTAGAGGATTCCGATACATGCTGTTAACGATTCGAAATACTAACATGCCATGTAAAATCTTTAGTGTAAAAGTAGATGTAACCACTTTCCCTACAGGAAATGTTGGAAACTTTAGCAGCTCTGATTATGAGCTGAATCAAATTTGGGAAATCTCAAAGCACACCATCCGGATGTGTGCACAAGATACGATTATTGACTGTCCCGCTTATGAACAGGCACTTTGGACAGGCGATTCCTATAATATTTCTCTCATGAATTATTATGCATTTGGAAACTATGACTTGGTAAGACGTTGTTTACGACTAATTTCTAAATCCGTGTATCGCTCTCCTCTGCCAGAATCACATGTACCGAGTGGGTGGCAGAATGTGCTAACAGCTTGGTCCATTCTATGGATGATGGCGTGCAGAGAATATTATCGATATTCTGGCGATCTGGAATTTGTAAAAGAAGTATACCCGGAACTAAAGCTGACCGTACAGCGCTTTCAAGGATTTCTGAATGAAGAAGGATTGTTGGAAATCACGGCTTGGAACATGTTGGATTGGGCGCCAATGGATACAGAGCATAAGATTGTAACGCATCAAAATGCTTTCCTTGTTGAGGCATTCAGACAAACAGCTTACTTAGCGTCACTCATAGGAGAGCATGAAGATGAAATTCAATTTTTATCCTTGGCGGATCAGTTGAAACAAGCGATCAACACGCACCTATGGGATGAGGAAGAGCAGGTTTTTGTTGATAGTATCCATGAGGATGGCACACCGTCCAAAGTTCGCAGTGTGCAAACAAATCTCGTTGCCTTTTTAACAGATTGTGCAGAGGGAGAACGCAGAGATGTGATAGAGAAGTATATAACAAACCCTCCAGAGGATTTTGTTCAAATTAAAAGTCCGTTTGTTCTCCTTTTCTACTATCAAGCTCTCATGGATCTTGGGAAAAACAGGATGGTACTAGACAATATCCGGGAGATTTATGGTTATATGCTGGAGCATGATGCAACAACATGCTGGGAAGGCTGGGAATTAATTGAGGGAGACTTTAGCCGCAGCCATTGTCATGCTTGGTCTGCAGCCCCAACCTATGTGTTTGGCGTGTTATTTTTAGGTGTAAAACCATTAGAGCCAGGATTTACGAAAGTAGCGATATCTCCTAATTTAAACGGATTAAAGTGGATAAAGGGTTCTGTACCTATTCCACAAGGAAAGATAGATATTTATTGTAAAGATGTAGGAGAGTATATTGATTTGCAAATTATTCTTCCAGATGAGGTTGAAGTAGAAATTATGCCGCCTGCAAATACAAAGGTTCAAGTGAATGGTAAACCTTATTCTTTAGATACAAATCATTTGGCTGTTAAAGTTAATTAAATGTGAAGGGGGATGCGCAGGATGTATGTTATATATCCTGCGCGTATTATTATGAAAATAACACAAACAAAATTTGCTGAGTTAGGTAATCAGGATATCTATGAATATACACTAGTCAATGACCAAGGAATTACAGTTTCTTGCATTACATATGGTTGTATTATTACAAAAATTGTAACACCTGATCGCAATGGAACGTATCAAAATGTTGTTTTAGGGTTTGATAACTTGGCGGACTATCTGAATCATTCCCCGTATTTTGGCGCTGTTGTTGGCCGGGTTGCGGGCCGGATCAAGGGGGCAGAATTTGAGCTGGATGGTGTCACATATCAGTTGGTGCAAAATAATAATGGCAATCATCTGCATGGCGGTACGGTAGGGTTTGATGCTGTCATGTGGGAAGCTCGTGTGATTGAGACAGAGAATGAAATTGGCGTAGAGTTCTTTTATATGAGCCCTGATGGTGAAGAAGGGTATCCGGGAAATCTGGATATGAAGGTTACATATACATTAAATAATCATAATGAGTTTCTTATCTCCTATAATGGAGTATGTGACCAAAAAACATTGTTGAATATCACAAATCACACATACTTCAATCTAAGCGGGGATACAGAGCGAGATATATTGGATCATAAGCTGCAATTAAAAAGTGATCAATATTTAGAGTTAACCGATGAGCTTCTTCCAACAGGCGAATTTATCAATGTAGACGGAACAGTGTTCGATTTTCGTGAAGGAAGGGCAATAAAAGACGGAGCTATATCAGATCATCCTCAGAATCTGCTGGCTGGAAGAGGGTATGACCATCCATTCTTTTTAAATGCGAATCATGATGAAGAAATTACTTTATGGGATGAGAAGAGCGGAAGAAAGCTGATGATTGAGACAGATGAGTGCGGTGTAGTCTTATATACAGGCAATCATTTAGAGGGGAATTTTTCTGTTCGGGGGACAAAGTCACGAAACTATTTGGGCTTGTGTTTGGAAACACAAGGGTTGCCGGATTCTATTCATCATCCACACTTTCCTTCTTGTGTATTGGATAAGAATGAAGAATATCGGTCTGTAACGAAATATATTTTTGCCACTCTATAAACGCAAGCAGGAAAGGCAGCGATATGGAATTGGCAGGCGAAGCAGCAAAGCTTACAGGGCTGATAGTTTATGCTGCTAAGACATAAAGGCTGTTAAACAGTAAAAAATGAATATACTTCACAACAAGCCGAATGCTGCAGCATTCGGCTTGTTGTATGTTCAGAAGTATGATTTTTTTATCTATCTCCTAAAAAAACAGCCACCAAACAGAAAAAAGCAGCACTTACGATAAAGGAAGAAAGCCCTTACAATTAAGTTAAGAAAGCAACAACATAGAGAAACAAACGATAACAGGATTTTAGAATTATACAGGCTAGAGTATAAATAACACTCTGTATAGTTCTTAAGTAATGTTTGGTTAACGTTTGAAAGGGAGGAAGGTACAGCATGATGAAGACAAAAAAGAAAATCTTAGCGGTATTATCTACAACAGCACTTTTTGCAGGTATTTTAGCTGGATGTGGAAGCGCTGACAGTAGTAAAGAAAGCGCTTTAAAAGGGGGAGGTTCCACTACACTTACATTTTTAATGGATAACCAAAGTCCTGCGCAAATGGAAGGTGTCAAAGCTGTTTCAGCGGAAATTGAGAAAAAGTACAACATTAAGACTGAAATCGAAACTCGTCCAGGTGGTACAGAGGGTGACAACCTCATTAAAACTCGTCTCTCTACTGGTGACATGTCAGATTTGATTTCCTACAATTCCGGTTCACTTTTACAAGCGTTGAATCCAGAGAAGAACTTTGTGGATCTCACAAACGAGCCGTATGCGGACAAGCTTCTAGATACATTTAAGACAGCGGTAACAGTAAACAAAAAGGTATACGGTGTCCCAGCGGCTAACTTTAGTGCCGGTGGCTGGTTATACAATAAGAAGGTATATAAAGAACTCGGTCTTTCTGTTCCAAAAACATGGGATGAGCTGATGGCAAACAATGAAAAAATTAAAGCAGCCGGCAAAACAGCGGTTATTGGCACATACAAGGATACTTGGACATCTCAGGTTATTGTGCTTGCAGACAACTACAACGTGCTAGCAGAAGCTCCATCATTCCCAGACGATTTCACAGCGAATAAGGCAAAAATGGCAACAACACCAGCGGCTCTTAGAAGCTTTGAAAAACTAGAGGAGATTAACAAAAAGGGCTACATGAACAAAGACTTTAACGCAACAGGCTATGAAGCAGGTTTGAAAATGCTAGTAGATGGTACAGGTGTACAATATCCGATCATTTCCTTTGCGCTGCCAAACATTGCAAAATTATATCCAGATCAAATTGACAATATTGGCTTCTTCCCGCAGCCTGGTGACAGCGCTGACAAAAATGGTGTAACAGCATGGGCGCCGAACGGTCTTTACATCAACAAGGCAAGTGAACATGTAGATGAAGCAAAGAAATGGCTAGAGTTCTTCGTTTCTCCAGAAGGTCAAGAGCTGTATATGTCTAAAGTAACGCCTGATGGTCCATCTGCAATCAAGGATATAAAGCTTCCAGACAATGTATATGCAGCAGTAAAAGACATGCTTCCATACTTTAACGAAGGCAAAACAGCACCGGCTCTTGAATTCTTAAGCCCGTTAAAAGGACCGAACTTACAACAGATTACATCTGAAGTAGGCGGCGGTATGAAATCGGCGAAAGAAGGAGCAAAAGCATACGATAGTGACGTAGAAAAGCAAGCGAAGCAGCTTGGCTTAAAGGGCTGGTAATTTGCCCGCTTAAACAGGTGATATTTGGATGAGGCGCCCTGCCCTAAAGGGACAGGGCGCTGTTCTCCATGAATGTAGAGAGGGGAGACAGTAGGATGAATAATAAGCTTATAAATAGAACATACACATATAGCTTTTTACTTCCAGCCGGCATTATTTATTTTGTATTTTTCTTATTGCCTACCATCATGTCCTTATTTTTTAGTATGACATGGTGGTCACTAACAGATTGGAAATTTATCGGACTAGAAAACTTTAAGACATTTTTGACAGAACCGTCTTTGAATATTGGATTTAAAAATACGATTATCTACGCCATTGTGACATGTGGTCTTAAGGTCATTCTTGGCTTGCTTCTTGGTGTATTCCTTAGCTCAAAGCTCAAAACAGTGAGCTTTATCCGTTCTATGGTCTTCTTCCCAACTCTTTTAAGTACAATCGCAATCGGGATGGCATTTGCGATGATGATGCATCCAACACAAGGACTCATTAATTTAGCGTTACAAACAGTAGGGATTGTAGGTCCAGACTGGTTAGGTGACAGTAAAATTGCCCTTCTTTCCGTCGCTTTAGTTGATGTGTGGAAGGGTGTAGGGATGGCGACAGTTATCTTTATCGCAGGGATTATGTCTATTCCAGAGGATTACTACGAAGCACTTATGATCGATGGCGGAAACGCCTGGCATAAGTTTTGGAATATTATCCTGCCGCTGAGCCGTCCTGCGATGAACTCTGTTATTATTCTAGCATTTATCGGTGGTCTTCGTTCCTTCGACTTAATCTGGGCAATGACAAAAGGTGGTCCTGGCTTTAGCACAGATTTAATTGCTTCTATTATATATAAGCAATACCAAGCAGGCTTTTACGGTCTGTCCACAGCCGGAAACGTAATTTTATTCCTACTTGTTTCTGCATTGGCATTCCCACTGTATGCTTATTTGAACAAAAAAGAGGTGGATTTGTAATGAATAAGGCAGTTACTCAATCTCCAGTACCGTCTATTGCTTCCGATACTAAAAAAGGCTTGAACGGGAAAAAGCTTCGGAAGGTATTAACTGAATGTATCGCGGTGTTATTAACTTTAGTCGTATTCGGGATTCCATTTTACTTTATTCTCGTGAATGCTGCGAAGGATACACAGGAGTCTGCGCTGCTGAATATGTCATGGCCAAGCTCCTTCCAGCTAATAGAGAATATGAAGGCTGTACTAGCAGCGCAAGATGGCATGATCATTCGCGCTTTCTTTAATAGTACCCTCATTACCGGATTTTCTATCGTGTTACTCATTATCCTTGGCGCTATGTCGGGGTATGTGCTGCAGCGCAAGGTCAGCAAAGCATCACGTTTCTTTGACTTTTTGATTCTTGCAGGGCTGATTATCCCGCCAGCAATCGTACCGACAATTTGGGTATTAGACGGAATCGGATTATTTAAAACAATGCCGGGAATCATCCTTGTACTTGTAGCATTGAATTTACCGTTTACAGTATTGCTTTACAAAGGCTTTATGGCAACGATTCCGCGTGAAATTGATGAAGCGGCATTGATTGATGGCTGCAGCCGCTTCCGCTTGTTTTTCTCCATCATTTTACCGTTATTAAAACCAGTTTCCGCAACAGTCATCGTATTGACTGCTGTAGGAATTTACAATGATTTTGTAAACCCGCTGTATTTCTATCCAGGTGCCAAAAATGCAACCATTCAGCTTACGTTGTATAACTTCTCAAGCATGTACAATACGCAGTGGAACCTGTTATTTACAAATATCGTGTTAATCTCGCTTCCGCCACTCATTCTATTTATTTTCTTCAATAAGAAAATCGTGGCCGGTATGACAGCGGGATCTGTGAAGTAAAGTTCTAGCCAATGTAAATCAAAGCACAAAACAAATACTGAATACTACTAAAGTGTTCAGTATTTGTTTTAAGAATAGAAAGCTGATAATGCAAAATGGCTAAGACGGGGAGGAATACTTATGGCAAACGAAGCACAAACTCAAATAATCAATGATTTGGTAATTGATCGTAATGAAGACTTTATCGCAAAGTCTGAACAATTAAAGCCAGAGCTAGTAAGAGAAACGGTAATGCCGCAAAACTTTGTAGAGGTAGTAGCGGATCCAGCCGTTATCCATGGCTGGCGAGCGCAAGCCATTGAACCCCAAGCAGGACAGTCCTATGGTAAGGGCGATGAATTTATCCTTGATTTTGGTACGCACCAGGTTGGCTATGTATCCATGAAAATTAGACCGGTTGGCAGTCCGCCTGATGCACCTCTTAGTCTTAAATTAACATTCGGTGAAATGCCAGTTGAAATGGCAGAGCCATTTTCAGAATATGACGGTTGGTTAAGCAGTTCATGGCTGCAGGAAGAAACGATTTATGTGGATGTGCTGCCAGCTCGTATCGAATTACCACGCCGTTATAGCTTCCGTTATATTAAATTTGAAGTGTTGGATACATCGCGAAAATATCGTGTCGCATTCGATGATATCCAATGCCAAACAGTGACATCGGCTGATCCATCCCGTGTTATTCCACTTCAGCATAAGGATTCGTTGCTGGCTCAGATTGATCAGGTGAGCATTAAAACGCTGCAGGATTGCATGCAGGATGTATTTGAGGATGGACCGAAGCGCGACCGTCGTTTATGGCTCGGCGATTTACGGCTTCAGGCATTAGCAAATTACGAGACATTCCAAAATAATGATTTAGTAAAACGCTGCTTATATTTATTTGCAGGTGTGCCGGATGATAGAGGAAAAATTATGGCAAATGTATTTATTGCGCCATCATTAATTCCAGATGACATATACTTATTTGACTATTCACTGCTATTTTCAACAACATTGCATGACTATTACTTTGCAACGAACGACAAAGAGACGCTAGTGGAGCTATGGCCTAGTGCTTATCGTCAAATTGAGCTCGCATTAGAACGATTAGATGAGCACAATATTGTAAAGGATGATAAATCGTGGTGGTCATTTATTGATTGGCACCAGGAATTAAACAAGCAAGCTCCTTCGCAGGCTGTGCTTATTCATGCAATCAAGCGGGCAATTGAAATGGCAAAGGTGTTGGGCAGCGACAAGCAGGCTTTCTTAGAAGAGCGTCTGCAGGAGATTGTAACGGCAACGATTACCCATCTATGGGACGAAGAAAAAGGCTTTTTCGTAAGCGGAGCAGAAAAACAAATTTCGTGGGCAAGCCAGATTTGGATGGCATTGGCGGAGGTACTAGAGCCAGAGGAAAATCGTCAGCTTATGAACCGTCTATTGTCAGAGAAACCTGAGATTGTCCTCACAACACCGTATATGTACCATTACTTAGTGGAAGCACTTATTATAGTAGGCGAAAAAGAAAAGGCAGTTGAACAGCTAAAAGCGTACTGGGGTGAAATGATCCATGACGGTGCAGATACGTTCTGGGAATTATATGACCCTAATAATAAAGACTTTTCACCGTACGGCAGTTATTTGATTAATAGCTACTGCCATGCGTGGAGCTGTACGCCGACTTATTTGATTCGAAAATATAATTTGTAAATTTCCCTATAAAATGCTTAAAGGATTACTTTTTTACACTGTAGGGAAGTATAAATTTCCAGCTAGAAGGTCATTCGGCGTAGTCGGAAATTTTAGGAATAAAGTATAAGTGCAACTACGCCTCTCCTCTGTCTTCGCCCAAGGGCGGATCTCGCCAATCGGTGAGTTTTCTTTACACTTTAAGAAAGTATAAATTTCTAACAGGAAGCCCATTCGGCGTAGCGAGAAATTTTAGGAATAAAGTATAAGTGCAACTACGCCTCTGTCTTCGCCCAAGAGCGGGGCTCGCCAATCGGCGAGTTTTCTTTACACTTTAAGAAAGTATAAATTTCTAACAGGAAGCCCATTCGGCGTAGCGAGAAATTTTAGGAATAAAGTATAAGTGCAACTACGCCTCTGTCTTCGCCCAAGAGCGGGGCTCGCCAATCGGCGAGTTTTCTTTACACTTTAAGAAAGTATAAATTTCTAACAGGAAGCCCATTCGGCGTAGCGAGAAATTTTAGGAATAAAGTATAAGTGCAACTACGCCTCTGTCTTCGCCCAAGAGCGGGGCTCGCCAATCGGCGAGTTTTCTTTACACTTTAAGAAAGTATAAATTTCTAACAGGAAGCCCATTCGGCGTAGCGAGAAATTTTAGGAATAAAGTATAAGTGCAACTACGCCTCTGTCTTCGCCCAAGAGCGGGGCTCGCCAATCGGCGAGTTTTCTTTACACTTTAAGAAAGTATAAATTTCTAACAGGAAGCCCATTCGGCGTAGCGAGAAATTTTAGGAATAAAGTATAAGTGCAACTACGCCTCTGTCTTCGCCCAAGAGCGGGGCTCGCCAATCGGCGAGTTTTCTTTAAAAAAACTTATTGACAGGGCAACAAAACAAGTGTAGTTTAATTACTAAGTTAAATATTTGTCTAGTTAAATACTTTTGAATATTCTTATCCTGAGAGGTGGAGGGACTGGCCCTATGAGACCTCGGCAGCGGACTATTTAAGTACTGTGCCAATTCCAGGAGCGATTTGCTTGAAGATAAGAAGAGAACCTATTACGGTAATTACCCTCTTCTTATTTTTGAGAAGAGGGTTTTTTGATTATTAAAGAAAGAAGGAAATTCAATATGACAACAACACTAGTGAAAGCTCCATTTAAAGCCGATCATGTAGGAAGCTTTCTAAGAACGGCGCCTATTAAAGAAGCAAGAACAGCTTATGCGAATGAGGAAATCGATAAGGATGCCCTAAAGGCTGTAGAGGATACAGAGATTGCGAAGCTTGTGCAAAAACAAATTGAGGTAGGCCTTAAATCAATCACGGATGGCGAATTTAGACGCTCGTGGTGGCACTTAGATTTTTTATCAGGTTTAGAAGGGATAGTTGAGTTTGAAACGGAATATATAAGTAACTTCAAGGGTGCCAAAACAAAAAATACGGCAATCAAAGTAGTTGGTAAAGTAGGCTTTAATAATCATTATATGCTAGAACACTTCAAGTTCCTAAAAGAAGCTGTTAACCAATATGGTGATGGAAGCCAAGTGGCTAAGTTCTCCATTCCAAGTCCTAATATGTTATTCACTAGAATTCAAGGTGATGAGTATTATAGCGGCAACCAAGAGGAGTTTTATAATGATACAGTAGCAGCTTACCAAAAAGCAATTCAGGCTTTCTATGATGCAGGCTGCCGTTATTTACAATTAGACGATACTTCCTGGATTGATTTTGTTTCCGAAGAACGTATACAAGCAGTCGTTGAAAAACTCGGCATGGATGTACAAGACATTATCGATACTAGAGTACGTTGCTTAAATGATTCTATTTCCAAGAAGCCTGCTGATATGGTAATTACAATGCATATTTGTCGTGGGAACTTCAGGTCTACATATATTACAAGTGGCGGGTACGACAATATATCTGATGCAATATTTGCTAACTTAAATGTAGATGGACTCTTCCTAGAATATGATGATCAACGTTCAGGTGATTTTGAACCATTAAAGAGCTTTAAGCGTAATGACCAAACAGTTATCTTAGGATTAATTACATCTAAATTCCCTGAACTAGAGGATCCTGAATTGATTAAAGAGCGAATCAAAGAAGCAAGTCAATATATTCCTCTAGAAAACCTAGCATTAAGTCCTCAATGCGGATTTGCAAGTACGGAAGAAGGAAACAAATTAACGGAAGAAGATCAATGGAATAAGATAAAACATGTAATTAAAATTGCTGAAGATGTATGGGGAAACAACTAAACAGTGATTTGAAATAGCAGTAAAAGCCCTCCCTTCTATGGCTAAGTAGGGAGGGTTTTCTTTACAATGTAAGAAAGTATAAATTTCTAGCTGGAAGCCAATTCGACGTAGTTATAAATTTTAGGAACAAAGTATAAGTGCAACTTTGCCTCTGTCTTTGCCAATCGGTGGGTCTGCTTTATCTGTTATATTCAAGATAAGCCCGTATTAGATGATGTTCTTAAAGTGGTGAATTTTCTACTCCTAAATGAATCCAATCTTCTTTTGGTGGTCCATAAACCCCAAATGGTTTTAATCCTTCATGGAGAATCGGTTAAATTTCTAATCCATTTTCAAAAATGTTAGCATCTGTTTTTTCTTGTACCTCTTTAATAACTGTATTAACAACTGCTTACTATTTATTAGCTTTTGGCATTTGAATATTGAGTGTATCTTCAATAGGTGTACTTTGTGCTTTAATCATTTCTGATTCTGAAATGTATCCGTGTCTATTCATATAGTGAAGAACCATATTTCTTCTTTTTTCAGCTCTATCAAGGTTTGCTTCTACAGTTGGCATGTATCTATTTGGGCTTTGTGGAATTCCTGCTAATAGTACAGCTTGTTCTAGTGTTAATTGATCAAGCTCATCAGGACTCAATCCAAAGAAACGCTCAGCCGCTTTGGCAACTCCATATATATCCCCGCCGTATAAATTTGTGTTAAAATACATTTCCAGAATTTGTTCTTTGGAAAATCTTCTTTCGGTACATCCGCAGCAGCTCAGTAAAAATCAATAACATATAGGAATTGATGGCTTCAACGGAGCAAAGCTGTGGATGAGAGTATTCCCATAATGCTTGTCTGATTAAGTCCTTGAGTCTGTGGTCTTGACCTTTCGAAAACAGTATATACCGGCTGTTTTTCTTTCGCTGGTAAATGGAATTCACGAAAAAGTCCGTTAATAAATCATTTCCTGATAATCTTTGGAGTAGGGCAGAGTCGAAATAGCTTGTTCGAATCATAATATTGATAATAATATCATTTTCGGAAGCGCTATCAATTGCATGCGTTACATTCGTATCAAGTAGACAGAGATCTCCTTCATTTAAAGTGACCTCTTTGCCACCAATATATTGTGTACAAGAACCAGAGTACACATAATTCATCTCAATAAAGGAATGCCTATGTTCTGTAAATTTAACATACCGAGGGTGCTTTAAAAATACAACATTTTGATCAAGCTTAAAAAAGTAATCTGTTGGTACAATGTTGGGTGCTTGCTGGTCTGGAGAAAAAGTAAGTTCTGATTCATCCATGTGGGAGTAATGCTTTGGCTGTTCAGGGGTTCCTGAATACTTCTTTTCATAATTGTTCATTTCTCGCAATTGTTTTTCAAGAATAGAGATATCCATGCCAAATCACCCTCCTTCTAATAAATTTACAATGATATGTAACCGCTTTCATTATTATAATTTAGCAATTTCATTTTTCTTTGTAAATCATTCAAATCAATTTGGTAATTCTTCTCTATTTGGGGTAGTTGGTAGTTTTAGGGGTTATTTGCTCTACCCACACTTACATACATTTAGGATGTAAAGCATGAATGGGGGATAGTTGATGAAGATCTTATATAAAATAAATACTTCTTGCACTAGCTTCATAAAAAAATACCTAGCCTATTTGTCTCCTAATGTTATACGGAAACAGATAGGCTAGACATTTTACTTTAGGGTTAGGAGTTCAATTTAGTAGGTTATAGCTGATCTGGATAGCTGGTTTGTTGAAAAGTTTATTAATTTAGCGAGGATTTCTTGTTGCCAAGATTGGTCACCTATTCTTCCTGCATAAAGGTACAAATCTAAATAGTCATTCACCCATTGTTGCGGCTCAGTATTATGATACATGAGGTTCCTCCTGTTCTTTTTCAAAGATAAGTCCTTCTGAAATTAAAAGGCTGCAAAAGAATAAAAACTGTGGATTTCAAGCTCTTCTGGAGGTCGGTTTTTGTAACTAGCAAGGTCATTCATACTGCTTTGAGTGTTCTACTGTGTTAGTGGAGATTGTCGAAGTTGTCTAAGAAGCTTTAGCTCCTGCTAATAAAAATTATATCCGGTGAACATGATTGATATACACGTCAGGAGCCTAATTTTAGTAAGGAATGCAATCTTTTAATTTACACCAGAGAGTATAAATTTCTAGCTGGCAGACAGTTCGACGTAACGAGCAATTTTAGGAATAAAGTATCAGGGCAGCTACGCCTCTGTCTTCGAACAAGAGCGGGGCTCGCGAATCGGCGAATTTTCTTTATAAACTTATATTACCTTCCATACCTGTTTTGATGTTAAAACCTACATTAATTGTACGAATCGGGGAATCATAATCTTTTTTCCTATTTATGTATTCTTTAATACGAATAACATCTAAAGAATATTCCTTAATAAGATCTTGTACGGATACTACCACAATCCTTGGATACATATTGCAATTTTCTAACATACATTTAAATGTTTTTAAACGTTTGTTTAGATATTGTATGACGTGTTCAGGAGTTTCTACCAATAAGCACTTCATGTAATATTTAATCCGCATTTCAACAACCGAATGATTACCTATTAAAAATTTCCCTTTCATTATAATCCCCTCCTAAAATTTTTCTAGTTTATTTGAGATATGTATATATCCGTACAAGAAAGCAAGGGAAGAAAGATTGTTTAACAGTTATAAAAAGATGCCGTTTATGATTACTATAACAGGAGGGGATAGTGGTAATTTGTTATATTATGTAGAAAACAAAAAATGTAATCTCTTTGTCATTGATGTAACATGGAAAAAACTTTAGATTGAGTTTCCAGTTTATGTGTAGTTATACTGAAAATAGGAACGTCAGGAAATATAGTCTCTTAAATGAAGGGAAGTACATAGAGCTTTAGAAGGTATTAACGATACTTTTGAATGTAAGCGTTTTAAATGAAGGGGGAGAAGGCTAATGATGAATGAACGTTGTTTCATTATTAACGGGGATGATTTCGGAATGTGCTACTCTACGAATCAAGCAATCCGCATATTACTTTTGGAAGGTTTGTAGATTTGAGTTTGATGTTTTCCAGGATTCGGAGCTTCAGACATTATTGAATTCATTGGCGGGACCTTCGGGATTTGCAGAGGGCGTAATCATGATAATCGACTCTCTATTTATATTTGCATCGGGTAAGTGAGGGACCATGCTATCCTCTCACCTACCCGATTTTAGTTTCCTAGTTAAGTAGTGATCTAGTTTTAACACTTTGAGAAAGTATAAATTTCTAGCAGGAAGACAATTCGACGTAGTGAGAAATTTTAGGAATAAAGTATAAGTGCAATTACGCCTCTGTCTTCGCCCAAAGGCAGGGCTCGCTAATCGATGAGTTTTCTTAATAGAACTAATAATTTTTTATAAGGGAAAGTGCTGCGATGTTGAAGATAAAACGAAACTGGAACACATTCATAACATTTTTACATCAAAATTTGTATCGCCGTATTGCAAGTAGTATACGATACAAGCTTATGGTTCTCATGCTTGTGGTCATGATTGTGCCATTATTGTTGTTAATTATATTTGCAATTAACGTGTCTCAAAGTACTTTTGAGAGGGAAATTGTAAACTCGAATCACTCCAGAATTGTGTTAGCAGGAAAATATGTAAACGAAAAGGTGAGGCAAAGTGATAAACTCTTATACTCTAGTCTAGTCGATGAAAAGCTGGTCCCGAGTATTAGTGATACGAAGAGAGATTTGTCCTTGCAGTATAATGCATGGGACTATATTGAGGATAAGTTATTTTCTTTCTATTATGGAACTGAACATATTGGGGCCATTTCGTTGTATTCAAAAGAAAATCATACTGTGTATTCCTTAAGGGATGATAGTTATTTGGTTGATGAAATTGATGATACTACTGGTTCTAAGTGGGCTCATTTAGCACCGAATTCATCCTACAGATTTACAAGTGATGAAGTGAAACAAAGCTTTACTTTGACTCGCAGCATTATTCGGTTTGAAGATCGGAAAATCGTTGGCGGTATATCAGTAGAAATGAAATGGAGCTTAATTGACAGTGTCATAGATATGCTGGAATCAGAGAAGGAAAGTTCTGTTTTTCTATTAAATCGAAGTGGGCATATTATGTATAATCCTAACCAAGTAGAAGAGCCGCCTGTTGATTTTGCAAAGGTGATCAAGCAAATAAATAGCAGTAAGAATCATACTTCTTATTTGAAAACAAAAAAAGCTTATATCTTTTTTCAAAAGGCTGTAAATAATGAGGTTATTGTTGTCAAGGTAATTCCCAACAAAGTTATTTTAAGCGGATCGATTAAAACACTCACGTACGGAATTATTATTAGTATTTTCTCTATTATTCTTACGGTTGGTTTATCTATTGTTATATCACTTAGAACGACAAAGCCGATTATTGAGCTAGCACGCGCTATGCAGGAGGTAGAGGATCATAATTTAGATGTAAAAGTTGAAGTGCATAGCAGGGATGAGATTGGTTTACTTGAAAAGCGATTTACGTCTATGATTCATAGAATTAAGGAGTTAATTGAAAGGGAATACAAAAATGAAGTAGAAAAAAGAAGTGCTCAATTTATGGCCTTACAGGCACAAGTGAATCCTCACTTCTTATATAACACGCTGCAGCTCGTTGGCGGGATGGCTGTGGCGCATAATGTTCCTAAAATTTACTCTGTTGTGAGTGCATTAAGCGATATGTTTCGTTATATTACGAGAAAGCACGGGAACTTAGTTTGGATTGAACAAGAGATGGAGCATATCAAAAACTACCTGTATATACAGGAATTGCGCTTTGAAGGAAAAATAGAGACGGAGATTTTTATCGAAGATGGGGTCGAGCATGATTATATTCCGATGCTGTCTATTCAGCCTATTGTAGAAAATGCCTTTAAGCATGGATTTGAAAAGAAGACGGGCGTATGGAAATTATCGATTGAAGTTCAAAAGGTGTTTGAGGATATAGAGATTGTCATTAAGGATAATGGAATGGGGATAGAAGCAGAGCGGTTACAGGAGATTAAGGGGCAGCTGCAGTCCAATATAGATTATCCTTTAGAAGCAAAAGGGAGCATCGGCGTAAAGAATGTGGATGCAAGGATTAAATTATCTTTCGGAAATGATTATGGCCTTGATATAACAAGCGAACCTGGTCAAGGGACGCAAATACTCATGAGAATTCCTACTACGAAGACTTTGGAGGGGTAAAGAAATGTTCAAAACCATAATTGTTGATGATGAAAAATGGACAAGAGAGGTTATTAAGCAATTTGGAAGATGGGGGCAGTATGGGATTGAAATTATTGGGGAAGCGAGTGATGGAGAGGAGGGATTACAGCTTATTGAAAAGCTGTCTCCAGATATTGTGATTACTGACATGAAAATGCCAGGGATGGATGGGATGGAGCTGCTTCAAACTCTTACTGAACGTTTTCCTCATATTCAGCTTATTGTAGCGAGCGGCTATAATGATTTCATTTACATGAGACAGGCCATCCATTCAAAGGTGAATGAATATTTATTGAAACCGATTCATGAAGATGAATTAAATCTTGCTTTAGAAAAATGCACAAAGGAAATCAAAAGTCAGCGGGATTCCTATACGTATCAGCCTTTTTCTTTTACGAATCATAATCTTTCATTATTAATTAGAGAATATAAAAAAACAGTCACATCTTTTTTGCAGGAAGCCAATGTACTAGGATTTGAAAGTGCGCATCAGCGATTTTATGGAGAGTTAAAGAAAATGGAGGGAATTGATAGAAATGCCCTGTTCAAAATCCATCAAGAGTTCATTCTGATATTAGAAGAGCAAATGCTGAAAAATAATTATAATGTTAACGATATTTTTGAAGAAAATAAAAGTTTATACGATAGATTAGAAACGTCTCTTGAGCGGATGATTGAGCAGCATCAGACTTTGGGAAAACACTTTATAGAATATATGCTTCATATGAATAAAAGGAAAAATAGGGTGAATTTGGGGGAGATTAAAGAATATATAGAGAGAAACTTTACAGATTCCCATATTTCCCTTGAGATATTAGCGAACAAGTTCTTTGTCAGCAAGGAGTATTTAAGCAAAGCATTTAAAAATACGTATGGATGCAATATTACAGAATATATTATCAGCCATCGCATGGAGCATGCGAGAAAGCTGCTGATTAGTAATGAGCTGCAAATTAAGAGCATCGCGCAAATGGTCGGATATGAAGATGTGTCTTATTTCTATCGTGTTTTCAAAAAATATTTCAAGCTCTCTCCAGGTGAAATGAGATCAAACTAAAAAAGTACAAACTAAAAAAGTACAAATGAAAGCACTAATATTTTGAATTTTCGAGATGATCATAAAGGATTACTATAGAGACAGGTCATACATTACCAAACAGGAGGTCATCTAACATGAAGAAAGCGGTTTCAGCGTTACTTACCTTAACTACAGCGGTCGGTTTGTTGGCTGGTTGTTCGTCCGACGCACAATCTACTTCTAGCAAAAGCGGGGATACAGGAGGGAAAAAGGTTGAGCTAAAGCTTTTTATTGCCCAACCACGGTTTAAAGCTCAATACGAAAAGTATTTGGAGCAGTTTAAGAAAAAGGAGAAGGCAGAGAAGAATATTGATGTAACAATTAAACTGGAGCTGCCGAACCAAAACCAAGCGAGCCAATTGTTAAAAACACGACTTGCTTCTGGTGATAGTCCTGATGTTTTTGCTTTACATGCGATTAATGATATTCCTCTTTTCGATAAAGCTGGGTACTTGGAAGACCTGTCTAATGAACCATTCGTTGATAAAATATACGATACTATTAAGCCGGCTGTTACGAGCAAAGGAAAGGTTGTAGCTGTCCCATTAGAAACACTTCAATGGGGGTACCTATACAATAAAAAAATATTTAACGATTTAAATTTGAAGGTACCACAAACTATTTCTGAAATGAAAGAAGTCGTAAAGGTGTTGAAAGAACATAATATTACTCCGTTCTTATTATCTTATAAAGATGTGTATGTTCCGCAGTTGTTTTTACCGTTAACGGTAGGTGCAGCTGTAAATACGGATCAACCTGATTTTATCGATAAAATGAGTAAAGGCGAAGGTTCATTCTCAGAATTGAAAAATATGTTTGACATCATAGATTTAGTGAATGAGAACGGTACAGGGCGAGCTTTGGAGGTTGGCGCAGATCAGGGAGCATCTGATTTTGCAAATGGTAAAGCGGCTATGTGGGTGCAGGGACCGTGGATGGCAGAATCTATTACGAAAGCCAATAAGGATTTTGAATTTGCTGTTGCTCCATTACCTGTAAATGATAATCCGAAAGCGACGCTGTTAAATCTTAGTACATCTACATCACTTGCTGTATCAAAGCTAAGCAAGAATAAAGAAGTTGCAAAGGATTTTGTGAATTACATTTTAGATGATAACGATTCCAGTGACTTTTATAAGAGCCTTGGCTTCAATGCAGTGGCAAAGGTTCATAATTTTGAACCATATGCCTGGATGAAGGAAGCAAATGATTATGTAAAACAAGGACAGGCTTATCAAGATCCAGCTATTCCATCTGCAGTGAAGGATGAGTCACAAAAGCTGTTACAAAGCTATTCTGCGGGCAATACCAAAAAAGAAGATGTTGTGAAGGGCTTGGATCGGGCTTGGGAACAATTTGAAAAGGTTAACAAATAACGCTTTGTCTACCATTCTAGTAGCTCAGGCGGCTGAGCTACTAGAACTAAAACAAGGCTCTAGTGAGGTGTGAATGATGTTGCAGCTGAAAAAACAAAGCAGTGAGATAAGGATTGGACAACCATTAAGTATTAAAAGCACATTAAGTGCGAAAAAGTCGAAAGGAACACTTAGCTTAATGCTATTTGTCCTCCCAGCATTCCTGTTTTATTGCGTATTTTTATTAATTCCCATGATCGGAGCTGGAATGTACAGTTTTACAGACTGGAACGGTCTATCGCAAACCTACAAATTTGTAGGGTTCAGTAATTATATTGAGGCATTTCGAGATGATGTTGATTTCCGTCATTCCTTCTTCTTTACACTCAAATATACAGTGTTTATGTTTGTGTTTCAAAATGCAGCTGCATTGCTGCTGGCATTATTGATTGAGTCCAGAGGAAAAACAAAAAGCTTTTTCCGTACCATTTTCTTTATGCCTAATATGTTAAGTTTGATTATTAGTGCATTAATGTGGTCATTCATCTTTACGAACGTTCTTCCAGAGCTTTCTAAAAAAGCCCTTCTTGCTTTTTTGGATCAGCATTGGATTGGAGATGCCCAAGTTGCCTTTTACTCCATTCTCATTGTGTCGCTATGGCACGGAATTGGTTATATGATGGTCATCTACATGGCAGCATTGCAAGGGGTTCCGCAGCATCTTAAAGAGGCGGCTATGATTGACGGAGCTAATTCGATTCAAAGACTTTTCCATATTACAATCCCGATGATTATGCATGCGGTGACAATTTGTGCGTTCCTAACATTGAACGGAGCATTTAAAGTTTTCGATGTTGTTTACGCTCTTACAGCCGGCGGGCCAGGAAGAGATACACAGGTCATGGCGTTAAATATTTACGAAGAAGCATTTTCTAATAACTTTAGATATGGATATGCGAATGCAAAAGCGATGATTCTGTTTCTGATTGTGTTAGTTATAACATTGATTCAAGTGAGAGTATTGAAAAAGAAAGAGGTGGAATCATGATGGCAAAACGCTTATTGTCTGTTGGTGCTACACTGCTGTTGGCAGTATTCGCGGTCATTTCGTTTTTCCCGATTTACATGGCTATCATTAACTCTTTTAAAACACAAGGAGAAATCTTTAAATCTGTACTCGCGCTGCCTACAAAGCTTCATTTTGAAAACTATACGGGTGTCTTCGATCAGCTTAATTTATTCCATAGTGCCTGGAATACGATTATTGTTACGGTTGTTGGGCTTGCAGGAATTGTTTTTTGCGGATCGTTAGCGGGATATAAACTAGCTAGAACCTCTGGTAAATTAAGCAATTTCATCTTTGCCCTGTTCATCGCATCCATGCTGGTGCCATTTCAATCGATTATGGTTACCTTGACTAAAGTAGCGAAAGGATTGTCCGTTCAAGGGTCAACGTTTGGATTAGGTCTTATTTATATCGGACTTGGAGTGAATATGGCGGTGTTCTTGTACCATGGCTTCATTAAAACAATCCCGAAAGAATTAGAGGAAGCTGCTAAAATCGACGGCTGTAATGATTTTCAAATCTTCACCAAAATCATTTTTCCTCTTTTAAAACCGATTACTGCGACAATCTTAATTTTAGATATCTTATGGCTATGGAATGATTTCTTATTACCTTTGATTATGCTGACCGATGTGAAAAATTATACGTTAATGCTATCTATCAACATGCTGTTTGGTGAATATAACAATGATTGGCCAAAAATTCTTTCTTCCCTTGTGATGACGGCTTTGCCAGTTGTTATTTTCTATGCGATTTTCCAGAAATACATTCTAAAAGGAATTGCAGAAGGAGCTATTAAGTAACCTATCAAGTTGTTTGAAAGAGGAAAGGTAGTGGATTGTATGCAGAAACTTTTATACGGGGTGGCGTATTATGATGAATACATGCCTTACGATCGATTAGAAAAAGATATTGGAATGATGAAGGATGCTGGCATTAATGTAGTACGGATTGCTGAATCAACCTGGAGCACTCACGAACCGCAAAACGGGGTATTTGATTTTACATCGGTTAACAGAGTACTTGATGCCATGCATGAAGCAGGAATTAAGGTTATTGTGGGAACCCCTACCTATGCCGTTCCCACCTGGATGGTCAAGGAGCATCCGGACGTATTGGCGATTACGCCGCAAGGGCCAGGACGATATGGGGCTCGTCAGATTATGGATATTACGAACCCAACCTATTTGTTCTATGCCGAAAGAATTATTCGCAAATTGATTGGGCATGTCAAAGACCATCCTGCTGTTATCGGTTATCAAACGGATAATGAAACAAAGCATTACAATACGTCAGGGCCGAATGTTCAGCTAGCGTTTGTGAAATATATGAGAGAAAAATTCGAAACGCTGGAGCGTGTAAATGCGGCATTTGGACTGGATTATTGGAGCAACCGCATTAATAGCTGGGAGGACTTTCCTTCGGTAGTCGGAACGATTAATGGCAGCTTGGGTGCTGAATTTGCCAAGTTCCAAAGGAAGCTTGTAACCGATTTTCTTACTTGGCAGGTTGCCATTGTAAATGAATATAAGCACAATGATCAGTTTGTCACGCAGAATTTTGATTTTGAATGGAGAGGTTATTCCTACGGCATCCAGCCGAAAGTTGATCATTTTGAAGCCGCCAAAGCATTTGATCTTGCGGGTGTGGATATTTATCATCCGTCGCAGGATGATTTGACAGGAATCGAAATCTCCTTTGGCGGAGATGTGGCGCGTTCCATGAAGGGCAGTAATTATCTTGTCATTGAAACTGAAGCGCAGGCATTTGTAAATTGGGTTCCCTACCCTGGCCAATTGCGCCTGCAGGCCTTCAGCCATCTGGCTTCCGGGGCTAATATGGTTGCGTACTGGCATTGGCATTCGATTCATAACTCCTTTGAGACCTACTGGAAGGGATTATTGAGTCATGATTTTGAACCAAATCCTGTCTACAACGAAGCGAAAACAATTGGCAGAGATTTTAAAAGGCTTTCGCCACAGCTCGTTAATCTACAGAAAAAGAATAAGGTGGCTGTTCTTGTCAGCAACGAGTCATTAACAGCAATCGAATGGTTTAAATTTAATTTTGCCAGCTCTAAAAACTACAATGATGTAGTGCGAATGATGTATGACGAGCTGTACAAAATGAATATCGGCTGTGATTTTGTTCATCCAGCCAGCGAAAATCTTGAGGACTATACGCTATTGGTTGTTCCAGCATTATATACTGCGTCGGACAGCCTGCTAGAGAGATTAAATGAATTTGTGAAAAACGGCGGTCATATCGTGTATTCCTTCAAAAGCGGGTTTACTGATGAAAATGTCAAAGTGAGAACAACGCGCCAACCAGGTATGATCAGCGAGGCTTGCGGCATCACGTACAGTATGTTTGTTGAGCCGAAAAATGTTTCCCTGAAGGGTGATCCATTTGAGGTAGAGGCAGAGGATAATTATATCGAAACGTGGATGGAACTGATTACCCCTACAACCGCAGAGGTATTAGCTTATTATGACCATCCGCATTGGGGGCAATATGCGGCAATCACCCAGAATCATTACGGGAAGGGCATTGCTACATACATTGGGTGTATGACAAGTCCGGCTATCATGAAAAAGGTATTGGAGCATGCTGTGAAACAAGCCGATCTTTGGGGAGCAGACCAGAATCTGGAGTTTCCGCTGATTACGAAGTCAGGCATCAATCAATCCGGCAAGGTGGTTCGTTATTATTTCAACTACTCGGATTGCCCAGCCTCCTTCGAGTACCCACATAACGATGGAGTTGAATTGCTTACAGAGGCAGCAATACAGAGTGAACAGGCAGTGGAAGTCGATGCATGGGGCGTCATCATTATCGAAGAAAATTAATAGTTTCATATAAATAAAAGTAAACACGCAGCACTTTGGGAGGAGTAAGGAATATGAACGATAAGCAAATTCAGTGGATTTCTAGCTCAAGACAAACATATTGGAGCGAAAAACAGTCTGTTAGGGCGGTGGATGGTTCTCCTAACCTGGCTTTGACTGATTTGAAGCAGCAGGTATTTGAAGGCTTTGGCGGCTGCTTTAATGAATTAGGAATGGCAGCTTTGCAGCATTTGCCAGAAGCTGATCGAAATAAGGTATATGATGCTTTGTTTTCTCCTGATGGGGACTGTAAGCTTACTATTTGTCGGCTGCCGATCGGCGCAAGCGATTATGCATTGGAATGGTACAGCCATAATGAAGTAGACGGCGACTATGAGATGGAATATTTCAATATTGAACGAGATCGTAAATACCTGATTCCCTATATAAAAGAAGCTTTAAAGCGCAATCCTGATATCAAGCTATTTGCTTCTCCTTGGAGCCCGCCGACATGGATGAAGTTCCCTAAGGCTTACAACTATGGAACGCTGCGCTGGGAGCCGAAGGTGCTAGAAGCATATGCTTTATATTTTGTGAAGTTTGTAGAAGCATACGCACAAGAAGGAATTAAAATTGACCAGGTTCACGTTCAAAATGAGGTAGCGGCTGACCAAAAATTTCCTTCATGCCTATGGACAGGTGAACAGCTTCGCGAGTTTATCCGTGACTATTTAGGACCGGCATTTGAAAAGCATGGACTGGATACAGAAATATGGCTAGGAACGATAAACGGAAGAGTAGAAAAACTATTTACTGAGTCATCAGAGGATTATAATTCTTATGCAAATACTGTTCTTAGCGATCCCGAGGCTTATAAGTATGTTAAGGGGGTTGGCTATCAATGGGCAGGAAAGTACGTCGTTCAGCAGACGGTCCAAAGCTATCCTGAATTACGCTATATGCAAACCGAAAATGAATGCGGCGACGGGAAGAATACATGGGAGTATGCACACTATGTCCATAGCCTGTTCCGCCATTATTTTGTAAACGGTGTAAACAGCTATGTCTATTGGAACATGGTGTTAGAACCAAAGGGTCCAAGCACTTGGGGCTGGGAACAAAATTCAATGATCACGGCTGATCCTGCATCAAAGCAAGCGACAAATAATCCAGAGTTTTATGTAATGAAGCATTTTTCTCATTTCGTTGAAACTGGGGCGGTTAGAATCGAAACGAAGGGGCCTTGGACAGGTAATACAGTTGCATTTGAAAACCCTGATGGCTCTAAGGTTGTTGTCGTAGCTAACCCATCTAAAGAGGCACAGGAGCTCCGGCTTGCTGATGGCGGTGTGACACATCAATTGCTGCTAGAGCCAGAGTCATTTAATACAATTGTTTTGTAACCAATAAGAGCTAAAAGGAATAATCCCTATGTACACAAAAGGATGTGGATATAGGGATTTTTTTTTGCACTGTAATAAAGGATAGATTTCCAGTTAGAAGCTAGTTCGATGTAGCCGGACATTTTAGGAACAAAGTGTAAGTACAACTCCGTCACAGTCTTCGCCTAAAGGCAGGACTCGCCAATTGGCAAGTTTTCTTTATAGAAATTCTATTCAGTGGTTCTTAATTAAGATTTACAGACTATAAGCTTGGGTTAAAAAGGAAATAAAAAAATATAAAAAAGTTATTTGCAAATTATAATTTATGTTGTAATATAAATAAGCGTCGCCGGACAAGGCACTGCAACTTAGAATCTATACAACATGGAGAGCTGTCCGAGAGGCCGAAGGAGCACGATTGGAAATCGTGTATACGTCACAAGCGTATCGAGGGTTCGAATCCCTCGCTCTCCGCCATTA
>NZ_SCFM01000063.1 GCF_004138295.1 Ectobacillus funiculus | reverse complement strand
TGGCCCGTTGGTCAAGCGGTTAAGACACCGCCCTTTCACGGCGGTAACACGGGTTCGAATCCCGTACGGGTCACCAACATATGGAGGATTAGCTCAGCTGGGAGAGCATCTGCCTTACAAGCAGAGGGTCGGCGGTTCGAGCCCGTCATCCTCCATTTCTTCCTATATTTATCTCGGAGGGGTAGCGAAGTGGCTAAACGCGGCGGACTGTAAATCCGCTCCCTCGGGGTTCGGCGGTTCGAATCCGTCCCCCTCCACCATTATTTTTTTGTATGAAATTTAGAAAATCGTGAAAAAATAATGAAACATGGATTTTCATTAATGGGCTATAGCCAAGTGGTAAGGCAACGGACTTTGACTCCGTCATTCGTTGGTTCGAATCCAGCTAGCCCAGCCATTT
>NZ_SCFM01000062.1 GCF_004138295.1 Ectobacillus funiculus | reverse complement strand
TTTTCAAAGAACTTGTCCGTCGCTCAAAGGCGACTTTCTTAATATACCAAACATGTTCTACTTTGTAAACATGTTTTTTTATTTTTTGTTATCGCTGTGCGTATTACCTATCAGCGACGAAAATTAATATATCATATCTCTTTTATACTTTGCAACAATTATTATCAAAAAAATTTCCTGAGCAAGAATAATACTTGTTCTTAAAGCCATTCCTACGAATAACTACCTGCCGCCCCTTATTTCAATATGCGGCACCTGTCGTATATTTAGAAATAAAGCATATTGCAGAAACCTGTACAGAAACCTGTACATAAGAAAAGCGGAGGTTCAGCCCTACGCTGCCATTTTGAGCCTTGGGAGCTAGACATCCCAAAAAGTTATACTTTCTTATCTTGTAAAGAAAACTCGTCGATTAGCAAGCCCTGCCTTTGGGCGAAGACAGAGGCGTAGTTCTATCTATACTGTATTTCTAAAATTTCCGACTACGTCGAATGGACTTCCATCCGGAAATTTATACCTTCCTACAGTGCAACGAAAAAACACCCCAGCTTTTTCGCAGCAAAATTCTGCTGCTAATGCAAAGAGGTGCTCTTCATCTAGAACATGTATAGTTCCTGTTTATAGATCCATTTGATGTGCTTCCATTAAAATCCGTCCCCACTCCGCCATGCCGCCAAGTGCTGCCGCAAGCAAGACATAAGCGATTACCACCTTCCACTTTGTTGCAGGCGATGCTTCATAGTAACGGACAATCGGTTCCATCTCATCCCGCCAGCGCTGAATTTCTTTTCCTGCCTCCAGCTCATCCAGCGTTCGTGCCCAGCCTTCTTCTGTTGTGTGCAGCTCGGTGTAATATTGCATATGAGACAGCACCTCACGCTCCCAAGTTTCTGTCTTTGATAAGGAAGAGCTATGTTCCAATTCATTCAATCGATGCACAAGTGCTGCATACCCGCCCTGCATCTCCAATTTCGCTCGCCAGGTATCATATATGTGGATTCTTGTGCTTAGCTCTTTCATACGGCGTTCCTGCTTAAAGCGACCCCAGATTGTAAAGATGCCGAACAGAATAATAATCCAAACTAACACACCTCCAAAAGAAACCGCTGCGAAAATGAGACCTACTAATCCAATGAGCCAAACACGCGGACTTACAACTGCAAGAATGCGCCCGCCATCAAGTGGTGAAATAGGCATAAGATTAAACAAATTAATCAAACCGCCTATTGTGATTACAAGTGCCCAAAATGGATTTTCCGTCAGTAGATACAGCGCGCCGGCAATTAAAACCGAAAATAAACCAAACAACGGACCCATATATCCGATAAAGCTCTCCGTTTTCGCGTCCTTCGGCTGCTCCTTGAGCCCAACAACAGCCCCCATAAACGGAATAAATAAAGCTGGACTTGTCGGAATCCCTTTCATTCTTGCGGCCACGCCATGCCCGCCTTCATGGATAGCAAGCAATGCAACAAGCGCTACCGCAAACTTCCACCCATAAACAATTGCGTAAGCCCCAATGCTAAGGAACATACTAAACAGTGTAGAAAATTTAAATATTTTTAGTAAAACAAGAACATATTTCAACTTTCCTAGTGCCAACGCGCCAATTCCTAGCAGCGTACCGATGAATTTTGACGAATTTCCCTTTTGTTTTGCCATACCATTCACCAACTCCCCTACTATATGTACAATCTATCTATATCGTATCTGGATTTATCACTTCATTCAAGCTACACCTTGTGTATTTCCTATATTCCTAAATACACTTTCTACAATGAAGGGGTTTCCTGTAAAGATGCAGAAAACAAAACGGATCAAATGATTTTTGTTTTCCTGAACTTTATTTTTGTATTGGCAACATTCTTGCTTTTGTATTACCGCTTTGCAGAAGAATTGCACAAAATATCCCGCGCTCTTTCATACGAGCGCGGGATATTTTATTCTTCTTTGCTTTTATAAAGCCGTTGCTTCTCTACAGATTGGTACATACCCATACTTCTTCAGCATCGTGACCACTTCATCCACACTTCGCTCATCAGAAATTTCAAATTGACTATGACTCTCCTGCTTGTTAGCATAACCGCCAACAGCTGTTGAGGAAGCCGCAGACATTTTTGTAATACCGAAATGAATCAATTTCTCCCGAAAAGCAGGTCTCTCCCTTGTCGAAAGCGTCATCCCTGCTTTTGGCAAGAATAAGCGTGTCGCAAGTATAATTTGCACTAAATTCTGATCCGTGACATCCACTGCAGGCTGGAACTCCCCAAGATGCGGGCGCATTCGCGGAAACGCAATCCCAATTTCAGTTTTAGAATACATTTGCTGTAGGTACTGAGCATGAAGGCCCGTAAAAAATGCCTCCTTCCGCCAATCATCCAGTCCTAAAAGCGCACCAATATAAACCGTTCTCATTCCCGCACAGCATCCTCTCTCCGGTGTATCCAAGCGGTAGGCATAATTGCGTTTTGGTCCTTTGACATGAAGCTGCTTATAGATTTCTTCATTGTAGGTCTCCTGATGAACCGTCAATCCGTCTACCCCGAATTCTACGAGATCTTGATACTCTTCCGTCTTTAAAGGCTGAACCTCAATTGCAATAGTGGAAAAATATTTCTTCAGGACACTGACACATTCCTTTAAATACGGGATAGAGACATGCTGACGTGATTCTCCCGTTACGAGAAGCAGATTTTGAATACCCATCTTAGCAATTGCCTTGCCCTCTTCCTCTATTTCTAATAATGTCAGCCTTCTACGCGGAAAATCATGATTCACGCTAAAGCCACAATATTCACAGCGGTTTACGCAGTAATCAGAAATATACAAAGGAGCAAATAACTGCATGACATGTCCAAAATACTTTCTTGTTACTTGCTGCGCCTTCTGTGACATCTCTTCTACAAAAGCCTCTGCGGCAGGAGACAATAATGTTAAAAAATCAAACTCATTTAACGTTGGTTTATGTATGGCATGCTGTACATCCTCATGACTAATGGTTGAAAAAAGAGTTTCAAAAGAAGTATGTTTGACTTCACTGTATTTTTCATAAAAGCTCACTGTTTCTCCCCCTAAACATACAAAAGATTCCCTACACTGCTCCTAAGCAATCCGGCAAAAAGCTGGGTAACTCCTCTCAGTCGTACCTATAGTCAGGCATTGCTAACGTTACTATAGCAAAGAGATTGGAGGGTGGATGTGATATGAGTCACGAAAACAGGGAAAAATCAAGAATTGTCAGAGAACTGTTGGGAATTATTTCAGGAACCTGCAACTACATATCTATGAAAATACAAAACGCTTCTTTCTTACTGGGGAAAGGAAAAACAACCTGCTCGTACCTTTTCATCTGTATTTGTATCTCGCAGTTTTAAACGAAACAGTATAGTGACAGCTGAAACAACAGGTATGCCCCCTCCAAAATTAACCTATACTAGAAATAAACCATTTTGCTTTCTAGCATAGCTAAACCCTGCTCTGTTTTTGAGCAGGGTTTTTATGTACATTCATTACAAAGAAAACTCGTCAATTGGCGAGCCGTTGGCGAAGACAGAGGCGTAGTTGCACTGATACTTTACTCCTAAAAATTCTCACTACGTCGAATGGTCTCCTGGCTAGAAATTTATGCCCTTAAAGTGTAAATAAAAAACAGACCCGGTTAATACGGATCTGTTTATGGCTTCATTCATTATGCTTTACGTACGTTTGTCGCTTGCGGACCACGTTGGCCATTTTCAATTTCAAAAGTAACCTCTTGGCCTTCGTCTAATGACTTGTAGCCTTCGCCTTGAATAGCAGAGAAATGAACAAATACATCCTCTCCGCCTTCACGCTCGATAAATCCAAAGCCTTTTTCACTGTTAAACCATTTTACTTTACCATGTTCCATTTTGTTGCCTCCCAGCATGTACCAAATACATAAAATTGCAATGTAACCTTGCATGTTTATTATGTACCTACAGACAATTTTTTAAACCTATGCGGCTATATTTTTTATTAATTCTAAGTCTTTTCCACCTCATACATAATCCCTTCACTAAAAAGAAATAATGAGGAGGAGGCTTCTATGTTCTCTGTACATTTCCTGTCCGTTTCTTTCGTATATGCTCAAGCTGTTTCCTGCAACATTATACATACTAAAGCGCAAGAAACAATGAGACTATATTCCCTTACTGATGGCGATTATAATCAATAACCTTATTCGTCATGTAAATACGATTTAATTCTTCATACCGTTTCGCGCGATGAAGCAGCGTCTCGTTCATATCCTTCAGCTCAAAATACAAGCGACATGTATCCCCGACAAATGCCAGTATCACTGTATCATCTCCTTCAAGCACAAGCTGTTCAAACAAACCAATATAATGGAGAGCCCTATCACCAAGTTCAATTGCCGCCTTTTCTAAATCCATTGTCTGCTTGACGCAGCGCAGAAGCGTCACATCCGCCTTTTGGATAAGCAGCGACCTTGCCTGATTGACAAGCGGATAGAAGGTCGATGTAAAATTCGGGGTTTGTTCCACTAAATCCTGCATGTAGGCCATAAACGGATACATCTCACTTTCGCCCGTACAGAAACGCCTTGCATCCTCAAGAACATTTGTAATAGCTAGCAGAACCTCATAATTTTTGGATAAAGCATGAATTAAGTCATTAATATAAGATGCACGCATCTGAACGAGCTCCTCCAGCTCCTCTCCCTGCCGAATCGCTGGTTCTTCCTCTCGCTTACGGCGCTTTTCATCAAATTCCATCCAAATATTCAAAAAATCCTTCTCCATTATTCTCCCTCCGTTCACACGTAAAACCATAATTAATGTATCTGTATGTTGGAGCAAGGGAGAACATTCAAAATAACTGCTTAGAAATCCGCCGTACTGTGCACATATATATAGACGATAAAGACAGCTCGCCGATTGGCGAGGATAAAAACGTAGTTGCACTTACACTTTAGTCCTGAAATTTTCTGCTACGTCGAATTCGCTTCTAGCTGGAAGTTTATACTTGCTTACAGGGTAAACAAAGAGCAAAGTCCTCAAATGACGAAGACTTCGCTCTTTGTTATTATATGTATACATTAAAAAATACTGGAGGCTCACCTATGTTTGATGCCCATATCCATCTAAACCAATACAAAGACATCGACCGCCAGATAGAACAGTGGCAGCAAGCTGGCATTGAAGGAGTAGCGGCCGTATCGACCGACTTACGATCCAGCTATGAAACCCTTTCACTTAAGCAGCGATATCCTGACTTTATTTTTGCAGCAATTGGGTTTCATCCAGAGCAGCCGCTCCCCTCTTCCCGCGATATCACTGAATGGGAGCATTTACTGCGCCGGGAACGCCATCTTATTTCAGCGATTGGAGAGGTAGGGCTGCCATATTATACACTTCACGAACAGCAGCATGATTCTCTGGAACATTATATTGCATTTCTTGATGAAATGATGTGCATCTCCAAAAGGGAAAGCCTTCCGATTATCCTGCATGCCGTCCATTCTCATACGCCAATTGCCTATGACTTATTAACTCGGCACCATATTCTAAAGGCGCATTTCCATTGGCTCAAAGCAGCTCCGTCTGTTGTGAAACAAATTACAGACAGCGGGTATTATATTTCCGTTACACCAGAGGCCTGTTATCGGGAGCGTGATCAGGATCTCATTCGCCACGTTCCGCTAAAGCAGTTATTAACAGAAACAGATGGTCCATGGCCATTTTCCGGACCCTTTCAAAACAAAGCTACTTCTCCCATTTTTATCGAGGATGTTATAAAAAAAATAGCGGAAATAAAAGGAAAAGATATTATGGCTGTTCAAAAGCAATGTAAACAAAACATGCTAGCCTTGTTTGAGCCTTCTGCACTTAACGCTGCCGGAAACGAGGAGAATGAACGAACAATTTAGAAAATGCATGCCGTATAGACAAGTTCTGTATGGCTATTTTTTGTGTAATACCTTTATAGAATGGCAGCTGGCACACAAGGTATGATTTGAATAGAAATGTATATCTTAAGGAAGCCTCTTTTATACAAAGGCAGAAATTATATATTTCATAAAGTTAAGCATTTAAAAGGAATCTTCTCAATTCCTTTGTTATAATGAACAACAGATTTATTGTCTTTTAGATATGGAAAAGAATGGAGATGTGAAAATGGAATCACGGAATCAAAAGATCTTGCTTGGCTTATCCATTGCTGCCTTTTTAGGGCCATTCACGCAAACAATTTATACACCAAGCTTGCCGGAAGTCGGTCATTTTTATGCGGCGAACCAATTTATGGTCAATCTTACAATTTCCCTCTATACGTTTATTCTGGCCGCTAATCAATTTTTTGTCGGGCCTCTAACAGATACACGCGGACGAAAAGCCACGCTGCTGCCCGGTCTGCTTATTTTTATGACCGGCTCACTTATTTGCTTTCTGTCATCGAACTACTACTTATTCCTCTTCGGAAGAGCTATACAGGCGTTCGGCATCACAACTGGCTCAGTCGTAGCGGCAGCTGTCATCGGCGATATCTATACACCCCATGAACGCGGTAAAGCGATGAGCATCTATCAAACGATGGTCTTCCTAGGTCCAGTGCTTGGTCCCGTCATCGGCAGCTTTATTTCCGCCTATACAGATTGGCATACAGCCTTTGCCCTTTTAGCAGCTGCTGCCTTATTTGCTTATTTATACAACCGTTCTATATTACCTGAAACATTGCCGCCGGATGCAGTGAGCAAAAAAATTACAATACAAACCTTTTTTAATATTATCTCAAATAGAGCCGCTTCTGCAGTCATGCTGCTTGCCTTTGTGCAATTTTACGGCTATTACATTTTTCTCGTATTCTTACCTACTCTATTAGATGAATTATTTCACGTTTCACTCGCAGTAAAAGGTCTCTTCTTTATGCCGCTTACCGCGGGTATTGTACTTGGCACAATGCTTGGCGGACGCCTGCAGACACGTTTGACGCACGCTTCTATTTTAGTTCTCTCCTCTTATGGAATCGGACTTGTCGTTGCCCTCTTTTGGGGATTCCTGCATTGGAAGCTTCTAACGATCCCTGCGCTTATCATATTCCTGCTCGGCTACGGCATTTTGCTCGGCACAAGCTTGCCATCACAGTCGACCTCGCTTGTAAATTTGTTCCTCAATGAAAAAGGAACAGCAATGGGCGTCTATAACTTTGTCCGCTTCACCGGTGCCGCCATCGGTCCGCTCTTCGGTACAACCTTGTACCACCTTGGCGGAGACGATGCATTATATATTACACTATTTGTGTTCCTGCTCGGATCTGCTTTTGTGATTCAGCGTACCATGCGGCAAACAATCGCATTGCAAAAGGGAGCGTAGGCAAGAATCTAGCTTTCGGTAAAGCTAATTATTTTATCTGTTACACAAGGAGTTTTTTATCTTTTGCACCGGAGCTAGATTATACTCAAGAATGAATTTTAAAAAGTGAGAGGGCTGTCCCAAGGATTCGCAACCTTGAAACAGCCCTCTGCTTATATAATTCATCCGATAAAAACCTCGATAGAAAACAGTATCTCAGTCACTAAACCATCATTTACAAGCGGGGAAGCTACCATACTACAAAAGGCAGCTATTGTGCCATTACTCACAAAGACAGCAGACAAAATTGTTCAATTTGAGCTATTCCTACTATCAAATCAAACATTTCCTTTTCGCTTCTCATTGCTATTCACCTCGGAAAATGTAAATATGTTTATCTGTTTGTTGCTGTTTGTATCAATATGATTCATTCTGGATAAACAGTAGCATTCCTTTGTCATTTCAAAAAATTAATAAATAATAAAAAAACGGTTCTTACAATATGTAAGAACCGTTAATTTTCTCGTATTAGCAAGCGATGCCATAATACCGCTGGTTGGGGTCGAACCGCAAGAGGAACACGATTTTGAGTCGTGCACGTCTGCCAAGTCCGCTACAGCAGTATTATTGACGGAATTCGACCCCACGACCGACAGTTAACAGCTAATAGCTCTACCACTCTGCGGAATATGATTAGTTTTTAAAAAAACAAGTTGACTGTTGAACAAGCCTAACAAGTTCCAGCAGAGTCATAAAAAAATGATTATAGACTTTAACGCTAAACAGCCGTCTGAATTCCTTCCTCGCAAATTTTGTTTAAAGAAAGTTGATGAATTGTTATTTCCGGTCGACTCCCAACTCTGATATTTATTGATGTTTGTCCCAATCCTTCACTTATATAAAAAGGTTTATCCTCAAAGTAATGCAGCCCTTTAATCATATTCATCTTCATCATGGTCCTTCCCAGCTTTACTAGATGATACGGCTTAGGCCAGTGTATTTGTCCGCCATGAAAATGACCTGAAAGCAGATAATCGAAGTGCCACCCCTTCATGTTGAGAACAATATTAGGATCATGAGTTAAAACTAAATGGTATCCTTCCTTTAAACCTGAGTATGATGTTTGCAGGTTGCTTCTTTTTGAATGTAAATCGTCTATACCAATAATATGAATAAGCTTTCCTTCGACAACAATTGAATCATTTTCATTTTGAAGAGTTTTACACCCATATTGTTCCAGTGTAGTTCTTAATACTTCAAAATCCTTTTGTTTTAATCTGTAATCATGGTTTCCAAATACAGCATAAATGCCATAACACGGATTTAACCTGTTAAAAACTTTTAAATAAGGAATCAGCTTTGGAATACTGCGTTTTTTATCAAGAAAATCCCCCGTTAAAGCAATTATATCAATTTTCTCTCCTGCTAGCTTGTTGTAAAGATGTTCAGGAGAAACAGAAATATTTTCTAAATGCATATCTGAGATCTGTAAAACATTTAAATGAGGTCCTCGAAGCTGATTAGAATCTATATTAGATAAATTGACTCTATTTAAAGCAACTCTATGAGTATTTTTGTATGCTCTATAGAAAAGGAGCACAGTACCTAAAAACAAAAGAATCAAAATAAATAATTTCATTGTTCCCCTCCTCACATCGTATTATTATATAAAACCTGAGAAGAAATTATTAGCGGGAATTAATGGGGAAAAGAAAAAAGGTAACTATTATGCAAATTTACTGAAAATGACAAAAAGGGGCATTGTTTACTTAATCTAGGTTAATTACTACCATAATTTAATTAACTTTGATGTAAATTCAAAAGCATAAAAAGGCTGCTTCTTTCTTAACCTAAAACTGTTCTTCCAAGAGAAAGGAACTCATTAATTTAATAAAGCAGGTGCGTTACATTGCAATTATCACCAAGAATTTATCACTTATTGGTTCGACCTAAATGGCTTACAAAGTTATATATTCAAAATCATATTAAGCAACATTTTAATTTATCGGATAAAAAAGTGTTGGATTTCGGAGCAGGTACCGGGGCAAATTGCACCCTATGCACACCTGATCATTATTTTGGTATTGATCCAGATTCATACAGGGTTGAACTTGCGAAACGTTTGTATAACCAGTACCGATTTGAAACTTTAACAGGAAGTGAACTTCCTTCAGAAAACAATAGTTTTGATTTTATTTTGATCATTGCTGTACTGCACCATATCCCTCCAGAAATGGTTCATGGTTATGTAAAAGAGTTTAAACGGGTCTTAAAACCAGATGGTAAAATAGTTATTATGGAACCTTGTTTGTGCGAAAAGTCTCCAATCAGTAATTGGTTCATGAGGTCGAATGACAAAGGTGAATACATTTTGAGAGAAGAAGAGTATCTAAATTACTTTACGATGGAAAATTTCCAATGCCAGGTTCTAAAAAGATTTAAAAAATGTTTCTTTTATAATGAACTGTATTTTTCAGCTTCCTTGTGATTACTTAGAATAAAGTTATTAGACTTTTGATTTGGACATTTATAAAGGCATGTTCCGCATTGTAACATCAGGATTATTAAGGAAAAATCTCTAAACAAGGAGTGCCTAGTCTTTTGATTGTCTAATTCCCAGTTTCTTTATTATGTACATAATAACGTTTTTTTATAGTGTTTTAACATCTGCTCAAATTTTAAGTATCGGTTCCTGTGAATTATTTCCCCTTTAGCCTTCAAAAAATAAAGAAAACTCGCCGATTGGTGAGCCGTTAAGCAAGGACATAGACGTAGTTGTACTTATACTGTATTCTTAAAATTTCCGACTGCGTCAAATTGGCTTCTGGCTGGAAATTTATACTTTCCTACAGTGCAAAAAAGACAGCAACCGGATTCGAACCGGTGATAAAGGTTTTGCAGACCTCTGCCTTACCACTTGGCTATGCCGCCATTATATGCAAGTAATGTTATCATAAGCAAGGGCGATTGATGGGAATCGAACCCACGAGTGTCGGAGCCACAATCTGATGCGTTAACCACTTCGCCACAACCGCCATAAACATAACGTTTCAGGTTTCCATTATAAATGGTGCGGGTGAAGGGACTCGAACCCCCACGCCAAAGGCGCCAGATCCTAAGTCTGGTGCGTCTGCCAATTCCGCCACACCCGCAAATGCAAATTTCACAATTGCCTACATGCTTCATGCACTTCATCAGCACATAATATACTATGGTGGAGGGGGACGGATTCGAACCGCCGAACCCTGAGGGAGCGGATTTACAGTCCGCCGCGTTTAGCCACTTCGCTACCCCTCCATACAAGATAAAAATAAATAAACACCGTGAACCCTTCATTGATATGACGACATAAGCGGTACTCATACAGCCAGCTCGTTCGTAGCTACCCTGCGACACACAGAAGCTTCCACTTATGGCTGCTCCGTTCCCGGCCTGACCAAGTTCATGGATTTCTGTTGCGAGGACTCCGAAGGTCATCACCGCTTATATAAGGCAAGCCTTACATCCATCATACCGCTGAAGGGGATTCAGCCTCGCTAGAGCGGATTGCGAGCTACAGGGCACCGCTGCCTCCCCGCCTATCACGGTATGTATATTTTACTTCATTCGCTATGTCGTTTAAAAACATATTCCCGCATATGCCGTTTTCCACTTTGCTTTGGAACCCGCTCTCGCAGGTGGGTTTCCGCAGATTGATTTCCTGCGATCCTGACAAGCAGGCATGGCATCCATCAACAGTGTAGGCATCCCGTTTTAATCGTACGGTTCAAAACAAAATGGTATCACAAACATGGTAGGATTATATATGCGAACAAAAGAACTTGAATCACAACTTTGTGATTTACAAGGCATTTCGTTCACTGCTTAGTCAGTATACAACAAATATCTATATTTTTAAATATCTTGTTATAATGTATTTGTTACCAACTTTACCAGCATACCTAAAACAGCCATCATTCTCAATGATCTTTCTCATTCCAATTATCAAACGTGGTATGTGAGTTGTTATACGAAACAAAAAAGACCGCACCCAGAACCGTCATATACCTAAAAAACAGGAAGTCCCTCCGTTCGAAGAGAGCAATGTGATTCGTTCTTATATGCTACTGACGCAATTGTTTGTATCATTGTACAATCATGTATAGTATTCGTTTAGCTATTATGAAAAACATAATACTTGCTTCCAAATACACCCTATGTCATCTACCTATCTCAGTAGGTTTTCAAATGTTCCTCGAAGGCTTAATAATCAATTTCTGATCATGTTTAGAATTTTATTTACTGTTTTCCAGTTACGAGTTGTAGCCAACACATCCAATTTACTTTCCAGAAAATGATTAGAAAATTTCGTTTTCCCGTAGCCTTTGCCACACAGCAAAAAAACTTCACGATGGGTAACACAAAAATCATCAACATCATTTTTGTACGACATGAGTCTATCTGCCGCTTCAACAGTTGGTTCCCTATGTAAAAACGTCACGTACTGTTTTTCAACATCCTCGCTTGCACTAAAAGGATTCTGCTTGATAATCTCTTCCAGTTCATCAGCTGTTCGAATGATGGAAGTGACTTTGTAGCCAAGAACATTCTCCAATTCGGTTTCAATTTTATAAAGAATATCAGCGCTCTCCTCTGTTGAATCAAAAATGACATTTCCACTTTGAATATACGTTTTCACATTTTGAAAGTAGAGAGACTTAAATATATCTTTCAGTTTCTCCATCTTAATTATTTTCTTTCCTCCGACATTAATTCCGCGTAAAAAGGCAATGTAAATTGTCATGGTTAACCTCTCTTTGCTAAAAAATACTGCTCAAAACTTCCCAATCAGAAAGAACTCATGTATAGAAAAAGCGACGCTGTACGCCGCTTTTCCTTTCATATATGCTTACGCTTTTGTATAATTGAGATCCCAAATCACATCAAAGCGGTCTTTAACTTTAGCATATTTTGCCCCCCAGAACGTATCCTGCAGCTCCATTAAAACAGAACCGCTCTGACTAAAGGCGTCATATATCTTTTGAATTTCTTCTTCACTTTCCAATTCAAGCGCCAATGAAATACGATTTCCTGTTTCAATTGACTGACCTAAAAATGCATCGGACATCATAATGAATAGATCGTCCTTTTTGAACTGCGCATGCATGATTCTGTCATCAGCTTCTGGAGGAGTTGGAAAATCCGCTTCACCAAAGGTTTGGATACTTAGGATTTCTCCCTGGAACACCTCTTTATAATACTCCAGTGCTTCCCTAGCATTGCCATCGAATGTAAGATATGGGGTTGCTTGATGTTTCATCTGTAACACTCCTTTAATTTCTTTATTTTTTAACAAATGTATTATTCAACTGTTATATTCGGACTCAGCAACAGACTTCACCCGGTTGATAAAAGAAACTACCACTTCATTTGTTGCAAATTGTAAAAAACGTTCCGCATTCTCGTTCAAGGCTTGGTTTGTAGCTATATATCTAAACAATGTATGGTCTTCATCAATTTTTTCCAATTCATATGTAGCTGTAATATTAAACATATTGGCAAGCACAAACCCAACTTTTAACGTCTTATGGGTGGATGTATTCACATATTCAAGCGTTTCCACCTCGTACTCCTGTATTTCTTCGCCTTCCTTATATTTCTGAAGGTACACATTTCCTACCACCGCTGCTGTTTCTTTCACCGGAGTATTCTCTATCACCTGAGGCATAATCTTTTGCATCTGCTCTAACGAACCATCTAAATACGAAAATACATGTTCAATTGACGCATTGATTGGTATTTCTTCTGTCCAGCTTTTCATCCCATTCTCCCTTCATTTGTGATTATCACCATTATACGAACTTATGTTCTATATGTCAACATAAGGAAACACATGCTATACAATTAATTTTTCGATTTTGCTCACCCGATTGTATCCGGCGCAATTATGGCAAACTAAAGCAAAAGGAGGGATTTGATGAAAAAATATATAGCTGTCTTACTATTATTCACATGTATCTTCGGACTCAGCTCCCAAGCCGCTGCCCAAAAATCTGTTCCAATTCTTATGTACCATTCTATTGATGAATTTAAAGGCAGCGGCATCAGAGATTTATACGTCTCACCTAAAAGCTTTGAGCAGCAAATGCGGTATTTAAAGGACAACGGCTATACGCTTCTTACCTTTGAACGGTGGGATGAGGTAAACAAGGTGGAAAAACCCATTTTCGTTACATTTGATGACGGGTACAAAAACTTATGGAATGCATTCTCTGTCTTTCAAAAACTAAAAGATGGTACTTTTCAGCCCGCAGGAACGATTTTTGCCATTTCTGACTTTATTACCAAGCCAAAACGGCTGTCCGGACCAGAGCTTTTAGAAATGTCAAACTCCAAACTGTTTTCCATTCAATCACATACTGCTACACATCCGGACTTACGAAATACGCCAAACTCCGAATACGAGCTGAAGGGATCGAAGGAAAAGCTCGAATCAATCACTGGAAAACCTGTGATTGCCCTCGCTTATCCGTTTGGCTTTTTCGATGACAGGGTCATAGCTGAAACGAAGAACTATTACAAATTTGCCGTTACGGTAAAGCCGGGTATGTTCAAAGAAACAGGACAGCCTAATGAACTTTACCGCATGCCCCGTATTTTTGTTACATATGATATGACACTTAAGCAGTTTGCGGAGGCGCTTCATAAATAGCAAGAAAATTCGCTGCGCTAGTAAAGGCTGCAACGGTGATTTGGCATAGAAAAAATAATAATTTGCATACCATACGCAAAAAGGTTCAAAAGCTAAAAGCTTTTGAACCTGAGATTGTTTCTCCACTTTGTATTATTGTAAGGCTTCCTTCAAACGTGCCAGTTCTTCATGGAGAAATCGCATACGTGCAATTAGCTCCTTTTGCATATCCTCTGTTTCCGGCTCCTCCTGCACCGCTAATACCGCTAGCTCTAGTTCCAGCTTTTGAATTTGATTTATCGCATCCGTTTGCTCAGAGGATACCCCCAGCCTAGTATTCCAAAATTCTTCATATGTGCCCGGAAATACTCTTGTCTCCTCACCATTGATGTATAACACTCTTGTGGCGAGCTTTTGCAGCAAATACCGATCATGCGAAACAATAATCGATGTTCCAGGATAGCTCTCTAACGCCTGCTCAATCACCTCACGAGTTTCAATATCAAGATAGTTGGTAGGTTCATCAAGTACGAGTAAATTTGCTCCCGAGAAATACAGCTTCACAAAAGCAACCCGGCAGCGCTCTCCCATGCTCAATTCTTCAATTCGCTTATCTACATCCTCCCGCTGAAATAGGAAACAGCCAAGCAGTGTACGGGCATTCGTTTGTGTCATGTCTGGAATAGCTAAAATGCTTTCTAAGATCGTTTGATTCACATCCAGCTTTCCTAGCTCCTGCGCAAAATAACCGATTTTCAGCTCTGGATGATGAATAACCGAGCCAGCAGCTGGCATCAAATCACCGACAAGCAGCTTAAGCAGCGTTGTTTTCCCTGCACCATTTGGTCCAATCACAGCGATTCTCTCCTGCTTTTGAACATAGAACGAAAGCTGCTGAAATAGCGGCTCTTTTCCATAAGAGAATGAAAGCTCCTCTACGCGTACTAGCGAGTTTGCTTCAAAGCGGCTTTCCTGAAAGCTTAGCTTTACCTGAGCCGTCTCCTTCGGCTTCTCAGTGCGATTCTCCAACAGCTTCTCCAACGATTTTTCTTTCGCTTTAAAACGCGTTACATGCTTTGTTGCCTTCTTTTTCTGAAACGGATCCCGCTCACTGGCTGCGTTATGGCTTTGCTGAAACCAGTTTCGATACTGCGTGATAATCTCCTTCAGCTTGCGGCGCTCCCTCTCTTCCTTTTCATACTGCGCGGCAAGCGCTCTTTCCTCAGCATCCTTTTGCGAGCGATAGGCGGTATAACCGCCTTTATAACGCTTTGTTCCTTCAGGAGCCAATTCATAAATCGCATGAGCAACGCGATCTAAAAAATAACGATCATGTGACACAATCAGAACAGCACCCGCATAATGCTTAATCCAGTTCTCCAGCCAATCCATTGTCTCGCTATCAAGATGATTTGTCGGCTCATCAAGAATAAGCAGCTTTGGTTCCAATGCTGCCAGCCGCGCCAGCTGTGCTCTCGTTTTCTGTCCGCCGCTTAAGCTGTTAAAAGGATGGTGCCACAAATCCGCCGCTAGATTTACCTTTTGTAAATAGGTCTCTACGCGTACCTCCCACGTATAACCGTCCAAATTCATATATTGCTCATACAACCTATTATAAGACTCAAAATCCGCATCTTGTTGTCCAAGTTGTTTTTCCAATATGCTCATCTCGTTCTTGATACGAGACAGCTCTGGCATCCCGGCGTATACGAACTCCAACAATGTCGTTTCTTCCCCAACATGGAGATGCTGCTCCATGCAGCCCCATTCTTCAATCGGCAGCATGCGCTGGATGCTGCCGCGATCTATACTCGTTTTCCCAAGCAAAGCTTGGATGAATGTTGTTTTTCCTGTACCATTTCTCCCAAGCAGAGCAATATGTTCGCCCTGTGAGATTTCAATATGCGCGTTCGCAAAAATCTGCTTACCGTTCCATTCCTTTGCAACTCCATCTGCCTTTACAATCAGCATATGCATTCCCCGCTTTCTTCAAATAAAAAATCACAGGCAGCTGCCTGTGATGGATATGCGAAAAATGAATAACACAAAAATGGGTTGCAAAAGAACACAGTTCAATAAAGAACATGAATTCAATCACGAAAGCATTTTTGCCGTATAAGCCGCGTTCTAAAAATGGGCATAGTTATTCTGTACACATACCACCGTTAGGCAGCGCCTTTGTCTCGTATAGCTTTGTATTAGCGAGCAAAGTGTACAAAATACATATCGGCAAAGATACCTCCATTCCTAGATTTAACCTTATCATAGGTAGTATATGGATAATTGTCAAGGGATGTGTAGGAAATTTCGAGTGCAAGCTTGATTATCCGCCAAAAAATAAATCAATAATACATGCTTTTTTTAAAATAGTTATGTTCCCTTTATACTTTGCATACTTTTAAACAAACCACTTTAAGGGGATGATAATATATGGATGAAATCGGATGGGCTATCCAAGACATTAAAGAGTATGACCATTTAAAGTTGCAATGGATTAGAGGCAAGGGATACCATATTTACGATACCAATCAATTTCCGGACATGCCTTTACTACAATTTAGGGAAGGTAGATGGGCAGCTATCGTGGCTTTTGATAGAGTCGTTTTGGAGTATTTAAAAAGGAAATATGAAGAATGAGTTTATGAGATTCGTAAAAATAAAAACCGTTCAGTACAGATCTTTTTTATTGTTTCATTCGTATCCTATTGACTTGGGTAGAAAAAAGGCAGAAACCTCTGCCTTTTTTCTTTGTCCACCATCTTTTCTGTAAGGATAATCCGCTATGTAAACACAACGCTTATTTCTCTCTAACCCTACCCCCGATCCCCCGTCAACAGTTGCACCGTCGGAATATCCGCTGGCGCCCACTCCAAATGCAGTAATTCCTTAGCCGGCACCCATCGCAATTCCGCATGCTCTTTTGCAGTCGCTGTGCCTTCTATAATCTTAGCTTTGTATGTAATCAAATTTACAATGACATTTGGATACTCATGGATAATATCGGCATATCTTTCGAAAATCTCGATGGCGCAGCCTAGCTCTTCTTGGATTTCACGGCTTAATGTGTCCTCTGGCTGTTCGCCTTCCTCCACCTTACCGCCGGGAAATTCCCATAGATTAGGGAGATCCATTTCAGGGGAACGCAAGGCACATAGAATATCGTCTGTTTCATTAAAAATGACCGCGCCAACAACCTGTACTGTTTTTTTCATGTATATCTCTTCCTTTCCTTGCATATGTAAAAAGTTTGCAGCTTCTTACTTAAGATAAACACAAAAAGAGAAAAATACACTCTCATGGACCAAGAAAGATCGTGCAGGATCTTACCACTTAAGATAACATCCTGCTCTCCTTTGTCAGACTGAGCGCTTATTGCTGCGCCTTCATATAGGCAATCGTCTGTCTTAGTCCCTCTTCATAAGAGGTGCGCGGCAGCTTTCCAATGATTCTTTCATATTTCTCCCCACTTAGTACAACCGGCTCTTCCGTTAAATACAGCATCTCCACAACCTCGCGCATATTGGCATTGAACAAGCCAAGAAATTGAATCATGCCTTTCGTGATCGTTGATACTCGTTTGTCATACTTCGTAATTCCTCGAAGCATTTGGACAATTTCCTCTCCTGTGATGACGCCCGCCCCAGGAATATTCCAGTTCTGTCCGTATGCTTCCTCGCGCAATGCCAGATTGACAATAGCCTTTGCCCCGTCTGGCGTAAAAATGAATTCTCTTGCAATTTTTTGGTTTCCGACAAAGCTGGCCTTTTTGTTTTGTACTATGCTTTGCAAGGTATAGTTCAAGATGGTGCTTTCAGCATTCGGGCCGTAAAAGTCAGGGAAATGAGCAATAAGTGCCGGCACACTGGATTCCTTTACTATTGTTTCCACCTGTAACCGAAGCTTTCCTTTTTTCGTATGAGGCTGTTTCGGCGCCGCTTCATCTACCTTCTTGCCAGGGCTCCGTCCGTAAGCATAGATATTATCTACAATCACAAGCTTCGCGGACTGTTCCTTCGCTGCATGGACAATATTTGTCATAAAGGCAGCTAGTTTTCCTTCCCAGTCAGCATACGGTATGTTTGCTGCTTGAAAGATAACCTCTACTCCTCTAGCAGCAGCTTGTAAGTCTTCCACCCGAAAAATATCACCAGTTATGATTGTGACATTGGGCTCTGCGCCAAACAATTTCTCCAGTTTCTCTTTTGTACGCGCAAAGGCTATGACAGCAATTCCTCTTTCACACAGCTCCTTGACAATTGAATATCCCATTCCTCCTGAAGCCCCTAATACTAACACTTTTTTCATCTTAACTCCCCCTTTTAATTGACCGCTGTTCAATTAAACTTTAAAAAAAATTATATGAGCGATCTCAGTAAAAAATTCACATGCGAACGAGCTAAATCCTTCACCTCGTCATAACCAACTACATGACGGCTATAGTGAGTAACAAAGCCGTGCAAGGATAGAAACACAGACCAGATGTCTTGAAGTGATGCCTTTTTGTCACATAACATATATGCGCTTTTCGCAAATGCTTCATAGCTTTTATTTGGCCCTTCATTAATAAAGTTTCTAACCTCCTCATCCTTAATAAGGAACATAATCTCATAGTGGTTTTGATGTGTGAGACCAAACTCTATAAAGCCAAGCAGCACCTGCCTCAGCTTTTCATGCTGTTCCAAATCCTGCTCCATAATGTTAGCTAATATATGATCCAGCATGTGAAAATGCTCTTGTACCATGGCATAAAATAATTCTGCTTTGTTTGTAAAATGATAGTAAATGGCACCATGGCTGTAGCCGAGTTCCTTGGCAATTTGTCTCATCGATACATGTCCATATCCGTTTTGGACGAACAGGTCTCTTGCTGCATCCATAATCATTTCACGTGTTAGCTCTTGTTGTACAGATTTTCTTGGGGACATGAGAACCTCCTTATTGACCACTGTTCAATAGTTATTTTATTCCATAAAATCCCACTCGTCAATATCAATCTGCTAAAATTTGCTTAGTATATGTCCGTTAGAATACGAAAACTTCTAACATGTATAAAACAGGATATGTTGAAGGAACTCTGTGCAGATTAAACAGAATCCACGTCATCAAATGTAAGCAAGGCTAACGCCAAAGGTACCCGTGTACCTTTGGCGTTAGCCCTCTATCGATTGATTATGCTCCACGGTACACATATTGATCCTTCGGTGTGGCAACCTGTTTCCAAGATGTCACATTGAGTACCGGAATTGTCGTACGAAATGGTTGATAGTACTGCGTTTCAATCGTCCCCTTTATCGTAATCCACTGGTCATTGCTCCAATCAGCATCCTTTGGCTTGTTTACAAGCATGCCAAACACACCAGAATCAGCTACACAATGGATAATGCCAAAACGGAACAGGAAATATTGGTCCTTCCCTGAACTGTCATCTCGGAAAATAAATCCTTTAAATGACAAGGTTTTGTCGACAAATTCACCCGGACTATTATAAATAGTTTCCATGCCTTTTAAGAAGTCGGTATCTGTCAAAGCAATCTTATCACGACCCACGTACTTCTTTTTCTCCTTTGCCATCAGCTCGCGATACCCCTCGCTCCCGTAATAAATGCTCGTATCAGGTTTTAGGAATTGCCGCTGTATGAAAGGGTCATTATTTCCAGGATCTGAGACCGGAAAATGGAATCCTTTTGTCTTTACAATATCGGAATCAAGGGAAGCAATTGGAAGAAATAAACCGCTAAAAATTGGAAAACATAGTAAAACAAAAGAAAAGCGACGCTTCCAGCCCTTTTCCTCCTCATGATGATGACCGCAGTGATCTTCGCAATGCGCATGATCATGCGACTCCTTCTTAAAGACGGCAATCACCTGCACCACTGTCAGCAAAGCAAGCAGTATAGCAGCACTTTTAGAAAGATAGGCGTATTTCATATTGATGTACTTTGTAATATTTCCAGATATATGAAGTTGTATAAGCAAAAAAGTAAATCCTAATAATATATAGGCACGTGCCATATTCTCACCCCACAAAATGAAGCACTACTGAACTCAGATAGACTGTCACTGCAATCAAGGCAATCAATACAACAACAAACTTTGTCTTAAATGACCCGAGCATCATCAGCGTGTTCTTAATATCCACCATTGGACCAAATACAAGGAACGCAACAAGCGAAGATACCGCAAATGTACTTTGAAACGACGATGCAATAAATGCATCTGCTTCTGAACAAAGCGATAAGATAAAGGCTAACCCCATCATTACCCCGGCGGATGCAAACGGACCTTGTCCAATGGAAAGAAGCACAGATGTTTTCACAAAGGTCTGCACACTGGCCGCAATTAAAGCGCCAATAACTAAATATTTACCCATAGAAAAGAACTCCTGCACCGCATGCTCACAAACATCCCAAAGCTTTTGCTTGAATGTCTTCTGCACAATCGAACTATGGCTGTGCTGGCTTTCATTCTTCAGAATAGAACCCTTAAATAAAAAAGAAACGATAAGCGCAACAATAAACGCAACAATAAATGCTGTACCTGCCCGAAGCCATACCATCTTCCAGCTATTCCCGAACGCTACATAAGTAGCAAACAGCACAACAGGGTTAACAATCGGACCTGTTAGCATAAAAGCAACTCCGGCATGAGCAGGAACCCCTTTTCCAATCAAGCGGCGCACAATGGGGACAATGCCGCATTCACAACCTGGAAATAACAGACCAAGTATCAGTGCCATCAAAATCGATAATACTCGATTCTTTGGCATGAAACGTGCAACCATATCCTCGGTTATAAACATTTGAATAATTCCGGAGACAAATACCCCAATCAAAATAAAAGGAAGTGCCTCAATTAAAATTGAAATAAAAATTGTATTCATTTGTAAAAAAGTTTTTGGTATGTGTAAAAATTCCATAGAAGTCACCTCGCTATTCCGAAACCTGATTGTCATTGTACTCCTATTTTTCTATTTCAACAAGTAGAATACTTAATCAACTAAAAAAAATAGAGTCGATACACCTTCCTCCTGCGAAAAAAGCTAGACAATGACTCCTAGCGCGATTCTTGTCTTCTAAACGAAAAATGCCATAAGCTTCAGATTCTGTCAAACTATCATTTTGTACGAGTGAAATACGAGACTAAAAAGAAAAAACATCTATCGTTTAAACAGACAGATGTTTTTCTTTTGTTTATTTTCCAAAGGTATCCAGAAAATTTACCCGCTCTTACTGTTTCCCTTAGCAATCACTTCTTAATAGTAACATGCTTCGTTTTTCCCCTATAACACGGGAGTTAATGCGCTAGCTGCTCTTATTTCTTACTCGCCTAACGTAAAAAGTTCATTCAATAAGATTTTCTGTTCCTAAGAGATTCAACAATAAAGAATTGGTACAAGTAGTTAATCATTGCTACACCAACACTTAGAAGAAACAGCTGCTTCCGTTTCATTCTTACCATTTTGTAAACGCCTAATTTTTCTGCAATAGTTGTTAACGGATAAGCGAATAAGTAGCCAGAAAAAATATTAGTTAACAAGTATGGCCACCAAGACTGGGGATGTCCTCATTTCTCGTATTCCCTATACTGTCATTTCCTGCCACATCGTATAGTTTAAAACTCGCCGACTGGAGAGCCTGCTTTTGGGCGAAGGCAGAGGCATAGTTGTCCTTTACTTTATTCCTAAAATTTCTCGCTACGTCGAATCGGCCATCCAGCTAGAAATTTATATTTTCTTAAAGTGGAACATATGTAAAAAACAAAGCTGCAGGCTGGTCCTGCAGCTTTGTTTTTTACATGATTCAACTTCTCCACAACGGGCTGATATTGATGCTGCGCTGAAATTTGATAATCGTACACACCCTTATTCTCGAGTCCAAGCAATTCAGATAAAAACCCCAAATTATGAGCAGTCACAAAGCTTTCCATCGCCAAATTTCCTCCAAAGCATGGCTATCAATATCACTGCACCGATTCCACTAGCTCCAGTGTAAACTCACCTACCTGATTTTCCTTATACAAATTTGTAAATGAGGTAGAATAATTACCTATGGTTGCTCGGAATTCCAAGTTACGCTCTGGGACTTTTACATCAAAGGCGTTCTTGTACAAGAGTGTCGTAATTTTATGATAGTCCTCACTCTTCACCTGAAAAACAAACGAAATCTGATGTAACAGGTTACCTGTCTTTTTGTCAGAAACCTCTTCTTCCTTATATTCACTAACTGTAATCGGTGTATCATTTAACATCACTGTTGTAATCATAACAATTCTCCTCCATTAATATTTCATTGGCGATGAGGCGATACGATGCAATCCGATCTTCAAAGCTATGCACCGTCGTGACAATCATGATTTCATCCGCTTTGTATCGTGCTTGTATCTCTAGAAGCTGCTGCTTTACCTCCTGCGAATTGCCGATGACTGTCTTTTTCTGTACACCCTCCATTACGTCCTGGTGCTTGCTGCCTATATATTTCTTTGCCTCCTCGATTGGCGGGATACCGCTTCCTCCCTCTCCGTTTGCGAGCTGCAGCCTCCAGGCAGCCCCACTTAACGCAAGCTCCTCTGCTTGTTCTGTCGTTTCTGCACAAATAGCGGCTACGGCAATAATGGTCTTTGGCCGCTTCAGTCTAGCAGTTGCCGTAAATGTATTTTTGTATGTATTCATCAGCTGCGCGCCATCCTTCTCGCTCATAAAATGACCAAAGACGTACGCGACACCTGTTTCTGCGGCTAGAATAGCGCTTTTTTCATTTGTTCCAAGCAGCCACGGCTCTGGTGGAACCGCTGGCAGCGGCGCCGGAGAAATATTCGCATACATATGCTCAGCCGGAAATTCATGATACAGAAATTGCAGCAGCTCTTTAAATTTTTCAGGCAGCTGCCGAACCTGCTCTAGAAAATTTCCAGATAACGCAATTGTTGCTTCAGCTGGTCCGCCCGGCGCCCGGCCAATCCCGAGGTCAATACGATTTGGAAATAAAATCGAAAGCAAATTAAATACCTCGGCCACCTTATACGGCTTGTAATGCGGCAATAAAATCGCCCCTGAGCCAATGCGAATCTTACTCGTTTGCGCCCCGATATATGCTAGCATCACTTCTGGTGCAGGACATGTAAGGCCTGACATATCATGATGCTCAGCAATCCAGTAGCGGGTGTAGCCCAGCTCTTCTCCTGCTTGCGCAAGCCTCATAGATTCCTGCAAGGCCTGCTGCTCGGTTTTTCCAGCCGAGCGCGGTGATTGATCCAAAATACTAAGCTTCATATTGGTCCCCCCTTTCTCGCCTAACGATAACGTTCTTCCTTGAATGGATTTGCCGTCATCGAATAGCCCATTTCTTCCCAAAATCCAGCTTCATCGCCCTTCATAAATTGAATGCCTGAAGCCCATTTCGTTCCCTTCCATAAATAGAAGGCTTCTGGCGGGATGAACCGAAGCGGATAACCATGCTTTGGAGAGATGTCCTCCCAATCATGCCGTTCGTCCTTCCAGCGATAGACGAATAACGCATCATCTTCAAGCAATGCTTCTAGCGGTAAATTTGCTGAATAGGCAAACCGGTCTCCGTTGTAATAGCCGTATATCTTTACATAATCTACACCTTCATTTAGTTCCACAAGATTAACTAATTCACGAAAGGCGATTCCTTCAAAAATTGAGCCAAATTTCGACCACGTTGTCACACAGTGCATATTAATGCTTGAAACGGTTTTTGGCAGTTTCATCATACTAGCATACGATAATGTCACTTCCTCCTTCACCTCACCGAACAACCGGAAATCCCATGTTTCTTCCTGAAATTCGTAGACATCTCCTACATGCAAAATGGGCCAATTTTCTGTCTCAAATTGACCAGGAGGCAGCTTATTTTTCATTGAATTCATCCTCTCTAAAATTGGTACGATATTCCAATGACTTTTATCATACATGCTCAGCCTATTAGGACGCAAGAAATGTCCCTTGTCATATAAGAATGCATTCTTATATATGGATTCCTGGAAAAAAACAATAATAAGAGCAGGCAAATGCACCTGAACTTTCTCTTGTACATTCTGAAAACACGAAAAAGGGTCCTTGCTTCAAGGACCCTAAACAACCTCACCTTATACTAATTTCAATAAATCTGTAATCGCGTATGATACACCATCTTCATCATTACTTTTTGTTACAATCGTCGCCTTTGCTTTTACCTCTTCCGGCGCATTAGCCATTGCAACTGATTGCGTTGCGATTTCGAATTGGGAAATATCATTTCCGCCATCACCGAATGCATAAATTTCGTCAAATAAGAGATTGTGCATTAATTCATATCTTCTAAGCGCCTTTCCTTTTTGCGCTTCAGTTGACGTAATTTCAACGTTATTCGGGAATGAAGAAGCAGTAGAAATGTCATCATAGCCCGCTAATGCCTCTTTCACTCCTGCAATTTGCTCTGCTTCCTCCGCATGTACAAGCGCAATAAGCTTATAGATTTTTACATCTTCCAGCTTAAGCACCTGATCATAATCGTACGTTTGAAACAGCCCCTCCAGCTCCTCTTTGCTTTTTGAATGTAACGGAGGCAATGTAGACGGAAAGCCCCCATGATTTGTATAGACAAGAACACCTACATTTAACTCTCTTAAAAGAGACAGTGTTCGTTTATATACAGAAAGCGGCAGCGTTGCTTCATATAATAGCTTGCCTGTTTTCGAATATAAAACAGAACCATTTACACAAATAATTGGACAGTTCATCTCCTGAACGCCGGGAACCTTTACTACATCCTGATACGCTCGTCCTGTATTTAAGATCACATCTACCCCGTTTGCTTGCAATTGTCTGATAGCTTCTTGGCTTGCTGGGGTAATTTCGTGATTGGAATTCAATAATGTTCCGTCTAAATCTAGCGATACACATCTCATATTGATCACACACCTTACTAAACTATTTGATTATATTTAATCTATCACGATATGACTTTATATTCCATCATCATATCATAGAAAATCTTTGTTTTTATTTGGAAGGCAAAAATGTTGGATTCTATCCAAAATAAAAAACGCTGGCATCTGCTAACCAGCGTTTTTATTGTGCTAACATATTTCTAACGTGCTGCTAATACATTCCGTACCTTCTCTGCAACATATGAGCTGCCGCCGCGTTCCTTTACATCCTCAACCATCATCGCAATGATAACATCTGGATTTGCAGCATTAAATCCGGTAAACCAGCCATTTTCCTGACCTGTTTCATTCTTACCCTGCTTGAGTTCAGCTGTTCCTGTTTTCCCAGCTATAAGCTTATTTGCAAGCTTTGCACTTTTGCCTGTTCCTTCTGGATCATTTACAACAGCAACCAACGCCTTTTTCAATAGCTCAGCCTGTTCAGCTGATACGACATTTTCCTTCCACACCTTTTGTTGATCCTGCTCCTTTACAAGCACCGGTGCTGGCATAGCACCATTATTAACAATCGGTGCATATGTAAGCGCGACATGAAGCGGCGTCATCAGCACCTCTCCTTGACCATAACCCGTATCAGCAAGCTCAATATCACCTTTTATTTCGCCATTTGCAAGCTGTGATGCCTGAAACGGATATTTTAGCGGCAGCTTTTCGCCAAGACCAACTGCCTTAGCACCTTCAGTAAACGCTTCTTTGCCAATTTGCAATGCTTCCTGTGCAAAGTAAATATTATCGGAGTATACGAAGGCTTTTTCCAAGTTGACTGAACTCTCCTCATGTACACGCTTTACATAATAGTTCCCCCAAGAAGCGTCCTTTGCCCATTTCAAGCCAGAAATTTTCTTTTGTTCAGCAGGATCAAGTGTCCCTGCTTTTAAACCAATCATGGCCGTGATCGGCTTAAATACAGATCCTGGCGTATATGCCTTTGTGAAGCGATTCAGCAGCGGCTTTTTCGGATCATTATTCCACGCATTCCACTGCTCTGACTTCACGCCGCGAACAAAGGCATTCGGGTCATATGAAGGACTGCTCACAAGCGCAAGAACCTCTCCTGTGCTTGGGTGTACAGCTGCCGCCGTACCAGCATCACTGTTTAGCTGTGTGTAGATGCTTTGCTGCAAGCTGCTGTCAAGCGTAACAGAGATGGTTTTCCCATCAACTGCTTCCTTTTTCGCAAGCTCTTCCTTCTCCTTGTTGTTTTCATCTATAATATACAAACGGGCACCATTTTCGCCATGCAGTTCATCCTCATATACCTGCTCTAACCCTGCCTTGCCAATAACATCCCCTGCTCGGTAGCCTTTTTCCGCAAGGGTTTTCAATTGCTCTGCAGTTATTTCCTGCACATAGCCTGTAATATGGGCAGCAGCCTCCTTTAGTGGATAAACCCGCATCGGAACATTTTTTATGCCGACACCCGGCAATCCCGGATCCGTATTAGCACCCTCTGGGAAAAAGCCAATCGGTACAAACAAATTCGGCTTCACCCACTTTGCACTAAGCTTTTGATTGATCTCTTCTACCGTAATACCTAACAGTTTAGCTAGTGCCTCCTTCGTTGCTTCTGCATCGGCACCGAGCTTTTCTGGCACAATTCCAGCTTGTGGAACAGTTCCATTTATCGCAAGACCATTTCCGCTTCGATCCAAAATTTCGCCGCGCTTTGCTTCATATGTATCAATGCCAACCTTATCCCCCGCTTTCATATCGGGAAAGATATGTGTTGTCTCCCACTCAATCTTCCATTTCTCTTCCTCTCCACTTTTTTCCTTTACAAGCTTAATTGGATTTTGAAAGGAAATAGGTCCTGCCATTGTGTCCATCTTTAATTCATAATGCCGCATAGCAGCATCCTTTTCATCCTTCTTGTTTTCTTGCTCCTTTTGCAGCTTTACTTGAAGATTCTCTACTTCAATATCACTATATATTTTTTGGTAACGTTGTACGAATGCGTCCTTTGCGATCGACTTCTTAGAACTCTCAGACAGCATATCGTACATATCAGCAAACTTCTGCTTATTCCATGCCTGTATGTATGCATCCAGTGTTTCCTCCGGCTTTGGAGCATTGCCGCAGGCGGTTACCACCACAGCAAGAAGGATACACATACATAATCCATAGATTCGTTTCATCATTGTCCCCCCTTATATATCTTTTCATTATACAAAAGCAACCCAAATATATACAAATATTACAAAGAATTTGTATAGGCTGCAACGGACTAAAATATTTTGTCCCTCTGTAGAAAAGGATTTTTATAAAGCAAAAACAAGCCTTCAATTGAATTAAGAAGCTGATATATATGTAAGATAACTCGTGAAAGCTGTTTTATCATTTTTCAAATACATATAGCTTCCCATTCTCTGCTCTTCTAAATTTCGGTCCAGCAAATCCTCTTCTTAGCAGCTCCTGTCTCATAAACATCATAATGCCACCATGACCAACAATAAGTACATCCTCATCATGCAAAAGGATTTGATCTAGGGCCGCATTGATTCTATTGAAAACAGCTTGTTTACCCTCCTGCTGCGATCGATGATTCAACAGCCAGGCTCCCCGAATACACAGCAAATGGACAAAAAGAGGAATTCTAATATTCCAGCGAACAAATGGAGAAAGTGTGATTTCTCTTAATTCCGGCAAATAAACAATTGAACCCTGAAACGCTTTTCTAGCTGTTTTTTCTGCTCTGGGCAAATCGCTTGAAAAGCACCTTTTCCATTCTATATTACATAAATCAATTTCATTTTCTACAACATCGGATGCATCGTATTCTCCCACCCATTTCATAAGTTCTGCGGATGTAACCAATGTGTGGGGATATCCTCTTACCACTTTAAAATGGCGAACTAAACCAACTTTCAACCCCTTCACTTCTCCCCTCAAAACATATAGTATCTTTATATTTTACCATCCGATTTACCTGCATTTCGACACGAGGGACATAATTCTTGTACTCGTATTCTTCTAAAACAAGATTCTACCTGCTTGTGTTCTCCCTCTAATACACTCAGTCAAGATCAAAGCATTATATTTTGAGCCGATGCAAACAATTGATACAATAATTTTTGGGAACAGTTATATAGAACGTTCCATCTTAACTCACTACCATTCCAAAAAGAAAGAAGCTGAATATATGTCTGCGAATATAAAACAACTATCTGATATCCAATTTTCTGTGCTGGATCTTTCACCCATTATCGCCGGCGGAACTGCGGCTGATTCTTTACAAAACACGCTTGATCTTGCTCGCCACGCTGAAAAATGGGGATATAACCGCTATTGGCTTGCTGAACATCACAATATGCCCGGCATTGCCAGCTCTGCTACATCTGTTGTCATCGGTCATGTGGCAGCGGGTACTTCAACGATCCGAGTTGGGTCTGGCGGAATTATGCTTCCAAATCATTCACCTTTGGTCATTGCAGAGCAATTTGGCACATTAGTATCTTTATTTCCAGGGCGTATTGATCTTGGTCTCGGTCGCGCCCCTGGCACCGATCAACTAACTGCCCGCGCTCTGCGCAAGGAAAACAGAATGGGCGGCGAAGACTTTCCGGAACAGCTAGCTGAGCTTCGCGCCTATTTTGACCCAGAAGCCTTTTCTGGAGATAACTACGTACGGGCAATTCCAGGAGAAGGTCTGAGTATTCCTATCTGGTTACTAGGCTCAAGCGGATTTAGCGCACAACTAGCCGGGCAGCTCGGTTTGCCGTTTTCCTTCGCAAGTCATTTCTCACCAGAGTATACATTGCCGGCTCTTGACTTATACCGCCGCAACTTCCGGCCTTCCAGCGCATTAGACAAACCATACGCCATGGTCGGTCTAAACGTTGTTGCGGCAGATACAGATGAAGAAGCACAGCTGCTAGCGACCTCGATGCAGCAAATGTTCTTAAATCTGCTGCGAAACAAGCCTGGTCAACTGCCGCCACCGGTAGAAAATTTGGAAAGCTTCCTCACTGAACATGAAAAAGCGGCCCTGCAGCAACGGCTTGCGACTTCAGTCGTCGGAAGCGCTGAGACAGTGAGAAACAAGCTGCAAAGATTCTTAGATCGAACTGAGGCAGATGAAATGATCATCAACTCGCAAATCTTTGATCATAATGCGCGTCTTCACTCCTACGAAATTATTGCTGAGGTTACAGGAAGAAAAGCCTAACCCTTGTATTTTAGGGCAAAAAGACTGAGCTCTTGGGCGAGGACAGAGGCGTAGTTGTAGTTACATTACACTTATCATTTCCGACTACCTCGAACGACTTCTAGCTTGAAATTTATACTTTTCTACAGTAAAAAAAGGCTTGTAGATAAGGGGAAACTCCCCTTTGTCTACAAGCCTTGCCCAATTACTTTCTAAAGCATTTCCTTATATTATCCTTCAAAAATTGTGCTTAGCTTCACATCAGGATATTTGTCAGTAAACGTCCGAAGCACAAAATCATTTTCAAACAATAGAACAGGATTGCCATCCAAATCCTCTACAAGCATGGCACGGGAATCCGTTTTAATCTGTTTCACATCATCCTTTGAAATCCACCTTGCACTGTTATGCTGCATCGATGTGAATTCAAGATCCACACCATACTCTGCCTTCATGCGGTATTCGAATACCTGAAACTGCAGTTCGCCGACCGCTCCTAAAATGTAGTCTCCGAAGAACGGTGTACGGTAAAGCTGTACTGCACCCTCCTGGACAAGCTGTGTCATCCCTTTATCAAAATGCTTATGCTTCATTGCATTTTTTGCCCTTACTTTCCGGAACAGCTCTGGTGGGAACTTCGGCAATGCTTCAAACTGAAACATCGCTCCTCCTCCGATGATTGTATCTCCAATTTGATACGTACCGGAATCATATAATCCGATAATATCACCCGGGTATGCTTCCTCTACCGTTTCCCGATCAGAGGCTAAAAACTGCTGAGATTGTCCTAATTTAATTTTTCTGCCTGTACGAGGAAGGGTAACTGTCATGCCGCGCTCGAATTTTCCAGAGCAGACACGTACGAATGCAATCCGGTCGCGGTGAGCCGGGTTCATATTCGCCTGTATTTTGAAAACAAATCCAGAAAAATGCGGATAATCAATGGGAATCTCACCATTTGAAGACATTCTCGACTGCGGCGGAGATGTTAAATTTAAAAAGGAGTTAAAGAACGACTGCACACCAAAATTGGCGATGGCACTTCCAAAAAATACAGGCGTTAATGTCCCATTTTTCACTTTTTCAATTGAGAAATCATTCCCTGCTTCATCAATTAGCATCAGTTCGTCAATCAAGGACGGGATTACGGCAGGATCGATATATTTTGTTAACTCTTCTGTAACATTTTCACCATCAAAATCAATAAATACCGATTCCTCATTACCACGATATACTTCAATTTTCTTTTCAAATCGGTCGTATGTTCCTTGGAATCGTTTCCCCATGCCAATCGGCCATGTCGCCGGATACGATTCAATGCCAAGCACCTCTTCAATTTCCTGCAGCAGCTCAAGCGGCTCTCTTCCTTCGCGGTCGAGCTTATTAATAAAGGTTAAAATCGGAATTCCTCGCATACGGCACACTTTAAATAACTTGAGCGTCTGTGCTTCGATCCCTTTCGTTCCATCGATTACCATTACGGCGCTGTCTACCGCTGTTAACGTACGATACGTATCTTCACTAAAGTCTTGGTGTCCCGGTGTATCAACGATATTCACGTGATGATCGCGATAGAAAAATTGCATTACACTCGATGTAACAGAAATTCCCCTTTGCTTCTCAATTTCCATCCAATCTGAGGTTGCGTACTTTCCAGATTTTTTTGCTTTTACCGTCCCTGCTGAACGAATTGTTCCTCCAAGCAATAGCAACTTCTCCGTCAGTGTCGTTTTCCCGGCATCCGGATGCGAAATAATCGCAAAGGTTCTGCGTGAATTCAGTTCATGTTTTTGTTCATTTGTCATAGAAAAAGTCCTTTCAAGCATCATATATGCAAAAAATATATAAAGAATAATCTTATCTAACAATACATGATTTTTATCGTTATGGATACCCAATCATATCTGTTTGTTATCATGTGAAGCACGAGAACATGTTCTATTGTACATCATCCTTGCAAAAAGAAGAAGTACTCTCCCTTTCACATTGACGAAGGCAAGGCGTATTTGCATCTACACTTTGTTCCTAAAGTTTCCTGATACGTCGAATTCACTTCTAGCTAGAAACTTATACTTTCTTAAAATAAAGAAAACTCGCCGATTAGCGAGCCGTTAGGCGAAGATAGAGGCTTAGTTGCCCTTATACTTTATTCCTAAAGTTTCTTAAAGTGTGAAAAAAGCCGTGCACAAACGACGCTAGCCTTTCAGGATCCTCAAGCACTTTAATGCCCTAATTTACAACGCTCCTGTTACATATGACTACTGTTCACTGTGTCTTTAGCTACTGTTTATTTCCCCTTTAACGGAAGCCACGCTAATACATCCTGTATAGTTTTATCCCAATAATCCCACTCATGATCACCAGAACCAAAATCTGTCGTTAAGTTATATTCCGTTTTTTCACATAGATCCTTAAAACGAATATTATCCTCATATAAAAAGTCCTCCGTACCACAGCATTGATACAAAATGGGCTTTTGTTCATTTCTATTAGTTTTTTCTATCATTGAAAATAAATCATGTTCTGTTCCAGCTACATCTTCGTTTCCGTAAATCAGATGAAAAAGTCCCTCTTGATCAGCTTGATTGATGAGGCTTACGATATCTAATGCTCCTGATAAACTAGCAGCAGCACTGATTTGCTCAGGACGGTTCAACGCCCATTTAAATGCTCCATACCCCCCCATTGAAAGCCCGGCAACAAAATTATCCTCTCTTGCATCGGATAAAGGAAAAAATGATCTAGAAATGGATGGGAGCTCTTCCGTTAAGAAAGTCCAATACTTATTACCGTATTTCATATCTGTATAAAAGCTATGATGTACTTGCGGCATGACAACGGCTAATCCAAGAGGTGCAACGTATCTTTCAATCGATGTCCTCCTCGTCCAAATCGTATCATCATCACTCAAACCATGCAGCAGATATAATGTCTGATACTTATCACCTGTTAGTGTATTCTGCATTCCGATTTGTGTTGTCGTTTGCTGTGGCAATATAACCGTCATAGATGTACTTAGATTTAAAACATCTGAATAAAACTGACATTGAATTAGTGCCACTGTAACCATCCCTTCAGAACGATCATTAGGTTCGATTATCCGCTGAACCTTTTCTCATTTCTAGTTTTTTGATTTGCACCTAAATCTTCTTTAAAAATACATAGCTCACCTTATCATATTCTAGCCTTTCCTCATAAAATCGATGTGCATCCAATCTCTGCAAACCTGATGACAGCGACACAATATTATAACCATTATCTTTTGACCAGTTTTCCACATAAGACAATAGCTGTTGACCATAGCCTTTGCTGCGATGCTCGTCATCTGTCACTAAATCACACACCCAAATGAATTTACCGTTATATAACGTAATCATCGGCATAAAACCTACCGTTGCCACAATTGTATCCTTCTCAAATAGGGCAAATAGCTTATATCCCCCATTCTCAACCGCTTGCTGAATGAGTTCTACATAGCTTGTTTCGTCTAAGTGTGTGCGTAACTGTTTCATGACAGGAAAAGCCTCTAGCCACTGCTGCTTCGTAAGTAACTCTTTAATCCTTACCATATGTAACTGCCCCTTTTCTTCTATTAACAGGAAAAAGGCAGCCAATTACAACATACACAGCTGCCTTTATGCTTCACCTTTAGATTCTAAGCATCCTAATTAGCTAACAATGCTAAAACTGTATCCAGCAATACGTTAACTCCCTTTTCACAATCCTCCCACGCTGTCAATTCTTCCTCACAATGGCTTTTTCCATTTACGCTTGGAACAAATAGCATCGCAGTCGGCACAAGGCTTGCAATAAATTGGGCATCATGTCCTGCTCCGCTCACCATTCTTTTATGAGAATATCCTAAAGACTCTGCTGATTGCTCAAGCGCATTGCAAGTATCCTTATCAAACCAAACCGTATCCCGATCCCATAGCTTGACAGCCTTCACTTCGCAATCCGCCTTCGCTATGGATTGCGGCAACCCTTGTATCACTTCTTCAACAGAGCTGATCATATCCGGATTTTTATGCCGTGCCTCTAAGGTAAATACAACTTTATTCGGAATAACCGTATGGATATTCGGGAACACGTTCACCCTGCCAATTGTGTACACTAACTCATCATCGATCGCCCCTAATCGTTGACAGATTTCCGAAATCAGATTATTCGTAGCAAATAGGGCATCCTTTCTCATCCCCATCGGTGTTGTCCCTGCATGATTAGACTCACCGGTCACCTCAATTTCATAGCACACCATTCCGACTACACATTCAACAACTCCAATTGTAATATTTTCTGTCTCCAAAATTGGCCCTTGCTCAATATGTAGTTCTAAAAAGGCTGTAGCCTCTTTCAAGCGGTTTTTCGCTTCGCCTGCATACCCAGTGGCTTGCAGGGCTTCCTCAAACGTAATCCCGGCAGTATCCGTTTTTTTCAGCATTACCGATTTTTCAAATTTTCCTGAAAGCACGCCCGATGCCATCATAGAAGGCTCGAATCTAGCACCTTCCTCGTTCGTAAAATTAACAATCGTAATCGGAACACGAGGCTTTATATTGTTCTCAACTAACGTTCTTACAACCTCTAAACCAGCCGCAACCCCTAATACTCCATCAAAGCGGCCGCCCTTTTTCACCGTATCCAAATGCGATCCGAGCAGAATTGGAGGCTGCTGCTCTATCCCCTCTAACGTTGCATAAATACAACCCATATCATCTACTGCAATAGACATGCCTAGTTCCTTACAACAATCGCAAAAGTAATCCCTGACGGCACGATCTTCCTGTGACAACGATAATCTCGTTACCCCGTTATTTTCTGTACGTCCATAATTTGCAAACAGCTCCAATTGATTTCTTAACCTCTCACCGTTAATTAATATCTTTTGCCGTTGCATCACGAACACTCCTTTCCCAATCTATAGATGAGATGAGCTAATACTGCTTTATGTCATAACAAACTATTACACAGGGGATGGAAGAATCCTGCTTATTTGTAAGAATATCTTGCATACATTTGATAAAGAAAACTCGCCGATTGGCAAGCCCTGCCATTGGGCGAAGACAGAAGCGTAGTTGTACTTATACTTTATTCCTGAAATTCCCCACCGCGCTGAATGAACTTCTAGCTGGGAATTTATACGTTCTTACAGTGTAAAGTAAAAAAGCGAGCAGTTTCATATCAAACTACTCGCTCAAACATGATATTTTGACTTTTCTCAACCACTTCGTATTATGTTTGCCTATAGGCTGACATAACAAGCTTTTCATATGTATAATCTCTAACTAAACCCGACTGCCTTCTTGTATTCTTCCATGATATTATTAATAATTTGCTGCACCGGCAAAATATCTTTAATATCCTGTACCCTTGCCCCTGCAAAAACCAATCCATTCTCAACATCTCCGCCAACTGATCTCAATAAGGAATCCAATGTGCAGAATCGATACGAACAATTCTTCAGACAATCATGACACTTAGCAATTTTAACCTTATCTACGCTGCTAATCAGTTCTGTAAATTGATTTTTAATGGCTCTTCCATATAACCCAACTGTTGTTTTCACCATCATTATATCACGTTCTTGTGCATCCACATATTTCTGCTTAAACGCTAAAGGAGCATCGCATTCCTCGCTAGCTACAAAACGGGTGCCTATTTGTACGCCAGAAGCTCCAACCTTAAGCGCTTTTGCGAGATCCTCACCCGTTAAAATACCGCCAGCTGCAATCACAGGAATTTTCACAGCCCTCACTACCTCTGGAAGAATATCAAATAAAGGTCTATCTGTTCCGATATGGCCACCTGCTTCACATCCCTCTACCACAACAGCAGCTGCCCCTAACCTTTCAGAAATCTTGGCTAGCTTTGCAGAAGAAACGATTGAGATGACCGGCACTCCAGCATTTTCCCCCCAGGCATACATATCTCTTGAAATACCCGCTCCAGAAATAATGAAATCTACCCTTTCTTCTATAGCAGCCTTCATTTTCTCAGCAAAATCCTTCATTGCAAACAACACATTTACCCCAACATATCCCCTTCCTTTGGTTAGCACTCTCACCCTGCGAATATGGGTCCTCATTTCCTTAATAGAAATCCCTGTACCTGAAATAATGCCAATCCCCCCCGCATTCGCGACAGCAGCTGAAAGCCCGCTCAAGGATATCCCTACTCCCATCCCTCCCTGTAAGATGGGAACCCTTGGAATCATATGCTCAATTTGTAGTTGTGGAAACTTCAACAGAAATACCTCATTTCATGGATAATGTCAAATGAATCATTCTCCTTACAGCACAAATACAAGCTAAGAATCATTCCTTTCTCTCATTATGCCATACTTGGAGGTATCTTCATGTGAAAAATGTCACAAATAAAAGCCCATTTCTACTTTATTTACTCTCAACGGAAAAAATACAAAAAACCCCTCCTGCATGTACAGAAGGGATTTAAATTTCGCCTAGCGACGTCCTACTCTCACAGGGGGAAACCCCCAA
>NZ_SCFM01000061.1 GCF_004138295.1 Ectobacillus funiculus | reverse complement strand
GCGGTATGTTTAACAGTAAGTGCGATTGCCATGATGATTAGCAGCTATGTGGCAAGTACAAGCATTGTATTATCATTTGTATTTCTAACGATTGCTTTATGCGGAGCATTTGGTGCATATTCTCCATTTTGGGCGATTCCGCCTTCTTTCTTAACAGGAGCTGCCGCCGGCGGTGCGATTGCACTCATTAATAGTGTCGGAAATCTTGGTGGATTCTTCGGACCGTATGTTGTCGGATATATTAAGGATGCGACAGGATCGTTTACGATTAGTATGGTTTTCATGGGGATTAGCATGATTATAGGTGCTTGTATCATTCTTTTCTTGGTAAAACAGTCAGGAAAAGCTCTAAATCGGAATGTCGAAGAAGAACTACAGAAAATTAGCTAAGAAAGACAAAGACGATTTGTACATGATGCAATTATAGTTCCAGCGGCTACGTTTATCTAACTGCTGGAACTTCTTCATAAATAAACTATTAAAATTCTTAATTGTGTAAGAGGTGTAGGGCTGATGAATAAACTAGGGATCTTAACAAGTGGTGGAGATGCCCCGGGAATGAATGCCGCTATCAGGGCTGTAGTAAAAGCAGCAAATCACTATCATCTAGAGGTAATGGGCATACAGTGTGGATACCAAGGTTTAATTGACGGTAAAATTCATCCCTTAACTTCTTCAGAGGTAGAGGATATTGCAGAAAGAGGCGGCACGATCTTAAAAACGTCTAGATCATTAGAATTTATGGAAGAAACGGGAAGAAAAAAAGCTCTTCAGGTTTTACAAAAGTTTGGTATACATTCTTTAGTTGTAATAGGCGGGGAAGGGTCCTTACAAGGAGCCGAAAGATTACATGAACTAGGTGTGAAAGTAGTTGGTATACCTGGAACGATTGATAATGATTTGGCTTATACAGATTATTCCATTGGATTTGATACGATGTTAAATACAGTTTTGGATTGTATTGGTAAAATTAAGGATACTGATTTTTCCCATGATAAAACAACTATTGTCGAAGTGATGGGAAGATATTGTGGTGACTTAGCCTTATATTCAGCCTTAGCAGGTGGAGGAGAAATCATATCTACTCCAGAGAGAAAGTTAGATTTTGCTACTATATGTTCAAAGCTGCATACCAGAATAAGTAACGGAAAACATGATAACCTCATCATCGTGACCGAAAGAATGTATGATCTGCAGCAATTACAACAATATATTGAAGAAAAGTTGAACCTTAGTGTCAGAACTACAGTGTTAGGCTTTATCCAAAGAGGAGGACACCCATCAGCATTTGACCGGGTATTAGCAAGCAAGCTGGGTATTACGGCAGTCGAATTGCTGGTAAATGGATATTCAGGCCGGGCTGTTGGCATGAAAGAGAATAAAGTGATCCATGAAGAACTTGAAAATGTGAATGCCAAAAGAACCGATAAGCAGGATCAATATAGATTATTAGAAACACTTTTACACTAGAAATACATGAGGAGGAAGAAACATGAAAGTGGCGATTGCATCTGATCATGGCGGTATGAATATTCGTAAGGAAATCATCTCATTAATGGAGGAGATGAATATAGAGTATGTAGATTTAGGATGTGAGTGTGATACCTCTGTTGATTATCCGGATTATGCCCTTCCAGTCGCTGAAAAGGTAGCAAACGGTGAGGTGAATCGAGGGATTTTAATCTGCGGGACAGGCATTGGGATGAGCATTGCAGCCAATAAAGTGAAAGGCATTCGTTGTGCGCTTGTGCATGATACGTTCAGTGCTAAGGCAACGAGAGAACATAATAATACAAACGTATTAGCTATGGGAGAGCGTGTGATTGGTCCGGGATTAGCCCGTGATATCGCAAAAATATGGCTAACAACACCTTTTGAAGGCGGCAGACATGAAAATCGTGTTAATAAAATAACCGTATATGAATCGACTAATGAACTAGTAAAGCGATTAATGTGTTGAACTATGATTGATCCCTTGCAGGGGAACTGAACAGCAATTGGTGAAATCATTAACTTGATCACAAACGAGAAGGTAATGAGATAGATAACCTATGAGAGTTCGTATGTAAATTGGATGTAGATGATTCATTTACATATAGACTCTTATCGGAAATAAAAGTTAGGGTCTATTTATTAAGGAGGATATTCATATGGCTTTAGTTTCAATGAAAGAAATGTTAAAGAAGGCGTTAGCAGAGGGCTATGCGGTTGGGCAATTCAACATCAATAACTTGGAATGGACACAAGCGATTTTATCTGCCGCTGAAGAGGAAAAATCACCAGTAATCCTTGGTGTTTCAGAAGGGGCTGCCCGCTATATGGGTGGTTTTAAGGTAGTAACAGCTATGGCGGAAGCTCTTATTGAGGAAATGAGTGTCACTGTTCCTGTAGCTATCCATTTGGACCACGGTTCTAGTTTTGAAAAATGTAGAGCAGCCATTGACGCTGGTTTTACATCGGTGATGATTGATGCTTCTCATCATCCATTTGAAGAAAATGTGGAAACAACTAAAAAGGTAGTGAATTACGCCCATGAACGTGGTGTATCTGTTGAAGCGGAGCTAGGTACTGTTGGCGGACAAGAGGATGATGTAGTTGCAGAGGGAGTTATCTACGCAGATCCAAGGGAATGTGAGCTGTTAGTAGCGCGTACTGGTATTGATTGTCTTGCGCCTGCGTTAGGTTCTGTTCATGGTCCTTATAAAGGTGAGCCAAATTTAGGATTTACGGAAATGGAACAAATTTGTAAAGCAACTGGTTTACCTTTGGTTTTACACGGTGGCACAGGTATTCCAACCAATCAAATTCAAAAATCTATCTCATTAGGAACGGCAAAAATTAATGTAAATACAGAGAATCAAATTGCGTTTACGAAAGCTGCACGAGCGATATTAAATACAGATTCAGAAGTATACGATCCACGTAAATTTATCGGTCCAGGTCGTGATGCGATTAAGGAAACAGTCATTGGAAAAATGCGTGAATTTGGTTCTTCAAACAAAGCGTAACTGATTCTGATGAAAAAAAGTCCATAGTGCGGAATTAGCTCTTGCATGTTTAAGTTGACAGAACTATTAACCATTGATAAGTATAATCCTTTTAATTATGTGCCTAACTTCTATGTTAATTACAAGTTAAGTGGTCGTTTTAATGTGAATTGAGGCCCGATACGGCACTATATAAGGGGGAAAAAGGGTGAAAAATAGTTGGTCGGTTCCATTAATTTGTGTGGTTGCTCTCTTCATGTTGATAGGTTTTACGATTACGGCTTTTAAAAAAAGTGATAAGCCTAGGATGGTTGTCGTTTTGAAACAATTAAATGACGAGTATTGGAAGACCATTCAAGCGGGAGCAGAAAAAGCTTTTGATGATTATAATATAGATGGAGAAGTAATTGCGCCTAATTCTGAATACTCGTCTGAAAAACAGCTTGCAATGTTAAAGATTATTTTGAAGAGGCATCCAGATGCACTAATTGTTGCACCAACGGATCCATCTGCTGCTATTCCTGTGTTAGAGGAATATCGGAACAAAAATATCCCTACATTAATGGTAGATACAGATGCTGGATGGGAGAAGCAAACAACCTATATTGGAACCGACCACTATGTCTTAGGAAAAAAAGCAGGAGAACTATTGGGCTCTATGCTGCAACCGGGAGATCAGGTAGCCCTTATTCGCGGAATGTCAGTGAGTTCAGTCGCGAATGAGCGAATAAAAGGAGCGAAAGAGGCGTTAGAAGCTGTTGGAGCTGAAATTGTTACAGAGCAACTAGGGTATGATCGATTTGGACAGACTAAACCGGTGATGGAGAACATTTTACAGAGTTATCCTGATATCAAAGGTGTATTTGCTACAGATGACGTATTGGCTTTACATGCATTAAGGATAATCGAGAAAAAAGGTCTAAAGACTCCCGTCATCGGAACAGACGGAACGAGGGAAATGTTGAAGCTCATTGAAGGGGAACGGCTGAGTGCTACTTTGGCACAGAATCCTTATGATATGGGCTATATAAGTGTTAAACAAGCATTGAGATCCGTTAAGGGAGAGCGCATCGAGAAAAGGATTGATAGTGAGATTGATATTATCACTAGGGATAATGCGGAGGATAGGCTGAGTTTCCTGGCCGAAATATTAAAATTTAAGGGATATTTAAAGAATACTCATTTTTATATGGTGTTCCTCCCAATATCCAAGTAAAGTATAGGAATTAGTGCGTATCCTGCCTCGCTGTAGCTCCCATAGAATATCAACTTTTCTCCCTCTCTAAAAACTTTAGTTTCACCTTAGCTATCACGAACAGAAATAATGGCATACAAAGGCCAAACGCGAGAGAATAGGGTGTCCAAATATTTGCAATAAAGTTAATCAAATAACTCATATCGGGTGCTATCACAACAGCTAGGACCATCAGGATCATGGCGAATGGAAGAGTCAGAGAACGATAATCATGGATTTCCAACGTCTGAGCGAGTACTAATACGGATACATAATAACAAATCTGCAGCTTGAAAAAGGTAGTAATAATCCATAAGCCTGCCATAATACTCTCTATTCGTTGGAAAAACCTGCCGACATCGATTTTTTGAGCCAATATATAGCTGGGAAAATGTTCATTTTCTGCTGCCTCAGCTCCCAAAACTAGTATAGTCAGCAGGGTAATTGAGAAGAGAATGATTCCCCCTATTATACTCCCTGTTAAAAAGGCTCTACCTGCTTCCTTAACCCGATTCACATAGGGGAATAGCATTAAAAATAAAACAAGCTCCAGATAAGGAAAACCCAGTTGCATAAAAACAGCATGAAGGATAGGGTTTGCCCCTTTTGCAAATATAGGTTGAATGTTTTCAAACTCCATTTGCGGAGAAACAAAGATAACTATCGTAAAAAAAAGAATACAAACCCAGGGAAAGAAGATTTCAGAAGTACGGGCCATATTTTCTAAGCCGTATTGCACCCCCATAATGACGATACCTAACAAAAGGATATGTATCGACTCAATCGGCGTTTCCGGCATCATGGTCGATGTAAAGAAATTACTGATCTGCCGGAGTGTAATAGCACAAAGGAAAAATGTATAAGTGAAGAATAAAAGTGATAGTGTTTTTCCTAGCCACTTCCCTAAAATTTCTTGGCTGTATTCAACCAGGGTCATATCTGGAAAAAGATTTCCTAGTGCTTTGTATAACCATGCCAGCAAAAAACCTGCTCCTGCAAGGATGATAGCGGTTATCCAAGCATCTTGCTTTGCTTCCGCAGCAATAAATTTTGCCAATAAGAGAATGGAGCTGCCAATCATAAATAGGATGATGAAAATCATAAACTGGCGAGGGGCAATTTTACCGCTCTCTTGCATCTGTATCACCTGTTTCACTTGAATATGTTCGAAATAACCTCGCTATAAGGCTGGAAGATAGCTGTAATTCCCTCAAGTGGGTTTGGAATACTTCTTCCCATCTGCTCCCAAATATTTAGGACAACACCCAGAAGCAGTAGGGAAGAAAACACCCATAGATCTTTTTTATGATTTTTCTTCAAAAGGGAAGGAATCTTAATGAACATGATGATAACTCCTACCATTATTATTCCCGCAATAGACCACATCTAAATTACTCTTCTATCCTTTCTCGAAATGATTTTTTAGTTATAAACACACGGCGAATATCGGCTTTCACTGCTACATTGACTTGCAAATCCGGAAACTCCTGATCCCAATCCTTTTGCACCTTTTCCAAATATTTAGGATTGGTACGGTTGACTACATCTCTAAATCCGAAAATATCAGATTTGTATTTTTTTTGCGCTGCGTTTAGTGCCGCTGCAATGGTCCTTTTTATATCTTTTTCTGTTAATTTCTCTAACTGAGTAATCGTTTCCGGGTTTGATAAATCGATAGCGCATTGCGCATCAGATACATTGCCTTCGAGACTAATTTTGATATCTATTTGAGGCGTACCATTTATTTTCTTGAATTGAGTCTCTTCTTGAGTACGAAGCACTTCCACATTTATATTCTTCTTCCCTCGGGAGCAAGGAAAGACAACACTCGTGCTACTTATCTTACCCTGAGTATAGTTATATCCTTTACTTTCCTCTTCATTTAACCAACCGACCAGCCGATCCTTTTTAAACACGGCAAGACCGTTATATTGCAACTTAGCACTGGGATCAATTTGTTGCCCATTTTTTGTAGTTTCACCTAGATTGCGATTTCCTTGCACCTTAATGCCTGTGAGTACGGCTTCTTTTCCATTACTAATGATATCTGACATAAACTGATCCATTCTGACGGAAACTGTTGTCCCCCAAGCTTTAGATGAGTTATCTAGAGAACGTTGCATTTTATTGGCGGGAATCCTATCTATGACGGTATAAACCTTAAGGATATCCTCAGCCTTTGTTCCTCTAGCTATCACTACAAAAAAATCCCTTCGATATTGATGGTCTCTGGATATGTGGTCTAATACATCGCTTAGTCCTTCTTTTGCCAATTCTTCACTGATGATAAGCATTTGTAGTTGTCCCGTATAAATTTTTCTTGTACTGGAGGTTATCATTTTTCGATCAGCAGCCTGTATACCGTTCCCCGTTTCTTTAAACAAAGTAACAGGAGCATCGCTCGAAGCAGCACCTCCTTTGGCAGCAATCGCTCCTGGATTAACGATTTGTTGAGAAATTAAAACTTTATTTCCCTTTTTATCCAATCCCATGGCCACAGTGACCGCAAGTTCATTCAATTCCACCCGACTCCAGCAGCCGGTAAGTATAAACAACATGGTTATTAACATCAGCCATACGACCAGTCCTTGTTTCGTAACTACTCCCCCTTCCTTTGTATTAATTTTTAAGTTTTTCTACGTGACTGCTGGGTAGAAGAATCATCTTCACGGCTGACATTCCTTTGACTCACAAATCGAGGCCTTGAGAACATTCCCCACCAAGGTGCACGAAAAATCGCATCTTTTTGATCAGTCATCACCATAGGGGCAAATGGTGCCATATAGGGAACTCCAAACGAACGTAATTGACATAAGTGCTGCATGACAGCGATAATCCCTACAATAACACCCAAAAATCCGAAGGAAGCAGCCAACCCCATCATCCCAAAGCGCAGAATTCTGACAGAAATGGCCAAATTATAGGCAGGAATGATGAAGCTGGAAATAGCTGTGATAGATACTACGATGACCATTGAAGCCGAGATGATTCCTGCTTCTACGGCTGCTTGTCCAATCACTAAGGCCCCCACAATGGATACCGCCTGGCCCACCGCTCTTGGCATGCGAATCCCAGCCTCTCGCAACAGTTCGAAGATTAACTCTGTTAGTAGTGCTTCAATAAATGCCGGAAAAGGCACTCCTTCCCGTTGGGCCATTAGGTTAAATAATAGTCCAGGAGGCAACACTTCTTGATGAAAAGTCGTAATCGCAATATATAAAGACGGCGCCAGCAAGGCAATGAAGAAAGCCAAATAACGCAGCAAACGCAGAAGCGTAGCAATATCTGATCGCTGATAATAATCCTCCGCCGCCGAAAAGAATTGCGAGAAGATGACCGGCACCAAAAGGACAAAGGGGGTTCCATCCACAAAGATTGCAATCCGTCCCTCTAAAAGCCCGGCAGCAATGACATCAGGCCTTTCTGTATGAAACACCGTGGGAAAAACAGTGTATGTTTCATCTTGGATTAACTCTTCGATATAGCCGCCTTCCAAGATACTATCTATTTCAATCCTGGTAAGCCGTTTCCGTACTTCTTCAACGACTTTTTCATTCGCAATCCCTTGGATATACATGATGTTAACAGTAGTTTTCGTTACTCTTCCTATTGTTAGGTTCTCCAACCAAAGGTTAGGATCTTTAATTTTTCGCCGGACCAATGCGGTATTCGTCCGGATGTTTTCGGAAAACCCCTCTTTCGGGCCACGGATGACTGTTTGGGAAGAAGGCTCCTGGACACCGCGGTCTTCCCATCCTTTCAAACCAACTATCAGACCTTGAGAATATCCATTCAATAGGATGGCAGCATCCCCCGATAAGATGGAGGGAAGCAAGGCTTCAAAATCTGAAACATCCTTGACGTTCCCCACTGGGAGAAGCTCTTTCAGTAGTTGAAAGGTAAACAACTTAGAGGGATGGTCTAAACTTACATCATGTTCTTGTATATCCAACATTAAAGATTCCATGATAAACTGATTGACAGATTGAGCATCAGATAAACCTTCCGTAAAGACTAGCGCTATTTTGATCTCTCTTTTCTTTCCGATGCCAAACTCCCTTATGACAATATCTGGGCTATTTCCAACTAGTTTTCTAATCGTTCGGATGTTTTCTTGAAGATTAGTTTGTAAAGGTGTGTTTTCCTTTATATGTTCATTGTTAGGGCTTGAATTAGATTTAAACCTCTGGAACATACCCAAAAGATATCATCCCCTATTTACTCCTCGATTGTTATTTATTGCCCAGATGCCTGAAGCATGTTTATTTCACTGGAGGAAAGCATGAGTTTCCAGTTAGAAGTCATTCGACGTAGTCAGAAATGCATGCACTTGCAAATTTCTTCTTCCTAGGCTTTGAATGTTTGTTTTATATGCTTTAGTTAATTTAACCAATCAGTTTCTCCCTATTCAATTTGTTGCTAAATCGCGTGACAGTATGAAATGTATGTATATGTGCAACACAATCGATAGGCTAATAGGACACAGTGACGTATGTACGATGACACTATGAAGCGCGCTTAGAATCATTCGATAACCGTATTGACAAACAATATTAGTAAAGTTATAATTAATTCACAAGGTAACTTAGTAGACAAGTAGTCAACAGGGCAATAGGCAGGTATGGTAAATGGAAAGATTGTAATTGTTCAGAAAGAGTGGAAGTCATCGAGGAATCCATTGAAAGAACGTATCTTTTACTTTATCGAACTGCTTAGATCAAAAGTACTTTTGAAAGCGCTTCATGAAAGCGTTTGATATAAGAAGTTACCTTCAGCTTTGCAATACAATTCCAGCGATTACACTTATTCAGAGAGTAGAAATTTGTGCTGGTTTTATAAAGAGGGATTAGTTTCTATAGATTAACAACATTGCTAAACAGCAGAAAGGAAGTAACAGCCATGATTTTGAGAAATGCACTAGCTCTAAGGGAGAGTATAAACGAGTATCGTGAGAGTATGCACGAGGTAGCAAAGAAGAAGGGGATTTCTGATCCGTCTGTTATCCAAATCAGTAAACAATTAGATGGGAAAATCATTATGTTGCAAAAAATTATATCTGATACTCATACTCCAGCTTTAGCAAAAATCAAGTCTTATTATCACGATGAGACAAGTCTAAGTTTGTAAATATCAATTACATGTTATCAAATAAATTTTTCTAGAAAAAATGTTAGGGGGAGAAGAAATGATAGTTGAGAAATTGAAGGTAAAACAAGGTACGATT
>NZ_SCFM01000060.1 GCF_004138295.1 Ectobacillus funiculus | reverse complement strand
TAGGGGGAGAAGAAATGATAGTTGAGAAATTGAAGGTAAAACAAGGTACGATTATCTGCCAGGTGTGTGAAGATGTGATCGATACAGTTGATAGCCCAGAAGGAGTTAAAACATGGTACGGAGTGTGTAAGACTTGTTCTAAAAAGAAGGTTAGTCATGTTTTGAACAAGAAAGAGTTAGGGGGAGAAAAAATGATGGTTGAGAAATTGAAGGTAAAACAAGGTACGATTATTTGCCAGGTGTGTGAAGATGTGATCGATACAGTTGATAGTCCAGAAGGAGTTAAAACATGGTACGGGGTGTGTAAGAGTTGTTCTAAAAAGAGGGTTAGTCATGTTTTGAACAAACAAGGGTTGGGGGGAGAAAAAATGATGGTTACGAAATTGGAAGTAAAACAAGGTACGATTATTTGTCAGGTGTGTGAAGGCGTAATCGATGTAGTTGATAGCTCAGAAGGAGTTAAAACATGGTATGGAGTATGTAAGGGTTGTTGCAAAGGGAACGAACGCTCTTGACTGATGTAATAGGTTGTTTTCTTTCGCATCACAAACATCCCTCCTGAATAAATAGTATGGGCTTTTTGCCAACTGTCTACTCAAGAGGGATACTATCATATTCTAATTATCCCCGTAATACCTTTTATAGATTTTTGCTTCTACTCCTGAATTTTGCGGTCGGTAAAAATCAATGCCATCAGAATTATCAAGATATTTCATATTATTAAAAGGGTGGTCTATCGGATTTTTATAGGTTTTACTTCCTTGCTTAATATCGTTCGGTACTTCTTGGGCTTTATTATTCTTAACGAAATCTAAAGCGCTGTTGATTGCTTTATAAACTGAATTTGACTTGGGGCTCTCACAGATAAATACAACCGCTTGAGCTAAGGGAAGCCTTCCTTCAGGTGCACCTATAAATTCAACCGCATTCTTTGCGTTGATCGCCGTAGTTAAAGCATGAGGATTTGCCATTCCTACGTCCTCTACAGCATGAACAACAATTCTTCGGGCAATATACATTGGATCTACTCCGGAATAAAGCATTCTGGCTAGCCAATACAAGGCAGCATTGGTTTGGCTCCCTCTCATTGATTTGATAAAGGCAGACATCAGATTATATTCATCGTTAGTATTAATTGAGTTAATTCTCTTTTCATAGGCTTCTTTTATTAAAGTAAGGTCTATATTTTTTCTTTCCTCCAATGAAAAATATGCCGTTTCAACTGCACCTAATGCATCCCGAATGTCACCATCACATATATCGGCTAAATAATCAATTGCATCATTTTCAATGACAATATCGGATACACCTAGACCTCTATCAGCATCGTGAAATGCTGTTCTTACAATTTCTTTGATTTCCTGGTTTTCAAGTTTTTTAAAGGTATACACCCTGCATCTCGAAACAAGGGGTGGTATTATGGAATGCATTACACTTTCTGTTGTTGCCCCAATCATAATGATTGTTCCGTCTTCAACAGCCGGAAGAAGGGTCATTTGAACATTCGACTTCATCGCATGAATCTCATCAATAAAAACCACTGTTTTTTTATCGTATAGCTTTAGGTTTTCTTCTGCTTTTTGAATGGTTTCTCTTAGCTCTTTCACTGAGAGAGAAACAGAATTCAGTTTTACAAAGTCCGAATTTGTTTTTTGACTGATTATATGTGCTAGGCTTGTTTTACCTGTAGATGGGGGACCTTGCAATATCATTGATGTAATTCTATCTTGTTCAATAAGATTTCTTAATATTTTTCCCTTGCCCAATAGATGTTTTTGACCGTAAAATTCCTGCAAATTTTCTGGTCTCATCCTTTCGGCTAAAGGTTTATTCATATTATTTTGTAGATCGAATAAATCCATACAATTATCTCCAATCATTAAGAAGGATTCCAATATTAATTATAACTTTATTTAATAAATCCCTCCAATGAAATGGAAGAAAATCGAATTTGGACTAACAGGAATCAAATGATAAATTGTGCTACTTAAAAGGTATAAAAAAACCTGTTCTCCTATTCACCGTAAGGAAAGCAGGTTTTTTACACTATTAGAAGGTGTAAATTTCCATATGGATGCAAATTCGACGTAGATTCGGAAATTTTAGGAGCACAGTATAAGGGCAGAACCCGCCAGTCGGCGAGTTTAAATTAATTGTGGTTTTTCCGGGCTAGCTACACTAATATTATTGGAATTTTTATTAACTAGCGATAAGGCAAGAGCGGCGCATGCCCCAGGCAGGGCGAATACAAGGAAACATAAGGTAATAGGGAAATTTAGTGATAAAAGCATACCGCCTAATGTAGGCCCTAACATTCCTCCTAATCTTCCAACTCCATTGGCAAGTCCTATTCCTGTCGATCTAACATTTGCAGGGTAATATTGTGAAACGAAAGCATTCAGTAAGCTTTGGTTCCCCATTGTACAAACACCTGCAATAGAAATTAAGAAATAGAGGAAAAACATATTACTTTTGATTCCAAGAAGCGCAAGACAAATTGCACCAAGGACATAAAGACCTGCTATTAATTTTTTAGACCCTTTTCGATCCGCGATAACTCCTATAATAACAGTTCCCATTAAAGCGCCGCCATTTAGAAAAATTGCAAACCCTAAGCTGGAAATTAAAGGGTAGCCAGCATTTTGCATTAATTTTGGCAGCCAAGTATTTAATCCGTAAATCATCAATAAACCCATAAAATAAACAATACAGAAAAGGATTGAAAAATTTTGGAGCCAGGGGATGTTTTGGCCACTGGTTCACCTTCTGGCAGTTGCCCACTGAAGCTAGGGGATGTTGTCTCTGTGGAAGTTGAGAATATTGGTAAGCTATGTAATTATGTAAAATAGCAGATTTTGCAAATGGAAGGGCGATTTCCACGAAAGTGAAATCGCCTTATTATTTACTTGCGAAGTTGGATGTCTCTAATGTAGCAATGATTTTTCTAATAATTGCGGCAAGCGCAATCCCCAGAAAGCAGAACAGCATTGGCAGCCAAACAGGACCAAGTAATACATTCCATATTTTTAGCGTATCACTGTACATAATCCCAACTGTCGCCATATAGGCTGGGATCACAAACAATAAGGTGGCGTAGGGAGAACGTCCTCCCCCTGCATCTTTAAAGGCATCCCAAATGGCGAACATATAAACGCAAGGATAAAACATTAACCATTGGTAATCTACAGCTGTTATCGCTGCTGTTATATCGCCTTTGAAACTAAGCAGAATGATTGTATTTAATCGCGCCATATGATTGATTGTCAATTCTAAAAGGATGAATAGAACTCCTTTCAAATATCTCCGATTCAGCAGTTGACCAAAACCAGGAAGTGCTATGCTCCATAATAATTTTTCAATTCTCTCTTGACGCAAAATATTGATCATGTCGCACCTTTAATTAAAGCGCTCTGTTCAAACGCATTCGGTATCTTGTTTAGCCAGTGATTTTTAATCATGAATGCTGTATTCTCAAGGATATTGAGAAGGTACCGTAGGATGCAATTTCCCATGCTGTCAATTACATACTCGCTCCAAATTGGAAAAATTCCAGGTGAAGATAGTCCAATGTTATGTTTTGCTTCCATATCCCCTTTTCCTTCCAAGGTATAATTAGATTATACTGTATTTGTTTTCTTATATATTATCATGCCCTGTAAATTGAATTACCTTCCACAAATGCTGCATTATATTTTCCATTTACTATTATAGGGAAGATAAAAGAGAGACGATTTGGTACAATCTTTTTAAGGCTGTGAGAGACGAATTCTTGAGATGGAACGTTTTTGTATTGTATACATTTCGCTGCAAACACTTGAAATGCTTTGTCTTCTTATTTTATGATATAATTTTCATGACTTGAGATTTTCAATCTTTCTTATATAAATTAGGGTTAGAAAGAGGTGAATGATTTTATGAAAATTTCTACAAAGGGCCGTTATGGCTTAACCATTATGATAGAGCTGGCAAAGAAGTACGGAGAAGGTCCGATTTCTTTAAAGTCTATTGCGCAGGCACATGATTTGTCCGAGCATTATCTAGAGCAGCTGATTTCTCCACTGCGCAATGCGCGCCTTGTAAAAAGTACGCGCGGTGCTTATGGCGGGTATGTGCTAGCAAATCAGCCGGCAAACATTACGGCAGGAGATGTCATTCGTGTGCTGGAAGGACCGATCAGCGTCGTGGAAATGATTGACGAGGAGGCACCTGCGCAGCGCCAGTTATGGACGCGTATTCGTGATGCTGTTCAGGAAGTGCTAGATAGTACAACGCTAGAGGATCTAGTACGATACGATCAGGAAAATACAGGTGGATATATGTTTTATATTTAACGGAGCGTGAAACAATGAGGAGAGGAGGGATGATATGGAGCGTATTTACCTAGATCATGCAGCAACGTCGCCGACGCATCCGAAGGTTGTCGAGAGCATGCTTCCTTATATGACAGAAATCTTTGGGAATCCGTCAAGCATCCACTATTATGGGCGGCAAAGCCGTCATGCAGTCGATGAGGCTCGCCGTGCTTGTGCAAAAAGCATCGGTGCTCAGCCAAATGAGATTATTTTTACATCGGGCGGAACGGAGGCCGATAACCTTGCATTGCTTGGCGCAGCAAGAGCGAATCGTTTTCGCGGCAATCATATTATTACAACTGCGATTGAGCATCATGCTGTGTTACATACGTGCAACCAGCTTGAAAAGGAAGGCTTTCGTGTAACCTATCTGCCAGTTAATGAGATAGGGCGCATCAGCATCGATGATATGCGGCAGGCGCTTACGGATGAAACGATTGTTGTGACGGTTATGTTTGGCAACAATGAAGTAGGTACTATTCAGCCGATTCAGGAAATCGGGGAGCTGCTTCGGGAGCATCCTGCTTATTTCCATACAGATGCGGTGCAGGCGTACGGTCTTTTATCCATCAATGTAAAAGAGCTCGGCATTGATCTTCTCTCTATTTCTGCTCATAAAGTGAATGGACCAAAGGGAGTCGGCTTTTTATATGCCGGCCAGCATGTTAAGTTTGCGCCGCTTGCCTTAGGCGGAGAACAGGAACGAAAGCGCCGTGCCGGAACAGAGAATGTGCCCGGTATTGTTGGGCTGCACCGAGCTGTATTGCTTGCTGAAGAGACGCGTGAGCAAAAAATGCAGCAATATCGTTCATTTAAGGATATAATGATATCTGTCTTTCATGAGGAAGGCATTCTATTTGAGGTAAACGGAGGTTTAGAGCAAAGCTTACCGCATGTGCTCAATGTGAGCTTTAAAGGAATGAATGTCGAGCCGTTTCTCGTAAACCTAGATTTAGCAGGAATTGCTGTCTCTAGCGGCTCTGCTTGCACGGCTGGTTCCATTGATCCATCACATGTGCTTGTGGCAATGTTTGGCAAACACTCCGATATAATACGTTCATCAATCCGCTTTAGCTTCGGTCTCGGCAATAGTGCGGAGCAGATAGAAAAAGCGGCTTACGAAACAGCGAAAATCGTGAAGCGGTTGGCGCAAAATTAAACAGCGGAGGTGATGAAGATGAACAAATTACCTCACGATACACGCGTTGTTATTGGGATGTCGGGCGGCGTTGATTCTTCGGTTGCGGCATTGCTTTTAAAGCAGCAAGGCTATGATGTTATCGGCATTTTTATGAAAAACTGGGATGATACGGATGAAAATGGCGTTTGTACGGCAACTGAGGATTACAACGATGTCATTCAAGTATGTAATCAAATCGGGATTCCGTATTATGCAGTCAATTTCGAGAAGCAATATTGGGACAAGGTGTTTACGTATTTTCTGGATGAATACCGCGCGGGACGCACACCGAATCCTGATGTAATGTGTAATAAGGAAATTAAGTTTAAGGCGTTTTTAGAGCATGCGTTAGCGCTTGGAGCTGATTATGTGGCAACGGGCCACTATGCGCGCGTGGAATACCGCGATGGTGAGTATAAGATGCTGCGGGGCGTTGATGAAAATAAGGATCAAACCTATTTCTTAAATCAGCTTGGCCAGGAGCAGCTAGCTAAAACAATGTTTCCGCTCGGCAGCTATAATAAGCCGGAGATTCGTAAAATTGCGCAGGAGGCGGGCCTTGCTACTGCAACAAAAAAAGATAGCACGGGCATTTGCTTTATCGGTGAGCGCAATTTTAAGGAGTTTTTAAGCAATTACTTACCGGCTCAGCCAGGTGAAATGCGGACACTGGACGGTCGAGTAAAAGGGAAGCATGATGGTTTGATGTATTATACGATTGGACAACGTCATGGCCTAGGGATTGGTGGCGACGGTGATCCTTGGTTTGTTGTTGGCAAAAATCTAAAAGATAATGTACTGTATGTTGATCAAGGTTTTCATAACGAGCTATTGTATGGTGATGAAGTAATCGCAGTCAACATGAGTTGGGTGAGCGATCTTCCAAAGCAACAGGAATTCAGATGTACAGCGAAGTTCCGCTATCGTCAAGCTGATAATGCGGTCACTGTTCACGTGTTAGACGAGGGTAAGGTTCGTATTGTGTGTGATGAGCCGATTCGCGCAATCACACCAGGCCAAGCCGTAGTGTTTTATGACGGTGAAGAATGTTTAGGCGGCGGTACAATAGATGAAGTGTACCGAAACGGTGAAAAACTTTCGTATTTAGCATAATTGTAGAGACCTCAGCCTTTTCATAGGCTGGGGTTTCTTCTATGATGGAAGAAGAAGAAATTTTTGATAACGAGGTGTCAGGATGACAAAGCTAGAGCAAGGCATTCAATTTATGCAAGAGCAAAACTGGGAGGAAGCAGCAAGATTATTGACAGAGTATATAGATGAAAATCCAGCTGATGGGCTTGGATACGTGAATTTCGGAAATTTGCTCGATGTACTTGGAGAACAAGAGCGTGCGGTTACTTTTTATAAACGGGCTATTGAATTAGATGATAAGCTTGCGGCAGCCTATTATGGGCTTGGAAACGTATATTATGAGCAGGAACAGTATAAACAAGCAAGATTAATGTTTGAGAAAGCGGTACAAAATGGCCTGGAAACTGGAGATGCCTATTTTATGCTCGGTTTTTCATGTGTCCAGCTCGGAAATGATAAGTTGGCTCTTCCGTACTTGCAGCGGGCAACGGAATTGAACGAAACGGATGCGGAGGCTATGTTTCAATACGGTCTCTGCTTAGCGCGGCTTGAGTATGTGAAGGAAGCAAAGCCGATGTTCGAAAAAGCAGTTGCGCTTGATCCGGATCATGCAGATGCGTATTATAATCTCGGTGTTGTATACGTATTTGAGGAGAATGCAGAAAAAGCACTAGAGATGTTCAAAAAGGCTGTAGAGATTCAGCCTGATCACTTCCTGGCAGGGAACGGCATTAGGCTGATGGAAACAGAAGAGTAGGAAAAGGGGGAGCAGCTCCGTGCAAAACAGTATGGACTTGTTTGAAGAAGAGCAGAAGTACATAAAAGCTCAAACGCTTCATACGATTTTCCATAATGAGGAAAATATGTATTCGATTGTTCGCATGAAAATCCTTGATACGAATGAAGCATATGAGGAAAAAGAGGTCATTGTGACAGGATATTTCCCCCGTATGCATGAGGATGAGGTTTTTACTGTGCAGGGCCACTTTAAGGATCATCCAAGGCACGGTCTGCAATATCAGGTTGAGACCTTCAAAAAGGAGCTGCCGCAGACGAAAACGGGTATTGTCCAATATTTATCGAGTGATTTGTTTAAAGGCATTGGTAAGAAAACGGCAGAGCGTATTGTTGATCAGCTTGGAGAGGCGGCTATTTCTAAAATTTTGGATAACGCAGCTGTTTTAGAAGGGATTTTGCCAAAAGAAAAAGCTAATGACGTGTATTACACAATCGTTGAGCATCAGGGGCTAGAAAAGGTGATGAGCTTTCTGAGCGGCTATGGTTTTGGAACGCGTCTTAGTATTAAAATTTATCAACTGTACCGCGAACAAACGCTCGAGGCCATTCGAAGCAATCCATATCAGCTTATTGAGAATGTTGAGGGAATTGGTTTTGGACGCGCAGACGAGGTTGGAAGAGCATTTGGCATTCATGGCAATCATCCAGACCGCATCCGCGCCGGTTGTTTGTATACGCTCGAACATGTATCTTTGCAGGAGGGGCATGCTTATATGACAGCAGAGCAGCTCATTGAGCAAACGAATAAGCTGTTAAATACCAGAGAGTCGGCAGTATCTGATGAAGATATACTGGCATGCCTCGCGAAGCTAAGCGAAGAAGAAAAGGTTGTTGTTGAAGATGGTCGCATTTACTTAGCTTCCCTGTATTATGCGGAAAAGGGTCTTGTGACCTCAATTTTTCGTTTGCTTCATCAAGACGAAGAAGTGGAGCAATTTCCAGAGTCGGAGTTTTTATTGCAGCTTGGTACGATCGAAGAACGTCTACATGTACAGTACGCACCTCGGCAAAAGGAGGCGGTACAAACAGGTATCCATCAGCGCATGATGATTTTGACCGGGGGGCCAGGGACGGGAAAAACAACAGTTATAAAAGGAATTGTTGAGATGTACGCAGCGCTTCATGGTTTATCGCTGAATGTGAAGGATTATGGGGAAAAAAATCCGTTTCCTATTTTGCTGGCTGCACCGACAGGAAGAGCGGCAAAGCGGATGAGTGAGTCCACATCCTTACCAGCTTCAACAATTCATCGGCTGCTTGGCTGGACACCAGAAGGAACATTTCAGCGTGATGAACATGATCCTGTGCAAGGGAAGCTGTTAATTATTGATGAGTTTTCTATGGTTGATATTTGGTTAGCAAACCAACTATTTAAGGCGCTTCCTCGCAATATGCAGGTCATTATTGTAGGGGATGAGGATCAGCTGCCGTCAGTTGGGCCTGGTCAGGTGCTCAAGGATTTGCTTGAGGCAGAGCTTATTCCGACTGTTCGTCTAACTGAGATCTATCGGCAGGCAGAAGGGTCATCTGTGATTCAATTAGCCCATAGCATTAAAAAGGGACAAGTTCCTCCTGATGTTGTGAAGGCGCAGGGAGACCGCTCCTTTTTGACGTGCAGCGGCACACAAATTGTGGAGGTTGTGAAACAGGTATGTGAAAATGCCAAAACGAAGGGCTTTAGCGCCCGTGATGTACAGGTGCTTGCTCCAATGTACCGTGGTCCGGCCGGAATTAATGCACTCAATGCCGCATTGCAAGAGGTGTTTAATGCGAAGCATGACAAACGAAAAGAAATTGCCTACGGAGATGTTGTCTATCGTGTTGGGGATAAGGTGCTGCAGCTGGTAAATCAGCCGGAGAGTCAAGTGTTTAACGGTGATATTGGCGAGATTGTTTCCGTCTTTTACGCAAAGGAGAACGTGGAAAAGCAAGATATGGTCGTTATTTCGTTTGATGGTATTGAAGTGACCTATACAAAGCCAGATTTTTCGCAGTTTACCCATGCGTATTGCTGCTCGATTCATAAGTCGCAGGGCAGTGAATTCCCGATTGTCATCCTGCCTGTTGTGAAGAGCTATTTTCGTATGCTGCGCCGAAATTTAATTTATACGGCAATTACGCGAAGCAAAAAGTTTCTCATTCTCTGCGGTGAAGAAGACGCATTCCGCTCAGGTGTGAACCGTACTGATGATGCATCCAGACAAACTACGCTCTGTCATAAGCTGAAGGATCGTTTTCTGCCAGAGAACGAAATGTTGGAGGAAGACGAGGAAAATCTTTCGCCTTATGATTTTATGTAAAGATATTCATACTAGGGGTATAAAGGCTTGCCCTTTAGCGTTACACGATTGCTTTAAACAAAGATAGGGGAGTATCGCTTTTTCAGGCTGCATCCGCATTTCTTATGTGTATAACTTTTTGCAGGGTTGGACATAATGGCGTAATAGAATTCAGGGAACGCAAGGAGAGAAAGTGCCATGTTCAAATGTCCAAACTGCAAAGGGAAGGACCTCGGAAAAATCGGGGTGAACCAATTTTATTGCTGGAATTGCTATATTGAACTGTCCGTATCTAAGGGGAAAATCTTCACGCATCAAGTGGAGGAGGATGGTTCGTTAAGTTCATTGGATGACTTGTTTAATGAAGAAGAACGAACAATTAGCTAAGAGGGGTGAGCAGTTTGAGAATTGGATCATCGCTTGTTGCAATTGGGCTAGGTGCTGCAGCTTATAACTACGCCCGTAAAAATAATATGATGTCACGAAGAAGCATAAACAGAGCACGCAAGATTGTGAAATCCTATTTATAAATGGGAAAACCCCGCTAAGCAGGCGGGGTTCTTCCTGTTAAGTAAGCAAGAGTTTAGATTTGTATAAGTGAGGTCTTTTGTAGAGAGTGGTGGCTGCTTTAACGTATAAAGAAGATTCTCCCTTCGCACAATAAGTAACAGCGGAGGGATTGCCGTTGAAAAATTTAAAAATGATTTGGATTTATCGTCTTGCACTTGTATTGCTTCTTTTTTTATGTGTACTTGTATTTTATAAAATAAAACCGATTTGGCTTCCAATTTTAGATGTCATAAAATTGGTGTTAACTCCCTTTTTAATTGCCTATTTTATTGCATATTTGCTGCATCCTCTTATTGAAAAGCTGCATGGGCAAGGTGTGCCAAGAACCATTGCCATTTTGCTTATTTATATTTTGTTTTTTGGCGGAATCGGATATGGTGTATATAAAGCCATTCCGATTGCGGTTTCCCAGCTGCAGGATATGAATCGAAATTTTCCAGAGTTTATGAAAATGTACGAATCATGGACAGATGGCATGCAGCAAAAAATTTCGAGCTTTCCGCAGTTTATTGGTGAGAGGTTGAGGAATGCTATTTTGGGAGTGGAAGCAAAGCTGCAGGAATTAGTGAATCGGATGATGAGCACGGCGCGAGGAATTTTAGACTCCCTTTTGATTATTGTCTTGGTTCCGTTTATTGTTTTTTACATATTAAAGGACTACGGTGAGCTGTATCATTTGTTTTGGAAGCTTGTGCCGAATAAATGGCGCAAGGATGGGCAGCAGCTTGTGAAAGCGATCGATGAGTCCCTTGGCAATTATATACGAGGGCAGCTATTCGTTTGTACTGTTTTAGCAGTGTTATCTTCGCTGGCGCTTTGGATTATTGGTTTGAAATATCCGCTTTTGTTAGGAATCATTATCGGCATTACCGATATTATCCCCTACTTCGGTCCTATTTTGGGAGCAGTGCCAACCGTTATTGTGGCGGCTACCGTATCTGTGAGCATGGTGATAAAAGCAGCGATTGCGCTGCTCGTGCTGCAGTTTGTGGAAAGCAATATTTTATCCCCATATATCGTTGGTAAATCGCTCCGTATGCATCCGGTTATCATTATGCTGGCATTGCTTGCGGGAGGAGAAATGGCAGGTCTCGCAGGGCTTCTTTTAGCAGTACCGGTGCTTGCTGTTGTCCGGGCGATTGCCATTCATGTAAAGCCGGTATGGGGGAAGCGTTGACATTGGTTTGCGAATTCGCTATACTTTTTCACAAGTGCATAACACAATTCTACGATGGATCGAGTACGCTGCAGACCGTGTACCAGAGAGAAACCTCCCGCGGCTGAAAGAGGTTTTACATGAAGGGCAGCTGAACGCTAATCCGGAGAGCAGTTAATTCCTGACGTCTTGCCACGTTACGGCAGCTTGAGGTGACGGATGCTTTTGTCCGTAATCAGGGTGGTAACGCGAGTATACTCTCGTCCCTGCAACAGGGGACGGGAGTTTTTTGTTTGTTTTGATAAAAGGAGGATATCGTAATGAAAAAATTGAAAGGCTCAGAAATTCGCCAAATGTATTTGGACTTTTTCCAAGAAAAAGGGCACGCTATTGAACCGAGTGCATCCTTAGTTCCGCATGATGATCCGTCATTGCTATGGATTAACAGCGGTGTTGCTACACTAAAGAAATATTTCGATGGACGCGTAATTCCAGCAAATCCGCGGATTACGAACGCACAAAAATCAATTCGTACGAACGATATTGAAAACGTTGGGAAAACAGCTCGCCACCATACATTTTTTGAAATGCTTGGAAACTTCTCCATTGGCGACTACTTCAAAGAAGAAGCAATCACGTGGGCATGGGAGTTTTTAACGAGCGAGAAATGGATCGGCTTTGATCCGGAGCGTCTTTCCGTTACAATTCATCCGGAAGATGAGGAAGCATTCCAGCTTTGGAATGAAAAAATTGGTGTTCCAGCTGAGCGTATTGTGCGTTTAGAAGGAAACTTCTGGGATATTGGCGAGGGGCCAAGCGGACCGAATACAGAAATTTTCTATGACCGTGGAGAAGCATACGGCAATGATCCAGAAGATCCAGAGCTGTATCCAGGTGGAGAGAATGAGCGTTATCTTGAGGTATGGAATCTTGTATTCTCCCAGTTCAATCATAATCCAGATGGTACATATACGCCGCTTCCGAAGAAAAATATTGATACAGGCATGGGCTTAGAGCGGATGGTATCTGTTGTGCAGGATGTGCCGACGAACTTTGATACAGATCTATTCATGCCAATTATTGAAGCAACAGAGGCAATTTCAGGAGAAAAGTATCGCGGGGGCGACTTAGAAAAGGATACGGCGTTTAAAGTAATCGCGGATCATATCCGTACGGTAGCCTTTGCAGTTGGAGATGGCGCACTTCCTTCTAACGAGGGCCGCGGCTATGTGCTTCGCCGTTTACTTCGCCGCGCGGTGCGCTACGCGAAGAAATTGAATGTGAACCGTCCTTTCATGTACGAGCTTGTACCAACAGTGGCGGAAATTATGCAGGATTTCTATCCGGAAGTAAAAGCGAAAACAGAATTTATTCAACGTGTAATTAAGAATGAGGAAGAGCGTTTCCATGAAACGCTGCATGAAGGAGAATCCATTCTTGCTGATGTGATCGCGAAAGCAAAAGCGGCAGGAAGCGATGTAATTGCAGGTGAGGATGCGTTCCGTCTGTATGATACGTATGGTTTCCCAATCGAATTAACAGAAGAGTATGCAGAAGAAGCAAACATGACGGTTGATCATGACGGTTTTGAAGTAGAAATGGAGAAGCAGCGTGAACGTGCGCGAGCAGCTCGTCAAGATGTGGATTCCATGCAGGTACAAGGCGGCGTATTAGGAGAGCTAAAAACACCAAGCTCTTTTGTTGGCTATGGTGATTTTGAGACAAACAGCAGGGTAATTGCTCTCGTTCAAAATGGACAATTTGTCGATGAGGTACAAGCAGGTGAAGAAGCACAGGTTGTGCTGGACATTACTCCGTTTTACGCAGAGAGCGGCGGTCAAATTGCCGACCACGGCTATTTAACAGCTGGCGGCGTGAAGGCTTTCGTGAAAGATGTGCAAAAAGCTCCAAATGGTCAAAGCCTTCATAAGATTGTTGTGGAGGAAGGCACTTTAGCAGCAAATGCACAAGTCCGAGCCATAATTGACCAAGCAAATCGCGCACGCGTTATTAAAAATCATACTGCAACACACTTACTGCATCAGGCGTTAAAGGATGTTTTAGGATTGCACGTCAACCAGGCGGGATCTCTTGTGACGGCAGAGCGTCTTCGTTTTGACTTCTCACATTTTGGACAAGTGCAGCCAGAGGAACTTGAGCGGATTGAGCGCATTGTAAATGAGAAAATTTGGGATAGCATCTCTGTAGAAATTTCTCAAAAGTCACTTGATGAGGCAAAGGCAATGGGCGCGATGGCACTCTTTGGTGAGAAATACGGAGACGTTGTTCGTGTTGTTCGCGTTGGGGATTACAGCCTAGAGCTTTGCGGCGGCTGCCATGTTGACAATACAGCCAGCATCGGCATTTTCAAAATTGTCTCCGAGTCTGGCATCGGAGCGGGTACACGCCGGATTGAAGCGGTAACAGGCAAGTCTGCTTATGAGTTAATGAATAATCAAGTAGGTCTCTTAAAAGAAGCAGCTGGTAAGCTAAAAGCAAATCCAAAGGACATTTTAGCCCGTGTTGAGGGATTATTTGCAGAGCTTAAGCAAGCACAAAAGGAAAACGAATCGCTTGCGGCGAAATTAAGCAATATTGAAGCTGGTAATTTAACGGATCAAGTGCGTGAAATCGCCGGTGTAAATGTGCTAATCAGCAAAGTGAACGCGACAGATATGAATAATTTGCGTACAATGGTCGATGACTTAAAGAACAAACTCGGTTCTGCGGTTATTTTACTCGCTTCTGTCAACGATGGAAAAGTGAATCTGTTAGCAGGTGTAACGAAGGATTTAGTACAAAAAGGATACCATGCTGGTCAGCTTGTCAAGGAAGCTGCAACGCGATGCGGCGGCGGTGGCGGCGGTCGTCCTGATATGGCGCAGGCAGGCGGGAAAAATCCAGAGCAAGTTGATACTGCGTTATTAGGTGCCGAAGCATATATCAAATCTGTTTCAAAATAATCGTTCGGTAGTGTACAATGATAGGGAGAAGACAGGCCTTCTCCCTATTCTATCAAAGTGAGGTGCTTGGTATGGACTCGTTCGACAAAACAATGAAATTTACCTTCCAAGAGGAAACGCAAAGCGTCCAAGTAACAGATGTATTGTTAACCGTTTATGATGCACTTCAAGAAAAGGGATATAATCCGATTAATCAAATCGTTGGGTATTTATTAAGCGGAGATCCTGCATACATACCTCGCCATAAGGATGCCCGCAGCATCATTCGAAAGCTTGAAAGAGATGAGCTTATTGAAGAATTGGTAAAATCTTATTTGAAGCAGCATCGTGAGGATTAAGCATGCGCATACTGGGTTTAGATGTTGGAACGAAAACCGTCGGTGTCGCATTAAGCGACGAGATGGGCTGGACAGCGCAAGGAATTGAAACAGTTCGAATTAATGAAGAGCGAAATAAATTTGGATTTGAGCGTATCCAGGAGTTAGTAAAACAATATAATGTGGACACAATAGTAGTGGGATTACCAAAAAATATGAATGGTACGATTGGTCCGCGCGGGGAAGCGTGTCAGCAATATGCCGAGCAGCTTCGCGAATTGTTTGGTATCGAGGTTATTATGTGGGATGAGCGTCTTTCTACAATGGCGGCTGAGCGTCTTCTCATCTCAGCGGACGTAAGCCGCAAAAAAAGAAAACAGGTAATTGATAAAATGGCAGCGGTTGTTATTTTACAGGGCTACCTGGACAGCAAACAATAGGAGTGAAGAAATGATGGAAGAAAATCAAATTACAATTGTGGACGAGGATGGCAACGAGATTTTATGTAATGTTGAGTTTACATTCGATGCACAGGAATTCGGAAACAAGTCATATGTTGTGTTCAGCCTTATCGGTGAATATGATGAAGATGGAGAGCCGGTTTTCGATGCAATGATTTATCAGGAAAAAGAGGACGAAGAAGGCGGCGGCCAGTTGTTTCCAATTGAATCCGAAGCAGAGTGGGACATGGTTCAAGAAGTATTTAATACGTTTATGGATGAAGAAGAAAGCGAAGAATAAAACTATAAGCAGGCTGCATAAAGCAGTCTGCTTTTTATATTCATTTAGAAAATAAAAAGACGATCGGTCTTCGATACTGAGCAAGATGCTGCTTAGGTAACCAAAAAAGGATATTTTAGAGGGATTCGCTGTTGATCCGCGTTCTCTTTATCGCTCTCCTTAGCAAAACATATCGAAATTTGTCAGGTGTTTATAGTATAATTGTACAGATTATGAAAGAAAGGAGCCTTCCGTTTGTATGATAAATTGGAACGAACAAAGGCGGATAAAGAAGAGACGAAGAAATATTGCAGCTGTTATATTACTTTTTCTTCTTTTAGGCGGCTTGGGAGCAGCTTACGTTGTCTCAGCATTACAGCCAGTGCAGGCAGCTAGCAAAGTAAAAAAAGAGGTTACTATTCCGAAGGGAACATCAACGATCGGTATTGGACAATTGCTAGAGAAGCAAGGGATTATTAAGGACGGAAGTATCTTTCAATATTATGTAAAGGCAAACTATCGAAAAGGGTTGCAGGCAGGTACATATTTATTAAGTCCGTCTATGAGTGCGCGTGAAGTGGCAGAGCAATTGGCTGAAGGAAGGGTATATCACCCCGTTCGTTATAAGCTAGTGATTAAAGAAGGAATGCAGCTGACGGAGATTGCTGATAGCATTGCAGCAGAGTTTAAGCTTAATAAAGACGAAGTGCTGCGGCAATTTAATGACAAAGGATTTTTACAGCAAATTCAAACAAAGTATCCGAAGCTGTTAACGGATAAAATGATGCAAGCGGGCATTAGATACCCTCTTGAGGGCTATTTATTTCCAGCAACTTATTCCTATCATGAAAAGGCATACACCCTGCAGCAGATTATTGATCCGATGCTGGAAAAAACAAATACGTTTATTGTACGAAATGAAGAGCTTATGAAGCAGCGGGGACTAGATGTGCACCAATTGTTAACCATGGGATCTTTAATTGAAGAGGAAGCAACTGCGCTTACAGATCGGCAAAAAATAGCGAGTGTATTTTATAATCGGATACAGGCTAATATGCCGCTGCAAACGGATCCGACAGTGTTGTATGCGTTAGGAAAGCACAAGGACCGAGTCTTATATGCAGATTTACAGGTAGATTCACCATATAATACGTATATAATAAAGGGTCTTCCGATTGGCCCTATCGCCAATGCAGGCGAACCCTCCCTACAAGCTGCACTTGAGCCAGCGCAAACAGACTTTTTCTATTTTCTTGCTGCGCCGAGCGGTGAGGTATTCTTTTCAAAAACATTGGAAGAACATAATGCACTGAAAGAGAAATACATTACAGGGCAGCAATCCTAATACTTCCAAGGAGATGCTAGGTGAAATATTCGCATCTCCCTCTTTTTTATGTTAAAATGTATCGGGTTCAAAACTGACGGTATATAGTCTTGTAAGCCTGTAGCGAAAAGCAACTGCTTTTCTTTACTCTAAGGAGGCTTTAAATATGGAACAAACTGCAGTACAACAATATTTGCTCTCCTTTGTGAAGCAAGAGGATGAGCTTCTGGTAAATATGGAGCAGTATGCAAGCGAGCATGGGGTACCAATCATGGACCGCTTAGGTATGGAGTTTATGCTGCAAATGCTTCGTCTCATTCAGCCGAAGGACATTTTGGAAATCGGCGCAGCCATTGGTTATTCAGGCATTCGGATGGCAAGTGCTGTTGATGGTGTCCACGTTGTAACAATTGAACGGGATCGTGATCGATATGAGAAGGCTGTTTCTTATATCCAACAATCAAGTGTAAGTGAACGAATTTCTCTTTTGTACGGAGATGCGCTCGAAGTATTTGACGAGGTGCAAAAGCATGGGACTTTTGATGTAATTTTTATCGATGCAGCAAAGGGACAATATCAACGTTTTTTTGAGCTGTATGAGCCACTTTTGAATGAAAAAGGCGTTATTATTACAGACAATGTTCTGTTCCGCGGTCTCGTTGCGGAAGAAAATATTGAAAATAAGCGCATTCGCAGTTTAGTGAAGAAAATAAAAACCTATAATGAATGGTTAATGGCACATCATGCATATGATACAGTTATTTTTCCAATTGGAGACGGGGTAGCGGTTAGTAAAAAGAAGGGGTGAACGATTTTGAAAAAACCTGAATTGTTAGTAACACCGACAAAGGTCGATGATATAGAGAAGCTGGCACAAGCAGGAGCCGATGCAATTATAATTGGAGAGCAAAAATTTGGTCTTCGTTTAGCAGGAGAATTTTCTCGTGAGGACGTTAAAAATGCCATCGGGATTGCACATGCACACAATATGAAGGTATATGTAGCTATGAATGCATTATTCCATAACGAACAGGTAGACGAGCTGGCGGATTATGCGTCATTTCTAAAGGATGCGGGAGCGGACGCAATTGTTTTCGGTGACCCAGCTGTACTTATGGCGGTACGTGAGGCTGCTCCTGGGATGAGACTTCATTGGAATACAGAAACAACAGCGACAAACTGGTTTACATGCAACTACTGGGGTCGAAAAGGTGCACAGCGCGCAGTACTTGCACGTGAGCTGAGTATGGATGCAGTGATTGAAACAAAGGAAAAGGCCGAGGTTGAAATCGAGGTACAGGTGCATGGCATGACGGCAATGTTTCAATCTAAGCGTTCTTTAATTGGAAACTACTTTGAGTATCAAGGACGCGAAATGGAAATTGAGAAGAAAAAGTATGAACCAAACATGCTGCTGCATGATAAAGAGCGCAACAATAAGTACCCAATTTTTGAAGATGTGAACGGCACGCATATTATGAGCCCAAATGATATTTGTATCATTGATGAGCTTGAGGAAATGATTGATGCAGGCATTGATTCTTTTAAAATCGACGGTGTGTTAAAGAGCGCAGATTATATCGTGGAAGTAACGAAAAAATATCGTAAAGCAATTGATTTATGTGTAGAAGACCGTGATGCATATTATGAAATAAAGGACGAGCTCTATCGCGAAATCGAGACGATTCAGCCAGCTAACCGTCCGCTTGACACAGGATTCTTCTATAAGGAAACAGTGTACTAAGCAAAGACTGATTTTGTTTATAAAGAGGCTATATACTTTTGGAAGACCTATCAATTTTTTTATGTATTAAAAGGGGGTAAATCATTGTGGCAATACCAGAGATTTCTCGTGTAATAGATGGAAAACGTGTAATTGTAAAAAAACCGGAGCTTTTGGCGCCAGCTGGGAATTTAGAAAAGCTTAAGATTGCCATACATTATGGAGCGGATGCTGTATTTATCGGCGGACAGGAGTTTGGTCTTCGTTCAAATGCTGATAACTTTACGCTTGAGGAGATGGCAGAAGGTGTAGCGTTTGCGAACAAGTATGGTGCAAAGATATATGTAACGACAAATATTTTTGCGCATAATGAAAATGTGGATGGTCTTGAGGAGTATTTGCAGGGCATTGAAAAAGCTGGTGTAACCGGTATTATCGTGGCTGATCCGCTCATTATTGAAACGTGTAAGCAGGTTGCGCCATCTTTAGAAATTCATTTGAGTACACAGCAATCCTTATCCAACTGGAAAGCCGTGCAATACTGGAAGGAAGAAGGCTTGCACCGTGTCGTACTAGCGCGTGAAACGAGCGCTGAGGAAATTCGGGAAATGAAAGAAAAGGTAGATATTGAAATTGAAACATTCATTCATGGTGCGATGTGTATTGCATACTCCGGACGCTGTACGCTGAGCAACCATATGACAGCGCGCGATTCAAACCGCGGCGGCTGCTGTCAGTCTTGCCGTTGGGACTATGATTTAATACAAGTAGAAGAAGCAGAGGTGCCGCTGTTCGAACAAGGTGATGCGCCATTTGCAATGAGTCCGAAAGATTTAAATTTAATTACAAGCATTCCAAAACTAATTGAGCTGGGCATTGATAGCTTAAAGATTGAAGGGCGAATGAAGTCTATTCACTATGTTGCAACGGTTGTAACTGTGTATCGAAAGGTGATTGACGCTTATTGTGCAGATCCAGAGAACTTTGAATTTAAACAAGAATGGATTGAGGAATTAGATAAGTGTGCAAACCGTGAGACTGCCTCTTCATTCTTTGAAGGAGTTCCGGGGTATCAAGAACAAATGTATGGAAATCATAGTAAAAAAACAACATATGATTTTGTGGGAATGGTACTCGACTACAATGAAGAAACAAATATTGCGACAATTCAGCAGCGCAATCATTTTAAACCGGGGCAAACGGTTGAATTCTTCGGTCCGGAAATTGAGAATTTCACACAAGTTGTTGAAAAAATTTGGGATGAAGACGGAAATGAGCTTGATGCAGCGCGTCACCCTCTTCAAATTGTGAAAATACGTGTAGATAAGCAAGTATATCCTTACAACATGATGAGAAAGAATATGCTTCAATCATAAGTTGCATACTTCAATGAAGAAAGAGGTCATACTATGCTGAAGAAAAAGCCGATTGTTATCGGTATTGCGGGCGGTTCAGGTTCGGGTAAAACGAGTGTAACCAAATCGATTTTTGACTCTTTTCGCGGTCATTCTATCCTGATGCTGGAGCAGGATTATTACTATAAAGACCAAAGTCATTTGCCGTTTGAGGAACGGCTGCGAACCAATTATGATCATCCGCTCGCATTTGATAATGATTTGCTCATGGAACATATTAAGCACTTGCAGCGATACGAGCCAATTGAAAAGCCTGTATACGACTACAAAATGCATACTAGATCCAATGAGACGGTGCTAGTAGAGCCAAAGGATGTCATTATTCTAGAAGGCATTCTTGTATTAGAAGACAAGCGTCTTCGTGATTTAATGGATATTAAGCTGTTTGTGGATACAGACGCGGATATTCGTGTATTGCGCCGCATGCAGCGTGATATCCAAGAACGCGGACGTACAATGGAATCTGTCATTGAACAATACGTTAATGTTGTTCGTCCTATGCATAACCAATTTATTGAGCCATCGAAGCGATATGCCGATATTATTGTACCTGAGGGTGGCCAAAACCATGTTGCAATTGATTTAATGGTTACAAAAATTGCAACCATTCTTGAAGAAAAAGTTATTTTGTAATAGGATAAGAAAAGCGGACGCAGGTTAATTTTTTGCTTTTATAGGAAAGTGTTTCTGACGGTAAAAGAAGCTTCTCGTCTTTTATAGTGAGGGATTATAGAAGACAACAGACTGTGTAAGCTAGATAATACTTGAAAAGTACTCATATCCTTTAAAAGGATTGTTTTCAAGCGTTTCTCTTTGTTGCTATACATCTCTGTGCATGTTGGCAGCCGCATGTTCGAAGATGCTCCTTCGTAAAGGAACGCTCGAAAAAGATGTTCGATGAGAAGGGATTTTTTCCTTGTGTATCGAATACAATGGAACATGCATCCTCATCTGGTGTCAGGTGAGGGCATATTTATATGTAAAACTCCTCTTGGCGGGGGATTGTGCAGATAGAAAAAGGAGTGGAACTGATGGCAGTAGAAAAAACATATCCAATGACGCAAGCTGGAAAAGAAAAGCTTGAGCAAGAATTAGAGTATTTAAAAACGGTAAGACGTAAAGAAGTTGTAGAGCGTATTAAAATTGCGCGCAGCTTTGGAGACTTATCCGAGAACTCTGAATACGATGCTGCAAAGGACGAGCAAGCATTCGTTGAAGGACGCGTTACACAATTAGAAAATATGATCCGCAATGCGGTTATTATTGAAGAAAATATGGAAAATTCCTCAACGGTTTCGCTTGGAAAATCTGTTACGTTTGTTGAGCTTCCAGATGGTGACGAAGAAACGTATACGATTGTTGGAAGCGCGGAAGCAGACCCGTTTGAAGGTAAAATTTCTAATGATTCTCCAATCGCAAGAAATCTGATCGGCAAGCAGGTTGGAGATGAAGTAGCAGTGCAAACACCAGGCGGAGACATGCGTGTAAGAATCGTATCTATCAAATAAGAAATAACATTTACAAAACATAGTTATTACACATGTATGAAATGAAAAACACCTCGTCTACACTAAGATGAGGTGTTTTTTGTATGAAATGGAAAAACCGATTGATGGGAATCCTTATCTTTTTCATAGGCATCTTTCTCATTCTTATTGGACGGCTTGCTCAAATTCAGATTGTCTCCACAGAATCCTTTTCAGGCAGACATGTGAACCTATTGGAAAAAAGCGTAGAACAGCGTACGCATGCACTTGTTCTTGATGATGGACGGGGCCGTTTTTCAGATCGTGATGGAAAGACACTTACAGATGATTATCATCCGGGTTTAATTTTATTTCCGTTTTTAAAACGAATCGATTGGCCTGTCCAAAAGGTGGCACGTGTATTAGGTGTATCAGGGCAGGAGCTGCTGCGCCAAATAAAAGATTCTAACAACCCAGTGATCTTTCAAGCAGAAGGGATAGCAGTGCGTCTTACCAAACAACAAATGAAGGATATTAATGCACTTGGGATTCCTGGGGTAGTAGCAGCGAATACAAGAATCAAAGGAGACCATCCGCTTGCAGAGCATTTGCTTGGACTGACAGGTCAAAATGAAACAGAGATAAAAAAGAGATATGGGGAGCTGCTGCAGCAAGGAAAAATATCTTCTAATACACTCATTGGCGTTTCTGGTTTACAGCAAGCCTTTGATGAGTTTTTGCTTACTGACGGTGAAGCGAAGCTATTGTATCATGTGGATCGGCAGGGTGAACCAATTTTCGGAAAGCATGTGAAGTATACATACCCCGCAAATCCGTTTTATCCGGTTGTGATCAAGACGACCATTGCGAAGGAACTGCAGCAAGAGGCGGAAGAGATTGTTGCACAGCATGGAATTCAAAAAGGGGGGCTTGTGCTGTTAGATGTGGCAACAAACGAGATTCTTGCGATGGTAAGCAAGCCGTCATTGAGCACAGACAATCCTGCGGCATATCAGCAAGGTGCAGTCAATTATATGCTGACTCCACAATTTCCTGGATCTGTTTTTAAAACAGTAATTGCAGCTGCTGCTATTGATAAAGGAATTGTAGAACAGGACCGCATGTTTGATTGCAACCGAAATCCATACGGAGTCGGGGTGGCTGATCGGCCGATGGGGCAGCTTTCCTTTGAAGAAAGCTTTGCACGCAGCTGTAATCGAACATTTGCGGATCTAGCACAAGAGCTGCAGCAGCAGGATAAGGATGCGATAGAGAACTATGCAAGTATGCTTGGATTAGAAAAAACGGTTGGATGGATGGGGGATGTATTTCATTTTCAAGGGTTTCGCCAGCTTCCAGAGGAGCAGGAAGGAACGATTTGGAGGGATGAAGCAGATAAAACAGTGAGCAAAGCGATCGCGCAAACTGCAATTGGTCAAAAGGATGTACGGTTATCACCTCTTGCGGTCGCCAATATGATGGCGACAATTGCTCGAGGCGGCAAGAAGCTTGAGGTCAAGGCTGTCCAGGAGATTCAGTATAAAAACGGTGCGAAGCTTTACCGATTTCCTGAGCATGAGCAAGAAGGAGAGACTTTACGGGCAGAGACGATTCGGGAGCTGCAACAGCTGCTGTGCTATGTTGTAAGCGATCCAAAAGGAACAGGTGCCATCTATCAATCATTGCCGCTTACGGTCGCAGGTAAGTCAGGAACTGCTCAGACAGGCAAAGGCGATAGTGTAAATCGCTGGTTTGCCGGCTACTTTCCAGCAGATCATCCACGTTATGCGCTCGCCGTTGTAGATATAGAAACACATTCACCAATGAACTCGACAAGCGCTGTATTTGCAGATTATGTACGTGCAATCGCTGCATGGGAGAGAAACGTTGGTTTAAAAACACAATAGTTTGAATAAATGATGAATATAACTTCTCCTTTTCCTCGTCACCTATTTGATGTTACAATAAAAGGCATGCGGAAACATGATTGATGGAGGTGAAAACTGGTTGCATTAAATTACCAAAAAGCGGGTTAAAAGTTCACTGCAGAATTGTAACCTTTGGTAAATTTTGTGAACCAGGTTAAAGTATGTCACAAATTCCAAACAACTCACGATTCCAGACAAAGCAAGGAAGACGCAGGAAAGGTCTCCTGTTAAATATTCTTCTTGGAATCGTCCTGCTCACGGCTGTAACAGTTGCGTACCAGCTGTTTACGTCTTCGCCTGAACAAACGGCGACGAAGGAAACGAAGACAAAAGAAACGAAGACAACATCAGCTGCGCAGAAGAAAAAAGAAGACACTGGTCAACTTGTGGTAAAAGAGGATGATAAGGATTCGGCGAAGGAAGAGGAAGCATCTACTCAGCCGACAGAAGATACAAAAGTAGCGGTGGAAGATCAGACTGACCCAGCTGTACAGGAGGCTTACACAAATCCTTCATGGCAGGCTATCGGCACATCACAAAGCGGACCGCATACAACGCAATTTGATGATAGCACACAGGATTGGAAGGAAATGACTCAAGCGATTTCTTATGCGATTCAAGTGCCAGCTGACACATTGACTATTTGGTATCTAGGCAATAATGGTTCAAACAAGGCAGTAGGAACAGTGACCGCTAAAGCTACAAAGCAAAAATATAAAGTGTACATTGAATGGGTAGACAATGAAGGATGGAAGCCAACGCTTGTGCAGTTGATGAAATAAGAGAAGGGCGCTTTAGAAGCGTCCTTCTTTTTTTCAAACTGTAGGAAAGGATAAATTTCCAGCCAGAAATGAATTCGACGTAGTCAGAAATTTTAGGAATACAGTATAAAGTGCAACTACGACTCGGCAATCAGCGAGTTTTCTTTAGTTTAAAATGAACAACAGCGCTGTAATAGGGCTTTTTGTTGTCTGGATCAAAACACATCTGATGGGATACGCTGCTCACCTCAAGTAAAAGCGCCTTATTATGATCGATTTGTTCATTAATTTTCTTTTCTAAGACTGATAAAGACGCAGCCTCAAAAAATTCAATTTTATCTTCAATCATTTCAAAAGAAAATGCCATGCTCTGCTCCTCTTTCCTTAATTATATTTGTTATTGTAGCAAACACTATGTAAGAATTCTATCATCGCTTTCTTTTCTCTACACTTTAAGAAAATATCAATTTCCAGCTTGGAGTGAATTCGATGTAGTAGGAAGTTCTAAGGATAAAGTGTAAGTGCAACTACTCTTCTGTCTTCACCTAACAGCCCGCCAATCGGCGAGTTTTCTTTACACTGTAAGAAAGTATAAATTCCCAGCTGGAAGTTCATTCGACGTAGTGGGGAATTTTAGGAATACAGTATAAGGGCAACTACGTCTCTGTCTTCGCCCAAGAGCAGGGCTCGCCAATCGGCGAGTTTTCTTTACACTGTAAGAAAGTATAAATTCCCAGCTGGAAGTTCATTCGACGTAGTGGGGAATTTTAGGAATACAGTATAAGGGCAACTACGTCTCTGTCTTCGCCCAAGAGCAGGGCTCGCCAATCGGCGAGTTTTCTTTACACTGTAAGAAAGTATAAATTCCCAGCTGGAAGTTCATTCGACGTAGTGGGGAATTTTAGGAATACAGTATAAGGGCAACTACGTCTCTGTCTTCGCCCAAGAGCAGGGCTCGCCAATCGGCGAGTTTTCTTTACACTGTAAGAAAGTATAAATTCCCAGCTGGAAGTTCATTCGACGTAGTGGGGAATTTTAGGAATACAGTATAAGGGCAACTACGTCTCTGTCTTCGCCCAAGAGCAGGGCTCGCCAATCGGCGAGTTTTCTTTAGCAATTCTAAATACCCAACATATAATGTTGATAAAACCTATAAAAAAAGGCGGAATTGACATGGGTACAGAATTTAATAAGCTGTTTGATGCATGGGCATATACGTATGATACGTTTGTAGCTGGTGAAGATGAGCAGTATAAAGAGGCATTTATGAATTATGATGAAATATTAAAAACGGTTGCCCGAAAAGCAATTGGTACTGTATTGGAATTTGGTGTGGGAACGGGTAATCTAACGGAGCAATTGCTGCAGGAAGGCCATATTGTTTACGGTATCGAGCCCTCTCATGAAATGAGAAAAATTGCAGAGCAAAAGCTTCTTGGAAAAGCAAAGATAATGGAAGGGGATTTTCTGAATTTTACTGTTCCTGACCATATCAATACTATTGTTAGCACCTACGCTTTTCATCATTTAACAGACGGTGAAAAAAACAAGGCGCTTCAGAAATATAGTGAATTGTTAAAGAAAGGTGATAAAATAGTATTCGCTGATACAATCTTTCTAGATCAAGAGGCGTATAACGGAACTGTACAAGCCGCAATTGAGCGTGGCCATCATCAATTAGTACATGATTTGCAGACCGAATACTACACGCTTCTTCCGATCATGAGGACACTGTTTGAAAATAACGGCTTTTCTGTTACGTTCACTCGTTACAATCATTATGTTTGGGTGATGGAGGCCGTGAAGAACTAAGAAAGAGGGATACACTTGAAAATTGCTGTAATCGGTGCAATGGAAGAAGAAGTGCGCATTTTGCGCGAAAAGCTTGAACAGAAAAGAACAGAAACGGTCGCTGGCTGTGAATTTACAATAGGAGCATTGTCAGGTCATGAGGTTATCCTATTAAAATCCGGGATCGGGAAAGTAAACGCAGCTATGTCAACGACCATTCTATTGGAACGCTACAGACCAGAAAAAGTAATTAATACAGGCTCGGCTGGAGGTTTTCATCATACATTAAATGTAGGGGATGTCGTAATTTCCACCGAAGTTCGTCATCATGATGTCGATGTTACAGTATTTAACTATGAATATGGTCAAGTGCCAGGCATGCCAGCTGCGTTTCAGGCTGATGATGCACTTGTAGCGTTAGCTGAGCGATGCATGAGGTCCAACGATGGTGTTCAAGTTGTGAAAGGCACAATCGCAACAGGAGATTCTTTTATGAACGATCCGCAGCGTGTCGATTTCGTTCGCAGCAAGTTCAATGATTTATATGCGGTAGAAATGGAGGCGGCAGCTGTAGCGCAGGTGTGTTATCAATACAGTGTGCCATTTGTCATCATTCGTGCGCTTTCTGATATCGCAGGGAAAGAATCTAATATTTCGTTTGATCAATTTTTAGATCAAGCGGCCCTTCATTCAACAAACTTTATCATAAATATGCTGCAAGAGCTGGAGTAATTTATAAAGAGACAACTGCCACCGAAATATAAGGAGAAGCAGTTGTCTTTTTGTTTGAAGGGACAAAATGCATAGCATCCTGAGAAAATCACGGGTGAGGGAGGGGTTCATTATGAAGGTTTATAGCGGAATTTATAACCTGATCGGCCACACTCCGCTTCTGGAAATTCAACATTTTGTACTTCCAGAAGGTGTTCGCTTGTTTGCAAAGCTTGAATTTTTCAATCCTGGCGGGAGCATTAAAGACCGGCTTGGAAAGGAACTGGTAGAGACTGCTTTGCAAAAAGGCTTTGTCCGCTCCGGCGGAACTATTATTGAGCCAACGGCGGGGAATACGGGGATAGGTTTGGCCCTTGCTGCTTTACAGCACGATTTACGTATCATTCTTTGTGTACCGCAAAAATTCAGCGTGGAGAAGCAGGAGCTGATGAGGGCGCTCGGCGCTACTGTGATTAACACGCCAACAGAGCAGGGGATGAAGGGTGCAATTGCAAAGGCAAAGGAGCTGCTGCAAGACATTCCGAATGCCTATTGCCCGCAGCAATTTGCTAATGAAACAAATCCATATACCTACTATAAAACGCTTGGACCCGAGCTTTGGGAAGACTTGAACGGACATATTGACGTATTTGTGGCGGGAGCTGGAACGGGTGGAACATTTATGGGAACAGCTCGTTACTTAAAGGAACAAAATCCAAATATAAAAACAGTTATTGTTGAACCAGAAGGCTCTATTTTAAATGGAGGGGCGCCAGGACCTCATGAAACAGAAGGAATCGGTATGGAATTCTTACCAAGCTTTATGGATCCTTCTTATTTTGATGGAATTCATACGGTGCTTGATAAGGATGCATTTGGGTGGGTAAAGGAGCTTGCTAAGCGGGAAGGTTTGTTAGTTGGCAGCTCTTCTGGCGCTGCCTTTCATGCAAGTCTTTTGGAAGCGCAGGCAGCTCCGCCTGGAACAAATATCGTGACCATTTTTCCTGACAGCAGCGAGCGATATTTAAGCAAGAATATTTATAAAGGGTGGGATTAGAGTGAGATCAAAAACGAAGTTAATCCACGGTATTCATATTGGCGACCCGTTAACAGGTGCAGTTACCGTTCCGATTTATCAAACGAGCACGTACCGTCAGGAAGGAGTCGGTAGTCATAAGGGCTATGAATATTCCCGTACTGGCAATCCTACCCGAGCAGCGCTGGAAGAACTGATGGCCGTCTTAGAAGAGGGGCATGCCGGCTTTGCTTTTAGCTCGGGCATGGCAGCTATTACTGCGGTTATGATGCTGTTTTCAAACGGAGACCATATTATTTTAACAGACGATGTATACGGCGGCACGTACCGCATTATGTCTAAAGTATTAAACCGCTTTGGTTTGGAGCATACATTTGTAGATACAACAAAGCTTGAAGATATACGGGCGGCTATTCGTCCGAATACGAAAGCGATTTATATCGAGACCCCCACGAATCCTCTTTTAAAAGTAACAGATATTGCCGAAGCAGCAAAGCTTGCCCAAGAGCACGATCTCTTGACAATTGTCGATAATACATTTCTGACCTCTTATTTCCAATCTCCTATTTCATTAGGTGCAGATATTGTCCTACACAGTGCTACGAAGTATCTTGGCGGTCATAGTGATGTTGTAGCCGGTGTTGTTGTAGTAAATACGGAGGAGCTGGCGCAGAGCATCCATTTCATCCAAAATGCAACAGGAGGTGTATTAGGAGCACAGGACAGCTGGCTGCTCATGCGCGGATTGAAAACGCTTGGTATACGCATGGAGGAGCATGAGAGAAATGCTCGGGCGATTGTCGAGTTCTTGCAAAGTCATCCGAAAGTAAAAAATATATATTATCCAGGGCTTCCAACGCATCCAAACTATGAAACAGCGAAACGGCAAGCAACAGGTTTCGGCGCGATTGTTTCATTTGATGTAGACAGCGGGAACACGCTAGAGCAGCTGATGAGGAAGCTGAAGTATTTTACACTGGCGGAAAGTCTGGGAGCAGTTGAAAGTTTAATTTCTGTTCCAGCAAAAATGACACACGCTTCTATTCCAGTGCAGCGGCGAGAGGAGCTTGGCATTACGGATACATTGATTCGTATTTCCATTGGTATTGAGGATCATGAGGATTTAATTGAAGATTTAACACAGGCGCTTCAGTGATGTATGCTATATTATCTCTCCGATGGTGAAATTTACTTGATTGCTAGATTATCAGGATATGATACAGTAAACCATGGAGAGTGATAAGAATGAAGCAATTGCAAGAAAAGACTGCTGATTATACAAGATTTGGCCAGATATTGTTGGCGCTTAGTACTATTTTAATGATCGGGTTGTTAATTCCGAGCGGGGAAAAACAAATGCTGCAGCTTTACGTAATGATGGGCGCAATTGTTGCATTTTTAGGAGCATCATTTTTCTTTTTCTATCGTGTAAAGAAGTTGCGCGAGCGAATTGAGGAGCTAGGACAGGATCAAACAAATTAACATATCCCCTTAAAGCAAAGAAATGGTTTTAAGGGGATTTTTAATACTTTAAGAAAATATAAATTTCTAGCCGGAAGACAATTCGACGTAGCGAGAAATTTTAGAAATAAAGTGGGTAACTACGCCTCTGTAATCTTAGTAACACAATGGAGCTGCTGAATACATGTTCAGGGGCTTTTTTTCACACTTAAGAAAGTATAAATTTCTAGCTGGAAGTGGATTCGACGTAGTCGGAAGTTTTAGGAATACAGTATAAGCAGCTACGGCTCTGTCTTCGCTCAAGGGTAGGGCTCGCCAATCGGGGAGTTTTCTCTATTATGATAGAATTATGCAGTTCTCGAAAATAAAAAAATAATAAAAACTATTGCATTTGAATGGATTAATTGTTATATTAATATTCGTCGCTAAGAACAAGACAATCTGAAATGAATTAAAAAAGATTGTTGACATGAATAGCGCGAAATGATATAGTGTGAAAGTCGCCTTTAAGCGGCGGACAAGTTCTTTGAAAACTGAACAAAACACAAAA